>JANMMS010000002.1:0-68608 GCA_031373525.1 Ferruginibacter sp.
ATAACGCTTGGTTTGTAAATTGGGCAAAAACCTGCGTTTGGTCTTTATATTTGAATGCGAAACCTTATTACCTGTGATTGGTTTCTTTCCTGTTACCTGACATACTCTGGCCATATTCCTTATTTTTGGACGGCAAAGGTAGGGAAATTAACGGATCTTAGATAAGTTTTTTATTCTTTTTTAAGAATTTGTGGAAAACAATGAGACGCTGGATGCTGGATGCTGGATTATGGATGCTGGATGCTGAATAAGGTTCCTGAAGAATTATCCTGCTTTTGCTAATATTGTACTTACTAAACTTTCACACAAAAAATAAAACATTTAAAATATATGGACACACACAATATCACAGCTATTTTTAATAAGGGCATGTCTTTTACATCCCATATTGACGGACACAAAGTGGTCACGGACTCAAACAGTGAAGGGATCAGTGATGGCCCCAGCCCGAAGAGGCTCATGCTGGCTTCCCTGGCCGGGTGTACAGGAATTGATGTTGTTTCCATTTTAGATAAAATGAAAGTGACATTTAATAACCTTTCTATAGAAGTAAGTGCTGAACTTACCGAAGATCACCCCCGGATCTATAAAAATGTACAGGTTATTTACAAAATAAAAATAGATAAAGCGGATCAGGAAAAAATGGAAAAAGCAGTAAAGTTATCTGAAGATAAGTACTGTGGGGTAAACGCCATGTTCAGGTCTTTTGCTAAGGTTGAAAGTACCATTGTTTACCTGTGATTCCCTGGTCGCAGGATAACCCGCATCATTTGAAGGAAAATAGCCAGCAATATCAACCCGAGGCCGATAAAAAACTCATTGTGTAACAGTTTATTTTCCTGAAATAATAAAAATGCAAGTAAGATACCATACACCGGTTCGAGGTTATAGGTGAGATTTGCAGTAAAGGCTGATATCTTTTTAAGTGCATTCAGTTGCAGATCAAAACTTATAACAGTGCATAGTATAGCAAGTATTAACAGCCAAAAAATATCTGAAAGTGTAGGTAAATAGTATGATGCAGGAAAATTGAAAAGATAAAATGGTAATAAAACAGTTAATGCCAATAATCCACCCCCTAATTCATATAAAGTTAAGACCCTGGGAGTGAACCTGAAAAGTAGTTGTTTGTTAAACACAGGAAACAAGGCACTTCCCATGGCTGAAATTATTCCGAAAATGATGCCCGTTTTATATTGCGGATGAAAATCAAAAATGATATAAATACCTGAGATCGCAAGAATACCCAATAATAATTCTGCGATAACCAGTCTTTTTTTTAGAATGAATGGTTCAAATATTGCTGTAAAGAACCCCGTTGCCGAAAAGCAAACCAGGGCAACCGAAATATTTGCATATTTCACACTTCCATAAAAAGTTACCCAATGAATGGCAATGATAAGGCCAACAGCTGATATTTTTAAAATATCTTTTAAAGGTATTGGTTTCAGTTGCTTTCTAATATACATTATGATACTGAGTACCAGAACAGTAAGCAATAAACGATACCAAACCAGTAAGCCTTCATTTAACAGGATCAACTTGCCTAATATAGCTGTAAAACCTGCCAGAAATACTGCAATATGTAATTGAAAGAAGGCTTTTTTCATTTACACAAAGATAGGAATGGGATTACTCGATTTATGGATGATTGGATTAGTTCTTAGCTGAATGAGGTATTTTATTCATTAATGTAAATCTGCATCAATCCTTTAATCTGCCAAATCCGTGTATTTATCCAGTTATAAAAAAAGATATAAAAATTGTCAGAGGCTACCACTCAAATGTAAACATGATTATATTTGCCCACTTATAACTTACAACCATATGAATTTTAAACGTATCAATAATATTACCGGCTGGGTAGTATGTATCATTGCCTGTGCTGTATATATCATGACCATGGAAGCCACCGGTAGTTTCTGGGATTGCGGTGAATTTGCATCCAGTGCATATAAGTTACAGATCCCGCATCCACCCGGAGCTCCTCTTTTCGTTCTGATCTGCAGGCTATTCATGGCTCCTTTCGACCCACAACATGCCGCAACAGGTGCTAATCTGATGAGTGCGTTATCCAGTGGGTTTACCATTTTATTTTTATTCTGGACCATTACCCACTTTGCACGCAAGATTGTACAAAAAGACGGCACTCCGCTAAGTAATGATAAGATCATAGGCGTTATGGCTGCCGGTGTTGTTGGTGCCCTGGCTTATACATTTTCTGATTCATTTTGGTTTAGTGCAGTAGAAGGAGAAGTTTACGCTATGTCCTCTTTCTTTACAGCCATTGTTTTTTGGGCTATCCTTAAATGGGAGCACAATGTTACCGAAGAAGAGGAACAAGGGATTAAAGGCCATTTTACAAAAGCTGACAGGTGGATCATATTGATTTTTTACCTGATGGGTTTATCAATTGGTGTGCATTTACTCAACCTTCTTACCATACCTGCCATTGTTGTGATCTATTATTTCAAGCGATATAAAGTAACTAAATGGGGAACTTTCTTTGCATTCATCATTGGTTGTATGATCACAGGTATTGTGCAAAAAGCAGTGATCGTATGGAGCATTAAAGGTGCCGGAAATATGGATATATTATTCGTAAATGATTTTGGCATGCCATTCTTTACAGGGTTTACTTTCTTTTTTGTCTTAATTGCCGTACTTGTATTTTTCGGGCTTCGTATTGCCGGTAAAAAGGACTGGAATTTCTTAAAACTTGGCTTATGGAGTTTTTCTTTTATGCTCCTGGGATACTCAACCTATTTTACAACCATGATCCGCAGCAATGCAGATCCCTCCGTAGATATGTTCAATGTTGACAATCCGGTTAGTTTAGTAGGATATGTAAGCCGTGATCAATATGGTGACTGGCCCATTTTATTTGGTCAGGATTTTACTGCTGAAGTACAGGAAACCAAATCAACAGATATTTATTTAAAGTCTAATGGAAAATATGAAAAAACGGGGCGAAAAATAGAATATGTATATGCACCCGAAGACCTGCACTTTTTTCCACGTATGTGGGATCAGAGCAATGACCAGGGGCATGCAGATTATTATGCAAGCTGGGCTGGTATCAGTAAAGACAAACAGGGTGCCTGGGAAAGACCTCCAACGATGTCGGAGAATATATCTTTTTTTATGAGTTACCAGATGAGCTGGATGTACCTGCGGTATTTTATGTGGAATTTTGCCGGAAAGCAAAACGATATTCAGGGTGTAAGCATGGGTAATGTAAGAGATGGCAACTGGAAAACCGGCATTGGATTTTATGACCAGATGCGATTGGGTAACCAGGATAATTTACCGGATAGTTTAAAACACAATAAAGCGAATAATAAATTATTTGCACTACCACTCATTTTAGGATTGTTAGGATTATTTTACCAATGGAAAAAAGATAAACGTGACCTGCTGGTAACCGGTTTATTATTTTTCTTTACAGGCATAGCCATTTGCCTGTACCTGAACCAGGCGGGTAACCAACCCCGTGAACGTGATTATGCTTATGTAGGTTCATTTTATGCTTTTGCTATCTGGATCGGCTTAGGTGTTATGTTCATTTCAGATCTTCTATTAAAATATGTTAAGAAATTGGCAACTTCCAATCTTATTGCAGGAGTTGTTTGTTTACTATTGGTTCCGGTTTTAATGGCTAGCCAGGAGTGGGATGATCATGATAGAAGTAATAAAGTTCTTGCCAGAGATCTTGCAACAGATTATTTAGAAAGTTGTGCTCCCAATGCTATTGTTATTTCTTTTGGAGACAATGATACCTATCCCTTATGGTATGCCCAGGAAGTGCAGGGTATCAGAACGGATATCAGGGTAATAAACAGTAGTTTACTGGGTACTGATTGGTATATAAACCAGTTAAGATATAAATTGAATAACAGTGATCCCATTGATCCCATATGGACAGCAGCCCAGATTGAAGGGGCAAACAGGGATGCAATATTCAATGCACCTAAAACCGGTATCGATCCAAACCAGTATATGGACCTATATACAATGATGAAAGATTATGCCGGTAGCGATGACCCTGCAAAAATGGAACAGGGAAGAGATGGAAGTTTATTGAATGTCTACCCTTCCAAAAAAGTAATGGTACCTGTTGATGCGGAGTTAGTAAGAAAGAATGGCACTGTAAATGCAAATGACAGCATTGTCAGTGAAATAAGATTTGATATTCCAAAAAACGTATTATATAAAAATGATGCGGCCATATTAAATATCATTGCAGCAAATAAATGGAAACGCCCGATCTATTTTACATCACCTTATGGCGAATTAGGTTTTGGAGACTACCTGCGCCAGGATGGACTTACATACAGGTTGGTTCCGATTATGAAAGATGAAGTTAACAAAGACTGGATCTTTGATAAGTTGATGAACAAATTTGTTTTTGGAAATGCAGATAAACCGGGTGTCTATTTTGATGAAGAGAACCGCCGTCATTTGAACAGTATTCGCCTCGCCTATGCCCAGGCTGGTGGAAACCTGGCAGATGCCAACAGGAAAGATGAAGCAAAAAAAATACTCAACAGGTGCGATAAAATGATGCTGGAACAGAATTTCTCTTATGGCATGGTAAGCCGTGGCCAGCAACAAAACCAGATCTCAATGCAGTTCTTATATGCTGCTTACAGAGCCGGGGATAATCAACTGGCTGAAAAAATTACAAAAAGCCTTAAAAAGGATATGGAACAACAGGCCGCTTATTACCAAAGCCTGTCAGATGACAGAAGAGAAAGCCTAAGTAATGAAGAAGAAAGGAATCAAACCCTTTTGAACGGACTGTTATCATTTGAACAACAATTCAAAAACAAGCCTGCTCCGATAGAAAATTCAGGTAATCTTCAAACTGCACCGGTTCTACCAAAACAGAATGACACATCAAAACCTTAAACGAATTCCAACATTAAAAAAGTCCTGTAATTTTTTACAGGACTTTTTTATTTAACATAACAACAATACAGGCAATGAGATTGTTATGTAAATTGTGGCGATGGTTAAATTGTTTATTGGTTTATTGGTTTATTGGTTTATTGGTTTAAGGTTTAAGGGTTTAAGGGTTTAACCGGATTATACTTTTGCGTTCTTGTGTTCTTGTGTTCTTGTTGTTTTCTGGCTTTCTGGTTTTGTAGTTTTCTGGTTTTGTAGTTTTAAATTTATAAATTCAATATTTCTCATGCGTAGTTTCAATTTTTCAAAATACGATCCTTCAGAGAATGCAAAAAGCAATTTTGAAAAACTGCTGGATCTTTTCATGCAATTACTTACGCATACCAGTGGCGATTTTAATGAAGCCATGCAATGGTTGAATGAACTGGATAAAGAATATAAACTGACAACAAATGAATATGGAATTGGTGATTTTTTAGAAGACCTGAAAGACAAAGGTTATATTGATGAGAACAAACAAAGCGGAGAAATAAAAATAACCCCAAAAACGGAACAGGGCATCCGTAAAAAAAGCCTGGAAGAGATCTTTGGCAAACTGAAAAAAACAAAACAGGGGAACCACCAAACTTTCAAACCTGGAGGCGGAGATGAAATAAATCCTGAAACCAGGCCATTCCAATTTGGTGATACCATGGAACAAATTGATTTTACTGCTTCGATCCGAAATGCCCAGATCAATCATGGTATTGATAGTTTTAACATGCACGAAGATGATCTTGAGATCAGGGAAACTGATTTTAAATCACAAACCTCTACAGTGCTGATGATCGATATTTCCCATTCCATGATATTGTATGGCGAAGACAGGATAACGCCTGCTAAAAAAGTAGCTATGGCCTTGAGTGAACTCATTCAGACAAAATATCCCAAAGACACACTGGATATTGTAGTATTTGGAAATGATGCCTGGACCATTGAAGTAAAAGACCTTCCTTATTTGCAGGTTGGGCCTTATCACACCAATACTGTTGCCGGACTGGAACTGGCCATGGATCTTCTAAGAAAAAGACGCAATCCCAACAAGCAGATATTCATGATCACTGACGGTAAACCAACCTGTCTTAAAGTAGGAAAAAATTATTATAAGAATAGTTTTGGTGTTGACAGAAAAATTTTGAACCGTTGTCTCAGCCTTGCTACGCAATGTAAAAAATTAAAGATCCCGGTAACAACATTTATGATCGCAAGTGATCCATACCTGCAGCGTTTTGTCCAGGAATTTACTGAAACAAACAATGGCAAAGCTTTTTTTGCATCACTGGATAAACTTGGCTCATTCATATTTAAGGATTTTGAAAGTGGTAAAAGAAAAACGGTTTATTAATTATTTGAAATATTTTATGATAATAATCGTATGAAAAAAATTCTTTTGGGAATGGCCATTGGTGCAGCAATAACGAGTGCCGTCTTTTATTTTCTTACTAAAAATGAAGAGAAGGAAAACGCAAATGCATTGCTTGATCTGCTAAAACAGGAACAGGCAAAAAATAAACAAACCAATGAAACATTGAATGATCCTGCATCAACACTTGATATAAAATCTGCACTTACAATAGTGTTAGCAGCAAATGATGAGTTTTATTATTACAGGGAAAAAGATTGCAGCAAATTAGAAAGATCAAATTTTGCATATGTAAACGAAATATTAGAGACCGAAAAGAAACGCACAAGAACCAACAACCTGATGATCATTATTAAAACATCGCCGGGTGCCAGTTTTAAAAACTCTATTGATCTGTTGGATGCGATCACAAAGGCAGCCATCCCCCCGGGCCATTTTGCAGAAATGGATCTTTCAGCAAACGAAAAAAATTGTATCACAAATTATAAGAAGAATTAAATGACAAAAATCAAGATCAAAACATTAGGCGAACTTAAGAAAAGCGGTTTTGTTTCCAAATCTATCAAAGATGAGATCAGGGATAACCTGATCGTTAAGATCAAAGCAAAAGAAAATGCTTTCCCCGGTATACTTGGCTATGAAGACAGTGTAATTCCTGATACCGAAAGAGCCCTGCTCAGCAGGCATAATATATTATTTCTAGGTTTGCGGGGACAGGCTAAAACGAGAATGGCCAGGCAAATGGTGGAACTGCTGGATGAATACATTCCGGTTATTGCCGGAAGTGAGATCAATGATGACCCTTTGCAACCTATTTCAAGATATGCAATTGATCTTATTGCAGCACATGGTGAAAATACTCCGATCGATTGGTTGCACCGAAGCAACCGGTATGGAGAAAAATTAGCTACCCCCGATGTAAGTGTTGCTGATCTTATTGGAGATATTGATCCGATTAAGGCAGCAAATCTAAAATTAAGTTTTGCAGATGAAAGGGTATTGCATTATGGCATCATTCCAAGAAGCAACCGCTGCATTTTTGTTATTAACGAATTACCTGATCTTCAGGCAAGGATACAGGTATCACTTTTTAATATCCTGGAAGAAGGCGACCTGCAGATACGTGGTTTTAAATTAAGGCTGCCCTTAGACGTTATGTTTGTATTTACTGCAAACCCCGAAGATTATACAAACCGCGGAAGTATCGTAACTCCGTTAAAAGACAGGATAGAAAGCCAGATACTAACCCATTACCCAAAATCAATGGAGACTTCGCTGGCCATCACAGCACAGGAAGCCTCGATCATCGAGGCCCAGCACAAAATGGTAAAAGTCAGTGATCTCATTAAAAGACTGATCGAACAGGTATCATTTGAAGCAAGGGAAAATGAACTGGTGGATAAAAAAAGCGGTGTAAGTGCCAGGCTTACGATCGCTGCTTATGAAAATGCAGTGAGTGCAGCCGAAAGAAGAGCTATTATGAATGATGAAAAAGCAACCCAGGTATGGCTGAGTGATCTTACCGGGATCATACCTTCCATTACAGGTAAAATAGAACTGGTATATGAAGGAGAACAGGAAGGACCTTACCAGGTTGCATATAACCTTTTGGAGAGAGCTATTCGTACCCAGTTCATCCAATACTTTCCTAACCCTGATACCTTAAAAAAGAAAAAAGGAAAAGAACAGGCACCGGAAAATCCATACAGATCCATTTCAAGATGGTTTGATGCAGGCAATAACCTGAATATTTTTTTAGATACCAAAGACGAAGACAAGATCCGGCTTTTATACCAGGTAGATGGATTGCATGCATTGGTAAAAAAATATTTCAATTCAGGAAATGAAAAAGAAGATGCTTTGCTGATGGAATTTGTGTTGCATGGATTAGCATCTTACTCACTCATCAGTAAAAAGATACTGGAAGGTAAAATAGAATTCAAGGACCTGATGGGAAGTATGCTTAATATGGGATCTCAACATTATGGTGAAGATGATCTTACTGAGGAAGATTTTAATTAAAAGATAACCGCTAAGACACGAAGACGCTAAGGAATATATTTCTTTGCGGCTTTGCGCCTTAGTGGTTAAATAATATTCACTTCCCTTTCAAGTTGTACGCCAAATTTTTTATATACACTGGCAAGTATCTCTGTACTCAAATCAAATATCTCTTCACCTGTTGCATTGCCGTAGTTAACCAATACCAATGCCTGTTTTTCATGACAGCCTGCATCGCCCTTTCGATAACCCTTCCAGCTTGTTCCTTTTTCTGGGCCGCATTGTTCTATCAACCATCCGGCAGCAAGTTTTACATGGCCATTCTGCAGATCATAACCAACAATACCGGGGAACAATCGTGTTAATTCGTGATATTCCTGACCTCCTATTTCGGGATTCTTAAAAAAACTACCTGCATTACCAATCATTTTTGGATCAGGCAATTTACTGCTTCGAATATTAATGACTGCCTGTGCAATGCGCTGTATGCTCAATGCTGACACTTTCATTTTATTCAGCTCTGTTTCTATAGCTCCATATGAAGTATTGAACAAAGGCCTTTTAGATAGCTTATAAGTTACTGAAGTAATAATAAACCTTCCCTTATACTTATTTTTAAAAATACTTTCCCTGTATCCAAAGGAACAATCAGCTTTATTAAAAACAACCATTTGTTTTTCTTCCATATCAAATGCTTCCAAAGAATGAAAGACATCTTTAATCTCTACACCATAAGCTCCAATATTCTGCATAGGAGATGCACCAACATTACCTGGTATCAGTGCAAGATTCTCAACGCCGGCATAATTATGTTCCAAACAATATAAAACGAACCGATGCCAGCTTTCCCCCGCACCTGCTTTTAAATAAATATATTCCTCATCTTCTTCAATTTTTTCTATTCCAACGATCTCATTCTTTAAAACAATGCCATCTACATTTTTAGTAAAAAGGATATTGCTGCCTCCTCCAAGGATTAAGGTTAAAGGTTTAGGGTTAAAAGTTAAACCTCTTTTAGTTGCGAAGATTTCATTCAGATCATCAATATTTTTAAATGTTGCAAATAGTTTTGCATACACATCTATTCCAAATGTATTGTAACGTTTTAAGGATATATTACTTTCTATATTCATTTTTATTATGTTATTTAAATATATGTTTTGTGATGTATGATATATGATTTTACATAAACAGGATCATCACATCATAAATCATACTTCATAAATCACACATCATACATTAGTTTGGATCCACATCCGCAATAATAGTAACAGCCCTGAACTGCTTTTCTGACAGCAATAGATTTATATGATTCCTGATCACTTTCTTATACGTTAAACTCATGCCGGGTTCTTTGGGTAATTTTATAAGCAATTCCGACAGGTATTGATTTCTAATACGCCCGATAACAGGTGTTGCAGGTCCAACTACATAATTTTTCAGATCTTGTCTTAATAATGAAGCAAGCTTTTCAGAAGCTGCATCAATAACATCTTTATCCTTGTGCTTTAATGTAAGTAATACGATCCTGCTAAAAGGAGGATAAAAAAATTCTTTACGGTTTATAATTTCATAATCATAAAATTTCCGGTAATTATGCTCTTGTACCATCAGTATCACCGGGTGTTTTACATTCACTGCCTGTATCATTACTTTGCCTTGCTCATTTTTTCTTCCTGCCCTGCCACTCACCTGCTCCATTAACTGAAATGCCCGTTCATTTACCCTGAAATCTGCAAAACTTAACAACCCGTCCGCATCCAGTATACCAACCAGGCTTACATGATCAAAATCCAACCCCTTAACAACCATTTGTGTACCTACTAAAATATCCAATCGTTTTTGTTCAAACAACTGGATCAAACTATCATGTGCTGTTTTACCGCGAACACTATCAACATCCATCCTGGCAATCTTATATTTTGAAAACTCTTCTTCCAATTGCTCTTCTATTTTTTCTGTTCCAAAATTTTTCTCCAGCCAGGTATTGCTGCCACAGGCAGGACAGGTAATTAATTTGGGATAAGTGCTCCCGCAATAATGACAATGCAATTTATTACTCTGTTTGTGTAATGTCAACGATACATCGCAATGGGTGCATTGAGGAATGTAACCGCAGGTGCCACAGATCAGATATGGATTGTATCCGCGCCTGTTTTGAAAAAGGATCACCTGTTTATCAGCATCCATTGCTTTTTGAATGGCTTCCTTCAATTGGGGGCTGATCATCACTTTGCCCTTTTGAGCCACCTGCCTGCTGTTTATGATCTCTATCTCCGGCAATTTTATTCCACCAAATCTTTCATCCAGGTAAACGAGTGCATATTTATGTTGCAAAGCATTAAAATAACTTTCCAGCGATGGCGTGGCACTTCCCAACAAAACCTTTGCTCCATACAAAGAAGCATAGTAAATAGCAGCATCTCTTGCATTGTACCTGGGAGCAGGATCCTGTTGTTTGTATGAAGCATCATGTTCTTCATCCACAATGATAAAACCAAGATCTTTAAAAGGAAGAAACAATGCACTTCTTGCACCAAGAATGATCTTTAATTCACCTGTTCTTATTTTATTCCATATTTCGATTCTCTCCTGGTCATTGAATTTGGAATGATAGATGGCAATGTTTCCGCCAAAATGTTTTTGAAGGCGCCTTACGATCTGTGTGGTTAAAGCGATCTCGGGCAAAAGGTATAATACCTGTTCCCCTTTTTTAAAATGCTCCTCGATCAGTTTTATGTACAATTGTGTTTTACCACTGCCGGTAACTCCATGTAAAAGGCAAACATTTTTATCAGACAAGGCAAGATGCAGTTCATCAAGGCATTTTTGTTGTGCCGCATTCAATTCAAAATCTATATTCACCTCTTTTGGCAGTGACAGGATCCTGTCTATATTTCTTTTTTCAACTATGAGAATATTTTTTTCAGACAATCCTTTCAATTGTGCTGGAGACGCTCCCGATTTTTTTAGTAATGCGGTTTGTGTAACTTCTCCGGCTGTTTTTGAAATATGGAGAAATGCCAGCAGCAATTCCATTTGTTTGGGTGCCCCTTTCCAATCATTCAATAATTTGCTCAAAGATTCATCATTGTCAAACTGAGGATTTAAGATCACATAATTTTCCTTCTTTGTTTTGTAACGTTCCTGGAGTTTTTCCCAAATGAAGCAAATATTCTTATCGATCAATTTTTTGATAACAGGGTAAACATGTGTGGCATCCAGTACCTGTTGAACTTCGGTAAGCTGCAATTGTTTTTTAATCAGCAATGCTTCAGCAACCAGGAATTCTTCATCTGATAAATGCGAAAAATCCTCACCTGCTTCTTCATTAAAGATCAGGATCGTTTCGCTGCTCAGTTTAAAATTTGCAGGTAAAGCAGCTGCCATAACTTCTCCCTCGGAACACATATAATACTGGCTCATCCAGTTCCACAGTTTTAATTGAGGCTCAAATAAAATGGGGTTTTCATCTAAAATATTTATAACAGGCTTTGTTTTATAATCAGGTTTTTTATCAATGACTGATTTGATAATACCTGCATATTTTTTATTTTTTCCAAAAACTACCTCTGCCCTGCAGCCCGGTTTTGCGATTGCCAATAAATGTTCTGGTATGCTGTAAGTATATATCGTAGGCAAAGCCAGGGGCAAAATGATCTCGGCCCAATAAACCGGATCTTTTTCTATAAATGCTATTTCATTGTCTGATGTCATTATTTCTTTTCTTCCGCGATCCAGGATGCTTTGTATTTGATTAAAGCAGTTTCCATGATATTATAAACCTTTTGTTTTAATGCTGATACATTTTCCAAACTATAACCCTTAACATCAATTTCCTCCAGGAATATTGAACGCGACCTTCCGGGAGTTAAAGAAAAAACAGAATGATAATTAAGCCTGTCATACGTATCTAAAAATAATACCGGTTTTATGGGAGTTTGAGTTTCAATGGCAATTTTAAATGCTCCGTCATAAAATTCCTTAAGAGGCTTGCCTGTCATATTAAAAGTTCCTTCAGGTGCAATGGCAACAGAAATATTCTGTTTTAAAATAGATTTCAGGATTGCTACACTTTTTGCCCTGTGATCAGCATCGGATCTGTCGACCATGACCGTTGCCGCTTTATAAATAAACCCAAATACCGGAATTTTGGCCATTTCGGCTTTTGCCAGAACACGCATAGGCTGCTTTCTAAAACTGGCTAAAATGACCGGAATATCTATATAAGAAATGTGATTGAATACGAAAATAACCGGGTGATTGTGGTTATGGGGAGTTTCATAAATGTTTTTATGATACATACCCCAGCAAAACATAGCTCCATCGGCCCAGAACCTGCAAAGATGGTAAACGATATTGCCGCCCTGAATTCTGCCTAAAAAAGAAGCCAAAACCACCAAAGGGAATAAAATGAACATAAAAAGCAGGAAAACGGCAAAAGCGTAAATGGTATATATATATTGTAAGATCTTTTTAATGTACCTCATAAATTAGTACGAATATATATAGAATATCAGTTTTTGGCTATTATTGAGGTAAAATGGGCGGGTGAAAGGCGGAATATATCATTTAACTAACTGGTAATAAAAAAGATTTAAAAAACTGTACTACGATGAGTATAAATCCTTACCTTTGCCGTCCTAAATTTGGGTATGATATGTTAGCAATAGTTAAAATCGCAGGTCAGCAATTTAAAGTAAAAGCCGGAGACAGCTTATACGTTCCTCACATTGAGGGTAAAGCAGGAGATTCAGTAGAATTTTCTGATGTATTGATTACGCACAACGGTGATACTGTTGTTAGCGGAGCAAATGTAAAAGCAGTAGTTAAAGCTGAAATACTCAGCGACCTGGTTAAAGGTGATAAAGTAATCGCTTTTAAAATGAAAAGAAGAAAAGGATTCCGTAAAAAGCACGGACATCGTACGCAGTATACTCATATAAAAGTAACTGCAATAGCTTAATCGTTTATTGGTTCAATGGCTGATTGGTTTACCAGTAAATCATCGACCGTTTATACCAACAAACAAGTAAACTAATAAACAAATAAACTAATTAGACATGGCACATAAAAAAGGTGAAGGATCCGTAAAGAACGGAAGAGATTCACAAAGCAAAAGATTGGGTGTAAAAATATTTGGTGGCCAGGCTACTGTTGCCGGAAATATCATTATTCGCCAGCGCGGAACTGTTTATCATCCCGGTAAAAATGTTGGTATCGGAAGAGACTTTACCATCTTTGCATTGACCGATGGTGTTGTTGAATTCAGAAAAACAAAAGGCGATAAGACCTTTGTTTCTGTAAGTGAGGTAGAAGCAACCGCCTAAATTTTTAAATATTTTTTTTGGTAATATCAAAATAGTATTTATTTTTAAGTATTATTTACTAACCAATTAAATTTTAAAAAATGGCTACAAAGAAAAAAGCTGCTAAAAAAGCTGCTCCAAAAAAAGCTGCTGCTAAGAAAGCTGCTCCAAAAAAAGCTGCTAAAAAAGCTGCTCCAAAAAAAGCTGCTAAGAAAGCTGCTCCTAAGAAGAAAGCTGCTACAAAAAAGAAGTAAGCTTTGCTTTTTTAGAAAAGCAAAAAATACTAAGTCCCGGTTTACCGGGACTTTTTTATTTCCGTAAAACCATTATCCCTACTAAGTTTCATCGAATTCTCATGGCACTAACTTTTTATTAGTATAAGAAATAAAACAAGTAATTCTTACATTTGAACTATGGATAATAATAAAATTTCCGACTCTTTTTCATTGCTTGCAAAGCTGATGGAAATACATGGTGAAAATAATTTTAAATCAAAATCATATGCTTCAACTGCATTCGTAATTGATGGCTTATCGGTACAATTATCTGACCTTCCTTCCGAAAAAATTGCCACTGTAAAAGGTATCGGAGCTTCCTCCGCACAAAAGATTTTAGAGCTTTTGGAGACCGGAGAATTGAAATTTCTGGAAGAATTGATAAAAAAAACGCCTTCAGGAATTCTTGAAATGTTAAAAATTAAAGGCATTGGTCCAAAGAAAATTCATACCATCTGGAAAGAAATGGAGATAGAAAATTTGGGAGAATTATTATATGCCTGCAAAGAGAACCGTTTAAAATTATATAAAGGCTTTGGTGAAAAGACACAGCAGAATGTAATTGAGACCATTGAATTTTATTTTAAAAATAAAGGCAGTTATTTATATGCACAGGTAGCATTAGTAGTACCACATATAAAGCGTTTTATTGAATCTGTTTTTCCAGGTAAACAAATATCCATTACCGGAAATTTCAAGCGGCAATTGGAGATTATAGACGAAGTGGAATTACTGCTGGAAGCAACTGAAAAAGAAATCGAAAATGCAATGGTAACCGTAGATGGTTTTACTTTTATAAATAAAACAGAAAATGCTTTTATTTATTCAACAGAAGCAGGAGTAAATGTAAAATTATACCCGTCTTATGCACCAGAGTTTACAACCAAACTCATTCAAACATCTTCATCATCGTCCTTCAATGATTCATTTAAATCAATATTTGATTCTAATATTACGGCAACAGATGAAAAAACATACTTTGATGCTGCCGGGATCTCATTTATTCCATCTTTTTTAAGAGATGGAGCTGATATTATTGAAATAGCCAGGAAAGGCAAAGTTCCTGAAATAATCCAAACTGATGATATCAGGGGTATCATACATTGCCATAGTAACTGGAGTGACGGCAGCAATACCATCGAACAAATGGCAGATGCAGCTATTGAAAAGGGGCTGGAATACCTGGTTTTGAGCGACCACAGTAAATCCGCCTTCTATGCCCAGGGATTAAAAGAAGAGAAAATAAGGGAACAGCATAAATATATTGACGAATTGAATGAAAAACTCAAACCTTTTAAAATATTCAAGAGTATAGAATCAGATATATTAAATGATGGCAGCCTGGACTATTCCAATGAAATTTTAGCAACATTCGACCTGGTCATAGCATCTGTGCACAGTAATCTCAAAATGACTGAAGAAAAGGCAATGATTCGTTTGATCAAAGCAATTGAAAATCCTTACACCAGCATTTTAGGACACATGACCGGCAGATTATTGCTTAGCAGGCCAGGTTATCCTGTTGACCATAAAAAAATAATAGATGCCTGTGCAGCAAATAAAGTAGTAATAGAATTAAATGCAAATCCAAGCAGGCTTGATATTGACTGGCGCTATATTAATTACGCCATTGAAAAGAATGTATTGATCTCTATTAACCCCGATGCACACCATACTGATGGTTTAAACGATACCATGTATGGCGTATTCGTAGCACAAAAGGCAATGCTGGCGAAAGAGAAGAACCTGAGCAGTTTTTCTTTAGCCGAGTTTGAGCATTATATAAGCGACCGGAAAAAAATAAAGAATTTATAGATGTTATAAGATGTTTACATTCCATTATTGAGCTGCTTAAGCCCTTATATTTTAAAAATGGCTTAAACAATTTCCAAGACCGGAAGTTTTACAAAAAAAGTTGTCCCGTTATCTGAATTGGTTTCAAACCATATTTCTCCCTTTGCCTGTTCCACCATCCGTTTACACATAGCAAGCCCTAGGCCTGTGCCTGAAGTTTTTGTTGTAAAGTTTGGTGTAAATATCTTTGATCGGATATCTTCGGCGATCCCCATTCCATTATCAGCAATTTCAATGATAACAAATGAATCCCTGATGGATTCATTAATAAGTACCTTTGGCTTCTTATTCTCAGGAATTGCCTGTAACGCATTTAAAAGCAGGTTTGTAAATAACCGGTTAATATGTGTCCTGTCAGCTTCAATCATTATTTTTTGTGGTAAAAGCTGTTGTGTGATCTGTAACTGATCATTGGATGCATAAAGATGCAATACAGTTTGCAACGCATCATTCAGATCAAAAATTTCTTTTTTTGGATTTTCAATATTCGCAAACTGGCTGAACTCACCGGCAATATGATTTAAATGATCTATTTGTTCTACCAGTGTGCGTGCAGTGCTTTCTGTAAGCTGCCTGATGTTTGGAGAATTATTTTCAATTGATTTCTGCAAGAATTGCATACTTAATTTCATTGGCGTAAGTGGATTTTTGATCTCATGAGCTACCTGTCTGGCCATCTCACGCCAGGCACCCTCCCGCTCTGTTTTAACAAGTGCCCTGGCACTATCGTCAAGTTTGCTGACCATTTTATTATATTCAATAACCAATGCACCCAATTCATCCTCACGTTTCCATTCAATATATTCATTTCTTTTTTCAAGATTTACCTTTTTCATCTTGTCACTTATTACGGAGAAAGATTTAATGATCCGGTTAGTAATGAATAAAGCAACAATTCCAGCTATTAAAAAGATAAATGCATTCAGGTTGATAATGGTTACCAGAAAATTTGATATTTCATTCTTTAAATTACTTTCTGAAGTAAAATAAGGGATATTCAGAAAAGCATAATTATTACCTTGGGCATCTATTACCGGAATATAATTACTTACAAAATTCAGTTCTCCTATATGTTCTTTTTGAAAATACTGTACTTCCTTTTTATTATTCAAATGAAAATAAGCCATTGGTTCCATCTTGGTACTAAGAATTCCATTGGTATATGGTAAAGGAAGAGATGACACATTCAGGTTGCCCTGCAGGTCATAAAGATTCACATCAATACCATATATCTCTGAAAGCTTATTGATCGTTGCGTCGAGGTTTTTCTGATAATTCCGGTCAGGCGTATTTAATGTATCATTGATTTCCCATCCATTTTTAATTGATTTCTTCACTTCACTTTCCATGATATGAATGGTACGGCTAAGTTTTTCACGGTTCGTTAGTTCATACCTGTTAATAAAAAATAAGATCGTAGCAACTCCAATAACTAAAAATGAAACCACACTAATAAAAATAATAGTGCCATGGATCTGGTTACGGATCGTCATTTGCCAATAAGCACGCAGTTCCCGGAACTTTAACCTGGAACGAAATAGTACTGTTACGATCCAGAAAATTGCTGTAAGCAACAGAAAACCACAAAACAGGTAAGAAAACAAAGTAATTGATTCAATGGAAAGGCTGTTCTTTTTTGCAATAACGATCATTTTATTTGCCCCACTATAAAACCACAATTCATTGAAATTTTCATTTGGAACTAAAAAGAACTGTTCCCTTGGGAAACTTTCTTTCCTGATAGATGTAGCAAAGGGATAATCATTGTGGCTTGTAATTAATTTCCAGTTATTATAAATTGCGAAAGCATAAATGGAAGAATTTTCAATTGAATTATTTTGCCCCCTGCTGAAAAATTGCGGAGACAAAGTTTCATTCATGAATTTTTTAGGACTTGCTAAAATAAAAACATAGCCCATTAATTTTCCTGCAGTGTCTGTAAGTGTTTTTTTACTGATATAACTAAATCTGTCATATGATTCATCGTAATAATACAGTTCCGGAATTCTGGTTGGCTTCGCCTGGGTTTTTAATATGGTATTTAATTCAGTAAACCCGGTTGTTTCATAATTATACAAAGGGGTTTCATCAGCAGAAAAGGTAAATATTTTCGTTTGATATTTATTGGTATACCCCGAAAAATTACCTTTGATCAGGCTGTCCTTAAAAAAACGAGAGGATTGTTCATCTTTAAACCTGTAATAATTTAATGACAAATAATCTGCCCTGAAATCTGTTAGCATCGTATTTATCAAAGTTTCATTGGAAGGGTCTGCTTTAGTAGATAATATTTCTGCGTAATGATGCCTGTTTCGCAATTCCTTTTTTGAATTTTCAACAATAATGATTGTGGTAATAGAAACAGAAAAAAAGAATAACCAAAAAACCAAACGGGAAGAAACGATACGGGAAGCCATCAGATTCAGGTAAGTACTGTTAAGCAGGAACAAAAAGAACAATAGCCATGCCAGTATATATAAATCGAAGTCTTTTGAAAATTTCCCGATATCAAAACTAAGTGTTGCCAGGCCGATGACAGCCACCATTAAAAAAAGCGGGATAAAATTTTTGGGGAAAAGTGGCTTTACAAGGAAAAGTAATATCTGGCATAAGAAAAAATATCCGATCGCAAGACAGCAAAGCACTAAGAAGCCAATTGCACTATAAATATTCAGTGAGAAGAAATTAATAACATCAAAAGATATTTGTGAGTCGGCTACCATTGAACGGATGATATAACTTCCGGCATAAGTAACCAATAATAAAATAAGGGTTATCACTAATAGCAATACCCATTTGGTAAAAGGATATTTAAAACGAAGCGCAACATTTTTATCCTGTATTAAATGCCTGACAAATAAAACAAACCAGATAAACAGCAATGCATTTATCAACAGGTCGCCTAAAGAACGTAATATATAACCCGACCCGTACACAGACGGATCAAATAATTCAAACTGCCGAAAATTCAACGGTATCGGAAAATAATATCCTAAAACCCTTAGACCCACGATAGCAAAAAGAAAAAACAAAATCCCAACCCCTATTTTTTTTGAAGCAAAATATATTGAACATAAGTAAAAGAACCAAAAAACCATTAAAGCTGACAGGATACGCAACCATACTGATACAATATTATTCTTATACCCCGTATTGGAAAATCGTTGTTGCAGATAAAAAAATATACTGCCATCAATTGACCTGATTTCAACACCCTGACCTTTAGAAGCTGAAATATCGTAATTCAGTGAAAATGACTGATCATTTACAAATACATTTTTCAGGTATTCATTGGGGATGATATAATCCCACTTAACCGGAATTAACGCAAGTACTTTTACATTTCCGGTAAGATACCTTTTCCACACATAATAGCCGTTCCCCAATTTTACAAAGCCGTTTTGCCTGCTTTCATATAGCAATGATGGGAAAGGAAGAACCTGTTGGGTATTCCAGAATATCAATGACTCGTATCCTAAAGTATCTGTTGCATAAACAAATAAATAATATTTTTTGTTTTTTATCTTTTTTAAAAAATCTGTATCATAATTTCCCGAAACGATTGTTGGAATTACTTTATTATCTACTATGAGCTTTTGAACTTCTTTTTCCTGGCCATGGACATAAGAACTGAGCTGATTCTGAACCGATTTAATGGAAGCATTGGCAGACCAATAATTATCAACAATTATAGAAAGTGTTACAAACCATGCGGCTGCCAAAAGCAAATTGGCATTTCGTAGTAAAAAACGTTTAAATGTTATTGGCGTTTGCAAAAATATGAACAGAATTTATTTTGATCAGTTAATGACTATTTTTTTTAATCTTGTTCCACAAAGCATCCATTTCTTCCAGCGACATATCATGTAAAAACCTGTTCTGTAATGCCGCTTCATGCTCCATCCTGGTAAACCTGTCTATAAATTTTTTATTGGTTCTTTCCAGTGCGTTCTCAGCATCTACCTGCAAAAACCTTGCAAAGTTTACCAAAGAGAAAAAAACATCGCCTAATTCATCTTCCATTTTGTCAATATCACCTGATAATACTGCTTCATTCAGTTCACCCAACTCTTCTGATACTTTATCCCATACCTGTTGGGTATTGTCCCATTCAAATCCAACCTGTTTGGATTTTTCCTGCAGACGCATTGCCTTTACCATGGATGGAAGTGATTTTGGTACGCCACCCAAAACAGATTTCTTCCCTTCCTGCAACTTGATCTTTTCCCAGTTTTGCTTTACCTCTTCCTCATTATTAACTTTTACATCTCCATAAATATGTGGATGGCGGACAATTAATTTTTCGCAAACCCCATCAATAACATCCTTGAGTGTAAACTCATTCTTCTCTGAACCGATCTTCGCATAAAAAACAATATGAAGCAACAGGTCACCTAATTCTTCTTTGATGCCCTGCCAATCTTCAGCAGAAATTGCATCCGTAAGTTCATAGGTTTCCTCTATGGTCAGGTGGCGTAAAGTTTGTATGGTTTGCTTTTTATCCCAGGGGCATTTTTCACGCAATTCATCCATTATGGTAACAAGCCTGTTAAACCCACTATCTGCTGGCATCATTTAATTATATTTTTAATAAGGAGAAAAAGGAAAATACTAAGATCAACATAAATATTAAAAAAGTCATCACTAGATTAAGAATGATATATTTTGATATGGTTTTACCCCGGCTCTGTAAATAAAAATTACGCATAGCCTTATATTGATAAACCATTATATAAACAATCCCTAATCCAATCAAATAATTGATCCAATCCCAATGCATATAATCTTTAACCTGCGAAAACCCAATAAGAAAAAGCAAAATAATAAACACAAAAACATACAAATGAACACCAAATATTACATGATTTGTATAATAATAATTTTTTCGCCTAATGTATAATAACTTTAAAAATAAAGCAAACAATGGCAATGAAATAAACAGCATTTGAGGGAAACTATGCATGAGCATATTAACAAAATTAACCAGGATCTTATTCCCGTCATGTTTGTATCTTTCATCCAGTTCTATTTGCTTGTACACTATTTTACGCTCCAGCCAGTTGTGCTTTTTTACACCTGCTTTTAATAATGAATCATATTGAATCTTATCGCGGTATTTTCCCGGTGCAAAACTGATCGTTCCTTTCTTTTTTGATGTATCAATATATTTTGCAAAATCATCTCTCGTCATTGGTTTACCATTATTAATAACTTTGGTAAAAGTGGCAAAATCTGTGCTATCCATTTTAGCGATCTCTGCAAGCCCATGACCATTAACATCAGTCTTAATTTTACTTTCGTCAAACTTATTCATTGAAAAGAATATCAAAAAGAAAATGGCCGAAGTGAACACATACATTCTTACCGGGTTCAGGTAGCTGGCCCTTTTTCCGATCATATATTCTTTGCTTACAAAGCCCGGATTAAATATTAAATATTTAAGCGTACTGAAGAATTTACCGTCGAAGTGGGTAATATCGTTAAAGAAATGGGTAACCAGGTGCCAAGCTGATTCCTTGGGTTCTACATTTTCCTGTCCACATATATGGCAAAATCTTCCCTGAACTTCGTTGCCGCAGTTCAAACAATCTTTTTCTTTTCGTTCTTGTAAATAACTCAATGCTGATAATTTTGTTAAAAATAATAAAGTTTGGGCGCAGTTTAATAAAGACATAATTTACGGTCTAACTTTGAAATAATAAATTGAAACCCGGATATTGATGAAAAAGATCACGCTAACCACATTTTTGGTATTGATATTTGCCTGTTTTGCCAGTGCACAGTTCTACTACAAGGATATTATCAGTAATAACCAATTACTAAAGGAAATGGCTCTGTATAAGCAGAATAAGATCCGCTCAGTCAATATTAAAAGTTTTGATGATGACGGTTCTGAAAGTGATGGTTTTATTTGCGAAAAGAAATTATCTAAAAATTACAGAAAATCGGAACTTTTTACCCGGACAAATGTTTCAAGCGCCTCTCTGTTTATTTCTACTTTTAACACAAGCGGACTGTTAGAACAGACTTATGACAGCTCGGTCATTTCAGTATCTGTAAATAAATATGCATACAACGATCAAAACAAGATCATAAGCATTTTGTCTGCTGTAAGATCAGTTGACGATGATTTTGTTAACGAGATCACCGAAGAACATATTTATGTATATAATGAAAAGAATGTTCCGGAAAAAATGGTCCGGGTGAAAAATAAATACGACAGTACCATCATTCTTTTTTTAGCAGATGAAAACAATAACATCAACATGGAAAAAGATACTAAAAGCGGAGGCAAATATTATTATTATTATGATGCAAAGAACCGGCTTACCGATATCGTGCATTCCTATGAATATAAACCAGACTTACTGGCAGAATATTTATTTGAATATAATAACATGAATGAATTAATACAAATGACGGCTACAGAAGAAGGCGGTGGCGATTACTATATTTGGAAATATACTTACATTAATGGCCTGCGCTCCATGGAAAAATGTTATTCAAAAGAAAAAAGGTTGATGGGACGAATTGAATACGAGTATAAATAATCAGTTCTTAGTTTATAGTTCTTAGTTGTGGTATATTAGATAATCGAATTTAGTAAACTATAAACTCTGAACTATAAACTTCTCCTCTCCATCCAGTCCTTTTCTTTTGCCGTAGTAAAAGCCTGGATCACTCCTACAATAAAGATACAAGCTACATTAGAAGCAAGAAAGATCATATCATAACTGTGATACATACCTATGGATGTGTAAGCATGTTTATAAAAAATCATGATATCAGAAAATAAATATATAGCCCAGGCTATTAATGCTGCTGAAAAAAGGAAGTATGAGATGAACCTGGCAACTTTATTCGGGTGTGAAAATGTTCTTTTAAAGTAAATAATAAATATGGCAACGAAAAGTGTGGCAGGGATCAATAATATGAATAGTGTATAGATATAAGTGATCCATGGTATATAGCTCATCAGGCCAAACAGTAATCTAATACCAAGTAAGACTAAAATCAAAGCAATCAATGAACCCAACGCTAAAAAAAATATACTTCCGAACAAACGCAGGTATTTACCAAAATTATCTTCCATAAATGCAAGTTAGCCTATTAAGTTTTTTAAGCTGAGGTATATAAAAAAAGCTTTGAACGTTCAGTTCTTTTTGCAATAGCAAAATCCCCGCGAGATGCTTCGTTCCCTGCCTACCGGCAGGCAGGCTCAGCATGACAGGTCATTATTAAAAATAGCTCAGATTTGTTTTAGGCGTTAAACTCAATAATGACTGATACATTAGTTTCACAGTATTTTCAATATCGTCCTTGTGAAGCATCTCAACTGTTGTATGCATATAACGAAGCGGAATTGATATAAGCACTGAAGGGCAGCCGTCATTGGCATAAGCAAATGAATCCGTATCTGTTCCGGTAGAGCGGCTGGTAGCTCTTAACTGAACGGGTATCTTATTTTTGGTTGCAATATTCTGTACAAAATCAAGCAACTTGTTATGAACCGCAGGCGCATAACAAAGTGTTGGCCCTTTACCACATGAACAATCGCCCTCAATAAATTTGTTGATCATAGGAGTCGTGCTGTCATGAGTTACATCTGTAACAATTGCAATATTTGGTTTTATCCTGCGTGCGATCATTTCTGCTCCTCTTAACCCGATCTCTTCCTGCACCGCATTTACAATATATAAACCAAACGGAAGTTTCTTTTTATTTTCTTTCAGCATCCTGGCAACTTCTGCTATCATGAAGCCTCCAATGCGATTATCAAAAGCCCGGCCGATCAGGTAACCATGAGCCAGTTCATCATACCCATCTTCATACGTTGCAACTGCACCAATATGAATACCCATTGCTTCCACTTCCTTTTTATTACGGGCACCACAATCGAGCCAAAGGTTTTCTACTTTTGGTTGCGTTTCTTTTGAATCAGCATTTCCCATCCTGGTATGAATGGCCGGCCAGCCGAACACTGCTTTCACCAATCCTTTTTTCCCCTGGATCAACACCCTCATGGAGGGAGCGATCTGATGATCTACTCCGCCATTTCTTTTGAGATAGATCAGCCCTTCAGGTGAAATATAATTAACAAACCAACTGATCTCGTCTGCATGTGCCTCAATAACAACTTTAAACGGAGCTGTTGGATTTATCACCCCAACGGCTGTTCCATAAGGATCAGTAAAAAATTCATCCACATAAGGTTTCAGGTAATTCATCCACAGTTTCTGTCCGCTGCTTTCAAAACCTGTAGGCGATGAATTATTGATATAATTTTTCAAAAAATCATAAGATGCTGCTGTTATCAGCGATTTGGTTCGTCGTGCTTTTGCCATATATTTTTTTTACTTCAGCAAATTAACTAAATACTTGCCACATATGATGCTGTTGCTGAAAACAACATCAATCCATCTACCAGGAAATAATAAAAGAAATATCCCTGTTTCTTTAGTGAAAGCCGGTAAACCAGCAACGTCATAAGCCCGGTTATAAAAAAAGCAATTATTTGAGAATTGTCATCAAAGTAATATCGAAATATAAACCCGGCAAACAGGAAACAAATAAATACAACTGACATAATTAACCGGAGTGTATCATGGCTAACATCAGTAGCAAGGCTGCTTAATGAACGGATCTTATCCACCTGAATATCCCTTGAATCAAAGATCACACATAACATGAGCATGAATAAAAACCTGGCTGTAAATAGTATTCCAAGTGCATTGCTGTATACCATTCCGCTTTGTTGTACAGGAATTATAACCGTTACAAAGGTCCAGGTAAAAGCGAGTAAAATTGTTTTTAAAAACCCTGCTTTTCTGGTAAATGCCAGTTTCTTTAATGGCCATAATGGTAAACTATACAGGATCGTCAGAAAAACAGCGATCAAAACAACAGGCAAAACAACAGGCAAAAAATAGAGGCAAAATAGCATGCCCGATCCTGCTATTACTAAAACGAACAAGTTTGAAAAGCGTTCAGTAAAATAAATTTTAAAATCCCCGGCATTAAAATTAAAATGAAAATTACTGATAAGCCAATAAAAATTATAACTGCTCAACGTAGCAAAAAACACCAGGCCATACACATAAATATTTGCTGAAATTCCTAATAATAAATAGGTCTGGAAACAAAGCGCCACAGCACAAAAAGAAATAAAAAAAGAATGAGATAAGATAAAGTGTAACCAACGCATTACAAACAACGATAATAAAGCGGCTGACCGGTAATAATTACATTGCTTTTATTTTTGGCAAAATCCCTTACGTATACTTCATAAAAAGTCGTGTCGGTGCGTGGACGAACAGGTCCGGGATTAACGCAATCCAATGCATCAAACAGGTTAACGATCACATCAGCTTTGAAATTTTTAGAAACTGCTGACCTGATATCTGGTAAATAAAAAGAATCTAAATTTCCTGACTTAAGATTTTTAATATAAACCCTGGAAGTATCCTTTCCTGCAATGAATCCGATATCACCTTCTGCATCTGTTATTTCTATGGTAAGTTTAGGAGCTGATTCCTTATTTAAGTTGGTAAGGTCTGAAGAAGCAAAATCCGGTTTGATGGATTTAAAACTAATTTGAGGTGCTGTAGTATATTTATCCTTATTACAGGAGTAAAGTACCAAAACTGACAAGGCTAATAAAATTATTGAACGCATATTTATCTTTTGATGCTCAAATTTAATGATTGAAGCTGATATTTCCACCTTAAATAATAGAACTTTGTATTTCTAACATGAAACATTTAACAGACCATACAGAAATTAAAAACGATATATTCCACATAACAGATCTGCATTTCAATGCCCTTGCCTTGAAAATATTCCGTTTTCAATATGAACAAAATGCTTTCTACAGGGAATATTGCGATTCGATCAAAACAATCTTAGATACCGTTCAAAATTTTGAACAGATACCCTTTTTACCCATCCAGTTCTTCAAATCAAAAGAAATCAGGAGTTCAGATTTTGAACCTGCGACCATTTTTGAAAGCAGTGGAACTACCGGTGCAGTTACAAGCAGGCATTTTGTAAAGGATACCGGCTTATATGAAGAAAGTTTTTCATGGTCATTCAACTTATTTTATGGCGATATTGCATCTTTTTGTATCATTGGGTTGCTTCCGTCCTATCTTGAAAGAAAAAGTTCATCGCTGGTCTGGATGCTGAATGAATTAATTAAAAGAAGCCAACATCCACAAAGCGGTTTCTATTTAAATGAATTTGAGAAGCTAAAAGAAGTATTGCTGCTAAATGAAAAAGCCGGGCAACAAACCATTTTAATTGGTGTAACCTTTGCCCTTCTTGATTTTTTCGAAATAAATCCAATGGAACTGAAATACACTATTGTAATGGAAACCGGGGGAATGAAAGGAAGAAGAGAAGAACATACCAGGGCGGAAGTTCATCAATTCATAACAAAACAAACGGGTGTTCGTGAAGTTCATTCAGAATATGGAATGACAGAGTTATTATCGCAGGCATACGCAAAAAAAGAAGGAATCTTTTATTGTCCTCCCTGGATGAAAGTACTGATCCGTTCAGAAGATGATCCATTTGAAATTCGTACAGCAGGGAATATTGACGGATCATATACAAATGGCATTATCAATATTATTGATCTTGCAAATATTTATAGTTGTTCGTTTATTGCAACAGATGACCTGGGCAAATTATATAAAGATGGTGCTTTTGAAATTCTGGGTAGAATGGATAACAGTGATGTAAGAGGGTGTAGTTTGATGGTGTTGTGAAAGTGGATGCTGGATACTGGATGCTGGATGCTGGATGCTGGATACTGGATACTGGATGCTGGATATTGGAAACCAGTTTATGAATATTGTTCTTTAATGATTTTAAGAAACATCATTTTCTCTGTATAATTAATGTGAAGAAAAAATTTACAAAAATAAATACGTTGTAACTAATTGAATATCAATCATTAAATTCAAACTGCTTTCACGATTATTTTTATATATTATTTTATTATTATAATATAGTATAAACTCTACATCAAAAATAACAGCCGAATTATAATTAAAACAGCCGCAGGACGTTAATACTTCCATTGACATCAATTAATTGTAAATTTTTTATCCGGTATACGAAAAATTCATCCTTCAAAAGGACTAAGAATTAATTTATGAAAAATCTGCATGGCCCTTTTCTGCATAAAATAGAATATTTGCAATACCTGGGAGAAGAGCGGTACAGAGCCCTTGTAGAAAATTCTATTCATGCGTATTTTCTGATAAATCCTGATGGAAATATCCTGGAGACAAATCATGTGGCCATGAATATGTTCGGGTATTCTAAAAAAGAATTTCTTCTTTTAAAAAAACAAGATCTGTTTCTTCATATTGATGAGCATGCAAACATTTCATCCATTAAATATAGCCGCAAAAGCTATGAATCTTTAATAGCTACAGGAATTAAAAAAAACGGCGACCATTTCCCAATAGAATTATCATCGGTTATCTATTACGAATCCAATGGAGAAGTTAGAAAGAGTATAATGGTTTATGATATGAGTACGCTTAAATTTTCAGAGACCAACATTTTTGAAAACAATAAGATCGAACTTGATTTTAAACCTGTCATTGAAAGTATTACAGATGGTTTTTTTACACTTGACAATAACTGGATCATTACATACTGGAATAAGGAAGTTGAAAAGTTATCAGGTATCCAAAAAGAAGATATAGTAGGCAAGAGTTTCCTGGAATTTTTTAAAGAGATCGGCAACCTGAAATTGTATTCTGAATGCCGCCGGGCAAAACGGGATAATGTTTCCATCCGTTTTGAAGAATTCAGTGAAAAATCAAAAACCTGGATCGAAATTGATGCATATCCCTCTGAAACAGGACTGACAGTATTCTGTAAAAATATAACCGAACAAAAAACCGCAGAAGCGGCAATGAAATTAAGTAATGAAAGATATGACCTTGTTGTAAAGGCAACCAATGATATGGTGTGGGACTGGGATATACTTACAGGTGATATATACAGAAACAGTAATGGTGTAAAAAGAGTGTATGGACATAATAATAATGATCAGATAAAAACCAATGAATTATGGGCTGAGAATATTCACCCGGATGACAAAGAGCATGTTGAACAACAAATAGCCTATTATTTAAATTCTGAAAATGAGTCTTTTTTTAATTTTGAATACCGTTATAAAAGAGAAGACGGAAAATACAATTACATAAACGATAAGGGATATATCATCAGGAATGAACTCGGTATTGTGATCAGGATGATCGGTGCGGCCAGGGATATTACGGAACAAAAGCAAATTGCCCGCAGCATTGAAGAAAGTGAGTTGCGGTATAAAATGTTTGTTCAACAAAGTACAGAAGGTATCTGGCGTATAGAATTGGATGAAGCAAAACCCATTTCCACACCAACTGAGGAAATGATCCGTTATTGTATGACAAATGCATTTGTTGCTGAATGTAATGATGCATTTGCAAAGATATATGGATATGAAAATGCCGGTATGATCATTGGCAAACCACTCAGTAAAATAATGCCCCCCGAAAACCCTGCAAATTATATTCTCCTTGAAAACTTCTTTACTAATAATTTCAAAATTGAAGGAGAATTGAGTTACGAATATGATACAAAAGGCAATGAATTGGTTTTCGTAAATAATATGATCGGTATCATTGAAGGAGATCATATAAAAAGCGCCTGGGGAACACAAAGAAATATTACCCAGCAAAAAAAAGCAGAACAATTATTACTTGCCTCTGAAGAACAATACAGGTACCTGTTTAACAACAATCCATCCTGCATTTTTATATGGGATCCGGAAACAATGGAAATCCTCGAAGTGAACCAGGCTTCCGTTGATCTGTATGGCTACACAAGAAATGAATTTTTACAATTAACTGCACTTGACATCAGGCCTGCAGGTGAACACGAAAAATTCATGGAAATGACTAAAGTGGCAAGGCAAAAAGCTGTTTATAAAAAATCGATCACCAAGCTTCACCTGACAAAAAATGGTGAAAATATTTACATGGAAGTATCTTCACATAAAATATTTTACAATGGTAAAGAAGTGATCCTGGCTATAGGAAATAATGTTACCGATAAAATTCAACTTGAAAAAAGTCTGAATGAAGAAAGAAAAATTCAGCAACAACAAATTACTGATGCTGTTATATCCGGCCAGGAAAAGGAACGATCGGAATTGGCTGAAGAATTACATGACAATATAAACCAACTCCTGGCATCCACACGTTTATATATTGATTGTGCCATCAAGGATGAAAATTTGAGAGAAGACCTCCTGGATAAAGGAAGGATTTTACTTGATAATGCCATGCAGGAAATAAGAAAACTATCAAAAACCTTACTCCCTCCTTCTTTAGGAAAAGTTAGCTTACTGGAAGCATTAGACGACCTGATAAATGAAAGAAGGATAGTAAACCCAACCAGCATTATCAAGAACTGGAAAGGATTTGATGAAAGTGGTATGGACCAAAAACTAAAACTGACCATTTACAGGATTGTACAGGAACAATTGAATAATATCTACAAGCATGCACAGGCAAATAATATCATCATCAGTTTGGAAAAAGATGACCACCATATCTTTCTCGTTGTTAAGGATGATGGCGTTGGTTTTAACACTGATACTAAAAGAGCCGGGGTTGGCTTAAGGAATATCACCAGCCGGGCAGAAGTTAACAACGGAACTGTTCATATTGAATCCAGCCCCGGAGAAGGTTGTGAATTAACAGTGCAATTTTTGGTAAGTGTTTAATCTCAATTAATCATACAGGTCATTTAGCCGACAATTTGTACGGAATAAAAAGTATAATCTTGCATTTCATACAAATAAAAATAAATGAAATTTACTACTACAGCATTAATAGCTTTTTTAATCTCATTAACCTCATTTGCTCAGGATAATACAAAACCTCAAGGGTTATTCGTTGGCGATAAAGCTTCATTATTCAAAGGAAAAGACAACAATGGAATTGAATTTAATTTAGCTGATCAACTAAAAAAAGGTTCTGTTGTAATGGTATTTTACCGGGGTGAATGGTGCCCTTATTGCAATAAAGAACTTAGCCTGATCAATGATTCCCTTTCATTCATTCTTGCAAAAGGGGCAACAGTTGTAGCTATTTCTCCTGAAACTGCTGAAAATGTATCTAAAACAGTTTCAAAAACCAAGGCAACTTTTCCAATAATAAGTGATGGAGGTATGGCTATTATGAAATCGTATAAAGTAAATTTTACAGTAGATGAAGATACTGTTGAAAAATACAAAAAGTATGGGATAGATTTTACAATCAGCAATGGAGAAAATGCTGCAAATCTTCCAATCCCGGCAACTTATATCATAGGCAGTGATGGTATTATCAAATATGTATTCTTTAATGCCGATTACCGTAAACGTGCTTCTGTAAAAGAAATATTGGATCATTTATAAGAAACCCAACCTACTTTATACTATAAAAAGGCTGCCCATTTTGAGGCCGCCTTTTTTAATTCCGGAGTATAAATTATTTCCACTTCAAAATTGTATTACTAAATGTGATTACAATCATAAAGAAAACATAAACCAGCAGGTAAATTACAGTCAAATTATACAATTAAAACTTCAAAATTATGAGAAGGATCGTATTAATACCAACCTTATTTTATTGTTGTGTTTTTATGGCTTGCAACGACAATACAAATCAAAATGAAACAAGTACAAAGCCGGCTGAAATTGAAAAAACTAGTGGTCAATCAGGTGTTCAGGATGATCAATCACAAAAAAATGTAGTACAGGTTGCCATTGGAAGCAAAGACCATACTACCCTGGTTGCTGCGGTTAAGGCTGCCGAACTGGTGGATGTGTTAAGCAATGCAGGGCCATTCACGGTATTTGCCCCAACCAACGCAGCTTTTGATAAGTTGCCTCCGGGAACAGTTGATGGATTACTGAAACCTGAAAAGAAAGATGATCTTATAGATATACTTCAATACCACGTATCTGTTGGTGTTTATAAAGCAGATGCATTTAAGGACGGACAGGTAATAGGCCAGGTTAATGGAAGCAATATTACGCTAAGCGTAAAAGATGGAAAAGTAATGCTGAATGGATCGGCAACAATCGTTGCGTCTATCCCTGCATCAAACGGAATTATTCACGTAATTGACGGGGTCTTATTACCACCACCTGCCAATAAATAATATTAACCTTTAATCATAATTAAAAAGCATTAGTTCAATACTTATGCTTTTTTTATTGAAAAGATCAGTAAATTTTATCCGAGTCAGCCTGTAATTTTAATAATTGGGTTTGTATCAAATTAGAAATACTGAGTGCTCTCTGTTTTGCCAGTTTTGCCTTTTCCCCTTCAAAAAGTTCATCAACAGAAGAACAGAAAAATTTATTCCAATGTTCAAAATGAACAGCATGCAAAGGACGGATATGATGAAGGTGTTCATGTAAATGCATCGGATTACCTGAGTAATTACCTGTAAATAAAACCGCATTCTCCCAAAAATCATACATAACAGGTAAATGAGAAGTCCAGTTTATTTTCGCTATATCATTAAATATGACACCCAACATATCATCAGATCTTACTTTTTTATAAAAAAGATCTACCAGGCACTCAATGTCATTCCTGTTCTCAATATCTTTTTTCATAATTTATGAATTTCATTGTGATAAAAAGCTGATTTTTTGTAGAACCTCTTCTGAACAGTGTAGCTGGATCAGTGGAAATAAGACCCTTTCTTCTTTTCGAATATGCATTTCAAGTGTGACCCCTAAAATATTCATTGATTCTATTGGATTGTCTGATTTTTCAAGGGCAAGAAAACATTTAGTCAGTAGTGCATGTTCCGTTATTATTTCTTTTCCGATTATTCTTATATCATCATGACAATGCTGAACGATATCAAGTAAAATTTCTTCCTTACGAAAATGTTCTTCCAGTGAATCATGAAACAGATTAATTGCATAGGATATTTTTTCTGCAGTACCGGTTGGTAAGCCATTATAAACGGGTGCGCCTCTTTTAAGTAATTGAGCCAAAATTAGTGCAGCGTGGTGTTCCCTTGAAAACGGTGCTAAGTTTTCATGTCTTTTCATAAAATTATATATTTTTTCATTTAAATCATTTTTTGGAATGCTGAAACATACCTCTACAGATCTTTACGTCCGAATTTTCTTACAGAAAACCATAATGGCAGGAATATCCACAATATCAAAATAAAAAATGCAAGAATAAGTCCAGTCTGAGTTCCGAAAAAGTTTTTGAAGATAGCTCCGGTATATCCCATTAATGCTGAGACATCCAGTTTTAGTAAAATCAATATCCTGCTAAGATCAATTGGATTAAAAGCACTTACAGCCAGCATAATTTTTTCCAATGGATAATCTGCAAATTGGAATAAAATAAATAAAACCAATCCATCAAATATTAAAGCAAAATATAACCATAGTAAAATGGTAACCCCGATTCCTTTGGCTTTATCACGAGTTAAAACAGCTGCTAACATAGCTATAGAAACAAAGATCACAGATAATATTAACCCTGTAATAAGCATCATGAAACCAGTTGCAGTGGCTTCATATAAAAGGATAGGAACTCCTGCGCCAATAAAAAATGCCAATAACTGTGAACAGCCCAATCCTAAAAACATACTTAACCAAATCGACTTTCTTTTTAAGGGCTGGCTTACCAGCAATTCCAGGAACTCAGCACTATTGTATACATAAATTGCAGAAAACATCATGCTAACCAATGGAACAATGATCAATATGATATTAAGCAAACTTAATAAGCCTTTTGAAGAATTATCTTCAAGATTAAAAATACTCAGAGATATCATGAGCAGAAATAAAGTATATGCCAGCATAATTTTATTACGCAAAATATCTATGATAACATATTTAATGATCTTTTTCATTTATTCCTGTTCAGCATTACGTTTGCAATCGCTTTTGATAATTTTTGTTCTCCTGTATCAACTCTTAGGTCTTCCAAAGTTTTATGAAAACAAAGTTTTCCGTCCTGCATATAAATTACCTGTGTAACCAGGTCATCCAACTCACTTAAGATATGGGAAGTGATCAAGACCAGTTTGTCTTTCACTTTTTCTGCAATGATCTTTTCCTTTAAGATCTCTGAAGCCACCGGATCCAATCCGGCTGTTGGTTCGTCCAGAATTAATACATCGGGATTAAACAGGAATGCAAGTGATGCACTTACTTTTTGCCTGGTTCCTCCGGACAAAGTCCTCATGCGTTTACTTAACAATGTATTTAAACCAAATTTTATGATAAGATCTTCATCCAGTGTTGAATTATTTTTACTCCGGATGTCTTTCATCATATCAAGGATCTGCCCGATGGTCATATTTTCCGGATAGCGACCTATTTGCGGCATATATCCGATATGGGAACGATATTTCCAGTCATGCAAAATATTTTTATCATTAAATGTTATGAATCCATTGTCGGGCACTACCATACCCAAAACACATTTAATAAAAGTCGTTTTACCACTACCATTTGGCCCGATCAGGGCAATACATTCGCCTTTGTTACATTTTACTGAAACATTATCCAGGGCCTTCAATTTGCCAAATTGTTTGGTAACGTTGCTCGCGATGATCATAATGGCAATGGTTTCATTAAAGGATGGTCATCTTTTAAATTCTCAGGTGTCAGCGTTGGTAATATTTTTTCTGTTTTATCAAGCAATGAAGCCATAAAACTTCTGAATAGAATTATAGCAGTCGGATTCTGATCTATGATCATTGCATACAAACTAACAGGCCTGTAAGGGATATCACCCAATTTATTTTTATCGAGATCATACCCATCATATTTATCCCAGTAGTTATTATTAAACGTATTTAATACAAGGCTTCCATTGGTGCCCACATCAAAAGTATTTGACTTGAAATTATTTTTTGATACTGCAACATCCATGCAACTTGCCTGTATTTTCATGGCCCATCCGTTACTTTCAAAAACATTTTTTTCAAGTTGAATGCGGCTGGCCCCTTCCATATATATACCGATCGTATTTTTTACAAACCGATTGTTCTCTATATAACTGTCTGTAATTTCTTTTAATAACAGACCGTAAGCACCATCGCCCCAGTTTTCTTCAAAGTAATTATGAACCATTTTTACATTTTTTGAGAACATAACGGCTACCCCTGCGCCATTGTCTTTAAAAATATTGTTTATATACGCATCATTATTTGAAAACATAAAATGCAGTCCATAACGAAGATTTTTTTTTGATGTATTTCTCCATATGACCGAGTTTGTAACAAATTCAAAATAAATACCATCCCGGTGTCCTGTAACGGTATTGGCGATGATACGCATACTGTCACTTTTCCAGCAATGTATGCCATTACCTGTTTGCTGTTCCTGTTTACCATAAGCTGTTAATGTATTTTTTTCAATGATGCAATTCAGGCCATATTGCGAATAGATACCAAAGAAGGTATCATCCAGAATGTTATTGCGAATGATCACATCCCGGACATTATATATTTTTATACCTGCAAAATCTTCAATACTTGACACGCCGGAATGAATGATCCTGAAGCCATCAACAACTACCCCATTTGCTTTTATGGAAATGATCTCATATTTATTTTCACCATCTAAAACAGGATGATCTATTCCCAGTAGAAAAATAGATTTTTTTATAACAAGATTCTTCTCACGATAGACACCCCTTTCAACCAATATGGTATCGCCCTGAGCTGCTTGCTTAATTGCCATTTCTATAGAAGTACACAACTTTTTTGGCCCTACCGTGATCGTATTTGCATATGTTGTAAAACCCAACAGCAGGAATACCAATATGTAGCTATTAACTTTCACTGTTTTTTGATTTCAGTCCAGGTGATGTTAATGCCATTGATCTGAACCTGAATTTTTCTTAAACTATCCTGAACTTTAAAAGCAGCAATATTTCCACCCATCGGGCCCCGGAACTTGTCACTTTGCAAAAACAAAGTTTCCTTTACATTAATTAATTCGTGTAATCCACAAAAATCACTGAAATAGATATTTTTAATTTCGCCCGTTCTTAACTCATTTGTTTTCAAAAAATCAAATAAACAACGAGAATCATCAAACTTGTATATTTTTCCTTTCCTGGTTACCAACTCAGCACCAAAGCGTGCATCACTTATGGTCATTTTACAAAAATAACAATTATCCACGCCGGTATTTATTGGCTCAGGCCCAATATTACATGAAAACAGGCTTATCATTATTACCAGTGAAATTAAAACTGTTTTCATTTAATTTTTTTAGACTTTCTTTCGAGTCCTCCAGGCTATTACTGTACAAAATAACAACATCGCTCCAACTCCTATAAAGATCCATCCGCCTATATCAGGTATCGAGTAAGCACCGAAATTCAACAATTGTTTAAACCCTATCAATGGCGGCTGGTATGCCATTCCGGGAACTATGATGGCTGCATCCGGATTCAAGTTATGCCCATAGTTATATTCCCATCTCCAAAAATCAACCATAGCGATTACACCAAAACCAACAAACAAAACAAATAACAAACTGAGCAATTTTCTTTTACCCAGAATTCCGGTTAATATGAATGCAAAAACAAAGAATCCAATAAAATATGGTAACAATTTGAATTCGATAAAATCAGCGGTATGAAGCGTTTTCATTCCAATATAATGGTTCAACCCATTAATAATGTCAACATTTCCACCAAGCTTATCAGGAAAGATCAGCAGCATAAGTCCCTCCGGGTATTGTGGTGCAACCAGGTCAATACGCCACATAGGTACCAATAAAACAGGAATTAATGCGAGTCCGCAAATGATCAACACTATTCTTATCCATCCCTGCAATTTTACATTTTGCATTTCTATGAAATTATATATAACTGTAAAAAAGGAACAGGCTAACTAGTAGCCTGTTCTTTTCGGTGTTTCATTATTTATTTTTAGAAGTATCAGAAGCCGGATAATTTTTACCGGTACTGAATAACAACGGCACATTACTACCGGCTGGGGATACCCTGATATAACCGGTCATTTCCTGGTGCAATGCACTACAGAAATCGGTACAATACATTGGAAATATCCCCACTTTATCAGGGTTCCATTTCAAAGTCTGGGTTTCGCCGGGCATGATCAACAACTCTGCATTGGCTGCACCTTTAACAGCAAATCCATGTGGCACGTCCCAATCCTGTTCCAGGTTTGTAACATGGAAATAAACTTCATCTCCCATTTTAATTCCTTCAATATTATCAGGTGTAAGGTGAGAACGAATTGCTGTCATGTAAACATGTACTTTATTTCCCTCCCGCACAACTTTCGTTGCGCCTTCTCCGTTAGAAAAATAAGGATTTTTATTTTCTTCTATTTTGAAAAATTTCAGTGAATTTCCTTTTATAAGTTCAGCAGGACATATTTGAGCATAATGTGGTTCCCCGATCGTTGGAAAATCCAAAATCAACTGCATTTTATCACCGCTGATGTCATACAACTGGGCACTTTGTGATAATTCAGGACCTGTTGGTAAATACCGGTCCTTGGTTATCTTATTGTAAGCGACCAGGTATTTGCCGTTAGGATTTTTAGTATCCCCACCTGCTACGCATAAGTGTCCAACAGAATAATATGTTGGAGCCCTGTCCAATACTTTGAGGTCTTTGATATTCCATTTAACAACTTCTGAAGAAACAAACATGGATGTATAAGCGTTTCCTTTATTGTCAAATTCAGTGTGCAATGGGCCAAGACCCGGTTTTTTAACTTCTCCATATAAAACAGATTCATATTTAAGGATCGGAATACCTTCAAATTCTCCGATAAAGTCTTTCGCAGCAATTGCTTTTTGTAATTTATCAAAGCTAAATACAGGAATTAAAGCAGCCAGCTTTCCACTTCCGACAATGTATTCTCCTGTTGGACTAACATCACAACCATGTGGCGATTTAGGACATGGGAAAAAGTAACAGATATCTTTTAGCTCTTTAGAATCAAGTACGATCACTTCTGTTTTTATTTCAGATGTAGCCATATGTGTTTTATCACTGTAAGTATTGTGTGCATACTTTACAGTTTGCTTTTTGCCTTTACCGGCTTTCAGGTATTCTTCTGCTTTTTTCCAGTTTACTGCCATAATGAAATCCTTATCTTTTTGAGAAGCATTTACTTCCAGTAAAGTATTGGCTTGTTCGGTATTATAACAAGAGAAGAAAAACCAACCATGCGACACAGCTTTGCCTGCACGGCTCAGGTCAAAATTAAAACCGGGACATTGGATCTGAAAAGCAATATCCATTTTACCGTCTTCTTTTCCTACACTTATAAAGCTTAACGTTCCTTTGAAATTTTGTTTGTACGTATTGATCGGAACATCACCATTTGCATCATCCGGAGGAACACTGAAACGAGTACCCGCTACAACATATTCTGTATTTTCTGTTATGAACGGTGAACTATGGTTACCTCCGCTGTTTGGAAGTTCAATTATTTCTGCCGTTCTGAAAGTCTTCAGGTCAATACGTGCTACACGAGGTGTATTATTTGCATTCCCAAAAGCCCAGCGTCCATCATAATCTCCATTGGTTTTTGACAATTGAACGTGATGCAGATCATCCCAGGGAACAAAACCGTGAGAAGTATTTAACATGGGTTTTGTTTCTTCGCTATATCCCCAGCCTTTTTCCGGATCTACTGAAAAAACAGGAATTACACGAAGCAAACGGCCTGATGGCAAACCATATACACTCATTTGACCGCTAAATCCTCCTGAAACGAAATTGTAAAATGCATCATATTTTCCGGGTGCTACATAAGCTTTTGACGCTGCATCAGAATTAACAGCATTTCCGGCATTTTTTGGTTTACAGCCAATCATTCCCGAAAAGAAAGCAATACATATTAATACGATTGCTGCGGATTGAATCTTTTTCATAAACATTTTTTAATAGTTGATAATTAAGGGCTAAATACTATTTCATTGAAAAAAATTGATAAATTTTTATTTTACACCATCTATCTTACGCATGTATTCCAATAAAGCTCTTGCATCTTCATCAGCCAGGTTTTGATTGGGCATACGAACCAGGCAAATCTCTAATTGAGCCTGTGCTTTTGGATCTTTATTTAACATTTCGTCGGTATTGGTAATGAAGTTCATGATCCACTCAGGTGAATGCCGACTTGTTACACCCTTCCAACCGGGACCCACTAATTTTTCTTCAGATATTTTATGACAACCCCCGCATTTAACAGCAGATACTTTCTCACCGGTAGCCGCCAATGCTGCATCCAGCGTTGCACCAACTACTACTTTATCAAATTTTCCCTCTCCCCTGTGTGGGTCATAAGATGGGTTATCACCTGATTTCTCATCTTCATTAGGGGCCTCTGTATTAATGGCTTTATTATCAGTTCCATCACTATAATCAGAATTCTTACCACCTCCACATGAAGCTATAATAGCTACAATTAAACAAAGAACAATTGCTTTTTTCATAATCATTTTATTTTAAATTAAATATTTGTCATTGCAAGATTAGGAATACCTGTATCAATTTTTTATGAGCATGGTCATAAATCAAATATTTACTTAAACCTACCGTATAATAAACAATACTTTATGCTTGTTTTGAACGATAGATCTATAGCTTGTATATCGTTATAATATAAAATATGATTGCAATCATATCGTAAAATGTTACTAATCATAACTTCTGATCCAGGTTGAGAATAGATTTGAAACATCATTTCATTTCATCAATCTAAGTTTATGATCGATATCAATCTACTGCTTGCTTGGGGAGCTGCCTATAAAAAACTACCTGCAGGTGAAATTGTTTTTATGGAGGGTTGCCAGTGCCATTTTTATTATCAGTTGATCAGTGGAAAGATACGATGGGTTAATATTGATGAAAACGGAAAAGAATTTATCCAAACGATCATTGAACCCGGGGAATCATTTGGAGAGCTTCCGCTCTTTGATGATGAAGCTTATGCAGCTTCAGCTATAGCTGATGAAGATTCAGTGGTAATCCGCCTGCATAAACCGATCTTTTTGCAACTCATTGATGAAAACAGGGATATACACTTTGCTTTTACAAAATTATTATCAAAAAGAATCCGGTTTAAATTTTTAATATTAAAATCGATCGCATCACATGATCCCGAAAATAGAATATCCACATTACTCAATTACCTGAAATCAGAAAATAAGAATTTTTGCACTGACTGTAACCAACTAAACCTTACCCGCCAGCAAATTGCTGATATGACCGGTTTGCGGGTTGAAACTGTTATCCGGACCATGCGAACGATGCACGATAAAGGCGAATTGGTGATCACAAGAGGGAAAGTGTATTGTTAAGCTATGATTGGAGTCATAATAAGTTGCTGTATATTTATTTTCATTTATAAAATTTTTTATTCATGAACAAATTTTTACACAAGTGGCTTGTTATTTCATTTTTTAATCTCCTCCTTGTTGCCGGACTTGGTGTTTTACTAAGATATAAAATTGCTTTTTCGCTTCCTTTAATAGAACAGAAACATGTGTTACACAGTCATTCTCATTTTGCGTTTGCAGGATGGATCACTCAAACGTTAATGGTTTTACTGGTTCACTACCTGGGTTTACATAAAGGAGAAATCGTTATCAAAAGATACCGTTGGTTACTATATGCAAACATGGTAACCGCATATGGTATGTTCATTGCTTTTATTATACAGGGATATGGATTATTCTCAATTAGTTTTTCAACATTATCAATTTTCACTTCATATTTATTTGCCTGGAATTTCTGGAAAGATCTGAATAGCATCGGGAAGAATAAAATAAGCCATTATTGGTTTAAAGCTGCATTGGTTTTCAGTATCATTTCTTCTATAGGTGCATTCGGACTTGCCTTCATGATGGCGAATAAGATCATTCACCAAAACTGGTACCTGGCTACTGTTTACTTTTTTTTACATTTTCAGTATAACGGCTGGTTTTTCTTTGCGGGAATGGGATTACTGGTATCCCGGCTTGAATCAATTACAGCATTTTTAAAAAAACTAAGAATCATATTCTGGCTTTTTTGCCTGGCATGTTTGCCGGCATATTTTTTATCAGCATTATGGCTTCCGTTCCCGGATATTATTTATTGGATCATCATCATCGCCGTGATCGCTCAATTAGCAGGATGGTATTTAATGACACGGATATTGTTAAGCAGTAAAAATATCTTACAAACAATATTTACAAAATATGGTAGAATATTATTATTGCTATCAGCCATTGCATTTACTATAAAGATCATTTTGCAATCTGGTTCTATTCATCCCGCTTTAAGCCAGTTATCTTATGGATTCAGACCTATTGTAATTGGATATCTGCATCTTGTCTTGCTTGCAGTGACTACCATTTTTATCTTAGGTTTTATAGTAAGCCTGGAATTAATAAATATCAGTAAAGCTATGATCACAGGTTGTTTCGTATTTGTAGCCGGTATCATCATCAATGAGTTGTTACTCATGTTACAGGGTGTAACAGCTTTAAGTTATAACAGTATTCCTAATATGAATGAATATTTACTTTTTGCAGCAATTATTTTATTTGCCGGTGCGGGGATACTTTTTTTAAGCAGTTGTTTTAAAATAAAATCAGTTTATTCAAATTAATATCACGATACCAATACATCACTAATTTTGCTCAGTTATAACCCGGGCAATTACTTATAATTCAATTATTAAGACTTAGTAGGTAATTGTTTAAACATTTTACATTACCGGATTATTTCAATGCAACTAAACAAATTAGCCAGTCGCTTCAACTTTAAGTACTTTTCTATTGATAATCTGATGATTAAATTCACCTAAAATACTGATGCAACTCATGCAAAAGAGTTAACTTTAGTTATATTTTTAACAAGTAAAAACAAATGTCATGAATAAATATTCAAAAATCGGGTTAGCTTTTCTGGCAGGTGCTGCAGCAGGTGCAATAGCAGGTATTTTACTTGCTCCTGACAAAGGTTCAGAAACACGTAAAAAAATGTCGGATAAAGCACGGGAGTTCAGCGATAAAGTTAAAGAAAAAGCAAATGAAGGTTTGCATTTTGCAAACAATCTTAAATCAAAAGTAGAAAAAGAATTTGCTGATTGAACCCGTTGAAATTACAAGCAGGCCACCGGATGTGAAAACTTGGGTGAAACCTCAAAAACTTTGCAAAGCCTGGCCTGCTTTTTTTTCTCCAGTTTTTTTAAATTAATTTAATATGGAAAAAGAAACCGGAATATTTGAAAACCTTTTTAATGATACCCGGGAATATTTTCATGCAAGGCAGGAATTATTAAAACTGCAGGTAACAGATAAAATGTCGGGTATTTTGTCAATGATCATTACTTTCTTTATCATTCTCCCATTCTTTTTACTTGCCTTTTTATTTGTAAGTTTTACACTTGCACATGTTTTTGCTGAGTTGTGGGGTCATGATTATGCCGGATACCTTTCTGTTACATTGTTATATACGATCATTGGTCTTTTATTGATCAGGTTCAGAAAAAGCTTGTTATTCAATCCTATCAAGAACAAAATAATAAAACAGATATTATCTAAATAACCCGATGGCTGAAATTAAAAATATTGAAACTTTACAGGCTGAAATAGAAAGGCTAAAATCAGAAATCATTGTTAAAGAACAAAAGATACGTGATGGGGTTGCAGGTATCGGGGATAGCTTAAAACCTGCAAACCTTGTTTCATCAGGCATTAACAGGTTAATGGGTGAATCAAAAGAAAAAACCGGGAAAGGTTTTATGAAAGAAGCCGCCAAAACCGGCATTCTATTATTAATGCGAAGGGTATTATATAAACCCGGTGACAAAGGAGAAGAACGAATTTCGAATTTCGTTGATATGGCTTTTGATAAATTCAAGCAATATTCGGAAAGAAAATAAAATAAGAAAAAAGAAAATACATCTTACAAATTTGAAGATGACATAGATAGTGAATCGAATTAAATATAGTTATTACACTACTCCCCAAAAAATCAAGTCTGCATATTCTTTTTATAACCCTTAATTCATAAATGTGCCACATACAAAAGAAAAAACAAAACACATCAATGAACTTCATTTTGAAAATATACTGTGGACAAAAGAACTGATATTTTACAAAGACGAATTATTGATCTTTAATAAAAGGCTTTTAGAAGTGGCAGGAATGTACACAAAAAAAGATGTTTTAGCCAGGTTGGAGCATTTTCAGAATCAATTCATTTTACAAAATGAAGTTGCAGACATTTTATTACATGATCTGAATGGCCATGAACAATTTCTTGCAGATAATGCCAAAGAATCTATTGTTGCTATTGACCGCAAAGCATTTTCTGATCACCCAATAATGAGGGACAGAATGGATACCTTCATAAAATTATACAGGGAATTAAGAAAGGATTATATGCAGTTTCTTTCAGGTGTAATGTGAGTATTATATTGAGTTTGAAATGATCCTGTCATCCAACTATTTTTTCATTTAAAAATAATGTGAAAAGAATTTGTACCATGTTTAATAATGAGTGTTAAAAATAAATCACAAAATAAGTTCTCCAGGTTCTGGAAGATATTAGGGCCAGGGCTCATAACCGGAGCCAGTGATGATGACCCTTCAGGTATTGCCACCTATTCACAGGCAGGAGCAAAGTTTGGATTGAATACTTTATGGGTGGCAGTTGTTTCATTCCCACTCATGTATGTGATACAGGAAATGTGTGCCCGTATTGGTATTGTAACCAGCAGAGGTCTTGCAGGAATCGTTAAAGATAATTATCCAAAATGGGTCTTATATGTTTTGATCATCTTTAGTTGTCCGGCCATCATATTAAATATTGCTGCAGATATTGCCGGCATGGGAGCTGTTGCCAACCTGATATTCCCCGGAGTACACCAGGCTTTTTTCAGTATCGGTTTTACTGTTTTACTTTTAATTGCAACCATAAAATTATCTTATCGCCGGCTTGCGGCAATTATGAAATACATCTGCCTGGTATTATTGGTGTATTTATTTGTACCATTCCTGGTAAAACAGGATATCAGTGCCATTGCAATGTCAACATTCATTCCGCATTTTTCATTCAGCAGGGAATACCTTGCAGTACTGGTTGGCGTGTTGGGAACTACCATATCACCATACCTGTTCTTCTGGCAAACATCCATGGAAATTGAAGTTTTTCATGAAAAGAAAAAGCACATCATACTTGATAAGTTCATATTACCCCATATGAAAAAAGACATCAAATACGGGATGTTCTTTTCAGTACTGGTCATGTATTTCATTACACTTACTGCAGGCACAGTATTGCACAACAATGCTGTTTTTGAAATCAATAATGTAGAAGATGCTGCAAAAGCATTAAAGCCCATTGCTGGTAACCTTGCTTATGTTTTATTTGCTATTGGTGTTATTGGCATTAGCTTCCTGGCCATACCGGTTCTTGCAGGGTCGGTCTCTTATATAATAGCAGAAACATTTAACTGGAAAGAAGGATTGAATAAGAAATTCCATGAAGCAAAGGAATTTTATTTTGTCATGATCATTGCAACGCTGGGTGGACTTATTATTCAACTGGCCGGAATTGATCCCGTAAAAGCACTACTGTACACTGCTATATTATATGGCATGACCGCTCCTGTTATTATAGCGATCATTATACATATTTGTAACAATAAAAAGATCATGGAAGAATATACTAATAAACCTGTAAACAATGTCATTGGAACACTGGCTCTGCTATTAATGACAGGTTCAGCGATCTTACTGTTATGGTTAGCCTTTAAATAATGATCATCCGCGTTTTCTGAAACTCAATAAAGGTATTTTTAGAGAATAAGCCATGTACTCTGTTTTCCCTCCGAACAATAATTTATCCCAAAAATTCCGGTCTTTTGTAAACATGACCAGCCATTGATATTTGTGTTTAGAAAGGTACTTTTTAAGCTGGCTTATCAATGAGAATTCAATCGTAGCGCTTTGCTTAACTAATTTTATTTTTTTGTAATTATTTTTCCTGATGATACTTTCAGCATTTTTTACGTGTTCCTGCCGGATATCCAAACCATAATCCAGGTACAATATATCAATAGTTGAATTTAATGCTTTTGCAAAAGGAATCAGTTCATTCAACTCCTTTTCAGGATTTTCAAGATCGGAAGAAAAAACAAAGTTCTTAATTTCCTTATACTGGTATTTTTCCGGTATTGCCAATACAGGTAACCCCGATCTGGAGATCAAATTTGCTGTATTGGAACCAAAGAAATACCTGTTTAATCCTGTAGCGCCATGTGTTCCCATTACAATAAGATCAGCATGGTATTTTGCCGCAACATCTAAAATATTATCCACTACCAGCGGGTTTGAATCAACAACCATCTTTGTTGTAGCAGGAACTTTTTTTATACCCAGAAATTTGTATGCCATTTTTACCTGCACCAGCAATTTTTCCATTTTATATATTTCATCATCCTCAATCAATTGTTTCATTTCAATTTCTGACGCCGATACGGCAGCAATGATATAAGGAGAAACGTGTGCACAATGAAATACAACAAGGTCTGTCTTCATAACCTTACAAAGCTGAATGGCATATCTGAGTGCAACGGTTGCGTTCTTTGAAAAATCTGATGGAACAAGGATTGTTTTCATATATTCTTATTATTTATTCATGTACCGGAATTGCCAGTAAAGGAATGTTGGTATGATAAGACATTTTTTTGGTCATGCTTTTGTGAAAAATAGTTTCTGTAAAACTTCTTTTATGTGTTAACATTACCAGCAGATCAATATAATTCTCATCAATATATTCATCCAGTGTTTCCTGGAATTTATGGCCATCCAGTTTTTCGGGCTCAAGCACCGTTTCTTTATAAACAGCTTTTAGTTTTTCTTCGTAAGCCAGTATACCTCTTGTATTTTCCAGGTAATCAACTGCCACAGCTTTATCCTTATCGGTAAATACAGCCACGGTCACTTTTGCATTAAACAAGGCAGCCAGATCAAAAGCCGGTTTTGTATTTTCAGCTTCCTCATCAAAATGATTTGAAACCAGTAAAATATGTTTTGGAATCTCCCATTCACTTAAAAGGGGAACAGCTAAAACCGGGATCGTAGTTTTTCCAATGATTGCAGCAGTAACACTGCCCATTAATTTTTCTTTGAAAGCAGCATTTCCCAGCGTGCCCATGATGATCATATCTGCATTATTTTCTTCTGCTGCCTGAATAACAGAAGGAATGACCGGCCCGCCATACATCTGTGTTTCAACATTTAGTTGATAATTTTCCTTTAGTTCTTTTTGCAAAAGTAAAAGTTCTTTTTGGGTAGCTTCTTCAACAGGCAGGTTGTACTTTTGTTCCACTATTGTTTTATCTGTAAACGGGGTATTAACAGCATCACACACATTTACTATCAGCATTTCTGCTTTTGCAACTTTTGCAATTTCAGCAGCATACTTCAATGCCTTATTGGCATTTGGCGAAAAATCTGTAGGAACTAAAATCTTTTTCATAACATTAAATTATAATACAAATGAATTCAATTTTATGAAATAAAATTATGATGCATATCAGGCAAAGTGGTGATTTAAACGGTACATTTAATAAAGCGGGCTAAACTTATTTGGTTAAAGAACTCTTCTTTTTATTATTTTTCCAAAATCCGGATAATTAGTTTAAATCCAGGATTTTACCATTAAAACTAAACTTAAAAATTAACAGCAATAGATGAAGTAATAAAAGTATTATTATTCGTTATACCGATACCTTTTGAAAATATATCGTCCTTACTTTTGAGCGTTCTTGCCTCTAACCTGATCACAGTATTATTTAGCGGTGTATAATCAATGTTAACAGAAAACCCTGCAGTTTGAAAACCATTTGCTGTGCCACTGGCAATAATCACACCGTTCCTATCATAGTAATACTCTCCTCTTGTAGCTAAGCAAATTTTTGAACTAACCGCATATTTTATAATAATAACAGGAGCATACCAGTTACACATTTCACTACTTCCCTTTGCTTTTTGTTCTACACCATAATCAAGCCCTGCAATAATTCCAAACTTACCAGTAATTTTAAAGATCCCATACAAATTATGGAAATAACGCATCAGTCGAGCACTGTCAGGTTTGTCAGTTCCTATAAATGTACTGTAATTTAATGTGGTTACCGAATTGGGTTTATATTGAACCTGAGTACCAAAACTCATCAACGAATTACCATCTACTCTTTTTATACGCTGCCAGCCGTTTAATGCCAATCCGCTTATAATCCATTTACCATTGTCACTGGAATAAGTAAGTTTTACACCAGTTTCAAAATAAGGGGTATTGTCTGCCAAAATACTTCTTGTCAGCGCCCAGCAATCTTTTGATACAGCGCCTTCAAACCCTATATGAGAAGCAAAAATTCCGGCATCTATCCAAAGATCTTTCTTAGTAGAAATTTTTACTCCTGCATTGGCTTCAAAAATATTCTTTAAGACTCCTGTTTCTGCTGAGTAATTTGCATTCATATACGTACCTGCAGCAAAAGCCAGATTTGACCTGACACGTTCTGAAGTATAGCTTCCTTTTAAATATCCAATGTTTAGATTAAACTCATTATGCCTGTTATGGCTGTAAATAAATCCAGGCCTGTTATTGTCGGTTGGCTTGTTAAAATCATACGTATAATATATTTCAGCATAACCATTTAATGTGAAAAGATTTGCGCCAGATTTGCCTTTAACAGAATCGTTTTGAGCAAATGTGTATTTGAAAGTAAAAAGAAAAATGCCTAATAAAATATTTTTCATTGCAATCAATTATTATCTATGCTTCGTATGTTGATCATATCCCGTTTATTATTCTATGAAAATAATGTAGCCTGATCAAATAATTTCTGGAAAAGTTAAATTTCTTTTTAGTAAATCCATCAATATTTTTCCTTTCTCTGGAAACGTGTAATCCGTAACTTGTTTTTTCATTCAATGTTTCTTAAGCAATATCCATAATTGTATCCAGCAGGTACTAATAAATGCTACAACAGCACATGCCAGGATATCATGCCAATGGATAACACTAAATCTGAATAACTGTTGCATAAATGGAACGTATAAGAATATGGCTATACACAATATGGTAATTCCAAGGATCAGTGGTACCAGGTTATTTTTATATCTGATCGTTTTAAAAAAAGTATATTGAAAGGAACGATTAACCAGTGTAAGAAAAATATTGCAGAATAAAAGTGTAATAAATATAACCGTACGAACTGTATTACTATCCTGCTGACCCTGCAAATAATAATAGCCCATACCCATGCATCCGGCAGTAATTACGAGCCCTTGTATGATACTGATCATTAATTGTCTGGCAGATAAAAATGTGCTGCCCATTTTCCTTGGCGGACGCATCATGGTACCCGGTTCCATGGGTTCATTCTCATAAATAATGGAACAGGTTGGACCCATGATCAGTTCCAGGAATATGACATGCACCGGTGAAAAAATATCTGTGAATTTCCACATCAGCAGCAATGGCAAAGTAACGATCAGGATAATGGGTATGTGAATGGAAACAATATACTGAATGGCTTTTTTTAAATTGTCATAAATTTTTCTGCCATGTGCAACTGCTTCAGTCATATGGCTAAGGTCATCATCCACCAGTATCAATGATGCAGCAGCTTTAGCCACTTCACTTCCCCGCCTGCCCATGGCGATACCAATATGAGCAGCTTTTAGTGCAGGACCGTCATTTACACCATCTCCTGTCATAGCAACCACTTCACCGATTTCTTTTAATGCATCGATCACTTTAAGTTTTGCTTCAGGATACATTCTTGCAAAAATGTTGACCTGTTTAACTTTTTTCATTAACGCCTCTTTACTTAAATGAAGGATATCTTCCCCGGTTAATACTTCGTATGTTTTATCCAGTTCAATTTGTTTTGCAATAGCCAATGCAGTTTCTGCATAATCGCCGGTGATCATTTTAACCTGTATGCCTGCATGATGAAATATTTTTATTGTCTCTTTTATATTATCTTTTGGAGGGTCCTGGAAAGCAAGCAAACCCAAAAAGTCAAAACCAAATTCTTCCTGCGAAACAGGAAAGTGATTTTCTTTCCAGGTCCCCTTGCCTACTCCCAACACACGGAAACCTTTTTTAGCATATGCCAATGATTGTTCTTCAATATGCTTTAAAGCGGCTACAGACAAATTGCTCTGCCGTAAAATGGCTTCAGGTGCTCCCTTTGCTGCAATGATGATCTCGCCATGTTCATTTTTAAAAATATGGGTCATCATTGGCGGCTTACCTCCGATAGGATATTCATGAACCTGTTTAAAAGTTAAACGCTTGTCGATGGAAGCATTTTTTTCGTACAATAAATGAATGGCTTTTTCCATTGGGTCAAATGGATTTGTTTCGCTCGACCACATGGCATATTCGATCAAAGCCGGTGAAAGTTGCCTGATATCATTATTCTGAACCGAAATGTTGTTTACAGCATCATACAGGTATTCAATGTTCATGCTGTTTTGTGTAAGCGTGCCGGTTTTATCAACACAAATAACGGTTGCCGACCCCAGCGTTTCAACATACTGTGGTTGTTTAACAATGATCTGGTTTCGCAATAAACGATAGGCACCCAATGCCTGGAAAGTGCTGAATGCCACCGGGATCTCTTCGGGCAATACACTCATTGCCAATGTAAGCCCTAGTAAAAAGGCCTGCAAAAAATTACCGGAATGATAATAATTATAACCAACAACCAATAAAAAAGCAATTGCACCTAACCAGACCATATTACGAACAAATAAACGGATCTGTATCTGAAGCGGTGTTTTCAAAACAGTTATTTCCTTGAGAGATAAACCGATCTTGCCAAACATGGTTTTACCGCCCACTGCATTAACCTGTATGGTTGCACTGCCACTGGTCACTAACGTTCCTTTATAAACGCTGTTGTTATTTCCGGCAATTTTAAATACAGGAAAAGATTCACCCGTAAGAACAGATTCATTCAAAGAAAAATCATTTGCGGAAATGATCAATCCATCAGCACCTACTACTTCTCCTTCTTCTAACAGTACCATATCGCCAACCACAATTTCTTCGGCAACTATCTGCAATTGTTGTCCCCCACGTATAACAGTAACGCTGGAAGCGGCCATTTTTTTCAATGCCCGGATTGCATTGCGGCTTCGGTATTCCTGGAATAAAGAAATGCCTGCAACAATGATTACAGACACTCCCATGATGATGCCTTCCTTGTATTGTCCTACAATAAAATATACAATGCTGGCTGCAACCAGTAAAATAAACATGGGTTCCAGTACAACTTCCTTTAATACATGCCAGAATACGCGGTCTTCCCGGAGATCGATGTTGTTATTGCCAAATTTTCTTTGCGATTCAGCAACTTCTTCGGTAGTTAACCCCTTAATGTGATTTATATCATTCATTGAATTGTATTAAAAATGTACCTGTTATTATTTATCAATTTCATCCTGATTGCTTTGAATATCTTCTTTAAGTAGCGGAATCAGGGAACTTATTTTTTCTTAATTACTTCAAGTAAATGTTGTACATCTGTTTTATCGCACAACGCAGTACCTTCTTTCATTGTTGTAGCAGTTCCGCATGCAACTCCAAATTGCAATGCTTCTTTGAAAGATTGATTCTTGGATAAACTTAAAACAATGCCAGCTACCATGCTATCGCCTGCTCCCACAGTGCTTTTTCTATCTACCCGAGGTGCAATCACCTGTTCCGTTAATTCGGCAGTTACCAATAAAGCCCCACCGGAACCCATTGAAACAACAACTACTTCGCATTGTTTTTTTGCGATGATCTTTTTTGCAGCGGCGATTGCTGCAGCTGTATCCAATTCTTTTACCCCGGAAATAAAACTTAACTCACCCAAATTTGGTTTGATCATATAAACTCCGGCATCCAAAGCGCTGGTCAATGCGGTTCCTGAAGTATCCAGAACCAGTCTTATATTTTTTTGTTTAGCAATCAAAGCTACCCGTGCAAAGAAATCAACCGGTATCCCGGTTGTTAAACTACCACTGGCTACAATATAAGATGCTTCATTCAATGAATCAATCATTTCCAGGCACTTCATCCATTCTTTCTCCTGTATAACCGGACCGGGCATTCCGAAACGGTATTGATGTCTGGAAGATGCTTCGGCAACAATAAAATTTTCCCTGGTATGATTTTCTGTTTGTATGATATTTGTATTCACAGATTCTGATTGTAGCATCTTTGTAAAAAATTCACCGGTATATCCACCGGCCAGGTAGATCGCTTTTGTATCTCCCCCGAATCTTTTGATAACCCTGCTCACATTGATACCGCCGCCACCAGGTTCTTTTTTCATTGAAGTACACAATAGTTTTTTGTCAGGTATCAATTCTGTAACATGGGTAGTGATATCAATACAGGGATTGGGAGTAATTGTTATAATGGATGGCATGCCGTTAGTTATTTATTTACCTGTAATGTAAAATAAACTTCATAATATTAATCATAATCATATTTTAATATTCATATAAAATTCTCTCCGGATCTTCCGGCAATATTTTCTTTCAGTTTTAGTAATGCAATAGCTCTCAACAATGCCTTTTTTGAAGAAAGGATCTCGTGGTAAACATTCAGTAGAGTAGAAGCTTCCATTTTATCCAATTCCCGGTTCCTGATAGGTTTTTCAATAGCAATTTTATTATCCGCAAATTGTTTAAAAGCCTGCTTCATTGAACTTTCCAGACCGGTTCGCAGTTCATCCTCATTTTTTTGAATCAACAATCCGTTGCAAATTGTTTCAAATACTTTCCATTTCTGCTGGAATATTGTATACTCATGAAATAAATAATTATTACCTGATGAATGAAAAGCCTTCAGATTGTGTTTGATGTCATATACAGATTTAGCAGCGTGTATGCTTTGTCTGACTGCTAAAATATAGCAGTTAATTATTTTATACTCTTCTTTAGAAAGCTCATCTTTCTGTAAAGCAATGTAATATTTTAAGATATCGCCTTCGGTTTCTTTTACCAGGAAATATTCATTGTCAGTTGTTCCATGAACCCTGGTAAATGTTTTAAACCAATTCCAGAAATTATTTGAATGAGTTGGCGCTTCCAAACCGAATATCTTACTATGAAACTTAATTACTCTTGTTAAAATATCTATTCCGGCTTTGTGTAAAACAACCGGGGCAAGCTTAGGTATGACCGGTATTTGTGTGTTAAAATAATCTGTCCTTATGGGCTTCTTTTTATGAAACATTCTGGCCAGCCATCCTGAGAAAATCCTGATAAAAGGAAGAAACAAAATAATTGACATCAAATTAATGAATGACTGGAAAAAGACAAGCCCGATCAATGGGTCAGTTATTCCAATTATATCATGGATGAATATTATGATCCATGATAACAGCGAAAATGAAACAATGACCGTAAATAAATTAAAGAAAAAATCTCCCCATGCTAACATCTTATTTTCGGAATTTCCCTGCATACTTCCGATAACAATTTTAATGGTTGTGCCCAGTTCAGAACCGATGATAATACAAGCTGCTGCAGGAAAGGTCAGTGCATGTGCATGCAATGCTGTTAGTGCAATTGCTACAGTTGCAGAACTTGATTGAATAAGGACTGTGAGGATAAATCCTATCAGCAAAATAATGATTAGATTATAATCTGCATAGGATGCAATGTTGAATTTCAGCACCAGTTGCTCTGCGGATTCTTTCATAAATCCGAAGCCCAGCAATAAGATACCTATTGAAAATATAAAATAAAGCGAGTCATATAATTGCCTTCTTCTTTCTGTAAAAAACATGATCAACCCGGTTATGGCAATGATCGGCAATGAATATGCCTGCAAGTTGAATTTAAATCCTACCGTTGCAATGAACCAGCTGTCTAAGGTAGTTCCAAGGTTTGATCCTATAAGAAGACCTAATGCATTACGGAAAGAGATAACTCCTGCCTCTACAAAAGACATTAACATCAAAATAACCACCGAACTGCTCTGTATCAGTCCGGTTATAATGGTACCTCCAAAGATAGCTTTTGCAAGACTACCCGTTTGGTGGCGAAGAAACAGTTTAAATGAACGGCCTGCAATTCTTTTTGTAACCTGCTCCATCAGGCTGATGCCATAAAGAAACAAACCAAGTCCGGCGAGAAATTTCCATATATCAATTGAAGACAAAGTATATTGATTGAAAAATGATCATTTTAAAAGACATTATGATTCTATTTAAAAATAACAGGAATATTTATTACCAAATCCAAAAACGTTTTAAAAAACGTAACATCAAAAACTACTGGCAAAAATTCAATTCAATCAAATACAAATTCAAAGATTTTATACATTTATTTCTGTTACCTGTTTGCCTTTTTCTTGTTTATTAATATCACCAGACTTTATCTGAGGCATAACAAGCATCGGAATATCTGAATGAAAGATCATTTTTTTGGTAATACTTTCTGTAAAAAATCTTTCAAGGAGATCAGGCTTATGTGGTATCATTGCCAATATGTCTAGTGTATGGGATTTTACAAATCCTTCCAGTGTTTTAATGATGCTGCTTCCTGAAGGGTATTCAAAAACAGGATTCAGGCTTTTCAGTTGATTAATGTAACCTAAAGGACGAAATCTACTTTCATTTTTATGATCGAATTCTTCATCCACCACCCAAACTACCGCAAGTTTAGATGAAAATTTTTCACCGATCTCCTTCAACAATTCCACTGTTGCACCGGATGTTTCCGGATCAATATCACTGGCAAGCGCAATATTTTTAGGTAAGATAAAACTGGCATTTTCCGGTACTACGATCAATGGGATCTCACTCTTCCTTGTTAAGGCAGAAGTGGTGCTACCAATAATTTTCCTTAGCCCTTTCCCAATGCCCTTCATCCCGCAGATGATCACATCAGCATGCCTTTTCCTTGCTTCTGTAAGAATTACTTCTGAAGGTATCCCTTCACCACCGCAAATTTCTACTTTTACCTGGTTCCCGGGATTTATTTCAGCGGCTTCTTTTTCCAATAGTTCTTTTGCTGATTGCCATACATCCTCAGTTGTATATAGAATGTAACTTTCAGGAACCTGCACCGGTGCCTGGTAAGCATGAAACAGGTATACACTTGCATTAAAGTGTTTTGCAATACCAATACCATAATAACCTGCCTTTCGGGAAGCATCCGAAAAATCAGTAATAATAAATATATTTTTCATTGTATCTATTTTCTTCAAAGCTACCTTTGCATATCAGAAAGGAGTATGAGTGTGGTTACAAAAGATACTGACAGATATCATTTTTTTATGGTACTTGTCATAAATGCCCCCTGGTACTTAATATAAATTTGATAAATTATTCAGTTATACTAATTTACAATAATGAAAAAAATAATTTTTGCCTGTGACGGGAAATATTTTCCAAAAGGCGCATTTGAATTTGTTAAAGAATTACAACAATCAGACCCTGTTTTATTAATTGGCGCTTTTCTTCATGCCGTTAATTTTGAAGAGTACATACCAGGCATATTTTCACTTTATTCAAGCCCTGTGGCAGCTTTTCTTGAAGAAGAGAAAGCTGAGCATCAAAAGAATATAGATGTTTTCGTCGAACTGTGTCAACGAAATGGTATCGAATACCGGGTACATGAAGAAAGTAAAAACTGGAACATAAATGACCTGGTAAAAGAATCACGTTTTGCAGATCTTATGGTAATGAGTGAAGAATTATTCTGTTCGGATATCAATGTATCTGAACCAAATGGCTTCATGCAGCAGGCCATTCATAAAGCGGAATGCCCTGTTATGTTATTCCCTGAAAATTATCAATCATTCAGAAAGATCTTAATTGCTTATGACGGGAAAAAAGAATCCATGTTTGCCTTGAAACAATTTTGCAGTATTTTTCCTCAATATTCCAATATGGAAACAACAATTGTATACAGCAAAGAAGATATGGATGACACAATACCCGACATGCTTTATATTGAAGAATATGCCGGCAGACATTTCAGGAATCTGACATTTGAAAAACTTCATTTTAATGGAAAGGAATATTTTGAATTATGGGCTAAAGAAAATGATGACAGCCTTTTTATCAGTGGTTCTTACAGCCGATCGGGATTTTCTATTGCATTCAATAAAAGTTTTGTTTCAGATATCATACACGAACACAGGATTCCCCTTTTTATCGCTCATACTTAAATGTAACTGAAATGAAAATTGAAATAAGTCGTTTAAATAAAATAGAAAAAATAAAAAGCGTATTCAATAATATATTCCCTTTTTTAAAGATTGAGTTTTTTAATACTCCCCATGCCCCCGGAGAACCTTCTTCCAAAAATGACATGATAGATGACCATATGAAGTTTGGTGATATTAAAGGGCTCATAAAAGAAGGTATAATCTCCATAGATCATGATGAAAATATTTCAACAGTTGAACAAATATTTCAACAACAGTTTGGACTGACTGTTCAGATATTCAGAAAACAAAAAGAAGTCTGGATTGAGACTACAAAAACAGTTAACCTGACACTTGCTGAACAGAATGAAAAAGGCAAAATGTCTTCTGCTCCTGAAATTTATATTGAACCCGGTGACAGGTATCTTGAAGATGGACAGTATTAATCAGAAAACCAAGTTTAACCGGGAATATTAAACAATGGATTCACTTACACATATTGTCATTGGCGCATGCATCGGAGAAGTAATTCTTGGAAAAAAACTGGGAAAAAGAGCTATGTTCCTGGGTGCGGTGGCACAAAGTGTTCCGGATATTGATTTCATTGCTTCGTTCTGGCTTAACCCTGCAAATAATTTGCTGGCACACCGGGGGTTTACTCATTCTTTCTTATTTACAATTCTATTTACGCCTTTACTTGCATTGTTGTCAGAACGCTGGCACAGGCCTCATAATATTACCATAGGAAAGTGGTGTTGGTTTTATGTATCCGGTATGTTCATTCATATTTTTATGGATGCATTCAATAATTATGGTGTTGGATGGTTTGAACCCTTCAGCCATTACCGGGTTACATTTAATGCAATATTTGTAGCAGATCCTTTTTTTTCAATCTGGCCTGCAATAGCATTCATTATCCTGTTGCTGTTAAAACCAAAAATAAAGGAAAGATTAAAATGGGCCAGGTTGGGGCTTCTTATTCCGGCTTGTTACCTTTTTCTTGGCGTAATTAATAAAGTAATTGTGGATAAGGAAATTAAGGCATTAGCTGTTAAACAAAACATTTCCTATAAAAGGTATGTAAGCACTCCTGCTCCTTTTAATATTTTTTTATGGTACATCATCCTGGAAAGTGATTCAGGTTATAATATCGGCTATTCTGCTGTTTTTAACCGGAATAAAAATTTTAAATACAATTATTTCCCCAGGAATGACTATTTATTAGAACCTGTTTCCAATCAGGAGGACCTGCAGCGTTTACGCCGTTTTTCGCAGGGATATTATACTGCTGAAAAATGGAATGATACGATCGTTTTCAATGACCTTCGCTTTGGCCAGGAGGCAGGATGGGCAGATCCCTATGCACATTTCGTTTTTCATTACTATTTAAAAAACGGTGCAGACAATAAACTGGTTGTACAAAGGGGGCGTTTTGCACGTTGGGATAAAGATGCATTCAGAATGCTGATCAAAAGGATCAGGGGTTATTAAATCATCATGGAGTTGATTTTTCTTTACGCGGCTTAAAGTAAAAAGTGAATAAAAAGAAAACCAGCTGAATGAAATCATAAGATACCCTATGAATGAACTTATGAAAGATATTATACTTTGTTTTAAAATCATTTCCTGACACTTCAATACAATCATCTGCAATTATTTTGTCTATGGCTTTCTTTGCAGTATTTGCAAATTGATCATTGGCTATATCCAGGTTCAATTCGATACTGGCAAATGCACTTATAAAATTTACATTGTAAGAACCAACGGTTACCCATTTATCGTCGTACATTGAAAGTTTTCCATGCAAAACATTCTTTTGATATTCAAAGACCCTGATCTTATTCTTAAATATCCAATGGTAAATATATCTTTCGGCATACTTAACGATCATTACGTCTGAATAACCTGCAAGCACCAATTTGATATGTACACCTCTTTTTGACGCAGCCGCGATCTTTCTACGCATAGCCCTTCCCGGTAAAAAATAACTGCTCATGATAATGATCTGGTCTTTGGCATGACTAAACATTTCACTATAGCTTGCGGATATCTGGTTTTGCTTTCTCACCCAATCATTGCGCCTGACCCTGACAAGGCATTCCTTGGTTAACAAAGGATAAGTTGGAATAACATCTATTGGTGCCTGTTTATAAGCCGCAGCTGACTTTAACCAAAGTTCTTTACAAATTCGGAAAAGATCAGTTGCCACTTCACCTTCACCAAAAACGCCCCAGTCCATCCATGCACTTTCACCGGGCATATCATTGTACCGGTTGGATATGTTTAAACCACCAACCATAGAATACCTGGCATCCGTAACAACTACTTTATGATGCAGTCGCCTTCCAAAATAAAAATTCCTGCTTTTTAACAATGGTTCAAAAAACCGGAAATGTATTCCTGCATCTTTCAAAGCAGTTATAAACTCATCGGATAAACCCTGCGAAGCATATCCGTCTACCAACATAAAGACCTCCACACCTCTGCCAGCTGCTCTTTTTAATGCATCAGCAACCATGCTCCCTGTTTCATCCCCATCCAAGATATATACCTGGAGATGTATGGTCTCCCTTGCATCATCGATCATTTTTATAAGCTGATCAAAATACAATTTGCCGCCACGTAAAAGTGTAACCCGGTTAAGGGTTTTATAAACAGATGGATTTTTATTTAAAATGTTCGACATATTATTAAACTGTTTCAATGTTCATTTAATATTAACTAACAATGATTTTCAATAATGAATATCATTTTTTTAATGGATCCCACATATAAAAGTGTTACAACCTGGCTCATACCATCTTTCATTATAATAAATAGTTCATTGATGTAACCAATGATCCTAATCAGTCTTTATGAATATCTATCTCATTCTTTTAATAAAAGAGGATATTTAATTTTGGAAAGATAAATCACAATTCATGAAAATTAATATTAGTAAAACTGACCGTGTGATCAGGGTAATGATCGCCATGATATTTATACTGTTAAATATTACGGGGGCTGTTGATTATCCGGCATGCATATTAACATGGATCTTTGTGGTAATTCTTGCTTCAACAGCGTTGACCGGACATTGCCCGGTTTATTCGCTTTTCGGAATAAATACGCATACCAGGAAAAAAGAGTTTAAACAACATCACTAGAATATTGAACAGCAGGACCTCTTTATGCAACCTGCTTTGTATTTATAACATGATAAACATCAGTTCTGCATTTGATAAACCTCATCTGATGAAGTATTTGTAAACCATAGCTTTGTCGCATAAATTGAAAAAATATTAGTAAACAGCAGTTACAAGAGAAATGTTACCATTGTGGTGACGAGTGTGACGGTTCTATAAGAACCGATGACAATTTCTTTTGCTGTATGGGTTGTAAACAGGTTTATTTACTTCTCAATGAAAATGACCTTTGTAGTTATTACAACCTTGAAAATACGCCCGGAATAAAGGTTAAGGGAAAATTCAGCAGTGGGCGATTTGCTTACCTGGAAGATGATTCCATTATTCAAAAGCTTGTTCAGTTCAACAGCAAAACTCAAACCCATATTACTTTTTGTCTGCCGCAGATGCATTGTTCATCCTGTGTTTTTTTACTGGAGAACCTGCACCGCATAGAACCGGGCATTATAAGTTCCCGTTCAAATTTTCAACGCAAAGAAGTTTTTATAATTTTTAATCCTTCTTTGATCTCGCTTCGTAAAGTTGTTGAATTATTATCATTTATTGGTTATGAACCTGTGATTAGTTTACAGGACGTTGAGCCAACAGATCAAAAAGCCGTTACTGAAAAAAAAGCTTCGAAGTTCAACAGGAAACAGATCTACCGGATCGGTGTGGCAGGTTTTTGTTTTGCCAATATCATGATGCTTAGTTTTCCGGAATATTTTTCTTCCGGGCATATTGAAGAAGTGGGGTTAAAAGAAACTTTTTCCCGTTTGAACTTTCTTTTATCCTTACCTGTACTGCTTTTCAGCGCCTCCGGAATATTCATTTCTGCATGGAAAGGCATCCGTCAACGCTTTATAAATATTGACGCTCCCATTGCATTGGCTATCATCGTAACTTTTGCAAGAAGCTATTATGAGATCATCAGCGGCGTGGGAGCGGGCTACCTCGACTCGGGTTCCGGTATTGTTTTCTTCATGCTGATCGGCAGATGGTTCCAGGATAAAACATATGATTCTCTTTCTTTTGACAGGAATTACCGTTCCTATTTTCCCCTGGGCGTAACAGTCATACAAGAAAATGAAGAAAAGAATATACCTGTTACAAAACTAAAAAAAGGTGACCGTATCATTATCCGAAATGAAGAAATGTTACCGGCAGATGCGGTATTATTAAAAGGAAAAGCAACTGTTGATTATAGTTTTGTAAGTGGAGAAAATGTAGCAGTAAAAAAACAATCCGGCGATCTGATCTATGCCGGAGGAAAACAGATGGGCAGTGCCATTGAGTTAGAAGTGATGAGTGTGGTATCACAAAGTTATATTACTGAATTATGGAACAATGACATTTTCAATATCCAAAAAAACAGGAAGCAATCATTTATTCATCCCTGGAGCCGTTATTTTACGCTGGGATTATTCACGATCGCATTTGCTGCTGTTATTTACTGGTGGGTTTTTAACCCTGCAAATATCCTTCCTGCATTGACCTCGGTATTGATCGTTGCCTGCCCCTGTTCACTTTTATTATCGGCAACATTTACGTACGGGAACATGTTACGCATTTTTGGCAGAAATAAATTGTACCTGAAGAATTCAAATGTAATTGAAAGCCTTGCTAATATTGATACGATCGTATTTGATAAAACCGGAACTATTACACAACCCAATGAATCGCTCATTGAATATAAAGGATTACCCTTATCGGAGATAGAAAAAGCTATGTTGAAAAATATCAGCAGCCAGTCATCTCATCCCCTAAGCAAGATCATTGCAAAACAATTAGAAACTGAATCATTCAATCAACAAAACATCAGTGATTATAAAGAATATACCGGGAGAGGCATTTCAGCAATGATCAATAATATCCCGGTTAAAATGGGATCAGCTGTCTTTATGGATGAAACAGATCCGGGAGTCATCAATTTTGATACCGGAACACATGTTCATGTGCAGATCGGAGATAAACTTATGGGACGATTCAGTATCAGCAATCACTACCGTAAAGGGATCAGGAAAGAAGTCAGTTCTCTGAAAAGTAATGGATATGATCTGCATATTTTGTCGGGCGATACAGATGCAGAGAAAGAAAATCTGCAGTATATCTTTGATGAGCAAACGCCGCTGAAATTCCGGCAGACCCCAGCCGGGAAACTTGAATATATCAAACAGCTTCAATCCCACAATAAAAAGGTCATGATGTTAGGCGACGGGCTGAATGATTCAGGAGCCCTGATGCAGGCCGATGTTGGTATTGCAGTAAATGACAATACAACTCAATTTACACCAGCCTGTGATGCAATACTGGATGGTGCCCGTGTAAATAATATCAGTAAGATATTGACATTTGCCAGGTCGGGAAAAAAGATAGTAACCGCCAGTTTCATCTTATCTATTCTATATAATATCGTGGGCCTTTCCTTTGCGGTAAGTGCAGGCTTATCACCTCTTGTTGCAGCCATTTTAATGCCTGCCAGCAGCATAAGCATTGTTTTATTTGTTACACTGGCAAGCAATTTCTCGGCAAGAAATAACGGGTTATAGATAATTTTTCAGTTTCACCAAAATTTATCGCCTGATTTATATCATATTTCATTTTGATAACCCTCATTTCCTGCACTTTATGCGTTGATTACTTTTGAAAATTAATATACTTTTTTTGAGCGCATTATTTATACTTATTGGCATCAGCATTTTAGTAGCAGGTAGTTTTCTTGCTGCTTTTTTATGGAGTGTAAGCAGCGGCCAGTTTGACGACGATTATACTCCATCTGTAAGAATGCTCTTTGAGAACAGTACATTAAAAACTCCGAATCAAAAAAAAATAACCAAAACAACTAAGTCAAAATGCAGGTAGAAAAATTTTATTACGACAACAGAACGGTTAAGAATTTCGCTTATGCAACTATGATATGGGGCGCTGTTGGAATGTTGGCAGGGCTTTGGGTTGCATTGCAACTGGTATTTCCCTCATTGAACATTACGCAATATGGTTCATTTGGCAGGCTGCGTCCCCTGCATACCAATGCAGTCATTTTCGCATTTGTGGGAAATGGTATTTTCATGGGTGTCTATTATTCATTACAACGTTTATGTAAGGCCAGGATGTTTAGTGATACACTCAGTAAAATTCACTTCTGGGGCTGGCAACTGATCATTGTTGCTGCTGCCATTTCTTTACCACTTGGCCTTTCGCAAGGTGCTGAATATGCTGAATTGATATGGCCCATCGATCTTGCTATTACAGTTATCTGGGTATTGTTCGGCTGGAACATGTTTGGTACGATCATTAAAAGAAGAGAAAAACACCTGTATGTTGCCATTTGGTTTTATATAGCAACCTTTGTTACGGTGGCAGTTTTACACCTGGTACGTTCAGGAGAATTGCCCTATAGCTGGTTAAAAAGTTATTCCTTTTATGCCGGTGTTCAGGATGCATTGGTGCAATGGTGGTATGGCCACAATGCTGTTGCTTTCTTCCTCACCACTCCATACCTGGGGCTGATGTATTATTTCATGCCTAAAGCGGCTAACCGTCCTGTTTATTCCTATCGTTTATCGATCATACATTTTTGGGCGCTCATATTTTTATATATCTGGGCCGGGCCACATCACCTGTTGTATACGGCCTTACCAAACTGGGCACAGTCGCTTGGGGTAGTTTTTTCTGTGATGCTGATCTTCCCAAGCTGGGGAGGGATGATCAACGGTTTGCTTACATTACGTGGTGCGTGGGATCGTGTAAGAGACGATGTGATCTTAAAGTTCATGGTTGTAGCTGTAACTGCTTATGGTATGGCAACCTTTGAAGGCCCGATGCTTTCCTTGAAAAATGTAAGTGCCATCTCTCACTATACTGATTGGATCGTTGCTCACGTACACGTTGGTGCATTGGGCTGGAATGGTATGCTCACTTTCGGGATACTCCATTGGATGATCCCAAGAATATTCGGTACCACATTGTATTCAAAAAAATTAGCCAACAATCATTTCTGGCTGGGTACTTTAGGAATTGTATTTTATGCAGTACCCATGTATTGGGCAGGGTTTACCCAAAGCAGCATGTGGAAACAGTTTACTGAAAGCGGACAATTAAAATATACTTTTCTTGAAACGGTTACCTACATGAAACCTTTTTATGCCATGAGATCTCTAGGTGGTACTTTATACCTGGTAGGTACTTTGATAATGCTGTATAATTTATACAAAACGGTAAAATCAGGAAAACTTATTGCCGATGAAGCCACGGAAGCCGCACCTCTGGAAAAAGATGGTGCAAGGCATACAGGCGAACACTGGCACAGGTGGATAGAGCGTAAACCGGTACAACTTATGCTGCTAAGCCTGGTGGTTATTTTGATCGGAGGTGCAATTGAGCTTATACCAACTTTTATGATCAAATCCAATGTACCTACCATCAGCAGTGTTAAACCATATACTCCACTTGAATTACAGGGCAGGGATATTTATGTAAGAGAAGGCTGCTATGTTTGCCATTCTCAAATGATTCGCCCTTTCAGAAGTGAAACGGAACGTTATGGTGAATATTCAAAAGCAGGGGAATTCGTTTATGACCATCCATTTCAATGGGGTAGTAAACGAACCGGCCCCGATCTTGCCAGGGAAGGTACCGGCAATTTGAAAAAATCAAACGGATGGCATTTCCGGCATTTCAGGGAACCTTCTTCGATGAGCGAAGGATCCATTATGCCCGCCTATGCATTCATGTTAGAACAAAACCTTGATACTACAGAAACTGCTGCAAAGATCAGGGCAATGCAAACCCTGGGTGTTCCTTATGAAAAAGGATATGACAAGATCGCCAACCAGGACCTGATGATACAGGCAAATTCAATTGCTGATAACCTGAAAACCGACAGCATCCGTATTTCACCAAACAAAGAAGTTATAGCAGTAATTGCATATATGCAAAGGCTGGGAACTGATATCACCAAAACTAAATCAGAAAAATAAGTAACATGTTCAAATTCATAAAACAATATGCCGAGAAAATGGATCATGCTGAGGTTTACCCGATGATCTCGCTGGGTATTTTCTTTTTATTTTTTGTAGTACTGCTGTATTATGTAAAGAAAATGGACAAAACAAGCATTACAACATTATCAAATATTCCATTTGATGAAAAAGACGAACAAACAACAAACATTTTATAAAAATTATATTATGCGATTTACAAAAAGACTTTTAACAGGAATAGGTTTAACCCTTATTATTTCTTTTTTAGGTAATCCGGCTATAGCCCAGAATGCCAACGCAACATCAAAAAATGTTACCTCACCCAATAACCTCCTGGAAACATTAATGGTAGTCATTGCATTGATTCTGGCATTTGTTATTTGGGGAATGGGGCAGGTTTTGATCACTATTGGTAAACAGGCGCTTGATAAAAACAAGCAGCAGGGAAAAATATTGCCTTTGGTCATGCTGGTCGGATTATCCTGTTTGTCATTAATTACAAATGCTCAGGATGCGGTTAAAACTGAAACAACAAATGTAATTCCTAATTATGGCGGATTGGACAGTACGGCATTTTGGATACTCGCTACTGTTTTATTCATTGAAGTTATTGTAATAGGATTCATTATGTTTTCTATCAGAAGGATCCAGATTGAACTGTTGCCTCAAAAAGAAAAAACGGATTCAATGGTCTTTAGTGAATGGTGGACAGGACTTGATAAAAAATTATTTACCAAAGCTGTTGCTGTTGAAAAAGAAGCTGATATATTGCTTGACCATGATTATGACGGAATTAAAGAACTGGACAATGCTTTACCACCCTGGTGGAAATGGGGTTTTATAATTACCATTGGTATTGCATTTATTTACCTGTTGAATTTCCATGTATTTGGTTATGGAAAAAATCCTACAGAAGAATACCAGGAAGAAATTGCCAAAGCACAAGTGGCTCATGATTTATATGAATCTAAAAATGCGGATAAGATAGATGAAGCAAATTTAAAAATACCAGAAGCTGCAGGGCTTACCGCTGGTAAGGAAATTTTTACATCGGTGTGCTGGACCTGCCATGGTAAATTGGGAGAAGGCGGAGCAGGACCTAATCTTACTGATGACAACTGGATACACAAAGGATCATTAACAGATATCTACATGACAATTAAAAACGGTTACCCTGATAAAGGTATGCAGGCATGGAATAAAAATTATACACCCAAACAAATGAACTACCTGGCAGGATATATAAAATCGCTTAGGGGAACCAACCCTCCAAATCCAAAGGCTCCACAGGGAGACATTTATGTTGAGATAGCTGCTGATTCAACAATTGTAAATCCAATAAAAGCAGGAGCAGACATAAAAAAAGATTCTTCCATTATCATTAAAAAATAGGTACGATAAAAAAATGCCCGAAATAACATTACCACCCAAGACGGAGATATTCAGGGATTCGGTTGCCACCATCTCCAAAGAGGGTAAACGTAACTTCATTAATCCTAAAAAACCAAAAGGAAGGTTATACAATTTACGTACCTGGTTCAGCATTTTTTACCTGATCGTTTTTTTTACACTTCCATTCATAAAAGTAAATGACGAGCCATTGATCATGTTCAATGTGCTGGAAAGAAAATTCATCATTTTCGGAATGATCTTCTGGCCGCAGGATTTTTTCATTTTTGGAATCGGTATGATAACATTTATCGTATTTGTCATCCTGTTTACAGTGGTATTCGGACGTATCTTTTGCGGATGGGCATGTCCGCAAACCATTTTTATGGAAATGGTATTCCGTAAAATTGAATACTGGATCGATGGAGATTCCACCCAGCAAAAACTACTGGATCAAATGTCGTGGAATGCTGAAAAGATAAGAAAACGGGCTGTTAAATTTATTACCTTCTTTCTGATATCATTTATCATTGCCAATTTTTTCCTGGCATACCTGATCAGCATGGATCAGTTGATCAATGATATTACCCATCCTGCTGAACACATAGGTACGTTGATTTCTTTATTGATCTTCACTTCAGTTTTCTTCTTTGTTTACTGGTGGTTCAGAGAGCAGGTTTGTATAGTTGTTTGTCCTTATGGAAGATTACAGGGAGTGCTGCTTGATAAAAATTCAATTATAGTTGGTTACGATTATAAACGTGGTGAACCCCGGGGGAAACTCCATAAGGAAGATAATTTCAAGATCAAAGATGACCATGATTGCAAATGCACCGATTGCAAAGGAGATGGCGGATGTAAGGATGTAGTTCAAAAACTGGAAGCCATTCAACCTGTTCATCAACACGGTGATTGTATTGATTGCTTTGCCTGTGTAAAAGTTTGTCCAACGGGAATTGATATACGCAACGGCACACAACTGGAATGTGTGAATTGCACAGCCTGCATAGATGCCTGTGATTCAATTATGACGAGCATTCACAAACCGGTTGGACTGATCAGGTATGCATCTGAAAACAGCATCAAGAATGGTATACAGTTAACATTCACCCGTCGTATCAAAGCATACACGGTGGTGCTATCTTTATTGATAATATTGCTGGCATTTCTCCTGGTAAGCCGCACAGACCTGGATGCAAGGCTCATGCGAACAGCAGGCATGACCTATACTTCCCTCCCCGATGGACGCATCAGCAATTTGTACAACCTGAAACTGGCAAACAAGACCCATAAAGATATTCCGGTGCACTTGAAACTGGAAAACATCCAGGGCGAGATCACATTAATTAACAGTGTCAATCCAGTAATTAAAAAAGAAGATTATACTACCCTCCAGTTCTTTGTAAAACTTAACAGGAGTGATGTAAAAAGCTGGAAGACCGTTTTAGTCATTGGCTTATATGACTCAAATGAAAAGATAAAAACCATTACAGCAAAATTCATAGGACCCGAAGTATATAATTAAGGTTTTTGTTATAAGATAAATAAAATAATTATCTATTATTCAAACGAAGTGATACAAATAAACAAATAAACTGATAAACCAATAAACCACTAAACCATGAACTGGGGATATAAAATACTAACAGTGTATATCATTTTTGTTGCAGGCATATTATTCCTTGTTTTCAAATCCTCGTTTCAAAACCAGGACCTGGTAGTTCCTGATTATTATGAACAGGAACTTAAATTTCAGCAAAGAATTGATGAAACTGAAAGAGCTAATGCACTTTCAAAAGAAGTTACTTACGAGATCAGGGAAAAAGAGATCATCATCAATTTCCCCCCGGAAATGAAAGGGATATTCGTTACTGCACATGTGTTATTGTATTGTACAGCAGATAAAAACAAAGACATAAAACAAAAACTGACAACACAGGATGGAGAAATAAAACTGGCATTGCCACCCATCAATAAAGGTTTACATGAGTTGAAGATAAACTGGGAAGCTAATGGAAAAACTTATTATTACGGTCAAAAAATTTTCATTCAATGACAAGCTTATTCATAGCAGCTTTTATTATGGGATGTATCGGCAGCGTGCATTGTCTCGGTATGTGCGGCCCGCTGGCATTGTCATTACCGGTTGTTACAAATAATCATACATCCAGGTTCTTCTCTACCCTTTTATATAATGCCGGCCGGATCTTTACTTATGCATGGCTGGGAGCAATTTTTGGTCTTGTTGGGATGAGTTTTGCATTTTTCGGTTACCAGCAATGGCTTTCTGTCATACTTGGTATTACGATCATCTTTTTTATCATCCTCCCGAAAAATAAATTTGCTTCATCGAACAACAATACGTTGATCCGTTTTTTTGGAAATATCAGGACATCACTTGGGAGACTTTTTTCAAAAAGAAATTATCATTCGGTATTTTTTATTGGTTTGCTCAATGGATTACTTCCCTGTGGTCTTGTTTATATAGCAATTGCTGGGGCTGTGTCAACTGCATCTGTAATAAAAAGCAGTTTATTCATGGCTGCATTCGGTTTGGGTACATTACCAGTTATGTGGAGTATCGCTTTTTTGGGAAGTAGTATTAATATGAATATCCGTTTAAAGATCAGGAAAATGTATCCGTATGTTATGTTCCTGATGGCGGTACTGTTGATCATTCGTGGGCTGGGTTTAGATATTCCTTATATGAGCCCTGCACTGAACCAGGATCAGAGCAATGTCAAACAGGCAATTATTTGTCATGACTAAATACATGACCCGAACTGATGAAAGTTAGATTTTTTTTTAAACCGGGTTTATACATTTGTTTAAACAATTAGGCAACGTTGATAATTATGAATCGCATAAAAATTTCAGGAGTGGATCAGTTCCTGCATGAGAACCAAACATGGATTCGTGCACTGGATTTTTATTTGCAGGAAATTGCTTTCTTAAAGACACGATTATCGCAGGTAGTTGATAAAAATACCGGTAAGGATTTTGTGGTTTTAGCAGAACGTTTTAATAATAGTTTTATTCACAATGATGAATGTATCAAGGATCTGCAAAAAGATATACATACACAACAGAAACTAATAAAACAAAAGATTGAGGGATCAATTGTTGATGAAAATAGGATGATCCGTCAACAGAATAAATTGCGCAATGAAATGGGATTTTTTGAGAAAGATTTTGCCAAACTTAAAAATGAATTCAATCAATACCTGTTAACACTCCCGTAACATCAATTAAGCATTTCTGATAATTTCTTTTCATTCAGTACAGATATTTTGCTACCCTGAATCTCGATCAGTTTTTCAGCCTTAAAATCACTTAAGGTCCGAATAAGGGATTCTGTAGCAGTACCTGCAATATTAGCAAGGTCTTCTCTCGAAAAGTTGATACTGAAAACATCGTTCTCGTTTTTGCCATATTTTTTTAAAAGTGTTACAAGCGCAGTAGCCACACGCTTTCTCAGGGAATTGTAAGCGATGTTCAGTAACTGTTGTTCTTTCTCAACAATATTTTTTGCAAGCAATTGAATGATCTTTTTTGTAGCGGCCGAATTATAATGCAGCACATTCTCAAATTCATCAATCGGTATTTCGGCTACAATGCTATCATCAATAGCTTCGGCAGTATCTTTGTATGTTCCACCTTCGAGTAATGCGGTATACCCAAAAAAATCTCCTTCAGTATATAAACCGATCGTAAGCCCTTTACCTTCATCATTAGTGATAAAAGTTTTTACCTTACCGGATTTAATAAAAAATAATTTTTGCGGATGATTCCCTTCAAAATAAATGGCTTGCTTTTTCTTGTAATGATTTTCCTGCCTGTTCTCAGTAATATGTTCCAATGCATCTTTACCGCCGAATTCCATCAGCATTTCTTCCAGGCCGTTTGGATCTGAAGTATATTCCTTTTTCAAAATGCCGATCTTTTTTAAACGGCTATCTATTGCATTCAGCAATTCAATATCGGTAAATGGTTTTGTGATATAATCATCTGCACCCATTTCCATGCCTTTTCTCAAATCAGCCCTTTCAGATTTAGCAGTTAAAAAAATAAAAGGAATTCCCGAAAGCTGTTCATTTTTGTTTAACAGGTGTAAAACACCATAACCATCCAATACGGGCATCATGATATCACAAATGATCAGATCGGGTTTTGATTCTAATGCCTTTTCAACTCCCAACTTTCCGTTTTCGGCTGTATCTACAGTATAGTTGGACAATTCCAAAATCTCAGCCGTATTTTCCCTGATCTCAGCATTATCCTCGATCAATAGAATTCTTTGTTTCATTATTAATTTTTTGGACTTATAAAAACTATTGTTATGCTTGTTCCTTTTTCAAGTTCGCTATTAAAACTGATTTTTCCGTTCATTAATTCTGCATATTTTGCCACGATGTGTAACCCAAGGCCGGTTCCCTGGATATTTGTAGCATTGGATGCACGAAAAAAACGTTCGAACAAGTGTTGCTGGTCTGCTTCAGAAATTCCGATACCATTATCTTCTACTGTAAAACTAAACTTATCTTTTACTATTTCCGACCTGAGTTCAATTATTCCATCATCGCTTGTAAATTTAATTGCATTTGATAAAAGATTAAAAATAATATTTTTCAAAAAAGAATCATCCAGGTTTACTATTTCATTGCCGGCATGTATATAACTGATTTTTTGTCCTTTCTTAGTGATGCCCTGAATTTCAGTTATAATGCCTGTAATAAATTCCTTTACGTTAAACAAATTAAACTTTGCGACAATTTTACCATCTTCAATTTTTCCTATAGATAAAAAATCATTTAAAATATCTGTAAGATTATTCACAGAAGATTTGATCCGGTTAATGTGTTTATCTCTTTTTTCCTGTTCGGATGAATCGGTATATTTTGCCAAAAGCGAAGCAGAAGATAGAATGGTACTTAAGGGAGTTCTGAATTCGTGAGAAGCCATGGAAACAAAACGGGTTTTAAGGTCGCCCAGTTCTTTTTCCTTGTTAAGCGCTTTCTTTAATTCATCCCTTGATGCTTCAATTT
>JANMMS010000021.1:0-21858 GCA_031373525.1 Ferruginibacter sp.
CAATAACTTTTGAAAATCCAAACTGTCTCCGTTAAACACATTAAAGTCAACCAAAGATCCAATTCCATTTACATGCCCCGATTCGCTATGCTGCCAAAAAGCCCAATCCCTGCTTATACGCGGCTTATCTTTAACAAGATAATGGGCTACCCAAAGCGGATAATCATCAAACCTTCCTGAAAGATATGTTTTATAAAAATCAGCATTGGTATAAATGATGGGTTTTGCTTTATATTTTTTTTCCACCAGTTGCAGCCATTCTGCAATCCTTTGTTGCAGAACAATAACTGAAGTTCCATTGGTTTGTTCTACATCAAGCACCGGAGGGAGGTCGCCTTTTTGGAGCCTGACTGTTTCGATAAAATTTTCTGCCTGGGCCTTGCCGCTTTTACTTGAAATAAAAAAATGATATGCACCTCTTGCTACTCCAGCCTTTTGAGCACTGAACCAATTGCGCCTGAAATGTTCGTCAATTCTACCTAAGCCCTCTGTTGCCTTAATAAATGCAAAATTTATTTTTACATCCTTTACCTCCATTTCTTTTACATCTTTCCAGGATATTTCCTGTTGATATTTACTTACATCGATACCGTGTATGCCATAATTAACCGGTAGGCTTATCCCGAATTCCCGGTAATGAACAAAGGAAGGTTTATTAAAATACCCGCTGATATAATATGAAGCAACCGCCAGCATACTTAAAACGATCAATGCAATAAGAACCGTGCGACTTACCTTTTTTTTCCGTTTTGCCATTAAAAATTTCCTCTTATTTCAGTAATTGTTTTGTGTACTTAAAATCGCCGGAAGTTATTTTTAAAATATATGTTCCATGAGATAAATGATTAAAATTCAACTGCAATATCTCTGCTCCGTTTATTAACTTAATATTTTGTTTATAGATAACCTGGCCAAGCAAATTAAACATAACAAGGTCTGCTGCATCCATATTAAAATCGTGCAAATATACCGTCAGTGGATTTTGAATCGGATTCGGGTAAATATCTACCACAGGATTTCCTGAGTTTGGAAAAACAATTTTTTCAGTAGAATTATTTTTTGATATCAACCAATATTCCGGATCAACAAAAACAGTATCCGGTTTAAAACCAATATTCTTTATAAAAGTTTCCCCATTGACTTTATTATCAACAATAATTGTTTTTTCCTGGTTTGCATTCTTGAATTTCAAGGCAACCGGCATTTCAAAAAAACTTACAGACGCATGTGAAGTAACCTGGTTCATTTTGATCTTTACATAACTGCTTCCTAATTCTGACCATTGCACCTGGTATGAAGGATAACCCTGCCCCTGGTACCATTGATCAAAAAAAACAGTAAGGTCTTGCCCGCTTTCTAGTTCCAGGTTTCTTTTCAGATCTGCGGTACGGGCAAATCCGTAAATAACAGCCGGGTCTTTTTGATATCTTCTTATCCCTTTAAAAAATATGGAATCTCCTAATTTAAAGCGCAGCATTTGTACCAAATAAGATCCTTTATTATAAGAAAGACGACCATCAAAGATGCGGTTAACATTGGCTGTATCAACAACTTTTACCGATCCGCCGGTGTTTGATGTAATATTATTTACAACAGATCTCCTGTTATTTATTAATGAAGAAGGATATTTATTTTCCATGTAAAACCTGGCCAGGTAAGTAGCAAACCCTTCATTCAGCCAGATATCTTCCCAGCTTCCGCAGGTTATTTTATCTCCGAACCATTGGTGGCCGAGTTCATGAGCAACAAGCGATTCTCCTGTATTTACAATAAAAGTTGATGTTTGATGCTCCATTCCACCACCCCAGCCGAATTGTACATGCCCGTATTTTTCTTTTATAAAAGGATAATCACCAAAATAACTATGAAAAAGTTGCATGGCATCCAAAACATTTTGAGTTCCTGCCTGGAAAGATGCCAGATTTTCAGGATAACAATATGTTTGCATAGGAAGATTGACCGCTCCCAATTGGACCTGGTTATTGAAGACTGTATAATTGGTAACAGCCATGCAGATCAGGTAGGATGCAATGGGATAACGGTGCTTCCAATGAGCTGTTTTTTTTGTGCCACCTGCTGTAAGTGTTTCATATTGCAGCATGCCGTTACTGGCAGCTTTATAAGCAACAGGATTTGTTATGATCACTTCTATAGAGTCTGCTTTATCATCCAGCCCGTTTTTACAAGGCCACCAATCTCTTGCACCATAAGGCTCACTTAATGACCATACCACCGGTGTGCCGGAATGGGTTGATTGAATAAAAGAACCGAACCCGGTATTTGCAGGTACTCCTTTATAATAGATACTAACGGAGTCCAATGCCCCGGCATTTAAACCAGTTGAAAAATTTATTTGCAGGCCGTTGATTGGCTGATTGAAAGAAAGTAATAAACCACGTTGTTTTACACTATCTGTAACAAGCGGGCTCATCAGATCAAGGGTTATAGATGTTGAAGGAATGGAAACAATAAAATAAACGGTAACTTTTCCATTGATATACCTTGCAGCAGGATCGATCTCCCATTCGCAACGGTAATATTTTACATCAAAATTATCAGAGGCAAGGGTTGCTTCTTTTCCCTGGAAGATTCTTTGATGAGCATCTCTTTCCATATCTGCAATAGAACTAACCTGTTTGAATTCATCAACAGGCTGAGCAAAAGAAGAAAAACAAGTAAATATTAAATAAATAAATATACGCATGCTATTATATTTAACTGATTTAAAACTATTACGAAGTTCATCAAATTACAATTAAAACGCAATAAAGCTTATAATGTTTCGTTTATGATAATGCCTTTTGGCTAACCATTGTTCTTAATAAAGAATAATTCATTAACCCGAAAAAAACCGACCTTGAAAACACCAATTGTAAAAGCAGTGGCTGCTATTTTCATTTTTTGCCTTTCTGCGAACAAAATATTTGCATTCTCTCTATTCATTACTGAAGATTCTACCCGGAAAAACTTACTCGCATCTATAAACAAAAAAGAGGAACATATAGTTGTGGTTAAAGATGCAAATGTAGAATTTCCTGCAATTTTAACCGGCAATGAAAATGAATCACTCGATTATATTGAAAAATTTTTCATAGCCAGGAAAAATTACCTCATTCGTACATACCAGCGAAGTAGAAATATATTCCCAAAAGTTGAAAATATATTTAAGAAATATAATGTGCCACAGGAATTTAAGGTCCTGATTGCATTGGAAAGTGGTTTTAATGCCAATGCCGTATCCTCAGCAGGCGCTGTTGGTTACTGGCAGTTCATGGATAACGTTGCTAAGGAATACGGATTGAGAATCGCATCCAAAAATAAAATCAAACAAAAAAATTCCGGAAAAAAAGGAGAAAAGAAACATTTGGCTAAAATATCATCATCTGATGACAGAAAGAATTTTACTAAGTCAACACATGCCGCAGCCAGGTACCTGCAAGACAGGGGCCGTAATTTAAACAATGATTGGTTACTCATTGCCGCAAGCTATAACTGTGGTGTTGGAAATGTATGGAATGCCATGGAAAAAACAGGCAAAGAGCATCCAACATTCTGGGATATAAAAAAATACCTTCCGGCAGAAACCAGGTCATATGTCATGAACTTTATTACATTGAATGTATTGTTCCATAATTATGAAAAATTTTCTAAGAATACACTTTGCTTCAAACCTGTTACCTGTAATGCAACAGAACCTGAGCAAGAGCTTCCCGATCTAAGCGCCCTTTCGTTATAAGTATATTTAGCATATCAGAGTATTAAACCCATTGAAAATAGGCCTATTTTTGTTGATATGCCCAGGCTTAATTATAATGATACCCTGAATCTTTTCAGCAAACTTACTCCTGCCCGTTTATGGAACGGTATTAAAGTTCTGAGTAGTTTTTATATCAGCCGTTTTACAAAAAAGCCCATACAATGGGGATACCCGGTTTCCATTTCTTTTGAACCAACAACAAGCTGTAACCTGCGCTGCCCTGAATGCCCAAGTGGTTTAAGGGAATTCACCCGGCCAACCGGCATGTTAAAAAAAGATTTTTTTACAGAGACCATTGATGATATTCATAAACATTTACTGTATCTGATTTTTTATTTCCAGGGAGAACCATACCTGAATACCGATTTCCTGGATATGGTAAAATATGCTTCTTCAAAAGGAATTTACACTGCCACTTCCACCAATGCACATTATTTAAATGATGAAGCTGCCCGTAAAACAATTGAAAGTGGTTTAGACCGGCTGATCATTTCTATTGATGGCACTACCCAGGATGTATACCAGCAATACCGCATCGGGGGAAACCTGGAAAAAGTACTCGAAGGCGCCCGAAATATTGTTAGATGGAAAAAAGAACTGAACAGCAAAACTCCTTTTGTTTTCTTTCAGTTCCTCGTTGTAAAACCAAATGAGCACCAGGTAGAGGATATAAAAAGATTGGCTAAAGAGATCGGCGTAGATGAAGTGCGTTTCAAAACGGCACAGGTTTATGATTTTGAAAATGATCCCAACAAACTTATTCCGGAAACCGATAAATTCAGCCGGTATAAAAAAAATAAGGACGGAACTTATGCTGCAAAAAATAAACTGGCCAACCATTGCTGGAAACTATGGCATGCAAATGTAATTTCATGGGACGGGTTGGTGGTGCCCTGCTGTTTTGATAAAGATGCAACGCACCAGTTGGGAAATTTAAAAAATGAATCTTTTAAAAATATATGGCACAACAGTAATTATAAACAATTCAGGAGTGAATTGATGACCAGCCGGAAAAACATCGATATTTGTTCAAATTGCAGTGAAGGTGTTTCGGTATGGAAATAATTTTTAATCAACATTCATAATGAACATTTCATTTAACGATCGGTTAAGACAGTTATTAATACTTGCTTTGATTATAATTCTGGGGTATATTTTAGTAAATGAATTGTACCTTTTCTTGCCCGGGTTGCTGGGCGGTGTTACATTGTATATACTCACCCGTGGCTTATATTTCAAATTGACCTTTCAGAAAAAATGGAAAAAGGGGCTAACCGCTTTATTATTTATTTTGGGTTGCATGGTGATATTTTCAATTCCGTTTTATATGGCTATAAAAATGATATCTCCTAAAATAAATGATCTCATTAATAACGAGAATAAACTCATAACGGGTTTTAAAGTTTTTTCTGAACAATTCAAGCAATACTCCGGCATTGAATTGTTATCGGATGAAAATACAAAAGCATTAACACAGCAGATCTCTACCCTTGTTCCTAAACTGATCAATAGTACGGCATCGATATTAACCAACCTGATAATGATGTTCTTTTTATTGTATTATTTATTTGTCAATGGCACTGAAATCGAAAAATATCTGAGCAGGATCATTCCACTGAAACCGGAAAATATAAATAAGCTTGCACATGAGACCAAGCTAATGATCACAGCAAATGCATTAGGTATTCCGATCATTTGTGTTGTTCAGGGAATTTTTGCTGCACTAGGATACTGGATATTTGGCGTACACGATTGGGGTATGTGGGGTTTCTTAACCGGTGTTTTTGCATTTTTCCCGTTGGTTGGTACCATGATCATCTGGGTACCGATCGTTTTGTTTATGTTCTCAACTGGTAACACTTGGATGGCAACAGGACTTACTATTTACAGCATCGTTGTAACCGGTAATGTTGATTATATCACCCGTCTTGGTTTATTAAAAAAGATCGGTGACGTGCATCCAATGATAACAGTACTTGGTGTAATAGCCGGACTTGGATTATTTGGTTTCATGGGACTTATCTTTGGCCCTCTCCTGGTAAGTTATTTCATTATTTTGGTCAAGATATATATGAATGAATTCACAGATGCCCATAAAGAATAGTCCGCTGTTTTTTTATTTTAAATATCAGCTCAATAAAGAAATTTTTATTATTACAAAAAGCCTGTTTCTGTACTTTATCAAATAGTTTGTATTAACGCATCATGTTGGCGGACTATTTTTTATTATTGCAGAACTAAATAACGGTCATGGGAATAGAAAAGGATATTTTACAATCGAAATTCCGAAATGAATATCAAAAAGGGATCATCAATTTCATTTACACATACAACTGGATGAATGAAAAAATGAAGGTCTATTTTGACAAAGAAAAAATCACAGGGCAGCAATTTAATATACTACGCATACTACGTGGTTCCGGTACACCTCTTTCCACATTGCAGATAAGGCAACGTATGCTTGATAAGATGAGTGATACCAGTCGTATCGTAGACCGCCTGATCTTAAAAGACCTTGTTAAAAAAAATATTTGCCCGGCAGATAAAAGGCTGGTAGATGTTTCCATAACTGATAAGGGAAAAAAATTGTTAGAAAAAGTTGACAGGTACGAAAATGAAATGGATGAAATTTTTGGAAACCTGTCCGCAGCAGAAGCAAAAACACTTAACAGTTTACTCGATAAAATCCGTACTTCAAATGCATAGGTTCAGCAATAAACTCATTCCGTTCCTCATAATATTACTGGCCTTAAAAACTACCGCACAACAACCTGAAATAAGACCCGAATTAAGAGCTGTGTGGATCGCAACAATTACCAACATTGACTGGCCGGACAAACCAACAACAGATAGTTACGAACAAAAAAAACAATTCATAAAACTTCTCGATATGCACCAGCGTAACGGCTTGAATGCAATTGTTATGCAGGTGCGCCCGGCAACAGATGCCTTTTATCCCTCACCTTTTGAGCCCTGGAGCCAATGGCTTACAGGAGTACAAGGACAGGCGCCTGTACCTTATTATGACCCGCTGGAATTTATGATCACAGAAACACATAAGAGGGGAATGGAATTTCATGCCTGGATGAATCCGTATAGAGCTGTCTTTAATATTTTCACTTCTTCCATTACGGCCACGCATATAACCAGGATCCATCCTGAATGGTTTCTTAATTATGGCGATAAAAAATATTTTGACCCCGGGAATAAGGAGGTTCAGCAATATGTTGCAGGTGTGGTCAATGATGTTGTAACACGTTATGCTGTAGATGCCATACATTTTGATGATTATTTTTATCCCTACCCCATCGCAGGTAAAGAATTTCCGGATCAGGGAACTTATAAAAAATATGGTACTGACATGAGTAAAGCTGATTGGCGCAGGAGTAATGTGGATTCTATTATCCGGACACTTTACATGGTAATAAAAAAACAAAATATAAAATGCCAGTTCGGAATCAGCCCTTTTGGTGTTTGGCGCAATGATGACAGAGATCCTGTAAATGGAAGTAAAACCAGGGGTCAATCAAACTATGATGACCTGTATGCTGACATTTTACTCTGGTTAAAAAACGGGTGGATCGATTATGTAGCTCCTCAGTTGTATTGGGAATTCGGGCATAAGACCGTTGCTTATGAAGTTTTGGTAGATTGGTGGAGTAAACACACTTATGGTAAAAATTGTTACATTGGTTTGGGTATTTATCGTGCCGGAAGTAACACTGCATGGAGAGATAAAACATTATTACCAAGGCAAATTGAAAAACTAAGGGCAACTCCCAATATACAAGGGATGATATTTTACAGTAGTAAATCTTTTGAAAATAATCCAAACGGATGGTCAGATAGTTTAAGGCTTAACTATTTCAATATTGCTGCCCCGCTTCCAAAGATCAGGTAAACTTTCATTAGAATCAATTAGCCGGTAAGATGCCGGCATTTTTTTTACCTTCCAGCCAATCATTATATTGAAGGCTTCCTACCCTGAACCTGAAAGGGATCTTTGTTGCCGACTCTAATTTCAATTCTTTTTTACAAAAGAAGCCCAATTGTGTACAATAAAAATTTGCAGGTAAAATAGGAGATGGTTTTTGACTCTTTGGATTCAAGCCGATATAATAAAAAGAACGCTTGTTATCAGTAAGTGCACGTTGAAATTGATCGTATTGCTGGCAAAAAGCGCCTCTCCCCACAAAAATCATGCAAAACAACAATATTTTATGTTTTTGTTTCATAATTAGACGATCAGAGTTGTAAATTTACGTTTAAAAACGGTTGCAGGATGTTAATAAAGATAATGATCGGCAGCACGGAAAAGAATAAGACAACACAGCATGGCATTACATCAGGGTTTACAACAAAAGCTGTTACAAAAATTATCTCCCCAGCAAATTCAGTTAATGAAATTGCTGCAGGTTCCCACTGCTATTTTGGATGAAAGGATCAAAGAAGAAATAGAAGAAAACCCCGCTTTGGAACAAGTAGATGAAGGACATGAGGATGAATTTGAACTTAAAGATGAATTTGAAGATTCAAAAGAAGATGAATTTGAGGTTGATGGAAGTGAAGATGAATATGATAATATTGACATCAGTGAATATGTTCATGAAGGCGACGATGATGTTGGTGATTATAAATTAAGAGATGAAAATTATCCTGAAAAGGATGACAACAAAGTAATCCCCCATAAAGTTGAAACCAGTTTTATTGAGTTAATGCTGCAACAGGTAGGCATGTTGAACATCAGTGAACATCAGAAAAAAATTGCCATCCAGCTTGTTGGCAGTCTTGATGATGATGGATATTTAAGAAGAGATATCGTATCAATTAAAGACGATATGGCTTTCAGGCAAAATATTGAGACTACTGAAAAGGAAATAAATGATCTCATTTTACAGATAAAACAATTTGAACCTGCCGGCGTTGGTGCCAGGAATTTACAGGAGTGCCTGCTTCTTCAATTGGAAAGAAAGACCGGCCAGGGGAAAGTCATTACAACTGCCATCAAAGTATTGGATAAATATTTTGATGAATTTACAAAAAAACATTACGAAAAGATCCAACGCGGCTTGAACCTGAGTGATGATGATCTGAGAGATATCATTTCCCAGATTGTAAAATTAAATCCCAAACCAGGCAATATTGTTGGCGATGATAATAAAGGGGAAAATTATGTTATTCCTGATTTTTTTATTACCAACAGCAACGGAAAACTGGAACTTACTTTGAACAGTAAAAATGCACCAGATCTTCGTATCAGTGAAGGATACCGGGATATGCTGAAAGATTATGACAAAGGAAGTAAAAAAGACAAACAACAAAAAGAAGCTGTCATCTTCATCAAACAAAAGATCGATTCGGCTAAATGGTTCATAGATGCCATCAAACAAAGACAAAATACTTTGCTCAATACAATGGAAGCCATTATGAATTATCAATATGATTTTTTTCTTACCGGCGATGATACTGAGCTGCACCCCATGATATTGAAAGATATTGCGGAAAAAACAAACCTGGATATTTCTACGGTAAGCCGGGTTGCCAACAGCAAGTTTGTACAAACGGAATTTGGCACTTACCGGCTAAAATTTTTCTTCAGCGAAAGTTTACAAACAGACAGCGGTGAAGAAGTAAGTACCCGGGAAGTAAAAAAGATATTAATGGATATCATTGAACAAGAGGACAAGAAACATCCCTACAGCGATGAAAAACTAACAGAAATGCTCCAGGAAAAAGGTTATAATATTGCACGAAGAACCGTTGCAAAATACAGGGAACAATTAAATATTCCGGTAGCAAGGCTTAGAAAAATTTTATGATCAGCTCATTTCAATTCATTAATACATCATGGAAAAAATATTAAGAACAGGAATTGAAGACGAAGCTTTACCTGCACAGAACAAACCATTATCAATTCCCTGGAAGATATTTGCCACATTCATCAGTTATTTATTTCATCCGGTTTTTGTACCGTTGTATGTTTGCTTTTTCCTGGTTTACATTCACCCCACTGCCTTTTCAGGATTTTCTGATGCAGAAAAAAAACAAACAACCTTAATTGTATCACTAAACCTTGTTTTTTTTCCACTGTTCAGTGTATTGCTTCTCAAAGCAGTTGGTTTTATTGATTCTATATATTTGCGTACACAAAAAGACAGGATCATTCCTTATATCGCATCCGGTATTTTCTATTTTTGGGCTTTCACCGTATTTAAACAACAGGCACAATATCCGCTTGTACTTACTTCATTCGTTTTGGGAATTTTCCTGGCATCTTCCGTTGCATTGATTGCAAATATTTATTTCAAGATCAGCATGCATGCCATGGGAATGGGAAGCTGGCTTGCATTCTTCCTGGTCATTCTGCAAACAAAAGAAATGCTGATGACCTGGCCTCTATGTATTGTTCTGCTAATAACAGGGCTTGTTTGTTCAGCAAGATTATTGCAGGGCAGCCACCAGCCAAAAGATATTTATATGGGATTGTTTGTAGGCATCATAACACAGGAAATTGCCTCATTCGTCATTCTATAAAATGAAGAAGCCCCGTCCAATTTCGGGGCTCTTCGTTGTCCTGTAGTGCCTAACAAAAAAAAGTTTATTTGCCTGGTTCAACAGGCTGATCTATATTATTTTGACCGGCTATTCTTTTACCGGGTTATTCTTTTTGTAAATTAACCAATAAGATTTGAGGGAATTTTCGGATAAATGCAGTGTGCAATTTACCGGTTTGGGTGTTTTTCTCAGTCTCTTGGTTTTTCATTTTCAATCCCGAATAATCATTCATTGGATTGTTAATATAAAAGCGTATTTATCTGCCTTTTATTGTGTTTTCAACAGAAGAAAAATAGATATATATTTTTGAGATATAACAGGGTTGATAAATGTGCAGTATAAACGCAGTTTACTTTTATTGTGTCTGCCTCAACTTTTTTGTATGCAGGGTTTTGTATGATATAAAAGCACTTGAAAGCATTAGTAAAAAACCCATAAAGAATGCAGCTCCTGAAAAATGAAATGGCGCTCCGGGTTTGGTAAAATATGAAAACAACCCTGTCATGATTAAAGGACCGGCAATCGATGTAATACTGATCAGGCCTGTTAATGCGCCCTGTAACTCTCCCTGTTCATCCGCCTTTACACTACCCGAAATGATTGATTGTAAAGCTGGTCCGGCTATTCCTCCCATACAATACGGTATTAAAAAAACAAACATCATCCAGCCCTGTGAAGCAAAAGCAAAAAGTAATAACCCGATAGCATATAGTAAAAGTCCTACGTAAACACTTCTTTCATTTCCCAGCCTTGGATTAATGATCCTTATCAGTCCTCCCTGAACAGTTGCCACCAGTAAACCAACAGCCCCCAAAGAAATGCCGATCATTTTTTCATTCCAACTGAATTTTTCAATAACGAAATAACTCCAGTTGCTTTGCACCGCATGAGCTGCCAGGTAAATAAGTATAAAAGAAATGATCAGCCCTCCCAGGCCCGGGTATCTTCCTAATTGACGAATGCTTCCGAAAGGATTGGCTCTTTTCCAGTTAAATTCCCTGCGATTTTCCTTTGATAATGATTCCGGTAAAATAAAATAACCATATAACCAGTTTAGAAAACTCAACCCGGCTGCAACCATAAATGGAATTCGTGGGCCAAAACTACCCAGTAAACCGCCAATAACAGGACCGATGATGAATCCCAGTCCAAATGCAGCCCCGATCATTCCAAAATTCTGAGCCCGGTTCTCGGGGGTGCTGATATCAGCAATATAGGCAGTAGCTGTAGTAAAACTGGCTCCGGTTACACCAGCAATTGCTCTTCCCAAAAATAGCCAGCCAATGGTTGGCGCAAAGGATAAAAAAAGATAATCAAGTGCAAATCCGAATAAAGCGATCAGCAATACAGGTCGCCTGCCGAATTTATCACTCAGGCCACCCAGCACCGGTGCAAAAATAAATTGCATGATCGCATAGGTAAAAGTAAGCCAGCCTCCGATCCTGGAAGCATCACTGATATTTCCGGTTGTTAATTGCTGAATGATCTTCGGTAAAACAGGAATGATCAACCCTAGCCCGGTAACATCTATCATGAGTGTGATAAAAATAAACCCGATCGCTGCTTTTCTGTTACTTGCCATTTAAAATTATATTACCCAAAATTGCATGATTTTATCCGATGATTCATTTCTATTTCATAAAATCACTTTTTTCTCTTTTAAAAGGAGTAGATCAGCTATTAACTATGGAAGCAGAATGATAGTACCCGTTACCGTTGGATGTTCTTTGCAGTGGTAATTAATATTTACCGGAAGCGACCCGGATAATGTATCAGGCCTGACATAAAAATAAGAACCTGATGCAATGGATGGGGATAGTATGGTGGAACTATCTGCCGAAACAATCGTATGGCTGGAAGTTGTCTTGTTTAAAAAAGTAATGGAAGATCCGTTTGCAACTGTTAAAGAGGAAGGTGAAAATGAATTATCCTGGATATTAATATAATGAGTTGGCAATAACCCTCCCTGGGCGCCAAAATCTTCTTCACTTTTAGAACAGGAAAACAGACTGCCGATCAACAAAGCAGTAAGCATTAAAAAAATAATCCTGAATTTTTTCATATGAATCTTAAGCATGGGGTTGCAATTTACTAAAAATATCGCGAGGACTGATGCGACGGTCTTTTGTTCTACATTAATTCTTTTTGAAAATACAGGTTCCCGGTTTCAGTAAAGGGTGTTGTCCTTCGAGATCATTTTCTTTATTGATAGAAAGAGTAAGCTCTTCAAAATAAATATCCATAATATCTTTTTCAAACCTGAATTCAAAATAGTTGTGGTCTTTATTCGTATTAATAAAAGTAAAAAATTTATCAGGACAGAATTCAAGCAAAAGAATGATACTGTCAACTCTTTGTTTCGAAAAAACAATAATCCCGTTATTATCAGTTAGTCCGTCTGTTTCAATTGGTCCCTGTTTTATTTTTGAATACACATGAGAACGAAAAATTTGGTTTTCTTCTATGATCTTTATGGTAAAATTTTCATCATCTGCAACTTTACTGCTTATCAAAGCAAAACCTTTTGTGCCGGGTTTGCTATTTAATATTAATTTACTGCCTTCTTTTCTCCAGGTTCCATTTCCGCTGCGGTCAAGTGCCCCGTATGAGAAAAAGAAATCAAAGGTTGAATCAGCATTTATTCTAAACCCCGAGGCGGTTTCCATGACACCTGTTAAATAGTATTCACCTGCCACTGTATTGTTTATTTGTTGTGCTTCTGTTTTTGTTACTGTAAATATTATCAGAAATATGAGTATGTATTTTTTCACAGATGCAAGTAACAATAATGATAGCTATTCTGTAAATTTTTTTTAACAACCATTAGATAGTTGTTTTTGTTGGGAAATAGTAACCAAAGCAATAAAACCTGAATAAAAATGATAAAATTTTTAGTACTTTTATTCCAATGAAATTAGTATAGATGAAAAAGAAATCATCGTTATTCGAACAGATAAAAAAAACGAATAGAATTGGACAGGAATATTGGAGTGCAAGAGAACTTTTTACTGCTTTAGAATACCTCAAATGGGACAAGTTTTTAAAAGTCATTGATAAGGCAATGGAAGCCTGTAAAAACAGTGGTTTGTTGACTTCCGACCATTTTCCCCATGTGGGGAAAATGGTGCAAATTGGGTCTGGTACACAAAGAGATATAGGCGACATTCATTTAACCCGTTTTGCTTGCTATTTAATAATACAAAACGCCGACCCTATCAAAGAAACTGTAGCATTGGGGCAAACATATTTTGCCATACAAACCCGTAAACAGGAACTACTGGAAGATGCATTTGAAAAATTAGGTAGTGAAGAAGAAAAACGCTTGTTTTTACGAAAGGAAATGGCAGAACATAATAAACAACTAGCTGATGCTGCCAGGGCTGCTGGTGTTATAAAACCCCAAGAGTACGCAATCTTTCAAAACTATGGCTACATGGGATTATATAATGGATTAGGTGCAAAAGAAATTCATAAAAAGAAAGGATTAAAAAAGAGCCAGGGAATTTTAGATCATATGGGAAGTACCGAATTGGCTGCTAATCTTTTTCGTGCTACGCAAACAGAAGAAAAATTAAAAAGAGATAAGGTTTCAGGAAAAGAGAATGCAAACAAAACTCATTTGGAAGTTGGTAAAAAAGTAAGGGAAACAATTAAAGATCTCGGAGGAACTATGCCGGAAGATCTGCCTACGGTTGAGAATATAAAAACAATAGAAGTAAAGAAAAAGATTGATTAAAGAATAGAATAAGTTTCGAACCAAAAGTTATTTCAGAAATCCCCAATTAAGGTTGAACTATTTAATAAACAAATTTTTACATCCTCATTTGAGTTATTTAAAAATTACCTTTGCCCCATGCATACATATTTAGCAGAACTGAACGAACCGCAAAGGCAGGCTGTGCTTCACAAAGACGGCCCTATCATGATTATTGCGGGTGCGGGAAGCGGAAAAACAAAAGTACTTACAACGAGGATCACTCATTTGATGGCTGAACATAAAGTAGATTCTTTTAATATTCTTGCACTCACTTTTACCAATAAAGCTGCTGCTGAAATGAAGGAACGGGTTGAAAGAACCCTGGGTAATACGGAAGCAAGAAATTTATATATCGGCACTTTCCACAGTGTGTTTGCCAGGATATTAAGAACCGAAGGCCCTAAGATCGGTTATCCCTCCAATTTTACCATCTATGATACCGACGATTCAAAAAATGTTGTAAAGACGGTGATCAATGAACTGGAACTGGATGACAAACATTACAAACCAAACATCGTTTACAACAGGATTTCTGCAGCAAAAAATGCTTTGATAGGTCCGGCAGAATATATCAACGACTGGGCGCTGCAGCAGGAAGACAACCGGGCAAACCGCCCTGCCATTGGCCAGATCTATGACGCTTATGTGAAACGATGTTTTAAGAACGGCGCCATGGATTTTGATGACCTGCTTTTTAAAATGTACATCCTGTTAAAAAACAACCCCGATTCACTGAGTAAGTACCAGCGAAAGTTCAAATACATTTTAATAGATGAGTACCAGGATACGAACCCTGCCCAATATGAGATCATCAAATTACTGGGTGCCATGCATGAGAATGTATGTGTGGTTGGCGATGATGCTCAAAGTATTTATAGTTTCCGTGGTGCTACCATTGAGAATATCCTGCAGTTTGAAAAAGATTATGACGATGTGGTGGTGGTAAAACTGGAGCAGAATTACCGCAGTACAAAAAATATTTTGGTTGTTGCCAATGAGATCATCAGCAGGAATAAAGGACAGATAGAAAAAAAATTATTCACGGCCAATGATGAAGGAGAAAAAATAAAACTTGTCCGCACCATGACGGACAATGATGAAGGAAAAATGGTGGCCGATGCCATACAGGAGCAAAAACTGCGCAATCATTTTTTCAATAAAGACTTTGCGATCCTTTATCGCACCAATGCACAGAGCAGGAGTTTTGAAGAAGCACTTCGCCGCATGGGTATTGCATACCGTATCTATGGCGGCATGAGTTTTTATCAACGCAAAGAGATCAAGGATTTCATTGCATACCTGCGCCTGATCGTAAATCCAAAAGATGAAGAAGCACTGAAACGTATCATCAATTTTCCTGCAAGGGGCATTGGTAAAACAACGGTTGATAAAGCGGTACTTTTTGCCAATCAGAATAATATCAGTTTGTGGGATGTGCTTTGCAATGCCGGTATGTATGGTTTCAGGAGTGGTACTTTGGAAAGTATTGACGGTTTTGTCACCACCATAAAAATGTTTCAGAGTGAACTGGAAAAAAAGAATGCCTATGATCTCGCTGTGATCGTTGGCAAGAGTACAAATATTGTAAAAGAATTATTCAATGATAAAACGGTGGAAGGGCTGGCAAGATATGAGAATGTGCAGGAATTATTAAACTCCATCAAAGAATTCATTGAAACTCCTTCCAACCTCGAAGATGGTGAGGTAGGCGATAAAAGCCTCGGCGGTTACCTGCAGCAAATTGTATTGCTCACCGACCCTGCCGATGATAAAGAAAACCACGATGTGGTAAAACTCATGACCATACACGCTGCAAAGGGCCTTGAATTCCCGGTTGTATTTGTGGGAGGTTTGGAGGAAACTCTTTTTCCAAATGCCATGAGCATTAACACCAGGGAAGAACTGGAAGAAGAAAGGCGTTTATTCTATGTGGCCATCACCAGGGCAAAAACAAATTTATATTTAAGTTATGCCAATGCCCGTTACCGTTTTGGACAATTGCAGCAAAATGACCCCAGCCGTTTCATTGAAGAAATTCCGGAAGAACAGATCGACAGAAGTTATGCCGGTGCCGCAGCCAAAAACAATGCAAACAATGGCTGGAGCCAGGGCAGTGCTTTTGAACGAATGAACCGTGGTTTCAATAATAATTACGCAGAGAAAAAAGAAACGGCCAAACCAACGTATGCAACGGCACCTGCACGCCCGCAACTAAAAGAACATGTGCCTTCAGAAAATTTTACAGCAAATGAAACCAGTGAACTGCAGGCAGGCCAGAAGGTAGAGCATCAGAAATTTGGTTTTGGAGAAATTATAAAAATGGAAGGAGCTGCACACAACCCGATCGCAACGATCCATTTTGAAATGAATGGTGAAAAAAAGATCATGCTGAATTATGCCAAGTTGCGTATTGTAAATTCCTGAGTTTTCCGTCATTGCAGATCCTGTTATTGCGAACCTGCCTGCGACAGGCAGGCGTAGTGAAGCAATCCTTCTAACACTTCATTGCGAACGCAGTGAAGATCCCGTCATTGCGAACGTAGTGAAGCAATCTGCATTGTTTGTAAAATTAAAAACAGATTGCTTCGTTCCTCGCAATGACGTTCTGCTTCGTTCCTCGCAATGACGTTTCGGTTTGTTCCTCAGAATAATGAATCGATATAAAATTAAAACGAAATACCACAGGTATTATTATTGCTTCAAATAATAAACCAGCTTATCGGTCTCACCAAAAATAAATTCTTTTCCATCGGCTTTGTAGGCATTAAAACTCCAGGTATCCTTATCAGTTATGATCTTTATTACGCCATCCTTTGTAACAAGTTTACATGATATTATTTTTGAAATATTGGACGTATAATAAACGATCTCCCCAAATGCAATTCCGTCGGCAGAGATCGAATTTATTTCGATGGATTTAATAACAGGAGTGAGTGCTGTGACACTGCCGGGTTTAGCTTTTCTGGCATATACCAACCACTTGCCTTTTAAATTGTTAATATCAATTGTTACCGGTACCGAAACCGAATCTTTTTCAACCGGCATTTTTCTTAATGTTTCATAATAGAACTGATCTTTTTTTTGCATTTCCCTGGTAAATTCTCCGTCATCAATTACCAGTTTATTTGTACTTACTGAACGGATAGTGTACACATCGCCGGCAACTGATAAAATATCAGGAGCATCTATCTGTGCATCGCCGGTCATAGATATTCGCATACTGGTAGCAACTTTAACCTCAACTTTACTATCGGAAAAATTCAGGATCAGGCTGTCTGAAAAATTTATTGCTTCCAATCTTTCTAAATTGATACGTTTTACTTCCTGCCATTTACCCTGTAACTGGCTTAATGAGTATTGGGCAACCGCTGTTTTTTTAGCAGGCTGATTTTCAGTTACCCCTTTTCGTATAACCCTTTGTGCATTTGAAGAAAATAATGAACAAACTATGAATAAACCAATCAGAAATAATTTCAGCAACATGTATGATTAATTTTATTAAAAATAAAACAAATTTGTTGGTTATGAATGGGTTGCTTATTTACAACGTTAAGATCACAGGTTTTCGAAATTAGAAATTTTAGCTGTTATTTAGAGTTATAACGCCTGTTTTGAAAACCAAATTGCGGAATTAGGGTTATTTTTGTATCGAAAGTAAAAATTGAATTATGATCAAGACAGGCAACCCGGTAATCAGCATATATACGGAAATGACCCCAAACCCCGAGACCATGAAATTTGTGGCAAACAAATTATTATACCCGGGCAAGAGTATTGATTTTCCGGATGAGGCCAGTTCAAAGCCCTCTCCCCTGGCACAGGAATTATTCAGCTTCCCATTTATACGGTCGGTTTTTATAGCAAGCAATTTTGTAACGCTTAGCAAAACCGGTGAAACAGACGACTGGCAGGATATTATTCCAACGATCAAGCAATTTTTAAAAGAATACCTCGAAGAAGGCAAAGCGGTTGTGAATGAAGAAGAGGTTTCTAAAATGAAACAGGAGAGCAGCAATGAGGTAAGTGCAGATGACGATGATGTAGTAAAGCGCATCAAAGAGTTGCTGGAGAATTATGTAAAACCTGCGGTGGAAATGGATGGTGGTGCCATTCAATTTAAAAGTTATGAAGAAGGAAGAGTGAACCTGATGTTGCAGGGAAGTTGCAGTGGATGCCCTTCATCGATGATCACTTTAAAAGCTGGTATTGAAGGAATGATGAAACGCATGATACCGGAGGTGAAGGAAGTGGTAGCGGAAGCGGAGTAAAATAGTTTATAGTTCATAGTTTATAGTTGGGTACTTCAAATGTTGGAGTGCTTTAATATTTTCAGGAACTTCTTAGTAGAAAAATTTGTCTGATGGTGCCTGGTAAGGGAAAATAGTTTACTTGTTTATTAGTTTATTGGTAAAGCATTTTATTAAAAGCTACTTTTTTTATTTCCCCATGGTCGGTGTCCTTCATCGGCCATTATTTTTTTCTTTTCAGCAATGTCTCTCTTAAAGGAGGTTGCGAATATCCTGCAATTTCTCTGGCTTTCTATATTGGCCTAAAGCCAGGCTGTATCGGGATTGTATGAATTGCCCGGCCCTGAATTGCCCGGCTCCTTAAGGGCCGGGCAATTGAAATAAATTCTTCAAGGGCTTTAGCCCTATTGGCCTAATTTAGAAAGTACATTGCTTTAATAGCATTAAAAAAAAGCAACGCCCCTACCAGGAGGCGTTGCCTAAAAAACACATATTCAATTTTCCATGGCCGATCTTCAAACCGACCATCGAATAAAACCTCGGATCCTTTGACCGCTGTACTCACCGGCCATAAACTTCTACTTATTGCGGATATACCGCCGAAACCCCGTTAAAACTATTCACATCAAACACAGGGAAATCATTGCCATCCACAAAACCATCACCGTTCATATCAGTAGCCACATATACCTGTGCCACACCGTTAAAACTATCAGTATCAAATGCAGGGAAATCATTGCCGTCGATGAAATCATCCTGGTTCAGATCGCCGGTATAGAATGCCCACTTGCCTGTTTGCACTTCTACCTGGTTATCGCCAAATGCTTTGTTCTGGGCAGATGTGAAATCATATACAGTGGTTGACACCGTACAATCAACCGGGTTTGCACTCCATGTTTGAATGGTATTTCTGTGTTTGATAGCAATATAATAGGTTCCTTCCGGTTGGGTGAAGTTGACCGATACAGTACCATCCGTGAGCAGCACTGCTTTCTTACTGTCAACAAGACTGAAGTTTTCTGCATCATGCAATTGTACTTCTATGGTATCCGTTTCCGTTATAGGAGCGTTCAGGCCCTGGTTCATTAATACCGGCTGCATGATACCGCCATCGATATAATATCCCTGCAGGAATAGTTTTAAATTCAATCCACTTTCGGCAGGCTGTTCAAAACCCTGTGTGATCATATTGCCCCCGGCGCTCAGCGAAGCGATCACGGTCTCGCCGATGTTATAATTTATTTGCCCCGCGCCACTGGTTAAAGTACCACCTGCAGACGCAACCACATTGCGGGCGATGGTTTGGGCCTGAACCCTTGCCCCCAGGCATAACAACAATGCTATATTGGCTATAATTATCTTTTTCATGTTTTTATAAAAGGTTTTAAATATTTATACTCTTTTTAAAAATCTTTTGTGCATTCAAATATTTTTAAAATCAGTTTATATGTATCTCTAAATACCGGCAAATCATAATACAGTGGCATAAATTCAAAAAATAAAATTCGACCACTTTGTGGTGATAATAAATAGCTAAATTGTTTAATAGTTAAAAAGCCCTGACAGCCCGAACGTAGTAAGTCTCGACCTTGCTCCAGAAGTCCTGGTAGCCACCGTTGAAGGCCTGGTACCACACGAAGAAGTTGGCCTGCTCGGTAGAACTCCAGTAGTAATTGTCAGCAAAACCCCCAACCACGTTCTTTTGTAAGTATAATAGATTTAACTCATATTTTGAAGGTAAATACCAGTCTCCATAATTACCTACCTGGTAGTTTGCACAAATTTGTGCAGCATAAGCGCCAGGGCCTTGGTTGGCAATGATGCGTTCGGTATTGAATATTCCAGCTCCTATGCCATCTCTTACTGCATTTGTAACAGTATAAGATCCATTATACCATCGTATTCCTGTACTTTGATCGGCAGTAGCTGCAATTAAACCATGCTGCCCGTTATCATACACATAAAATACTATGCCGCCGCCATAAGTTTCGCCGATATAATGTGCTGTTGAAGCCCAGGATGTTCCAGTAAAAACCTCTAAACTTTTTGTAGTTGTATTGTATATTGTTAACCCGGTTGCAGGAGAAACAATTGCATTTCTTTGGGTGTTATTCATTCTTGGAGGAAGAAACCCTTGCGTTGTAGAGCTTATATCAAGTTTTGCCGATGCTGAGGGAGTGGTTGTGCCAATACCCACATTGCCATTATCATAAATTGAACTTTGCACAAAGGAGGAAGCGCTGTTCCATTTTGGGACGTAGTTGGCTAAACCACCCGTTACAGGATTTGCTATGGATATGGACCAGTTGTTTAATGTTCCTACATCTGACCCTGCCTGATCAAATATTTTTAAAGACCAGGTACCATTTGGATTAACCATGCCAGCACCAATAGCGGCAAATGTACCTGCAGTTGCTGTAGTACTGCAAACAGGGTTTAAGCTTCCATTGGGTTTAAATGTACCTGTAAAAGGAGCAACGCCTGATGAAATATTTGTTGAGGAAGCATCACTGAATATCGTATTTGTAAAATTGTGGGCGCCACCTCCATTTGCCGAAGCCAGGCAAAGAATACTTCCGTCTGGCGCAATCAGGTAAATGTGTAAATCTGCATCATAAGTATGGGTGATGTCCAATTTCACCATAATATTGGCTGAATTCACCGAAACTGGCTGACCAGTAACCGCAATGCTGCTTGTAATGCCTGTACAACTGGCATCCGGAATGGGGTCCGAAGGAGTATTATTTACTCCTGCAACAACGGGTGTTGTATCGGCAGCTATTTTACTTGCATACAACGCATAAGGTACACTGTTCAGTTTCGTAGTTCCCATATCGGCATAACTGGTACCGCCGGTGGCATCCATTTCTACCTGGATGTACTTGGCACCACTGCCCCAGTTTACCGCGGCAAGCGTACCCGTTACTGCTGTGCCGCTGCCGATGTTTACATTAAATAAACCCAGCGCTGTGGTTGTAACCGCATGCGTTTCGCTGAACACGACCGTTCCCGATGCCGAAATATCGTGTATGCTTACACGAAGCGAAATGGGTTGTGCCGCCAGTATATTACCGGCTGCATTACGGGCCACACCCTGGTATGGGATGGCATTGGGGGCCTGGGCATATGCAATGTTTACTACTGCAAGGATAGAAAACAATAAGAGGAGATTTTTTTTCATAAAGCAGTTTTTTATTCTTTATAAATGTTTTATGTGTATCCGTTGTTATAAAATCTTAACAGGCGTAATAATTTATTTGCTGTTTTAATAGCAAAGAAATATCCCGCGTGAAAAATGAGAGGTTAATAATTATTCCCTGTTGTTTAAAAGGAGAGACAAGAAGTAGTTAATTACTACGATTGATAAGAGATTCAGATTCTCTTGTTAAATAATAGTAAGTAAATCATTAGTGTCCCGTTAAATTAGTTCAATTTTTAATTGTTTGCATTTTTGTTCTTTGACATTCTTATAGACAGGGCTTTTCAATAACTCATTTAAATGTGTTTTATCAAAAAGTGAGGCACTCATTATTTGTAACATT
>JANMMS010000052.1:0-4381 GCA_031373525.1 Ferruginibacter sp.
CAACAGGATTGATAGGCCCTTCATCTCTCAATATGTTCTCATCCTCAAAACAACGGATCACATGAATGATGGCATCCACTTCACGGATATTGGCCAGGAATTTATTGCCCAATCCTTCACCTTTACTGGCACCTCTTACCAATCCTGCAATATCAACGATTTCTATTTGTGTTGGAACAGTCCGGATCGGTTTTACCAGTTCTTCCAGTTTACTTATTCGGGGGTCAGGCACATTGACCAGACCGATATTCGGTTCAATGGTGCAAAACCTGTAATTACTGGCCTGGGCTTTGGCGCTATTGCTCACTGCGTTAAAAAGAGTTGATTTTCCTACATTCGGTAATCCTACTATTCCTGCTTGTAATGCCATTCGTTCGTTGCTTTTTGATTGTTGTTGTTAAAATAGATATTAGCTGCAAGCTATTAGCAAAAAGTAAAACCAGTAAATGGTGGTTCCGGGCTAACAGCTTTTAGCCAAAGGCTAATAGCTTTTTTCGAGGTGCAAAGGTAAGGTTTGAATTGAAATATCAGAATTCATTATAAAACACTAATTTCAAAATAAAATTCAAAGTATAAGACTGATCGAAAAGCTCTTCAACCTTATACCTTAAACCTTTAACCCGAATTTCCATGGCATTAAGTCGTATCTGGTCAGCATTTATCATAATCGCCATTTTGGTAGGCAGTTATAAATTATTCCTGAGAGATGATAATAAGACCATTTTTAGTACAATGGTAACAGGCAGAACAGGCGATACGATCAAGATAAGTAATACAGATACTTTATCAGCATCCAAAGAAATATTAAGATCATTAGACACAAATAAATTATATACTTCCGGTGATATAAAAATGATCAAAGGAGGAGATGGTACATTGTTAAGATTTAGGATACAATCTGCAGACGGAGTGATAGAGACCTGTAAGTTTGCCGTAAACCTATGTATTGGATTAATCGGGATCATGGCTCTGTTCATGGGATTTATGAGCATAGCTGAAAGGGCAGGAGGGATCAGGTTCTTATCGAGGATCATTGGTCCATTCTTTTCAAAGATATTTCCTGATGTACCCAAAGGACATCCGGCATTGGGACATATGATGATGAATTTTTCTGCCAACTTATTGGGCCTTGATAATGCAGCAACTCCTTTTGGCATCAAGGCCATGGAAAGCCTGCAGGAGATCAATCCAAATAAAGCTGTTGCATCTAATGCACAGATTATGTTTTTATGCCTTCATGCATCCGGGCTTACCCTTATTCCGGTAAGCATCATTGCCCTCAGGGCTTCTACAAAAGCGGGCAATCCAATGGATATTTTTATTCCCTGTATGATCGCAACATTTGTTGCAACCATTGCTGCCATGCTGATCGTTTCTTTCAAACAAAAGATCAATGTCATTCAACCGGTCATTTTAGGATGGGTTTTGGGGATCTCGGCGGTCATTGCTTTGCTGATCGTTTATATCAAGAACTTAGATACCAATGCTGTACAGGCATTTTCAGGTACATTAAGCAATGGTTTGATCTTGTTGATCTTTTTATTGATCATAGCAGGTGGTATTTATAAGAAGACCGATATTTTCGATGCATTCATTGATGGCGCCAAGGGTGGTTTTGAAACTGCTGTGCGTATCATTCCATACCTGGTGGGCATGTTGGTGGCAATCAGCCTGCTTCGAACCAGTGGTTCATTTGATGTGTTGATCAATGGTATGAAATCATTGTTTGCAGCAATGGGAACAGATACCAGGTTTGTTGATGGTTTACCAACTGCGTTAATAAAACCTTTCAGCGGAGGCGGTGCCAGGGGTATGATGGTTGATACAATGAAAACTTATGGCCCGGATTCTTTTGCCGGCAGGTTATCCTGTATCCTGCAGGGATCTTCAGATACCACATTTTACGTGATCGCTGTTTACTTCGGAGCTGTTTCAGTTAAAAATACACGCTATGCGGTTGGAGCCATGTTATTGGCAGATCTTGTAGGTATCATTACTTCTATTATACTTGCTTACCTGTTTTTCGGTTCAGTGGCATAATAAAAATTATATAATACAAAAGGGCTAAACGATTTCGTTTAGCCCTTAATGTTATAAAGAATAATTTTACTGAACCACTACCCGGCCTGTTGCAATTTTCTTATTATTCAGACCATACAGTACAATATTGTAAGTACCCTTACTGCGATTTGTAATATCAATATTCATCCGTTGATAAGCACTTGTAATATCAAAAGTCTTCACCCAAATTCTTGAACCTTTTGAGTCATAGATCGAGATCGTATTTTTTGTTGGAGTACTGTTATAATAACTTACCTGGAATTGGCCATTATTCGGATTGGGGTAAATAAACAATTGAGCAGTTGCAGAATCAGAAATATTTAATAATGATGAAGTATTGCTGCAGCCGCCGTTATTGGTAACTTTTACTGAATAATTCCCAAGATCATCTACCGTTACAGGTAATGTAGCATTTGTTGCTCCTGTAATTGCTATACCATTCTTGAACCAGGCATAAGTTACTGATCCGCTTACATTGGCTGTAAGAATGGTACTGATACCTGGATAAAGTTTTGTATAGGGAGCTGCTGAAATACTGACTGATGGTATTGGATTTACTATCACAGCTGTTGTTGTTGATGTTGCTGAACAACTGTTTGCATCTGTCACGGTAACTGAGTAGTTTCCGGGAGTGTTTGCATTGATCGATTGGCCGGTTGCACCATTACTCCATAAGAAAGAACTGCCTGCTGATGCTGTTAGCTGAACTGATCCGCCTGCACAGAAACTGGTTGCACCATTTGCAGTAACAGATGCTACAGGTAGTTGGTTAACGGTAACTGCAGTTGCTGCAGATGTATTGATACATGAATTGCCCTGATCTACAGTTACACTAAATACCCCTGTATTGTTTACAGTAATCGATGGAGTAGTTGCTCCATTACTCCATAAATAAGTATTACCTGATGAAGCGGTCAGGGTAACACTGGCTCCCTGGCAAAAAGTGGTTGCACTGCCTGCATTGATGTTGATGGCTGGTAAAGGGTTAACCGTTACTACCGTTGCAGTAGAAGCGACAATACATCCATTCCCCTGATCAACTGTTACATTATAAGAACCCAATGCATTTAAAGTAATCGATTGGGAAGTAGCACCATTACTCCACAAATATGAATTTCCTGCACTGGCAGTAAGGGTTACACTTCCACCTTGGCAGAATGTTACCGGGCCATTGGAAGTTACAACGGGAGCCGCAGCAGAGTTAATAGTTAGACTGACTGCAGTTCTCAATGAACTCTCACAATTAGTATTTGTATTCTTACTGGCTGCATAATATGTTACCGTACCAATCGTATTTAATATGGGATTTAATATGATATTACCACCGGTTAATGCACTGTACCATATGATTGTATTCCCAACAGGTACAATTGCAGTTGCTGTAAGTGTTGGAATTGTATTTGGTGTGCAATGAGTCTGAACCTGGTCTCCTCCAGATAAGGGTGCAGCATTGCCATTACTGTTTACTGTAATTGCCAAAGTAGAAGTAGAGGTCTGGCAGGCACCAGCACTTGCAAAAACACTTATGTTTCCATTTGAACTGCCAACAGGATAACTTACAGAAATGGTATTAGATCCTTGTCCGCTTGTAATAACTGCATTAGGTGGGGCTGTCCAGGTGTAAGATGTGGCTCCTGTAACACTAGGTACTGTATAAGAAATATTTCCTGCAACTCCGCAAACAACATCATTACCCGAAATATTTCCAATGACTGATAATCCGGTGTTGGATATGGTCCGGTTGATAGCTAATGCTCTTTCACTTACAGCTCCGGTCGTATTGTTTTTAGCAATGATCGTAAACCAAACTGAAGCGCCGGGAACAAGACCGGTAGCAGTATAACTTGTCCCGGTGATATTATTACCAAGAACAACCCAATCTCCTGTACTTTCATCCAGCCTTAAAATATCATAATTCGTTGCCTCATTAACTGCATTCCAGGTAAAACTTATTTCTCCTGCAGTACAAGAACCTGCAGTGGTATTCAGGTTTATTGGCGTACTAAGTATTTTAAAATTAATATCACTTAAATCTGTTAAACTACTACTACTCACTCTGATAAGTGCAGTAGAGGTATTGGATCCAGCTGGTGGGGTCCAGTTTAAACGTGTTGTATTGGCTGCAACAGTTGAAGAAATAGTGGTCCAATTTGCGCCATTATTTAAAGAGTATTCAACTGTCTGGTTTCCGGTTACACCTGAATTATCCCAAGTAATGGTTTCAGCAGTTCCGGGATTAAAAGACTCTCCTCCATTGGGGAAAATAACCTCTATAAAGGGCATATCAATATTCCATGTGATTGAATATTGCTGTGGGCCA
>JANMMS010000068.1:0-9819 GCA_031373525.1 Ferruginibacter sp.
CATGTGATGGTTGATCCGTTTTGAGAAGCAAGTACTGCAGGGATCGTATAAGTAGCAGCATTTGTTCCAACATTTACTGCGTTCAGTTGCCATTGATAAGTAGTAACACCGGTTGCTGTAACGGTAAATGAAGCACTGCTGCCTGCACAAGCTATGTTATTTAACGGTTGAGCTGTTATAACAGGTCCTGCACCTGCAGTAACAACATAAGAAACAACCGTAGTTTGTGTAACTGCACCGGCTACTCCCTGTATGGTAATATTATAAGTGCCGTTGGCTAAGGTATTTACATTGTTTAAAGTAACGATCGTATTGCTTCCGGGAGTCAGTGGATTATTACTGAAAGAAACATTAGTACCTGCAGGAACACCCGCAGTTGCAGTTAGATTAATGGGTGTAGAAAAACCACCATTGGCTGTAGTTCCTAAAGTAACGTTTGCAGAAGCCGGGCCGTTACAGGCAATAGTAGAAGCTGTAGCATTATTAAATGAGAAGCCTGATGCAGGAGCTGTTATCGTAAAGTTTGAATTGGAAATATCAAAGAAAATATTGCCAACAGATTCGACCTTTACCCTGGCTGTGGTGGTTTGGTTATTGGGGATAGTAACAACCTCACTACCGTCATTTGCTGTATTAGCAGCTAGTGTGATCGGCCAGGTAAATCCTCCATCCGTAGATAAAAGAATATTTACATTGGAACATAAAACAGGTGCCAGATCACTTCCATTCACTGTCCAGGTTATGGTTTGTGAAGATTGGGCTTGCCAGGAAACTGCGGTATTGGGAGATGAAACTCCAAATGGACCAGCAGAACCAGTAACGGTAACCTGCATATCTGTAAAAGCAGTTTGGCCAACTTTAACTGGAGCATTGGAACTGTAAGGTGAATTATCCCTGACAGTTAATCTGAAATTTAAGGTTCTTGCAACCGAACTTAATGCTTCAATATTGATACCTGCACCACCGCCTGGTAAAGGACCAGTAGTGAAATTACCGGCAAGAATTGTTGCTAATACAGGACAGGTCCTGCTAGGTGATGTTGTAGGACTGAATGTTAACCAGTTTGGTCCTACCAGTTTTCCGGGAGAGGCAATACTATTGTTTCCAGTAACAGTTGAATTTGCATTATCATTTTGCTCCCAACAATAAGTCAGTACATCTCCTGCATTGGCATCAGTAGCAGATCCGGTCAGTATAAACGGAGTGCTGAATGGGATAATGCGATTGGCAACAGGTGCTACTACCGGAATTGCATTAGCAGCAGTAATATTAGTTGTTATCGGACATGTTTTTGTAGCTAAATTATTCTGAATTTGTTGGATCGTACGTTCATGGTAAATATCAATAGAATGAGGCGCAACGTCCTGGTTTGTAATTCCGGCATATCCCATAATAGTAATACCTGAACCAACCTCTACATTATTTGCACCACCGGCTTCAATATTCATGGAAAACGTATGATTTCCACCCAATTGATGACCTACTTCATGTACAACATAATCGATATCAAAATTATCTCCCTGTGGAATGCCATCGGCAGGAGAAGTTATACCTCTTCCTTTTGTTCCATCTGAACATACACAACCTATACATCCTGCATTTCCACCGCCACCTGAAGCGCCAAACATATGGCCAATATCATAATTTGCTTCTCCGATATTTGCAGTTAATGTAGTTTGTAATTGTGCATTCCATGCACCTAATGTTGTATAAGGATCAGTGGTGGGATCATAATAAATAACTGCTGTAGTATTAGCAATAAGATTGAGGTGTAATGCCAGGTCTTTTTCGTAACAACCGTTACAACGGGTCAATGTAGCATTAAAAGCAGCTAAGACCAATGCAACCTGGGTATTGTTAAATGCACCAAAATAATTAGAATATTCCCCGTTACATGACTGTGCTAATCGCATGGTTTTTAACTCACCTGTGTTACTTTCTGGCCTGAATGTATTTGAAATTTGTGCATTAATGCCAGCAGAAATTTGTTGATCTTCTGTTGTACAGGTCCAGGGTAATCTTCCTATTTCTCTGTGAGATTTAAATACTGCATACACTGAATGGTCCTGTGAATAAGCCTCAATGAACTCATTCTCTTTTTCAGTTCTGAAAATCATCGTTTGTATTCCCTGGGGAGAAATACTTAGTTTCAAAGTTGCAAATTTATCTGTAATTCCTTTACCTGAAAAAGCCCTGATCTGCGGGAAACGTGCTTGTAATGCAGGTTCAAAATTAGAAGCTTCAAATATTTCAAATTGTTCAATACCGCCATCAGCATTTGGTAATGTAATAATGGTAGCATGTTTTCTGGCCTGGTTACCAACTACTGAAAATAATTCCTGTCGTAAAGGATCAACATTTAAATTGAATAACTTAAACGTTTTAGGAAACGAAAGCCTTGCTACAGCTTTGTCCTTTGTGATCTTATCAAGGCTTTCATTGTTGCCTGACCAAAACCTGTCTGCCTGGGAAAAACCAAGGGTACTTACCAAAGCAAACAAAAATGTTAGTAGTAAAGTTTTTTTCATGAAATTTTGTTTTGATTTATTTATTTATTTAGGTTGTAAATGTACTGTTATAAATTAAAAAATGGTGGGAGAAGCAAATTATATTCGTAAGAAAATTTGATATTAAATATTTTTTATATAATATTAATAATCAAAAAGTACTTTTTAATAAAAACATCATTTTTTCAATTATTGAATATCCTTATGATAGTATTCCTGCCCTTCAAGTAGTTCTTTTTCAAACCCCATCTTTGTTAAATATTTTTCATGTTGTTGATTATGAACTTTGGCATAGACCAGTCTTTTTATTCCTCTGGAAAGTAAAAGTTGTTTTTCTTTTTGGAACAGGAATTTTCCGATCTTGTAATCCCGGTATTTTGGAATGGTGTAATTTAATTTAACCAGGGCTGTTCCGTCATTTAAAACAGATGCAACAAAAATATTTGCAATGACCATGTCTCTTAATACAACAAAATTTAAATTGCCGTCTTCTTGTTCGATTTTAAATTCGGGGAAATAATTTTTCATATCTTTTTCATGAAAAGAAATGAATTTGTGTAACAGTTTGTCATCATTGTTGAATTCCATCAGATCGAAATTTTCATTTCTCCTGTAAATTTTTATAAGTTGAAAAACATTTATCAATAAGAGGGTAGCATTTGTTATAATTACCGGAAATGCGCTGATCAGAATTCCGTAAACAATAAATGCAATGCAGCCCATTGCACTAAGCCATCTGAATTTTAAGTCATTATTTACAAGCAAAGAAAATCCGAGAGATACCGAAGCAATATAACCAACTATTAAAGCAATCGTTTCATTCATGAAATACTGCTATATTTTATTGTTTTTTGGATGAATCATTAGCAGATGCTTTAACCGGTATTTCAATGCCAGCCGGTGCAACTTCTGAACTTTTTGTAATTGTCTCGGTCTTGGGTACGGTCGTTTTTGCAGGTGCTGAATTCAATGGAGCGCCAACAGCGATCTCACATTTGTGTCCTGGTTGGCCATGAGGAGGGTTCATTCCGGGAGCCGTTATTGTAGGGGCCGGAGCAGCGGTTGTAGAAGTGATCACCGGTTGAGTATTAACGGGTGTAGTTGTTGTGGCTGGTTTTGCAGGTGCAGAATTCAATGGAGCACCAACAGCGATATCGCATCTGTGCCCGGGTTGGCCATGAGCAGGATTCATACCTGCTGCCGTTTGGGTTGTTGATGTAGTTCCGGTTGTTATTACAGGAGTTGTTGCTGAAGCAGGCATTGTTTGAATACCATTTTGAATTGGTTGAACAGGGGTTGTTGCATCTGTAGCAATCATCCCGGTTTTTTCAGCATTTGTTTTTGAAACAATACTGCTGTCAAATGAATTTTTATCTGATGAAGAATCAGTATTTGAACAACCCGGTAAAAGAAATATTGTAAAACAAGAAAGAATAAATGTACTTCTCATAAAAAGTTATTTTTATTATTAGTAAAGAATTATTATGATGAAAAAAAACTTATTTGATCACTATCAGCAGGATTTGATATTATTCAATCTTTCAAAAACATTTGAATCAAACAAAATAATGCAGATATTATAAATAAAATAAAAAGTTGATCCGGTCTTTTAAAAAATTTTGTACATGATACAAAAAGTAAAATTTTATATCAGTATAAATTCTTCTTCGATCAATGCATGAAAATTGTTTTCAGAATCCAAAACCCAGGAAGGCATTTCCTGAGTTATGATCTTCCAGTGCTGATCAATTTTTTCCATGTTGAATATGATGCGATTACCCCTTCCATCTATTACGTCTACCGTAAAGAGGCCTTCCTGTTTTCCATTGGGTTTTCTGAAATTGAATTCCTTTAATTTTCCGTCTACTTTTATCAGCTTGGTGAACTGTATATTTTTAATGAATTTTGATTCCATGAAGCCACTTTTGGGCAAACTTAGAACAATATTAATATAAAGGGCATAAAACAGTCAAATTTGGGAAAAAATTAAAATTTCATGATTTTTTTTGTATTTTGCAAATAAATTTTATAGTTAGTTAACTATAAAATAATTAGACATTCAATTCCTATCTAATTCTTCCTCCCATTATCTCGCTAAGAAAAATCATTTCACTTGCATTATTCATTAAGAAATTTCCATTTTGGGAATGAGCACACTTTTTTAATACACTGATTTATGAAATATTTTGCGACTCGTAATATTTTACAATCCCTTTTACTTTTTATCTTTTTATTTTTTGTAAAAGGATCAATAAATGCACAAACTTTTCCAACAGGATTTTCAGCATCTAATATTGGTTCAGGTTGGACCCAACCTATTGGTGCTGCTTTTAATAAAACTGGGACCAAACTATTTGTTTGGGAAAAAGCGGGTTATGTTTATTTATGTAAATGGAATCCTTCTACCCTGGTTTATGACAAACAAACAACACCTGTTTTGGATATTTCTCCAGAGGTAGGTAATTGGAGAGACTTTGGTTTAACCGGTTTTGCACTTGATCCGGATTTTGAAACAAATGGATTGATCTACCTATTATATGTTGTAGACAGGCATCATTTAAAGAATTTTGGAACGGGAAGTTATTCAACTTCAACTGATAATTATTATTCCGCAACTATAGGACGAATAACACGCTATAAAACTATTACATCCGGAAGCAATCTTATTGCTGATTTATCAACACGGGCAATTCTGCTTGGTGAAACAGCTTCAAGCGGGCCTCCTATTTTATATGAGTCACATGGTACTGGTTCATTGGCTTTTGCTGCAGATGGTACTTTGCTTGCATCTGCCGGTGAAGGTGCTAATTACAATGGAACTGATTTTGGCAGTAATTCCGCAACGTATTATGTTACTGCTCTAAACGATGGTATCATTCGTGCCAATGAAAATGTAGGAACTTTTCGATCACAGATGATCAATAGCTATAGTGGTAAGGTTTTAAGAATTGACCCTGTTACCGGCAATGGCGTTTCGAGTAACCCTTTTTATAATGCTGCAACTCCAAGATCAGCGAGTTCAAGGGTTTGGGCTTTGGGGTTACGAAATCCATTCCGTTTTTGTATTAGGCCAAACACCGGATCTACAAATCCTGCTACTGGTGATATTGGTGAGATTTATCTTGGGGATGTAGGAATGAATACTTACGAAGAACTTCATATCATAAAGGAACCTGCTGCTAATTGTGGTTGGCCATTATTTGAAGGATATACTCCTTCCGGTTCTTATATTTCCGGAAGTACTACAACTTATAATAAAGATGAACCTAATCCATTATATGGTGTTGGAGGTTGTACACAACAATTTTTAAGTTTTAGAAATTTAATTAAGCAGGCAACTGCAGATGATATTCATACAGTATATAATCCCTGCAATGGTTCCATTGCTTTAACAAGTCCGAATGATAATCGTTTTTTTCACAGTGTTCCGGCAATGGACTGGAAACATGGAACAGATAGTGCCAGGGTAAAAAAATTCATTGCAAATAATTTAGCAGTTGCACAGATCGGTTCAAGCGGTTCAGGGGTAACAGGAACCCCTTTTAGGGGAAATGCTGCAGTTGGAGGTTCATGGTATACCGGTAATACATTTCCCGTGCCATACAGAAATACTTATTTCATGGCTGATTATGGAGGTACCTGGTTAAAAAATTTTACAATTCAGTTTGTTGACCAGGTTCAAAATGTCAGTGATTTTTCCAGCGGATGGTCTGCTATCGTTTGTGTTACTGAAAACCCTTTGGACGGAAGCCTGGTTTGTGTTGACCTTGGAACAGGCTTGGTTAAAAAAATTGTATTTGGTGGTAACCAGGCTCCTGTTGTAAAAATTACTTCAAATAAAACATATGGGCCGGGTCCATTGGCTGTAAATTTTACCGGTAACACATCTTATGACCCGGAGGGAGGGGCAATAACATATTCCTGGAATTTTGGAGATGGCACTGCAGTGAGTACCACTGCAAATCCATCGCATACATTTACCACATCAAATTCAAACCCTAAAAAATTTGTTGTGAAACTAACAGTAAAGGATAATCAGAATGTAACAAGTGTCGACAGCATCATTATTTCTGCAAACAATACACCACCAAACGTAGAAATAACCAGTCCGGTTGATAATTTATTTTATGTTATTGGCGATGATTCAACTTATTCACTTCAGGCAACAGTTACTGATGCTGAACACAGGTCGGATCAATTGTTTTATGTTTGGCAAACTTACCTGAGGCACAGCAATCATCTTCATCCCCAGCCATTGGATACCAATAAAGTAACTTCAGATGTAATTTCAAGGATTGGTTGTAATGGCGATGATTATACCTGGTTCATTCAGCTAACGGTAACAGATGCACATGGGCTTTTTACAATTGATTCAGCACATTTGCTGCCTCAATGTGGCGGTCCGTTGCCTCTTAAACTTAATTCTTTTAATGTAGCGGTACGCGGACAAGCAAATCTTATCAGCTGGATTACTTCTGAAGAAATAAACCTGAAGAATTTTGAAGTTCAACGCAGTTATGACGGGATCAATTTTGAAACCATTGGTTCAGTAGCATCAAAGATGATTACCGGCGTTAATAATTATGATTTTAAAGATGAAAGTTTCCTGGATGGGTATATTTATTACCGATTGAAAATGAATGATATCGATGCCAAATTTGCTTATTCATTTATAGTAAGGGTTTTTTCCGGCACTAAAACAAGCAATGAGCTGACCGTTTCACCAAACCCGTTTAAAAATGATTTTTTGTTTGCAGCAAAGTTTAAACAAGCAGGTAAAATAACGATCAGTTTTATCGATACTAAAGGAGCAGTTGTAAGATCAATAAACAAGAAAGTTGCGGTAGGACTTAATAGTTTTACCATTGATAAATTAGAAAGCCTGGGTGGGGGTGTTTATATAATGGAAGTAAAACAAGAAAATGAAATAAGAAAGGTCAAGATTATTAAAATGAATTAACACCGGTATTTTACCATACTTTATTTACATGTTTTGCAAGAGGGTTAACATTGAATCTTATTTAGACCATTCTTTTATTTTGGAAATAAAAATTGTTTGTTGATCAATGAACACATTATGTGAACAGTTATCAATGTATTCAAAATTAGATTTGCCCAACAAATTTTGTAAATATTCAGCTTCTTGTAATGAATATAGTCCGTCATCTTTGCCATAAAGTCCAAAGATTTTGATTTTCTTATTTATTAATACTTCAATGGACTTTGTAAGATCTAATGTTGTATAATGTTCATTTTTCCAAAAAGCCTGTGGTGCCTGGTAAGTCATTTTTGATGCAAATTTTGCAATACTGTCTTTGCTGAACTTTAAATATATATTTTTCCTTTCTTCTGTAGATTTTTTTGGGCTGTAAAAATTATTTTGCATGGCATGTCCTAAACAATATGCGCTATATTCCAATGAAGTTGGATCCATTTTTTCCAAAAGATTAATGTAAGCTAAATTGACTGTGTCTTTATTAGTTTGGTATATTTCTTTTGACCGGTTTATGATATTCTTTAATGACTCTTGTAAAGAAACGGGTGCACCAACCAGGAATACTGATCTGATGTTTTCCGGAAATCGATTGGCATAAAGTGTTGCAACAATTCCACCAAAACTATGCCCGATCAATACAGCTTTTTTGATAGTGTATGTTTTGTAAATATTATTAAGATCATCAAAGGTTTCCTTAAAAGTATATTTTGCCTGTTGATCAGGGGACCTGCCTTCTCCACGCCTGTCGTAAACTATAACAAAAAAACCTTTATTGGCCATTTCCTGAGCAGTGGTGCCTTCGAAATTTGCACAATTATATCCCGGCCCTCCATGTAAAAAAATAAGCGGAATAGATTTTGGGTTGCCAAAAGTCTTTATATACAACCCTTGACCAATAGATAACATTGGCAGTATGATATAACATATTAAGATTAAAAATATTTTCACAAAAAAGATAATTTATATTTTATAATGAATCATTTTTTCAATAATTTCTCTAGATCAGCTTTCAGCAATTTAGAAAATTCTGTGCTACCCGCATAATTCAAATGTCCTCCATCTGCATAATAATTTATTGATGCATTGATAATGGATCTTTTTTCTAGATTATAGTTAAGGTATGGTATTGAATATTTAGAAGCAATGGATCTATAGTAATTGTATATAGGCAAATTCTTATATGGTTTTGGATCTAATTGATAGGTTGGGGTAGTAATAAAAATAACCTGTATGCTATCTGCTACAAAAAGGCCGACAAGCTTTTCAAATTTATCCAACTGATTCTTATAGATCAGTACATTTTCAGGATAAAATTCATCTACTTTAACTTTCTTTGGTACAAACGGTATAAAGCCATTGTAATATTCTGATATGGGAAATGTTGTTTTGTCGTGATGAAAAATACCCGGAAGCAGGATCTTTTTGAATTTTAATACAGGAAACCTGTTTTCAAAAAGCATGGTCTTGTTATACCCGTTTTTACTAAATAACATATTGAAAAAAAGGCTGTCAGAAAAATATTCAGAATCCTGCTCAAATCTTCTCCAAAGCCATTTATCATCAAGGAAAAACCAATCTAAAGTCAGTATCAGGTATTTTGGTTTTTTGTAATTAGGTTTAAATATGTATTTGTACCAATTAAAATAGTAATTCGGATTGGCACCATCCAATGCAAAATTGAAAAAAGTATTCCCTTTTTGATTGATAATTCTTGGTTGAATACCATGGGTTGCATGTGACATGCCTATGATGATATTGTCAGCATTGATCTTATGATTTATTGCTTCTTTATATTGAAGCCTTCCAAAATCATTTTGATGTGAGTTTCGTAAAAGCAAATAATTCAACAACAATATCATCAAAGAACAAAAAATTAAAAAAAAGACACTCTTTTGAATAAATTTATTCATATACCAGGTTAGAATTGAAAGTAAATAAATTGTTGGTTAGAACCTGCATAGCATATCACAAACATGATGATTATAAAATACAGCATCCACCGCAATGGACGGTACCAGTTCACTGTTATTTTTTCCAGTGCATAATGTTGTTCCCTTCCAAACCATTCAGTTATAATGAATATTGGTAAAAGGATCAGTATGTCTGTATCAATTTTAGGTATTGTAAAAAAGGAACGGGTGAAAATTTTAGAAATATAATTAATTGCATGATCTAAACTGTTTGCCCTGAAAAATATCCATGCGAAAACGGTCAGGCTAAAAGTTATGATCACTGAACGTAATTCTTTCAGGGTAGAGAAGTTTTTACCCTGGGCAACAATATCAAGGTTGTTTCTGTTTGTATTAAAGATAATTG
>JANMMS010000069.1:0-2792 GCA_031373525.1 Ferruginibacter sp.
CATGTGATGGTTGATCCGTTTTGAGAAGCAAGTACTGCAGGGATCGTATAAGTAGCAGCATTTGTTCCAACATTTACTGCGTTCAGTTGCCATTGATAAGTAGTAACACCGGTTGCTGTAACGGTAAATGAAGCACTGCTGACTGCACAAACTGAAACATTTACAGGTTGCGCATTAATAATTGGTCCAGCACCTGGAGTTACAATAAAGGTTACAACAGTAGTTGGTGCAAGTGCACCTGCTACACCTTGTACGGTTATATTATAGGTACCATTCGCCAAAGTATTTGTGTTATTCAGCGTAACGATCGTGCTATTTCCGGGAATAAGCGGGTTAACACTGAAGCTGACATTAGTACCAGCAGGAACACCCGCAGTTGCAGTTAGATTAATGGGTGTAGAAAAACCACCATTGGCTGTAGTTCCTAAAGTAACGTTTGCAGAAGCCGGGCCATTACAGGCAATCGTAGCAGCAGATGCATTGTTAAATGTAAAACCTGATACAGCTGCTGTTATAGTAAAATTGGCATTAGAAATATCAAAGAAAATATTGCCAATTGCTTCCACTTTTACCCTCGCTGTTGTGGTAACACTATTTGGTATCGTTAGTGCCTCGGAACCATCATTTGCAGTACTGGCAGCAAGAACAGTAGGGTAGGTTAACCCTCCGTCTGTTGACAGAGATATCTTTACGTTTGAAACACTGATCGGAGCAGCATCTGTACCGGCAATATTCCATGTAATAGTTTGTGTAGTATTACCGGGGTAACTTTCGCCTCCGTTTGGAATTGAAACAATAAAAGGAGTTGTGCCGGTAACGTTCACCTGGAAAACTGTTGCATTTTGGCAACCGCTTCCGCTTGAAACAACCCCGCCACCTGCAGCACGGTTATCCCTTACCGTAAGCCTGAATTTCATCGGGCGTGCAACCGGAGAAAGCGTTTCCCCTTTTAATCCACCCATGGTTGCCGGAGGGTTTGCCGGGTAACCTGCTAAAATAACTGATATATCAGGAAATGTTCTGCTACCCGTGGTTTTAGGGATACGCGATTTAAATAAGGGCACAGTATTTCCTACCCCGGCAGTAGCTCCTGCATTCCAGGTTGCTGTACCACTGAAGTCCCATTGTTCCCAACAATAAGTCAGTGCATCACCATTTGCATCAGTTGCTGATCCGGTTAGTGTAAAAGGTGTTCCAACTGGTATGCTTAGTCCATTATTTGGTAACGGATCAATGACGGGTAAAATATTTCCGGTTGGAGCAGTCGTTCCGCAAGAGCCACCGGTTCCGGCAACATAATTACTTATTTCATCAAAACTTATCGCATGAAAAGTTGGGTCACTATTTGGTTGAATATCCTCACCACCACATATTCCGGCATAAGCCTGAATGGTGGTCCCGCTTCCTACTTCATATTTAGTTGAAGTGGGAGATGATCCGCAGCCGGCCATTGAGTGATTGCCTCCCCACTGATGTCCCATTTCATGAGCAACATAATCAATATCATAGCCATCACCTGTAGGCGAAGGGCTGCCGGTGATACCCCTTCCTTTTTGAGAATCCTGGCAAACAACACCTAATCCTGCTAATCCACCACCTCCTGTGCTGAAAGTGTGCCCGATATCAAAATTTGATGTTCCGATAGTATTTGTGATAACGGTTTGGCTTTCATTGATCAAAGTATTGGCATTATTATTCCCGTTAAACGGATCTGAGGCGGCATCTAAAAATTCAACGAGATTATTATTCGCAACCAATACCATCCTGAGTGCAACTTCTTTTTCATATACGCCAACCACCCTGTTTACAGTTGTTACAATTGCAGCATGTAATAAAGCTGCATTTGCTCCTGCAGCTACTCCGGGAGCCTGTGCATATTCTCCAGTGCATGCTACTGCTAACCTGTAAGTACGCAAGTCAGTTCCCCTGCATGCAGCTGTTGTGTTTTCGGGCCTGTTAACACCGGGAATCGGGTTTTGAACATCACAAATGAAACCGGTTCTTGCCGACATATCTTTTCTGAAATAACTGATATAATAATCTATATTCCCCATTGCATACGGGTCAATATAATATGTGCCGTTTATGGTTAATACCTGTGCATGAAACCCCCTTGGAGTAATATCAAATCTTACCGTTGCATACGGGTCATCAATTCCCTGGCCTGCAAATGTTTTTATTTCAGGAAACTTTGCCTCCAACCCGGATTCCTGTATGCTGCTTTCCCATACATGAAAATTAGCCATACTGCCATCGGGCATTGGTATTTTGAGAACCGGGGTCTGATTTCTGTTCCAGATGATATCTTTTTCTGAAGGGAGTGACCATAAGAAAGTTTTTAACTGACTTAAGTTCGCATCATACGTTCTGAATTTTTCAGGAACGATTACACGATTTCCAGTCGTATTAATCACTTTGTTGGCACCGGCATCTGTAAAAAAAGAATTTTGTGCCTGAAGAGAAATGCCGATATTAGTTAAACAGAAAATTGCAATTAAAATTTTGTAAATTTTAGTCATAAATAAATTTTTAGTATTACCAAATTTATTGATTAATTCTTAAACCTGAACTTTTTGTGAATTTTACAGTTTTGATATAAAAGCAATAAAATATTAGTATCCTGTGCGCTTGTTTTAGGTTTCTTCACATAAATAAAAAACTCCCGTCTTGATTCAGACGGGAGTTTTTTATTTTAAATTAAGTTTCGATTACCTGATAACCACTTTACCTGAAGCAATCCTTTTTCCGCTTGCATCCTGAAGTTCAACAAAATAAATATCAGAAGCTGCATT
>JANMMS010000008.1:0-86385 GCA_031373525.1 Ferruginibacter sp.
GGATGAGCCTTATTACGTTGAATATAATCAATGGCTTTATTGGCAAAAGAAAAAGTGAGATACCCGGTATCTGTAATTTCAGTTCTTCCTTCTTTTATGGCTGTAGAACCATGTCTTGGTGCCCATGCTGGTATCTCCGAAAAAGCCCAGGGCAGGTGCATATAGATGTATTGGCTGCTATCGGCCAGGTCATCAACATATCTGCTTAGCGCACCATCGAATGAATAATTGTAATCAAAGCCATGCTGGTATAGAAAATTATCAGGAGAGGAACTTAAATTCCATTTACCTACGTAGCCGGTTGCGTAACCTTTTTGTTTCAGCATTAGAGCAATGGTTATTTCTGATGCAGGAATATTAGTTGCATATTTAGAGCGGTTGACCAAAAAATTAGGTTTTAAGGTCGAAATGCCTTCGGGTTTCTTTTTAAAGGAAAAAAGATGACTTGTTATTGTTTTCTTTACAGCAGGTGCAAACTTATCATAGAGCATGAACTCTGCACCAAAGCGTTGTTGGTAACGGCCTGTCATAATACCCATACGGGAGGGTGCACAGATAGGGGAAGTTACATAAGCCTGTGTAAAGCGAACGCCTTCTTTACCAATGGCATCAATATTAGGGGTATGAATAGTAGTATTTCCATATGATGATAAGTCGCTGTAGCCGAGGTCATCCGCAATAATAAGAATGATATTTGGGGAGCTGGTTTGTGCTGATGTAATGCAAATAATTAGTAAGAAAAAAATTAAAGAAATCAACAGTTTCTTTGGCATAATTTTTTGGTAAATATAAAGGACCTTTACTATATTGAACATGTTTTGTAATGAAACCTTTGCCGAAACCGTAATATTCTTATTTACTGTTTTTAACTTTGGAATTCGAATTACTTTTTTTTGTGAGGTCACTTATTACAAACTTTATAATACTTCATTCTGTAACTATTGTAACACTCTCTTTGTTTTATAAATCTCATCTTTGCAACAATTAAAAGATCAAATGGAAATAGTTGGATATTTTCTTGCTGCATTGGTTGGTATCTCACTCGGTTTAATTGGAGGTGGCGGTTCCATATTAATGGTACCTATATTGGTTTATATTTTTTTATTGAATCCGGTAACAGCAACATCTTATTCATTATTTGTTGTAGGTTCAACTTCACTGATCGGGGCTTTCAATAATTACCGAAAAGGGCTTGTAAGCATACCAACAGCGTTGCTTTTTGGTGTTACATCAATTTCTACCGTTTTTATTACAAGGAAATTAATAATGCCGAAAATTCCTGTAATATTATTTACCATAGGTGATTTTCAAATAAAACAGTCAATGGCTACCATGGTATTGTTTGCCATCCTCATGTTAATGGCTTCTATAGCAATGATAAAAGGCAGAAAAGAAGATATACCAGAAGAAAAAAAATCATTTTTCGGAAATACGACAAAATTATTATTCTATGGAGTTATGGTAGGCCTCGCTACAGGATTTTTAGGAGCAGGTGGCGGATTCTTAATTATTCCCGCCCTGGTACTCATTATGAAAATGCCCATGAAGAAAGCTGTCGGAACTTCTTTACTTATTATAGCTTTAAATTCATTGATCGGTTTTACAGGAGATCTGGGTCATGTAAAAATTGACTGGCAATTTTTAATGATCATTTCTGCTATTGCTATAACAGGAATTTTTTTTGGTGGATTTTTAGCAAAAAAAATAGAGGCGGATAAACTTAAAAAGGGCTTTGGGTGGTTTGTTTTGATCATGGGTATTTATATTATTTTAAAAGAATTATTTCTTAAATAATTTCAATTAGAAATAACTCCAAAAAAAATCAAAAAATTGTGTGGTTAGCTGTGATCTTCCTTAATAAAAATCAAGCTGTATTTTAATATCTCCTTTTGAATGTTACTATTGTTACCGAAAACAATAAAAAGTTTGTAGAATTTTACACAAATAAAAAATTAATTATGAATATAGAGCAAATTTATACCGGCTGTTTGGCGCAAGGTGCTTATTACATTACCAGTAATGGGGAAGCAGCTATCATTGATCCGCTTCGTGAAACACAACCTTATTTAGATCGTTTGCAGAAAGACGGCGTGAAATTAAAATACATTTTTGAAACACATTTTCATGCCGATTTTGTTTCCGGACATTTAGACCTGGCCAGGAAAACAGGTGCTGCAATTGTTTATGGTCCCAATGCAAAACCTGAGTTTACTTTTATTTCAGCAAAAGATGATGAGGAATTTAAAATTGGTGACGTAACGATTAAGGTGCTTCATACACCCGGTCATACCATGGAAAGTACTACTTACCTGTTAATAGATGAAAATGGAAAGGATCATTGCATTTTCAGTGGCGATACATTGTTTTTGGGAGATGTTGGCCGTCCCGACCTGGCACAAAAAGCCGCTCATATGACCCAGGAGGAATTAGCCGGTTTGTTATACGATAGTTTAATGAATAAGATCATGCCTTTGGCAGATGATGTTATTGTTTATCCTGCACATGGTGCCGGAAGTGCCTGCGGCAAAAACATGATGAAAGAAACCGTTGATACATTGGGCAATCAAAAGAGAATGAATTATGCATTGAACCAACCTGATAAAGCATCATTTGTAAAAGCAGTAACAGATGGATTGCTTCCTCCTCCGGCATATTTTGGATTGAACGTGGCAATGAATAAGAAAGGAATTGAAAGTTTTGATACCATTTTAAACAATGGCATGAGGGCATTAACACCTGATGAGTTTGAAGCTGCAGCAGAAAATACAGATGCTTTGATATTAGATACACGAACCAATACTGATTTTTATAAAGGGTTTATACCACAATCTGTCAGTATTGGGTTGGATGGAGATTTTGCTCCCTGGGTTGGCGCTTTGATCGTTGATGTAAAACAACCATTGCTGCTGGTTACCGATGAAGGTAAAGAAGAAGAATCGGTAACAAGACTGAGCCGCGTAGGCTTCGATAATTTATTGGGACATTTAAAAGCTGGTTTTAATTCATGGCTGGCTGCAGGTAAAGAAGCAGATGTGGTGGACAGGATCACTGCAGAACAATTTGCAGGCGAAGTGGAAATCGGGAAAGACAAAATTTTAGATATCCGCAAAGAAACAGAATATACTGCCGAGCATATCGAAGATGCTTATAACAGACCATTGGCTAATATCAATGAATGGATAAAAGATATAAATCCTAAAGAACATTTTTTTATCCACTGCGCAGGTGGTTACAGAAGCATGATCGCATCCTCAATATTACAGTCAAGAGGATACAGGAATTTTACTGAAGTGGAAGGGGGATTTAAAGCAATTAGTAATACTGCTGTACCAAGGACGGATTATGTATGCCAGAGTAAAGTGATGAAAGCGTAAATTAGAAAAAGCGGACGAAAAATTGTCTTTTTTTAATATTTCACTTGATCAAAGTTCTGAATGCAATATTATCAATCAGCCATAAAAATAAATTTATTATTAAATGAAAAAATATGTTTTTGTAGCATTTATTTTCAGTTTAATTGTTATTTACACTAAGGCACAAAAAGCTTTAAAAAAGATCCCTTTTTCAATACGCCTTGAGCAAACCGAAATAACAGGCCTTCCAGCTTTGCAATCTTTTGCTTATGCAACCTGGCAGGGAAAATGGTTGTTGGTAGCAGGAAGAAAAGACGGCCTTCACCGCAGGCAGCCATGGGCAGCTTTTGATGAAGCCGGACAAAACAAATATATCTATGTGGTTGATCCGGTAATGAAGAGAGTATGGAGGCAATCAGTAGAGATCTTTCCTGTATCAATTACTGAGCAATTGAAAAGTAATAACATGGAATTTTATCAAACCGGTAACAGGCTTGTCTTAACCGGTGGCTATGGCTATAGCAAAACTATTGACGACCATGCAACATTTCCTTATTTAACAGTAATTAAAGTCGACTCATTGATCAATGCTATAATGAATAACAACGATGTAAGTAATTCAATTGTACAGATAAGGGATGAACGAATGGCGGTAACAGGTGGTAGACTTGCTATGATAAGTGATACTTTTATTTTAGCCGGCGGTCAAAGATTTGACGGATTGTATAATCCCATGGGCCCGGATCATGGGCCCGGTTTTACACAGGAATATACCAATGAGATCAGAAAGTTTTTAATACAATATGAAAATGATATCCCGGTTATACATAATTATTCAGCAATAAAAGACAGCATCAATCTGCATCGCAGGGATTATAATTTAGTACCCCAGATTTTTACAAATGATTTATTCGGTTATACAATGTATTCAGGTGTTTTTCAATACAAAGAAGACCTGCCATTCACCAACTTCGTTGATATTGTTGGAGGAACTTATAAAGTGAATAACAGGTTTAAACAAAAATTCAATCATTATCATAGTGCGGTATTACCAGTTTATGATAAAGCAACAACAAGTATGTACTCAATATTTTTTGGAGGCATTGCTCAATATTATCCCGACAATACCGGTAAAATAGTTAATAATACTGATGTGCCATTTACAAAAACGATCAGCGTAGTTACCCGTAATAATGAAAAAGTTGAAGAAACTTATTTGCCCATACAAATGCCCGGTTATTTAGGTGCTGCTGCTGAATTTATTTTTATGCCGGATGCTAAATTGTATAAAGAAGGTATAGCTGATCTGAATGTTATTCAAAAAAATGAAACGCTCATAGGTTATATTGTTGGAGGTATCAACAGCAGTACTAAAAACATTTTTTGGGATAATACCGGTAAGGAAAGTAAGGCTAACAATAAAATTATCAAAGTGTATCTTAAAAAAAAGTGATTGTAAGACCGGTCAAAAATGTTATTTCATATTACGAATGATATAAAAAATTCTAAAATTAAATTTCAGATTAGTTTACTGGTTCCGTTTAAATCATTTGCAAGAGCGATGATTGAACAAAAATATCTATTGTAACTGTTTTAGAAAATCTGCATTTGGGAAAATTGGTACCGGACGTCGAGATCTTTCACAGAGATTTTTGATATCAGCAAGGCAAAAAGTAATGATGCTATTTCATTTCTTTCAGACACAAAAACAATCGCATTCCTGTTTGAAATTATCGTTCAACCCGCAATGGTAGCACATCTATATTCTATATTTTGTAACAATTGTTACAAATCTTCTTTAATCCCACTATTCTGCTTAGAATCATTTTTCAGAATGATTCAATTCATATTAAGAACTCTTTTCTATCATTAATATAAAGAAGAAATTGATTGAATTTTACATTCTAATGATCAAAGTAAAACAATCAGCAAATGAAAAATTTAGTTATTCTCGGAGCAGGAACAGCAGGTACAATGATGGCAAATCATCTACATCATCATCTAAAGAAACCCGACTGGCAGATCAGTATCATAGATGAACGTGAAGAGCATCATTATCAGCCGGGCTACCTTTTTCTTCCTTTTGATATTTATTCACCGGAAGATATCGTGAAAAGGATTGACGAATTCATACCAAAAGATGTTCACCTGATCAAACAAAAGATCAACCGGATTTTCCCAAAAGAAAATAATATTCACCTGGAGAACGGAGAAATATTTTCTTATAATGTACTGATCATTGCCACCGGAGCCAAAATTGCTCCTGATGAAACAACAGGTATGAACGGACCAGAATGGCAAAAATCAGTTTTTGACTTTTACACTTTTGAAGGTGCATTGGCTTTGAGAAATAAATTAAGAGACTGGAAAGGAGGCAAATTGGTGGTGCATATAACTGAAATGCCGATCAAATGCCCGGTAGCACCATTGGAATTTGCATTTTTAGCTGATTCGTTTTTCAAACATAAACACATGCGTGATAAAGTTGAGATCACTTATGTTACCCCATTAAGTGGTGCTTTTACAAAACCAAAAGCTACCGAAGCTCTCGAACATCTTTTACATGAAAAAGGAATCAATATTGTTAGTGATTTTGCCATAGAGCAGGTAGATAATGATAAGAAAGAAATAGTGGATTATGGTGGTAAAACAGTTCCATTTGATCTGCTGGTAACCGTACCAACCAATAAAGGAGATGAACTCATGGAAAGATCAGGGATGGGTGATGATCTGAATTATGTACCTACTCATAAAGCTACCCTTCAATCCAAAGATTACTCAAATATTTTTGTTTTAGGAGATGCCAGTAATATACCCGCATCCAAAGCAGGTTCTGTAGCTCACTTTGAAGCAGAGATCCTTACAGATAATATCCTTTTGTTTATTAAAGGAGAACCACTGAAAGAAGAATTTGACGGACATGCGAATTGTTTTATCGAAACAGGAAACGGTAAAGCCCTGTTGATCGATTTTAATTATACGCATGAACCGGTTGAAGGAAGTTTTCCCTTTGCAGGTATCGGGCCTTTAAGATTGTTAAAAGAAAGCAGGATGAATCACATGGGTAAACTGGCCTTCCGTTGGATATACTGGAATGTTTTGTTGAAAGGAACACATATACCATTTGTTTCGGCAACGATGTCGGAAAGTGGAAAACAATATAATTAAATCATGAACAATTAAAATAACAAATTATGGAAAGGACAATAGCAGGTAAATCAATTACCGTAAATGAAGAAGGTTACTTAACCAATTTTGGGCAGTGGGATGAAACTATTGCAGAAGTATTAGCTGCAGAATCTGATATTAAATTAACTCCAAGGCATTGGGAAATATTAAAGTATCTGCAAAATGAACAAAAAAACCAGGTTGCACTTAGTATCAGGCGCATTGGTAAAAGTGGTATTGCAGATATTAAAGAGTTCTACCAGTTATTTCCTAATGCCCCATTAAAAACCGCAACAAAAATTGCCGGCATACCCAAGCCTGCCAGTTGTATTTAACAATTTAAAACTTATCAGCAATGAATGAACATAATGGAGCAATCAAAAAGATGATGATCATCTTATCAAAAGGAACATTGGAAAATGTTTATGCAGCTTTTGTGTTGGCCAATGGTGCCAGGATGGAAGGCATAGAAGCAGAAATGTTTTTTACTTTTTTTGGTTTGGAAGCAGTGCATAAAAAGAAACTGGAACATTTGCATGTGGCTACGGTAGGGAATCCTGCCATGCACATGCCAACCATGCTAGGTGGGTTACCGGGTGTTGAGGCATTGGCAACGCATATGATGAAGAAAGAAATGGAAAAAATTGATATGCCGGATATTCTTGAATTTTTAGAGATACTATCTGCCTCCGGTGTAAAATTATGGGCCTGCAAACTGGCCATGGATATGTTTCACTATAAAAAAGAAGATTTATATGAAGGCATAGATGATGTAATTACTGTAGGAGATTTTTATAAACAAAGTTCAGGTGAAGGCGTTCACATGTTGTTCATATAACCTGTACCATATCTTTCACATGTAATAATGAGCTAAAATTTTATTTATTGAAATACTGCAGTTATTGCAGAATTTAAAACTACTATTATGAAAAAGATAATAATGTTATTAGGATTAGGGATATTACCTGTCATTTTATTTTCACAGGCGGGTCATATTATGCAGGGAATTGGAGCAACCAATATGTCAATGGGTGGTGCTGCCACAGCTCAGCCAATTGATATCAACGGAGCTTTGCAATGGAATCCGGCAGCTATATCAGCCTTTGATTCAAAAGTGATTTCGGTTAATGCTGGTTTATTCTTTTCTTCACCGGTTTTGTCTTCAACAGTGCCTACTCCCGGCGGGCCAATGACCGGCATAACCAAAGATGACAGGGGTGTTTCAGTTATGCCTTCACTTGCAATGGTTTGGGGTAAAAAAATTAGTAAACATACTTTTGGTCTATCAGCATTTGGAATAAGCGGATTTGGTGTTACTTTTCCTGAAAGCAATACAAACCCAATAAACATGCCTCAAAATGTTGGTGGTTTTGGACTTATTCAATCAGATTACCAGTTATTGCAGGTAGGGGTAACTTATGCATACAATATTTCTGAAAAATTATCAATTGGGCTGGCACCAACTTTTAATTATGCTACATTAAAGCTGGCTCCTAATCCACTTTCATCACCAAGCCAAACACTCGGCTATCCGGTTAGTAATAAAGCAAATGCTTTTGGATTCGGTGGTCAGGTTGGTATCTTCTATAATACCGGTATGGGTATAAAATTAGGCGCTTCTTATAAATCACCACAGTCTTTTGGCAATTTTGAGTTTGAAAATAAATACCTGGATGGCAGCATAGCACCCAACGTTTCATTTAAAATGAATTACCCGGCTATTATTTCCGGAGGAATCGGTTACTCAAAGAATAAAATTGATGTAGCTGTTGATTATCGTTTTGTAAACTATGCCAGCACAGCAGGCTTTAAAGAAAAGGGCTGGACAAACACTTATTCAGTAGCCGGTTTCGGCTGGAAAAATATATCCATCGTTTCAGCAGGTTTTCAATTTAAAGGCATAAACAAATTCCCTCTCAGGGTTGGGTACACTTTTAGTTCAAATGCGATCAGCAGTGAACTTGCATTCTTTTCCACACCTGCTACGGCGGTTATTAAAAATGCTTTCCAGTTTGGATTTGGATATGAATTCAATAAACGCTTTAACCTGAACGTAACTTATCATCATGGATCAAGCAGCGGTTCAACCAGTGGGTCATTATTAAGCCCGTTGCTGAAAGACAATAACAACCCATATGGTATCATTCCTAACAGCAATGTATCATATAAAATGACTACTGACCTTGTTATGGTAGGAATTAATTATTCCTTCTGATCTATTAAAACACACCTTAAAATGCCGGGTATTATCCGGCATTTTTTATATGAAAAAGGGTTAAGAAAGAGCGTTAATATTGAGCCGTTAAATTATGTAACCTTTGTTACCAAAAAGCCTGCCGGAAGCCTGTAATTTTGTTATGTAAAAATCATTAAAACAGTATTATGAAACAAACCATATTCGGCAATTGGAATTTTATGAGATTTCTCAGGTTTGGTTTGGGTATTGCTATCATTACACAAGCAATCATTGCAAAAGATTGGATGATGGGAATGGTAGGTTTATTGTTTACCGCTATGCCCGTTTTCAATATTGGATGCTGTGCTGTGGGCGGATGTAATACTCCGGTTATTAAGAATACAGTACAAAAAAAAGATATTACGTATGAAGAAGTAGTTTAATAGTAACAAACTTTACCTTGTAGGTGCTCTTATTGGTGCCATTGCTGGATATTTTTACTGGCAACAGATTGGTTGTTCATCCGGCACTTGTATGATCACCTCTAAACCGTTTAACAGTACACTTTACGGAGCCTTGATGGGTTCATTGCTATTGGGTCTTTTCAAAAAAGAGAACAAAAAGGAAAAGGTAAGCGAAGAACAAAAAAATTAATAAACATGACATTTAGCGAGATCATACATTCAGACAAACCGGTGTTGGTAGATTTTTTTGCAACCTGGTGTGGCCCATGCAAAATGATGACACCCATCCTCAAAGATGTAAAACATGAAGTAGGTGATACGGCTACAATAATTAAAATAGATGTAGATAAGAACCCGAAGACTGCGAGCGAATTCCAAGTTCAGGGTGTGCCAACGCTGATACTTTTCAAAAATGGTAAAGCAGTATGGAGACAAAGCGGAGTAGTACCCAAGGCAGGGTTGGTTGGCGTAATTAGAAAATTCACCATATAAAAAATAAAGCAATGAACATTTTTCAACAAATTTTTGGTGGCCCTAAAGCCGATTTAAAAACTATTATTGATGCAGGGGCTTTTCTGGTAGATGTACGTACGCCGGGGGAATTTGCCGAAGGTCATGTAAAGGGATCTGTAAATATTCCATTAGACAGAGTTACTGCCGAAGTGGCAAAATTCAAAAACAAAAAAAATATTATAGTTTTTTGCCGCAGTGGGAACAGGAGTGGCCAGGCTAAAACTATTTTAGAACAACAGGGTTTTACAAATGTGATCAACGGAGGTACATGGGATCATGTAAATCAATTTGTAAAATGAAACAATTGAAATATTCACTCTTACTGTTTACTGTATTGTTCAGCCTTTTGTCATGTGTTGATTCGGATAAAACATCTGAAAATACGATCGCTGAACCAATAGACATGACCAATAAGAAAACTATTATTGTTGATGTAAGAACGACGGCAGAATGGATGGATGATGGACACGCCAATTGCAGTGTAAACTACCCGTTAGATGAGCTAGATTCAAAATTGGGATCTCTAAAGTCTTATGAAAAAGTGATCGTAGTTTGCCGAAGTGGACACCGGGCCGAGATGGCAAAGGAAATATTGGAAAAGGCAGGGATGAAAAATTTTGAAAACGGCGGAGCATGGCAAAATATTACCTGCAAATAATTAACCGTAAATAATTGAAATATATGGATAATTTAAAAATATTGATCCCAACAGATTTTTCGGTTCAGGCTGAATTTGCCTACCTGATGGTTAAAAAGCTGGAAGAGAAAGCAGCCATTGATATTCATTTTTTACATGTACTTACTGTACCGGATACTGTTACAATGGATGCCACCGGCAGTATTCAAACCTGCGGAGAAATTGATGTGAATTTTGTGATCAGGCAAAAAGAGATCGCTGAAAGAAAATTGGCAGATCTTAAAACATTGTATGGCAATCAAATTCAAACCCATCTCGCTTTAGGAAAAGTTACAGATGCCATTTTAGATTTTTCAGAACAGGATCATTATGATATGATCGTAATGGGTACAAAGGGAGCCTGGGGTATCAAAGAAAAACTGTCCGGATCTGAAACACAAATAATAGCACGTAAATCAAGAATACCCTTATTGTCATTGATGTGCGACCGTTCAGATCTTGTAATTAAGAATATTCTATTAGTGCACAATTTCAGTGACCCTGTACCTGAAAATTTAAGTTTGATGCATAAACTGATAAAATCTTTTGATACAAAACTTCATCTGCTTCAGATCACTTCCGGAAATGTAGATTCAGAAAAAATAGCTGTGGAAGCAAATATGAATAAATTTGCTGCCTTGAATAACATAACCAATTATGAATGTCACGTAATAAATGATAAGGATGTTGAGAACGGTGTTATTCATTTTAACCAAATGATCAATATGGATATCATTTGTATCGGTACACATGGTAAAGGTGGGATTTTTCACCAGAGTGCAACTGAAAAGCTCATCAATCATTTATTCAAACCAATTATTTCATTTCAATTAAATAAATAATTTAAATTTCATGAGAGAATTAATAACTCAAACCTGGTCGTGGTGGTTTTCGGGTACGATGATAGCAGCTATCATGTTTTTCCTTTTGTACTTCGGTCAGTCTTTTGGTTTTTCTTCCAATTTGAGAACCATTTGTGCGGCTGCCGGATTAGGTAAAAAGGTTAAACTGTTTGATTTTAAATGGAAATCCCAACTTTGGAATTTGGTTTTTTTAGTGGGAGCTATTGTTGGTGGTTTTATTGCAAAACAATTTTTATCAACAGATATTCCGGTTGAAATTTCAACTGCAACCATCAATGACCTTTCCAAACTCGGTATTGCCGCTCCTTCATCTTTGCAGCCGGATGAACTTTTTAGTATAGATGCAATTTTATCTCTTAAAGGATTTTTGGTATTGGCATTCGGCGGCCTTATGGTTGGATTTGGTTCCCGTTATGCAGGTGGTTGCACATCCGGCCATGCTATCAGCGGTTTGTCAGACCTGCAATTGCCTTCCCTGATTGCTGTAATTGGTTTTTTTATTGGTGGTTTAGTAATGACTTTTTTAATTTTCCCTTTAATTTTTTAATCAGATGAAATTTATAAAATTTCTTTTACTGGGTATTGTCTTCGGAATTGTAATGGCAAAATCAGAAGCCATCTCATGGTTCAGGATACAGGAAATGTTTCGTTTCCAGGCTTTTCATATGTATGGTATTATTGGAACGGCTGTTACATTGGGGGTTTTAGGTGTAGCGTTGATAAAGAAATTTAAGATCAGGGATTTTCATGGCAACCCGATAACATTTTATCCTAAAGAAAAATCTTTCATCCGGTATATTTTAGGTGGTACCATCTTTGGTTTAGGCTGGGCACTGAGTGGTGCTTGTCCGGGGCCAATGGTAGTAAATATTGGTTATGGTTTTTTGTCCATGATCATTGTATTTCTTTTTGCACTAGTGGGAACCTATTTATATGGTTTATTCAAAAATAAATTACCTCATTAAATTTTAATAAAATCTTTTTATGCAAAACGAAGAGGTTGAAAATAAAATATCACAGGGACTGGTTTCAATAATCAATAAGCTTTTAATTGTTGTTGTTGTATTGGTAATAATGTTGGTATCTGTACCTTTTATTTTATATTATGGCAATCAATCCGTTAAACCTGTAGAAAAAAAACCTGCAGTTGATGCTGTGAATACAACAGTAAAAGCGAATACGGCTGTCTGGTGGATAGCTCCGGAAATAGCTGCAATTACTGATCCTAGACTAAAGGAACAGGTGGAATATGGAAAAGAATTAATCGCCCATACATCAAAATACCTTGGTCCGAATGGCTCTGTTTTAAAGATAAGCAATGGATTGAACTGCCAGAATTGTCACTTACAGGCAGGCACAGCCGTTTTTGGGAACAACTATGGTTCGGTTGCTTCACTATATCCAAAATTCAGGGCAAGAAGCGGATCTGTGGAAAATATTTATAAAAGAGTGAATGATTGTTTTGAACGAAGCCTGAATGGTAAAACACTGGATACAACCGGCAAAGAGATGCAGGCAATTGTTTCCTATATAAAATATATTGGATCCAATGTTGAAAAAGGTAATAAAGCAGCAGGTGCCGGTTTTAAAGACCTTACTTATCTTGATCGTGCTGCTGACCCCGAAAATGGAATGATCGTTTACACAGCAAAATGCCAGAGCTGCCACCAGCCAAATGGTGAAGGGTCATTTAATGCTGAAAAAACAGAATTTACTTTTCCTGCTTTATGGGGAAACAATAGTTTTAATGATGGAGCCGGATTATACAGGATCAGCAACGTTGCTAAATATGTAAAGTATAATATGCCGCAGGGTGTAACCCATGAAAATCCACAGTTAACTGATGAGGAAGCATGGGATGTTGCGGCTTTTATAACCACACAAAAAAGACCACACATCAATACAGCAAAAGACTGGCCCGACAGATCAAAAAAACCTGTAGACCATCCCTTTGGTCCATATGCTGATAATTTTTCTGAAAAACAACATAAGTACGGGCCTTTTATTCCAATCGTTGAGGCACAAAAGAAATAAGAAGATGCGGTAAAACAAAAATCAGTATCAGTTGCAAAAAATTAATTCCAGCCACATGAATAACAGAAGAGATTTTATAAAAAAGATAAGTACATTAGGTGGTGCCGGATTACTGGTTTCTGCACCCTTAAGCTCTATTGCTGAAACCATTGAATATAATGATAAAGATATAATATCTTCTGACGGTAAACCTTTTACCATTTCAATTTTACAAACCACCGATGTACATTGCCAGGTTCATCCGCATGATGAACTGTTCTGGGAAAATGAAATTGCAGTATTTCGTAAAACCGGTGGCTATGCTCATTTGGCTACTTACCTGGAAAAAGAACGAAAAAAAAATCCAAATACTTTTTTAATTGATACCGGTGATATGTTCCAGGGCAGTGAACTGTCAGTTAAAACAACCGGCAAAGCAATGGTGCCCATTTTAAATGCACTGGGTTATGACCTTTACCTTCCGGGAAACTGGGAAGTAATTTATTATAAGAAAGCCATGCAAACTTTATTAGGCTCATTGAACGCTCCAAAGGTTTGTGCAAATATGTATCATGATCTGGGTGAGAATAAAAAAGGAGAATTGATATTTCCCCCATATTATATCTGGAATATTAAAGGGGTAAAAATCGGTTTTTTAGGATATACAGATCCGTTGGTTCCTTTAAGACAATCGCCTAATTACAGCAAAGGGATCATTTACACAAAGCCTGAGGAAAATCTTGCACATTATGTTGATGTGTTGCGCAACCAGGAGCAATGCGCTTATGTTTTAATTATTGCACATTTGGGATTATCACAGCAAATTCATTTGGCAAACCAGGAAGAATGCAAAGGCGTTGATTATATTTTTGGTGGAGATACACATGAAAGAGTTCGCAAACCCATTCAATGTACATTTAGCAAAGTTGTTGAACCGGGTGCCTTTGGATCATTTGTTGGTAAACTTGATCTTACTATACAAAATGGAAAAGTGATAAAAGATGATTATGAATTGATAGAAATTAGTGCAGATAAATTTAAGCCTTCAAAAGAAATGACTGCTTTAATAAAAGAGAATGAAAAACCATTTGAAAAAGAAATTTATACTATTGCAGGATATAGTACCATTCCATTGTATAGGTATTTTGTTGTTGAAAATCCAATTGATACAATGATACTGGATGCCATAAAATGGAAAGTACCGGAAGTGGATGTTGTTTTGTCAAATGGTTTTCGTTTTTGTCCACCACGGGCAACACCCGATCATACGGGTAATATTCCAATTACCGATGGATATATTTATGATATGTTCCCCGTAGATAGTACGGTTAGAGTTGGAACTGTTACCGGAAAACAGATCTTGGATTGGTTGGAAAATGAATTGCATAATGTATTTGCAAAAAATGCCTCTGAACGTTTTGGAGGCTGGCTTATCAAGTTTAAAGGTATGAAAGTAACCTTCAATGCCTTTGATGAAAAAGGGAAGCGGGTAAAAGAAGTTTGGGTTAAGGATGCAGAACTTGACCCGGATAAAGCATACAATATCTGTGCATGCGAAAGAGATGGCGATCCTTCTGATATGCTTTGCAGGATGAGAAATGTATCGAATGCAAAAAACACACATCATACACTTCATTCAGTTATGAAGGATTACCTGGCAGCTAATTCACCTGTTACACCAACAGTTCCTTTAAATGCAGATATTTTAGATGCTCCGCAAACATTACTTACCCAGGTTACAGGCGTAGATTACCGCTTTTATTAATTAAATAAAAAATGAAAATCAAAAATATCCTTTTAGTGTTATTTGCTTTTGTAATGACCAATAGCATCATTACCACGGAAGCTTCAGGCCAGGTTTCTTCTGTTGAAAAATCATCCGGGCAACATAAAATTGTTTTTCAACTTACCACCGATGATACCCTTGCACACAGATCATTGATGAAACAGTTGAATAATATTACAACAGTTGCACCAGATACAAGGATTGAAGTAGTATGTCACGGCCCGGGATTAAATATGTTGGTATCAGGTAAAACAACCGTGCAGCAAAAAATTATGCAAATGAAAAATAAAGGGATTGCATTTGTTGCCTGCGAATTTTCCATGAGTGAAAGAAAAGTTACTAAAGAAAATATTATTGCGGAAGCTGATTTTGTTAAAGCCGGTATTATTGAAATTGTGACCAAACAGGAAGAGGGCTGGAGCTATATTAAATCAGGATTTTGAAAGTCAAAAGTAAGAGAATTATAGATGAAAAAATTTCTAATTACATTCATAGTAACTTTATTAATAACAATTAGTACTAAAGCTCAGCACCAGGAATTGTCGGAAAAGCCTGATATGTATAAGGGAAAGAAAAGTCAGCCTGCAGATACTGTTTCATTATTATACGCTTTTAAAAACGGGCAATTCAACGGGCATTTCAGGTATTTTTTTATGAATACTCACAATGAAAACGAACTAACTGATTATTATGCTCATGCTGCAGGTGGAGGTATTCGTTATGAAACAGCCAGGTTTCATGGATTTCAATTTGCCGTAAGCGGATCTTATGTTTTTAATATTGCATCATCGGATCTGGCAAAGGCTGATTTAATCACAGGTCAATTCAACCGTTATGAAACAGCACTGTTTGATGTAGAAAACCCAAACAATAAGAAAGACCTTGACCGGATGGAAGAACTTTATTTAAAGTATAATTATAAGAACTCTTCCATTATTTTAGGCCGCCAGTTTATAAATACTCCTTTTATCAATTTGCAGGATGGACGGATGCGCTCAACAGTAGTTGAAGGCTTGTGGTTGGAATACAATCAATTGAACAATACTAAAATTGAAACGGGCTGGATCTATGCAATATCTCCAAGGGGAACAACGCAATGGTTTGATATGGGAGAGTCTATTGGGATATTTTCTCCGGGAGTAAATGTTGATGGCACTAAATCGCAATACAGTAATAATATTGCAAGCAAAGGGTTTGCTGTGTTGGGTATTACCCGTATTGTCAGCAAAAAATTAAAAATGCAGGCATGGGATATGTACACTGAAAATGTTTTTAATACAATCATGTTGCAAACTGATGCAACTTTCCCTCTTAAAAACAGCAATTTGATTTTTGCATCTGCACAGGTATTAAGACAAGATGCATTAAATTATGGCGGTAATAAGGATGCATCTAAAACTTATTTTGATGATAATGGAAAAGCAATCAGTTTTGGTGCAAAGGCAGGATGGAAACATAAAGAATGGGAAGTGAGTATAAACTATAACCGGATTACTAAACATGGCCGTTATCTGATGCCGCGTGAATGGGGGCGGGAACCATTCTTTACCTTTTTACCACGTGAACGCAACGAAGGATTTGGCGATGTACATGCTTTAATGGCAAAATTTAATTACAATATTCCTAAGGCTAAACTCAAAGCGTCCCTGGCTGCAGGATATTACAAATTGCCGGATGTAAAGAACTATCGTTTAAATAAGTATGGCGTACCTTCATATACTCAGGTAAATACGGATGTACGCTATTCATTTGGAGGTTTGTTTAACGGCCTTGAAGCTCAGTTATTGATTGTTGCTAAGTTGAAAAACGGTGGCACATATCAGAATAATAAATTTGTATTTAATAAGGTAAATATGATTCAATACAATTTTGTTTTAAATTTTCATTTTTAAATAGTATGATGAATTTAGAAAACCTTCAGCAAATATTTGAACCCAAATTATTACAGGAGATTCAGCAGTTTGGTACCTGGCAGCAATTTAATGAAGGAGACCTGATCATGGATTACGGAAAGTATATCCGCATGATGCCCATCGTATTGAAGGGTACTGTAAAAGTGTTTCGATTGGATGAAAATAGAAATGAGATCCTCCTTTATTATTTATCCAGCAGTGAAAGTTGTTCCATGGCTTATAGCTGTTGTATTGAAGCTAAAAAAAGTGAAGTGAAAGCTATAGCGGAAGATAATGTTGAAATAATAGCCATACCACATATTAAATTAGATGAATGGCTTTGTAAATATCCAAGTTGGAAAAATTACATCATGCGCAGCTTCAATGAACGCTTTATTGAATTATTAAAATCTATTGAGAGTATTGCTTTTCACAAATTAGACGAAAGGCTGATCGATTATTTGAAAGAAAAACAACGCCTTTCAGGTTCAAGTGTAATAAAAGCTTCCCATCATCTTATTGCAGATGAATTAGCTACTTCAAGGGTGGTGATATCCAGATTATTGAAACAATTGGAGAATAGTAAGAAGATTATTTTATACAGGAATGAAATAAAACTGTTGCCTTCATTTTCATAAGCCGTAGGAATTTATTTATTTTACCTCAGTTAAAAATAAATTGCTCACAGCATTAGATAAATCTCATTAATTGTTGTAATTTATAAGTATAATCGTAAGCTCGATCACTTTCTTAGTGTCATAAAAATGGGAACAGAAATTAAAAATCAGCATGATCTGAAAATTGTTAAGTCAAATAATACTGACCGATCCATTGTTTCTGTAAGGCAATCGGCTTTTATAGGGATAATTAGTTTTTTCATTCTTGCCTTTTTATTCGGAGCCATTATTTACCAGCGATACAGCAGCAGAAAACAGGATAAAAAGGAAGAAGCTTTAACTGTTGCGAATAATGCCAGAGTACGTTTACAGGAATCACTAGCTTTCAGTTTATCTGCAACCAAAACCCTTTCTTTCTTTGTTCAAAATGACGGGTCTGTAAAAAATTTCGATTCAATTGCTTCACAGATTCTGAATGCTACAAATGATATTGATGCATTGCAACTGGTGCCTGACGGTATCATACGTTATGTATATCCTTTAACGGGTAACGAAAAAGTTATTGGCTATGATATTTTAAAAGACTCTGCCAGAAATAAAGAGGCAATCAGGGCTATAGAAAAAAGGGAAATATATTTTGCAGGTCCTTTTGAATTAAGGCAAGGAGGGTTGGGAGTAGTAGGAAGGTTGCCTGTATTTAGAAATAATAAATTTTGGGGATTTTCTGCGGTTGTTATAAAAATGCCCACCTTATTAAGATCAGCCGGTATTGATAGCACAAGCAATTCCGGATATTACTTTCAACTTTCTAAAATAAATCCGAATACTAAAAAAGAAGATTATTTTATACAGCACCAGGTTCAGTTTTCGGATAGTGAAAACGTTTCTGTAAATGTACCCAATGGTGAATGGAAGCTCTCAGTTGTTCCGGTAAAAACATATTCCGGATTTGAAGATATTATTTTACTTGCCATTCTTGGTTTGTTATTAGCTTTTTTAGGTAGCCTGTTTATATATAATGTTTCCCGCAGGCCTATGAAACTGGATCTGCTTGTTAAAGAACGAACCAGGCAACTTAGAGAAAGTGAAGAAAAATTTTCAAAGGCATTTCAATCAAAAGTGTTGGGGTTTGCCATCTTTGATAATGATTTCAAATTCGTTGACATCAATGAAACTTATGCTGCTATTTTGGAAACTGACAGAAGTGAAATTTTAGGTAAGACTTCTGATGAAGTGGGTTTGATCAGCAAGATCATTCCTGAAAAAAGGTCTGCTATTAGTGATCTGATCGAATCAATATTGAAAACAGAGGGCCATCTTTATAATTTTGAAATAGAGATAAAAACACAAAAAGGAGAAATGGTAACTGTGTTTTTATCTATTGAGCACCTTGAAATAAATAATAAAACTCACTGGCTTACATCGGTGATTGATATTACTGCCAATAAAAAAGCAGAGTTATTGGTACAGGAAAGTGAAGTTAAATACCGTTCATTGATTGAACAGGCATCAGACGGTATTATAATCACCGATCTAAAAGGAGTAATACTTGAAGTAAACCAAAGCATTGCTGCATTGGGTGGTTATGATATTGATTTTATGATTGGCAAGCATGCAGAGAATTTTATTCCACTTGAAGATATAGCAGCAAATCCTTTTCGTTTTGATGAACTGTTGCAGGGAGGAAGCTTATTACATGAAAGAAGGTTTTTAAAAAAAGATGGAACATTTGTTTTTGTTGAGGTTAATTCAAAGATGACCTTATTAAACACGCTGATCGGTTTTGTAAGAGATATTTCTGCACGCAAACTGGCTGAAGAGGCTTTAATGGTAAGTGAGGAAAAATACCGTACATTAGTAGAACAAGCAAGTGATGGTATTTTTATTGCAGATAAATCAGGAAAGTTTATTATCATTAATCCTAGTGGGGTAAATATGACAAAGTATTCAGAAAGTGAATTATTAAACATGACTATTTATGATCTTGTTTTAACGGATGATATAAAAAAGGATCCGTTCCATTTTTCAGAAATGGCGAATAACAAAGTGGCAAGAGCAGAAAGAAGAATGCAAAGGAAGGATGGAACATTATTGGAAGTGGAGGTTACAGCTAAATTCATTTCTGGTGAACGTTTCCTGGCATTTGTTCGTGATATTTCTGAACTTAAAAAAACTAAACTCGACTTAGAAAAGGAGTACAGGGATAATAAAGCATTAATAAATAGTACCAATGATCTTTTATGGTGTGTAAACATTGATTTTGAACTCATCGTTGGTAACTCAACTTTTATCAAACATATACATGATAAATTCGGTTTATTAATAAAACCAGGAGACAAAATTCTAAGAGCAGATTATTTCTCTGAAGGATACATTCAGCATTGGAAAGATTTATATAAAAGAGGATTAGTGGGAGAAAAAATATTTATGGAAATTCAGGGGGAAGGAGCAGACAGTTTTACTGTTTTTGAAGTAAGTATTCATCCAATCATCAGCGGCAATATTATATCGGGTGTGGCCTGTTTTGCCAGGGATATTTCTGAAAATAAAAAAGCAGCAATAAAACAAATTGAAAGAGAAGAATTTCTAAGGGAAACCCAAACCATTGCTAACATCGGAACATATACTTTAGATATAACAACTGGCAGATGGTCCAGTTCAGAAATCCTTAATACTATTTTTGGAATAGATGCTGATTTTGATAGGTCTTTTGAAAACGGGACAATTTTAATACACCCGGATTGGCGTAAATCAGTAAACGATTATTTTATTGAGGAAGTGATCGGAAAAAAAACTCCATTCGACATGGAATATAAAATAATCCGCATAAACGATAAAGAAGAACGATGGATACATGGAATTGGAAACCTCAAATATAATGATAATGATGAACCAATAACAATGGTTGCTACAATCCGGGATATTACTGAAAAGAAAAAAGCTGAAACAGAATTACTGGAAAGTGAGGAAAGATATCGAGGATTATTAGTTAACCTGGATGCCGGCGTTGTTATTCATGCTCCCAACACTTCCATAATTATGAATAATCCAAAAGCATCGGAATTACTTGGTTTAAGCGTAGATCAAATGAAGGGGAAACTGGCTATAGATCCCGAATGGAAATTTATAAGAGAAAATCAATCTGCATTGCCATTCGAAGAATATCCGGTTAACATTATTGCTACTCAAAAAAAAGGATTTAAAGATCTTGTTTATGGTGTTAACAGACCTGTAACCAATGACATAAAATGGCTTGTTGTAAATGGCTTTCCCGTATTTGATAATAAAAATGAATTGACTGAAATTGTGGTTAGTTTCATCGATATAACTGAGCGAAAAAATGGAGAAGAAGAAATAAAGGCCAATAGCAAACTTTTACGCGAACTTTATATCAATTCACAAAATATCAGAGAAGAAGAAAGGACACATATTGCCAGAGAAATACACGATGAACTCGGACAACAGCTTACCGGGCTTAAAATGGACCTTTTCTGGATAAACCGCAGGTTAAATACTACCGATGAAATATTGAAGGAAAAAATATACGGTACTATTGGACTTATAGATACAACCATAAAAACTGTCCGTAAAATTGCAACTGAACTCAGGCCCAGCATCCTGGATGATTTGGGGTTGATTGCTGCTCTGGAATGGCAGGGTGAGGAATTTGAAAAACGATCAGATATTAAAGTTAATTTTAACAGTAGTATCGGTGATTTATTGATACAACCTGATATTGCGACAGCATTATTCAGGATATACCAGGAGTTACTTACCAATATTGCCAGGCATGCTAATGCAGGAAATGTAAAGACAAAAGTTTATTTAGATAATAATGAGTTGTATTTACAAGTAAATGATGATGGAACCGGTTTTGATGCAGATGATGTTATCAATAAGAAAACACTTGGTTTGAGGGGAATTAAAGAAAGGGTAAATCTTGTAAACGGTACAGTTGAAATGAAAAGTAAAATAGGGGAGGGAACTTTTTTTCTGATTTCAGTTCCATTAAATAGCAATATTATTCACCCTTAAAAATTTATTATATGTTACGCATATTAATTGCTGACGATCATACAGTAGTAAGAAAAGGGTTGAAACAGATACTGATGGAAGAATTTCCAACTGCTCATATTGAAGATGTTCCTGATGCAGAAGAAATGATAAAAAAAATAATGAATGCAAAATGGGATGTAGTTGTAAGCGATTTATCTATGCCCGGAAGAAGTGGTTTGGATGCTTTGCAACAGATCAAACATATTAATCCGGGCCTTCCGGTACTTATATTAAGTATTCATCCGGAAGAGCATTATGCATTAAGGGTTTTGAAGGCTGGCGCTTCAGGTTATCTTAGCAAAGGATCAGCTTCTGAAGAACTTGTAAAAGCTGTTAAAACAGTCCTTTTAGGAAAAAAATATATTTCAGCATCTGTTGCAGAAAAACTAGCTACAAATTTCTATTCAGATTCGGCCAAACAGGCTCACGAATTACTATCAGACCGGGAATTTGATGTGATGAAACAACTGGCCATTGGTAAATCTGTTTCTGAAATTGCAGACATACTCTCACTGAGTGTTACAACGATCAGCACTTACAGGGCAAGGATCATGACAAAGATGAACCTCAAAACAAACTCTGACCTTACCAAGTATGCTATTGAATGTAACCTCATTTAATATTTATTAATACGTAGTTTAAATACTACAATATTACTAAGCGGTACACTACGTAATTCTTATTTTGCAATTATTACATTGCATTGTTTCAACTAAATTAAGATGGGGTATTTGTCAATTAATAAAGTCTTAATAGTTGATGATTCCCAGATAATTATAGAACGGGTGATTGATTCTTTGAAATATTATTATGAGAGTAGCAATATATTCACCGCTATGGGAGAAAAAGAGGCTGTTGATACATTATCTAAAAAAAATATTGATATCGTTTTATTAGATATTCAGTTGCCGGGAAAAAATGGAATTGACTTACTGAAGTTTATTGTAAAAGAATACCCGGATATTAAAGTGGTTATGTGCAGTAATCTGGCGAATGAATATTACAAAAAACTGTGTAAAAAGATCGGAGCTGCTTATTTTATTGATAAGTCGAAAGATTTTGAAACTATTCCTGATATCCTTTTATCACTATGAATTTTGAAATAATTGTTTTAGTTTTCTGAAACATTTAAATTATTAAAACTATGAATTACCGTCTTTGATTTCTGATATTTCTATGCCATTGCACTTATGAAAAACCAATGACTTACATATCTTGAATCAGGGAAAAATGCCCAAATCAGCAAAATACCAGCCGTGAAAGTTTAAAAGAATATCTTTAAACTTTCCGGCTTTTTGTATTTTTGTATGGGCTGGTAAGATTGATCAATTGTAAATTCTGTCCACCGCTTTTTTATACTTTTCCATAATTACTTTTCGTTTCATACTGAGTTTAGGTGTCATTTCACCGGTATCAATACTCCATTCGTTAGGTAATAATTCGAATTTCTTTATTTGTTCAACATGGTTGAAGAATTTGTTGAAAGACTCAATCAGTTCTTTATACAGTTCAAGCACTTTAGGATTGTGAACCGCATCCTCATTAGTTACAAAAGGGATCCCTTTCAGCCGCATCCATTCTTTCAGGTTAGTCATTGAGGGAATAATTAATGCACCTACAAATTTCTGATCAGCACCCACCACCATCACCTGCTCAACAAAAGGTGACTCCTTCAGCTTATTTTCTATAGCTTGCGGGGCCACATATTTACCGCCACTTGTTTTAAACAATTCTTTTTTACGATCTGTTATTTTTAAATATTTACCATCTTCAAAAATACCAATGTCACCTGTATGAAGCCAACCGTTTATAATTGTTTCTGCTGTTAATTCCGGTTTTTTGTAATAACCCATCATTACACTGGGACCTTTAACACAGATCTCGCCATCGGGTTCGATCTTTACTTCCTGGCCTTCTACTACCAATCCAACAGTTCCAAATTTTGTACCGCCTTTCTTTTTGCAGTTTACACTGATAACCGGACTGTTTTCTGTTGGCCCGTATCCTTCAAAAATAGGTATCTGTGCAGCATTAAAAATTCTTAGTAATCTTACCTGGCAAGCAGCACCACCTGTAATGATGCATTCAACATTATTACCCAAACCCTCTCTCCATTTATTAAAGATCAGTTTATTGGCCAGGGATAGTTGTAAATTATATGCCGGCCCACCCGATTCTATATTATCATATTTCTCTCCCAATGATACAGCCCAATCAAATAATTTTTTCTTGATCCCGGTTAATTCAGAACCTTTGGACATGATCTTTTCATATACTTTTTCTAAAAGCCTGGGTACTGTTGTAAATATTTGTGGTTTTATTTCTTTCAGGTTTTCGCCGATCGTATCCAGGCTTTCTGCATAATAAATAGAAATACCGGTAGAAATATATATGTAAGAAGCCATTCGTTCAAAAATATGATTCAATGGAAGAAAACTCAATGCCTTTGACCTTGGATTATCAGTGAATGGGAAAGTTTTCTTTGCGTTGATCACATTGCTAACCAGGTTACGGTGACTGAGCATTACACCTTTTGGTGTGCCAGTGGTTCCTGAAGTGTAAATAATTGTGGCGCAATGTTCCGCTTTAATATTTTTTTTAAGTTCAGATACTTTAAGTAGATACTCGGTTTCAATTGCTTCAAAAAGAATTTTCCAGTTATCGGATCCGGGCAATTCATCAAAACTATAAATATTAATTAACGAAGGAGTTTTGCTGCGGATAATGTTAACTTTTTCTAAAATATCCTGTCCGCTGATAAAAACATATTTAATGGTAGCATCATTAAAAATAAATTCTAATTCATTTACATTGGTAGTTGGATAAATAGGACAAAGTGCAACACCGATCTGCTGACAAGCCATATCCAGCATCAACCATTCGGGGCGGTTATTCGATATGATAGCGATCTTATCCTGTTGTTCCACAGTCATATCACGACCACTTAATCCAATTTTTAATAATCCTGCACTTAATTTATTTATAGTATCTGCTACTGTTGTTGTGCTGAATGTGATCCATTTACCGTCTTTCTTACCCGCAAGCATATCTTCTTTAGGAAACCTTTCAAGCTGGTCATATAAAAAATCAAATATCCTGGAATTGTCATTCATATGCAATCGTTCAATTTTTAAGTCGGGATTTTTTTGACTGCTAAGACACGAAGCCGCTAAGTTAAAATCAATTTGAACTTTCTTTGCGTTTTTGCGTCTCCGCGGTTATTTCATCCATTAAAGATTTTTATTCTTCAGTTTCTCATACTCTTTTTCTACAAGGTCTTTTTTACTGCCGCCATATGCATTAAGATATTGAAACAGCAGGCCAATGCCCCATCCGATCATAACCCAGGCAGGCCATGGTATTCCATCTTTATCGCCATTATGCCCGTCAGTGAACCACCAGACGGCCCATAAGAATGCCACAACTATAAAATAAGATGCAAGGCTACGTTGAAAATCGGCCCTTTTTTTAGCTAATTGCCATAATTTATCATCCCGTTGTTCTTCCATGATTTACTTTTAATGATAACTAAGTTAAATAAAAAAAGCCATCCATAGTTATAAGGAGGATAAAATAAAAATACCGATAATATGTTTAATGATAATACTGTCCTGAGGGCATCTTAAAAATCTTCACTTTTTGAAAATTACTAAATGCACTATACTCCGAACTATGCGTGTTTATCCAGTTTTGAAACGAAGCAAGATTTTGTGCTGTACCAAAGATCCATTGATTGTAAGCATCAAAAATACCTTCCTGTAATAATTGCGTTTGATAGTCGAACAAGTGAAAGGGAAACTTAGTATTATTTCCGGTATTCCAGTCTAAAATAAAACGGGCCCGGATCATTGTAAGAGATTCATTATCTATTCCCATGGATGCCAGTGAAGTCTGTTTATTCATGCTTTGCAGATAAGCACGTGTAAAATTATTTTTGTCTTTATTGTTTTGTTCAATGTTAACCTCTGAAAATAATTTTTTATAACTCTCCAGTAACATTTCTTTTACTTCTGGTGTTTTGTTACCAAATGGATCCATATTGATAAATATTTCTCCATATAAAATGCTCCATACTTTATCTGTTGTTAAAAAGTAATACATTGCTGCGTTGTAATAATTTTTTGAATAGGAAGGATCCAGCTCAATTCCTTTTTCCCATTGTTTGATTGCATCATAGTTTCTTTGAGAAAAAAATAATTCTCCCAATCCATTATATAAAAGCCCGCTTTCCGGAAATTTTTTAATACCCTTTTTATAAATTTTCTCACTTTCTTTCAGCATATTCACTTCTTTGTAAATATTACCGGTTATCTGGAAACACTGGTCATCTGCATCATTTCTTTCCAATGCAGGTGAAATGATTTCCAATGCTTTGTTGTTATCTTTCTGAAAATAATAATTTATTGCCAGATCTTTAATAATAGCAATATTTTGTGGATCAAGTTGAATAGCACGGTTTAATACCAGGATAGCATTTGGGTAGTCTCCCTGCTTCATAAAAGCTTTTGCAGTTTCTTGTAACTGTTTTGCATCAGGTGATTGTGCAGAACTGAATTGTGTTATTAAAAGTATGCTAATGAGCGTTAAAATATTTTTCATCATAGGTAAAGATAAAAAAAGAGGCGCTGATATCAGCACCTCTCATAAATTCGTTTAATTTTTTTTCAATCAATTAAATGAGTAAGTAACCCATCTCTTAATTTAGGTTCAAACCACGTGCTTTTTGGTGGCATAACTTCACCACTATCTGCTACGTTAAATAATTGTTCTATGCTAACAGGAAATAAACTGATCGCCAATTCCATTTCACCACTATTTACACGCTTTTCAAGTTCTTCCAGTCCCCGTATGCCGCCTACAAAATCTATTCTTTTGTCGGTACGCTGATCAATGATTCCGAGTAATGGCTCCAATATATTCTGTTGAAGAATGCTAATATCCAAAATTCCAATCGGGTCTTCTTGATAAGTACCCGGCATGGAAGTTAATTTATACCATTGGTTATTCATGTATAAACCAAAGTTGTGTATAGCTTCAGGACGGTAGGCGCTTTCTTTTTTTTCAACTGTAAATCTTTCTGCTACTTTTTTAATAAAATCAACACTATTTAAACCATTTAGGTCTTTAATTACTCTGTTATAATCCATTATATGAAGCTGGTTGGAAGGGAACAGTGTAGTTAAAAAATAATCTGCATTTGCTGAGGCACCCGTTCCAAGTTCATTTCTTACTTTGGCCGCAGATGCGGCACGATGATGCCCGTCGGCTATATAAGTGCAGGGCACCAAAATTTTGAAATAATTTGTAAGGCTCCTGATAGTACTGTCATCACTTACGATCCAGATACTATGTTGTACTTTATCTTCTGCAGTAAAATCATATTGTGGATTTTTTTCAGTGATCCACTTATTGATCAGTGTGTCTATTTCTGTTACATTTTTATATGCAAGGAATACATTGCCTGTTTGCGCACCTGTAATTTTAATATGATTGATCCTGTCCAGTTCTTTTTCCGGCCTCGTAAACTCATGTTTCTTTATCAAGTCATTTTCATAATCATTAACGGAACTACCACAAACCAATCCGGCCTGGCTTTTTCCGTTCATGGTTATTTTGTATATGTAATAACAGGGTTTGCTTTCCCTGAATAATATTTTTCTGCTTATAAATGCCTGCAGGTTCTCCTTTGCCTTTTCGTAAACAGCCGGAGCATGTACATCTGTTTTTGCAGGCAGGTCAATTTCACTTTTTGTAATATGTAAAAAAGAATTTGGATTTCCCTCTGCTTCAATTTTAGCTTCTTTACTATTTAAAACATCATAGGGCCTTGATGCTACGTTCTTTGCATATTGTGCTTCGGGCCTTAGTGCTTTAAAAGGGGTTATTGTGATCATGTGCCTTGTTATTAATTTGGTTTGCAAAAATAAACGATCCCTGGTGACCTTATTTTTTTATAATTCAATTTTATTTATTAATGATTTTTTGCAAATGTTTGCATGGCATCTATCAATACCTGTACACTGTTCAATGGCAATGCATTATATAATGAAGCCCTGAAACCACCGACGGACCTGTGGCCTTTTATTCCTATAATTCCAAGAGAAGTTGTATAATCAAGAAAATCTTTTTCAAGGTTTGTATCTTTCATAACAAAACAAACATTCATTTTGCTTCTATCTTCTGTGGCTACCGTTCCGGTAAATAAAGGGTTGTTGTCAATTTCAGCATAAAGCATTGCAGCTTTTTCTGTATTTTTCTTTTCAATAGCAGCGATACCACCCAGTTCTTTTAACCATCGCAACGTAAGCAAACAAACATAAACAGCAAAAACTGGAGGCGTGTTTAGCATACTCTCTTCATGGATATGATTCCTGTAATCCATGATCGTTGGAATAGGGCGTTTTATCTTTCCCAAAATATTTTTATTGATAATAAGCAGGTTAGCACCGGCAGGGCCTAAATTCTTTTGTACCCCGGCATAGATCAGGTCAAATGAATTAAAATCGAGCACCCGGCTTAGAATATCACTGCTCATATCTGCCACCAGTGGAATACTTGTCTTTGGAATCCGCTGCCACTGTGTTCCATAAATCGTATTGTTGGTAGTAATGTGAAAATATCTGGCATCATTTGGAACAGCAAAATCTTTCGGAATAAAATTATAATTTTTTTCTTTGGATGAACAAACCACTTCTGCCTTTCCGAAGAATTTGGCTTCTTTGATGGCTTTACTGCTCCAAACGCCTGTATCGGCAAATGCTGCTGTTTCTTTGGTATCTAAAAGGTTCATCGGAACCTGCATGAATTGAGTGCTTACACCACCATGTAAAAAAAGCACTTCATGATCAGTATCTAAATGCATCAGTTCTTTCACAATTGACCTTGCTTCTTCCATAACATCCGTAAACTCGGGAGTTCGGTGCCCGATCTCCAAAATGGATAGACCTGTATCATTAAAATTTAAAATAGCTGCTGCAGCCTGTTGAAAAACTATTTCCGGTAAAATCGAAGGCCCTGCATTAAAATTGTGAATCTTTTTTCCTAAACCTTTTCCATCACTCATGTAAAAAAATTAAGCAGCAAAAATACTGAAATATGAATGATGGGGTAGAAAATAAAAAAAGGCTGTCTCAAAAAGAGACAGCCTTTGTATTAAATAATTATTTCTTACTGTGAAATGATAAAACTGTTATTATAAATAGTTTTCTTATCAACAGCTCTTATCCGGTACATACCTGCTTTTAAACCTGTTGTATTAAATCTGGTTGATCCTGTAAAGTTAAATGATCTGACAACTTTGCCCTGCATATCAATAATAACTGCATTCATTTTATTTGTTGAATTACCTGCTATGATATTAATGGCTGTACCTCCAGGTACAACAGAAGGATACAATTTCAACTGTTCTGTTGCTTTTATTTTTTCAGTACCTGGTACATTTTTAGCAAATGGTGTATTCACTGTAATGTTAAATACATCTGTAATGCAATTGTTTGCATCAGTAACAGTGTATGTTGTATTGGCTGCAGGACTAACATTAATAGTTTGAGAAGTTTCAGCAGTAGACCAATTGTATGTACCTATCCAGGAAGCAGTTAAATTAACATTGTCTCCTGCATTAATAGTGATATTGGTTGTTACATTAACATCTTTCATCATGGTGAAATTGTCCCTGATCACCCCGTCCGATCCGATCCATTTTGCATCCAGGCGGTTGTTCTCAATTTCAAAAAACAGTGCACCACCATTGGTTATATTAGAATAATACATGGCATTGTGTGGATACCCGGCAGTGCTGCCACCAAGTTGCCCTGCAGAACCAACTACAGCAAACACAATTCCTTTACGTACATCTGCAGCATTCTTTACATACAGGCATGAGTTTGCAGTTCCATTGTAAAGAGCACTGGAAGAACTTAATGCATGAGCAGCCGGACTAAAAGTGGTTTCTAAACCATAATGACCATTTAATAAGAAACTTCTTTCGTAACTATGACTGTGTCCGTTTAAAACCAAATCAACATTATACCTTTCCAATATTCTAACAACATTGTTCCGCATATTGATCAATTCCGATTCTGTATCTGAATTATGTGAACCTTTTGTATATGGCGGGTGGTGAAAATACACAACGGTCCATTTTTGTGTGTTGGCGGCAAGGTCCTGTTTCAGCCATACAGCCTGTGGGCCTAAAGTGTCGTAAAGCCTGGTACTGCCTGTTTCCCATCCGTATGAATCGAGCGATACAAAATGTATGTTGGCATAATTGTAAGAATAAAAAGCTTCGGTATTCGATGCAATACCACCGGCTTCTCCCAGTTTAGGTAAAGAGAACATATCAAAATAAGGAATGACATGGTCTGCCTGTCGTGCGGTACTGTTTGCATAATCATGATTTCCCGGACTTGGCCATAGTACATGATTCTTTGTAAGCGAACCCTGGTAAATATTATAGAAGTTGGTTTGAAATTCTGCATCGGTTCCACTATTATAGGCATTGTCGCCCATCAGCATCCAGATATCGGTATAATTGGTTCCGTTAAATGCACTGTAAGCGTTGCGGACATTCACCTGGTTGGTAGAATTATTACCCATATCGCCCATGGCCAGTACCCTTACTTTTTGAGTGCTGCCAACGGTTGGCATGGTCTTGAAATAATTATTGGCATCACCCTGTAATGTTTGGGTTGTAGAGCCTATAGAATAATAATATTGGGTGTTGGCAGTAAGACCGGTAAGCGTTACAATATGTTCTGTTGTAGAAATATTATCCGTAACAGACTGTATTAAACTTCCGGAAGTTGTACCAAAATTCACTTTACTGTTTGTAGCAACATTTGATCTCCAGCGGATAACAACGCTGCTTTGGGTTGCGCTGTTCATGTAAGGACCGCGGGTAAGCGTCGCTGTTACAGGCCCTGCCAGGGTTCCGATCAATTCAAGATCAAAAGAAATGTCGGAACTGGTATTTACGTTCTGGTGCATTTCTACAGCGATAACATTGGTGCCCTGTACCATTTGGGCAAGTGTAATGGCTTTTACCTGGGGTGTAACACCATCATCGCTGGCTGCAGTTGAAGCTTTGGTAGTGTAAGATACATTACCGGTAGGCATATTGGTTCTGAAACGTTCCGTTCCATTTATATAAACAACCGCCCCATCATCGCGTTTTATATTTAATGTAAAGCCGGTGTAGAGACTGATATTCGGAATGGAAATTGTTTTTCTGAAGTATGTGGTAATGTATTTTGCATTGATATTTGGGCCATAACTAACAACAGTGGTTTCATCACCATCGCCATAACCGAGTTGTGCATTGCCACTGGCCCAGGCAGCATCATTAAAAGCAGTTGCTCTCCAGGCTGTTCCCTGGTTGGATCCATTATCCAGGTATTTCCAGGAAGAGCCGTAAGGAATAATGGTTGTTTGTGCTTCCGTATTTATTGAAGTAAATAGACAGGCAACCAGCAATAGGTAAAAGAGTTTCATGATAAAAGATTTACAGGTTTTATAAAAGGGGATTGAAGACCTAACTAAATTAAGGTAAAAAAGAATAATAGAAAATTAATGTTTATGAAAAAAAGGGAAAACTTAATCTTCCGGCCTGCCGATCATTTTTCCTCCACTATTCCATTTGCTGTTCAATTCTTCAAACTCTTTCAATTCTTTTTCAGAAAAATTTTGGTTAATAAGGCTTTTAAGATCAGGCTGCCCGGCATTTACCCAGGCGGTGTACCAGAAAGAAGCAACGGTGGATATTGATTGTCTCATCCGCCGTTCTATCATTCCATCCAGTTTATTATTATAAGCTATGGTAAATGCAGAGGAATATTGTCTAATGATCACATTGTTTCTTTGTTCGAATGAATATTTCTGATCATCGGTAAAAGCTTTTGTCAGTTCTCTTTCAAATAATAATACGCTGTCACTTGCTTTGGCACTTTCCAGCACACGCGCCCAAATGAACTCACCGGGATCTTTGATATATGTTGCTTTACCAATAAAAAAATCAAATTGCCTTTCGGCAAGTAATTCCGGCACCCTGCTTTCCCAAAATCCATGTATGCCTTTCTGGTTGGTCAATTGGCCATTATGATTACTGCTTGTGTGTAATGGCACATGTGCATCTGAAATATAATGTCCGATCTCTGCACTGTTCTTCATGATCTTGCTGAAATTCTTTTCCCTGAATGCGTTTGTAAGCCTTTGCAACATTATCTGTACATGCCAGGGAACAATACCATGTTGCATCAAAGAATCTTCAGAAAATTTTGCAACGGCATCCTGCCATTTTCGCGGCAGCGATTTATAAGGGTATTCGCCATAGTGATCAATATCTATATAATGACGGGGGCCTTCTTCGGGTATAGCATACCGTCGTTTATCAGGATCTATGGCGTGTTCGGTAATAAATTCAAGGTTGGGCTTATAAAGAACCATCATTTCGGGCGGTAACAAAAAAGCAGCGTAATAATTTATTTTCCTGTGTGCATAAAATCCCCAGCAAAAACAATTTGTTGTGATGCTGCTGGCTAATATCAGAAAAATAACTCGCTTCATGTAAGTTGTTTTGGTAATTGATATTAAGATTTATCAATACCGGTTTGAACAGGAATTTCCTCATCAATATCTGTTACACCGCCACTAACAGCAAATTTCATGGTTTGTGCACTGTTGATGTTCGTTATCTGCTTAACCCTGGACCTGGGTAAGATATAAACATTTCCTGCTACTGAATATGCCATAGGTATATAAACAGATACATAATCTTTTAGCCCGAAGTCTGACATATCATTTCTTGTAATGAAACCAAGCCTCCATACATCATTGTCGTCCACATTGGCGAGTACATTTTGAGTGAATTTTTTTTTGTCGCCTGCAAATGCTTCAAAAAAATCCCTGGTAGTAGAGTAAATATGTTTGATACCGGGTGTCTTTTCCATGAACTTATCCAAAAAACTAATGATACGGCCGGTAATAAAAAAGGAGCTGAAGTATCCTATCAATATAATAACAGAAAGTATAATAATGAGCCCCAGTCCATAATTCTGAACGTGAATGACTCCTTTTTCATCTGCATAAGTAAATAAAGGAATCCATCCATCAATGGTAGTAATTACTGCATACAGTGCATATAATGTAATGGTAATTGGTGCTAAAACCAACAAACCCTGTAAAAACCATTGTAATAGTTTTTTGTAATGAAACGGAGTTTTCATGAGAAAAATTTAATGGCCAAAGATACTTTAATGATTATAAGTATATGAAATTACAGGTTTAGAAGATTTAATGAGTTCAAATAGTTCTAATATTAATTTACATTATTACAGTTTCAACCTCTAAAAGCTGTTGAGTTTCTTTAAATAATTGTTATGAATGGCAAAAAAAAGTGATGGAAACTTTGGTTACACGAAAAGTTTCCATAGTTTTGCATTCTTATTATGACAGACCTGGATACAAAGCAACGGATACAAAAAGCAGCACACGACCTGGTTATGCAATACAGCATTCGCAGTGTGAGTATGGACGATATAGCTGCCAGCGTAGGAATGAGTAAAAAAACCATTTACCAGTACTTTAAGGATAAGGACGAATTGATAGAAGTTGTTGTGGATGATGTGATTGATACCAATCAATGTACCTGTAACCTCGACAGGGAAAAAGCAGACAATGCTGTTCATGAAATTTTCCTGGTTATGGAAATGGTTGTTGAAATGTATAAATCGATGAATCCATCGATCTTATTCGATATGCAGAAATACCACCCATCTGCATTCAGGAAATTTCAGAAACATAAGAATGATTACTTGTATAATGTGTGTAAACAAAACCTGGAAAAAGGAATAAAAGAAGAGTTATACCGGTCCGAGATAGTGGTAGATATCCTGGCAAGATACCGGGTGGAAACCATGTTCATTCCCTTTAACCCTGAATTTCAACGAAGCTTAAAACACAATCTTCTCGAAATCGAAAAGGAAATTATCACTCATTATCTTTTTGGGGTAGTTACATTAAAAGGATACAAGTTGGTGTTAAAATATATGGAACAAATGCAAAAAGGACTGATAAAATAATAGTAAGAAAAATAACTGCGATGAAAAAATTAAGAATTTACGGCTTCTTGTTTTTAGGGCTATGGAGTTTATCTTTAAATACAAAGGCTCAAAAGGCAAATGAATTTTCCATACAACAGGCAGTAGATTATGCCAAACAGCATTCAGTGCAGGTGAAAAATGCTTTACTGGATATACTGATACAAAAACAAACCAATCGAGACATAACATCCATTGCCTTGCCACAGATCAATGGCAGTGCTAATGTGAATGATTATCTCGACATTCCCACAACTTTATTGCCCGGTGAAATTACAGGTCAGCCAGCCGGTACATTTACACCTGTCAGGTTTGGAACTAAATGGAACGCTTCTGCGGCAGTATCATTGAACCAGATCATTTTTGACGGACAGGTTTTTATAGCACTCAAAGCACGAAATGGCACGATCACATTACAGCAAAGGATAGCCGAAGTAACAGAAGAAAATATCCGGGCAAACGTTCATAAAGTTTACTATCAACTGGTAACCGGTAAAAAGCAAATTGAACTGCTGGATGCCAATATTGCCCGCCTTGAAAAATTAAGCCATGATGTTAAAGTAATGTACGATAATGGATTTACAGAAAAATTAGATGTTGACAAGCTTGAAGTACAAATAGCCAACCTGCAGACAGAAAAACTAAAAGCTGATAACATGATCCATAATGGTTATTCCGGATTAAAGTTATTAATTGGGATGCCCATAAAAGACAGCTTGGTACTAACTGATACGCTTAGCGACAACCAGATCCGTGAAGGTGTGTTGGAAGCCGGCCAGTTTAATTATAAAGAACGTAAAGACTTCCAGATCATGGAAGTGACGAATAAACTGAATGGTCTGAACATAAGAAGATATAAACTTATGCAGATACCAACCTTTAGCCTGGTAGGCAACTATAACAAGCAGGCTCAAAGAAATAAATTTGATTTTTTTGGTAAAGGAGATTGGTTCACCGCCTCTTATGTAGGACTTCAAATGCATGTGCCCATTTTTAACGGCTTTGCACTGAAAGCAAGAATACAGAAAGCAAAACTGGAATTACAGAAAACACAAAATCAAACAGAAGCATTAAAGATCAGTATTGACCGTGAAATTGAAAATGCAAAAAACAATTTCATTGTAGCAATTGCCTCAATGGATTATCAGAAAAAAAATATGGCGCTGGCAGAAAAAGTATATGATCAAACCAAGAAAAAATATGAGATCGGAACAGGTTCGGCAACAGAGATCAATACAGCACAATTGGATCTCAAGACAGCACAGACAAACTATATCACTGCATTGTATGATGCCATCATAGCAAAAGTTGATTTCTTAAAAGCTACCGGTAAATTATAAATATTAAAGCCCAACAAAACAGAGATGAAAAAAATAACACAAATATCTATTGCAACTTTATTGATGATTTTCATTGCATCTTGCGGCAATGGCCAGAAGGATGAATCTGCTGGTATTACTGATAAAAAGGCCACATTGGCTAAGCTTAAAGCTTCCCAGATAAAAACTGAAGAAGAGATCAGAAAGTTGCAGGCTGAACTGGAGAAATTGGATAGTAATACTGCTAATGCTGCTAAGATAAAATTAGTCTCAGTAGTTCCGGTAACCACACAGGATTTTAAACATTTTATTGACCTCAAGGGACATGTGGATGCAGAAAATATTTCTTATATATCACCCCGCGGAATGCCCGGACAGGTTAAAGCGTTGTATGTTCAACAGGGGCAACACGTTAATAAAGGACAGTTGTTATTAAAGCTGGATGATGCAATTTTCAGGCAACAGGTTGTAGCGGCAAGGCAATCACTTGAGATCATTAAGACACAATTAAGCTTTGAGAAAGATCTATACCAGCGGCAAAAAAACCTTTGGAATCAGGGCATAGGTACAGAAGTGCAATTGATAGGATCTAAAACAAAAGTGGAAGCGCTGGAAAATCAGTTACAGTCTGCCAATGAGAATATAAAAGTTGCAATAGAACAAATGAATACCACCAATGTATATAGTGATGTAAGCGGCATAGCCGATGTCGTTAGTATCAGAGTGGGTGAAACATTTCAGGGAATGACAGCCATGGGCCCTCAGATCAAAATTGTAAATACTAGTAAATTAAAAATAGTAACAAATGTGCCAGAGAATTATATGTCAAGGATCCGCAATGGTTCTATTGTAGAAATCACAATTCCTGATGTAAATAAAATAATAAGTAGTACCATTTCCTTAATAAGCCAGTCGATCGATCCAGTACAAAGAGGTTTTATTGCCGAAGCAAAGATTCCTTATGATGCAATACTGAAACCAAGCCAATCTGCTATTGTAAAAATATTGGATTATACAGCACCCAATGCAATTGTAATTCCGGTAAATGTGTTGCAGTCGGATGAAACAGGAAAATATGTTTACGTTTTAACAAAGAACAGCAATAACAGTTCAACAGCACACCGGATAACTGTAACTATAGGTGAAGTGTATGGAGAAAATGTTGAAATAAAAGCCGGCCTTAAAGCGGGGGATGAGTTGGTAACAGAAGGATTTCAAAACCTGTATGAGGGGCAGATGATCACCACCACAATAAAATAATTCTACAGCAAAGACATGAAGTCACAAAAATACTTTTAAAACTTAATGCCTTTGCGTTATAGCAGTGAAAGGAAAAGATGAATAATGATGTGCTTCATCTCGATGTATATCGCGACGATACCACTGGGGATGATTGTATAACTAACTGACGATAACTAAAATAATTTTATGAATTTTATAGAAGGCGTAAAAGAAAAATTTAAACAGTTTGCTCCTACAAGCTGGTCTGTTGATAATCGTACTGCGATTTATATAATAGCTGTACTGATATCTATATATGGGCTAATGAAGTTCAACAGTATGCCAAAGGAACAGTTTCCGGATATTGTAGTACCTACCATTTCCATTGTAACAGTATATGCCGGCAATTCTCCAAAAGATATTGAAAACCTGGTAACCAGGCCCATCGAAAAACAATTGAAAGGGATCAGTGGTGCCAAGGTTAAAAAAATAACCAGTACATCCCAGGCAGATTATAGCTTGATCGTAACTGAGTTTGATACCGATGTAAAAACAGAAATAGCCAAGCAAAAAGTTAAAGATGCAATAGATAAGGCAAAAACTGATTTACCGGATGATTTAACTTCAGAACCTAATGTGGCAGAGTTTGCTTTCAGCGAAATGCCCATCATGTTTGTAAATGTAAGCGGCGATTATGATGGCATTAAACTTAAACAGTATGCCGATAAAATGCAGGATCGGTTTGAAGAACTTACCGAAATAACCAGGGCAGAAATTGTAGGTGCTCCTGAACGTGAGATACAGGTTAATGTTGATCCTTACAAAATGAGCCAGGCACGGGTAAGTTTTATGGATATCGAAAACGCTATCAGCCGGGAGAACAGGGATATAACCGGCGGACAAATTGAAGTGGGAGATATGAAGCGTACCATAAAAATAAAAGGTCAGTTTACCAGCGCATTAAACCTTAATAATATTGTTGTAAGAAGCAGTGCACAAGGTGCTACAGTTTATTTAAAAGATATAGCTGAGCTAAAAGATACCATTAAAGAAAAAGACAGCTATGCCCGTTTGGATGGGAAAAACGTTGTTACACTTAATATTGTTAAGCGTGCGGGCGAAAACCTGATCAATGCAGCAGACAAGATAAAAAATATTGTGGCAGATATGAAAAAGAATGAAGATCTGCCAAAAGATTTAAAAGTAGTTATTACCGGAGATCTGAGTAAAGCAACCAAAACTTCCTTTAACGAATTGGTTAATACGATCATAATTGGTTTTGTGCTGGTACTATTGATCCTCATGTTCTTTATGGGAGTTACAAATGCTTTTTTTGTGGCATTGAGTGTTCCACTGAGTGTATTCGTAGCCTTTATGTTCCTGCCATTAGCCGATGGTATTATTGGCACAACTGTTACACTGAATTTTATTGTGCTGTTTGCATTACTGCTTGGCCTGGGAATTATTGTAGATGATGCAATTGTGGTTATAGAAAATACACACCGTATTTATAACAATGGAAAAATACCCATCATACGAAGTGCCAAGGAAGCAGCCGGCGAAGTATTCATTCCGGTATTGGCTGGTACTGCAACCACACTCGCACCTTTCTTCCCGTTACTTTTATGGAAAGGGCTGATAGGGAAGTTTATGATTTACCTGCCGGTAATGCTGATACTTACACTGGCAGCTTCGCTCATTGTAGCATTTATTTTTAACCCGGTTTTTGCGGTAAGTTTTATGAAGCCTGAAGGCAAAGAATTTGAAAAACCCAAAAAAGCCATCTGGACAAATAAATGGTTCATCATTTTTTCAATTTCCGGAATGTTTTTGCATCTGGCAGGAATGCATGGCACCGCTAATTTTCTTTTATTGATGGCAGTCTTGATGGTAATCAATGCTTATGTTTTAAACGGAGCAATTCATGCTTTTCAAAAAAAGGTATTGCCTGCATTAATGAACCGGTATGAAAAATTATTAAAATGGATATTGGTTGGCTGGAGACCTGTTTGGGCCTTCACTTCTTTATTCGTTTTATTTTTCATTTCCATTATATTATTGATGGCGCGAGGGAATAAATCTACCTTTTTCCCCAGTGGCGATCCTAATTTTATTTATGTATACATAAAATTACCTGTTGGTACAGATATAAAATTCACAGACAGTGTTACACATGTATTGGAAGGAAGGGTTCAAAAAATATTGCAAAATGAATTACCTGCACAACCAGGTGGCATTGTTGAAAGTATTATTACCAATGTAGCAGTTAGTGCAAATAATCCGAGGGATAATAACAGGAGCGTACAACCGAACCTGGGTCGTATTCAGGTATCTTTTCTGGAATTTGAAAAGCGTAAAGGTAAGAAGACCATGCCATTCAAAGATGAAATACGCAGGCAGATGACCGGAATTCCCGGTGCCAGTATTGAAGTTGCACAGGAAGATGGCGGACCACCAACAGACCCTCCGGTAAATATTGAAGTACAGGGTGATAATTTTGAAAGTATTGCAAAAGTTGCCAGCGATCTGTCTCATTACATGGATACAAACCAGGTCCAAGGTATTGAAAACCTTCAAATGGATGTTGACCTGAACAGCCCGGAAATAAGTATTAATGTAGACAGGGAAAAGGCGATGATGGAAGGCATCAGTACCGGGCAAATTGGAATGGAGATCCGGACCGCATTATTTGGTAAAGAAGTGAGCAAATTAAAAGATGGTGAAGATGAATATAAGATACAGTTACGCACTACCGACCTGGTAAGGCATAATATCACTGATCTCATGAACATGCGTATCACTTTTATGGATATGAACACGATGCGGGTAAAGAGTATTCCTATCAGTTCAGTTGCTACTGTTGATTATACAACTGCTACAGGTGCAGTAAAACGTAAAAATGTAAAACGTACCATTCAGTTACAAAGTAATGTACTCGATCCTACGATGGTTGGTAAAGTAAATGCAGAATTACAAATAAAACTGGATGATTTTAAAATAAAAAATAAAATACCGGCTGATGTTACTTTAAAACTAAGCGGACAAAGTGAACAGGAAAAAGAGACACAATCGTTTTTGGGAATGGCATTGTTGATTGCATTGGGTATCATCTTTATGATATTGGTATTGCAGTTCAACAGTATCAGTAAACCGTTTATTGTGATCACTGAAATATTTTTCAGTATCATAGGTGTATTACTGGGTTATGCTTTTACAGGAATGACAATAGCTACGATCATGTTGGGTGTAGGTATTATTGCATTAGCTGGTATCGTAATTAAGAATGGCATCTTATTAATAGAATTTACCGATGAATTACGTGGAAGGGGAATGCGTACAAAAGATGCCGCAATAGAGGCCGGAAAGATCCGTATCATTCCGGTAATGCTCACTGCCATTGCAACCATATTGGGCCTGTTGCCTTTGGCAGTTGGTTTCAATATTGACTTTGTATCCTTCTTTCAGCACCTGAACCCACATATTTTCTTTGGTGGCGATAGTGTAGTATTCTGGGGCCCTTTAAGCTGGACAATGATCTTCGGTCTGATATTTGCCTTTTTCCTTACATTGATCATGGTACCAAGTATGTACCTTATTTCTGAAAGATTACGCCGTCCAATGGAGAAATTCTATGGTACTAAATTCATAGGCTTACTTGGTTTTGCCGGCCCGTTCTTTTTCATCTTTGTAGGCATCATGTACCTTGTTAAAAGGATCCAGGGTAAAAAAGTATGGAATGGAAAATTGAAAGAAACAAAGAAATAATTTAACTTATCCCTTATGAAGGATCACATAAAATGCTGCTCATGCAAATGTGTGGCATTTTTTTGTCATCCCGGGCGATAGCAAGGGATCTGTTATACAGTACTAATAATGCCTGGTGAATCATTCGCTATCGCTCAGGATGAAAAATAGTTTAACAACCAGCGAACCGTATGACCGGCAGAAACGTTTATCTGATTATGAAAAAATTAATTTTACTTATAGCAATTGCAATTTCGACTTCAAATGTATTCAGCCAGTTACAGTCTGATATCAATGCTTACAACAGGCAAAAAAACAAGATCACAAGAAATGGGATGAAGGTTCTTGCAGGCTGGTCAGCTGCAAATGTGATCTATAGTGCCATTGCTACAGGGCAATCTTCCGGAACCAGCCGTTATTTTCACCAAATGAATGTTATGTGGGGCGGCATCAACCTTGGGATTGCAGCGTTGGGTTACCTGGGTACAAAAAATAAAGACGGAATGTCGCTGATAGAATCATTAAAAAAACAAGCGGGTGTTGAAAAAACTTACATGTTCAATGCAGGGCTGGACCTGGCTTATATTGCTTCGGGTTTCTACCTGAAAGAAAGAGCAAAAAACACAACTAAAAATCCACAAAAACTAAAAGGATATGGCGAAAGTATCATTCTGCAGGGAGCTGCCTTGTTGTTGCTGGATGGCGTTATGTTTACCTTGCATAACAGGCACGGAAAGAAATTATATAAAATGATGGATAAGGTACAGGTTGGTGCAACAGGCAATGGGATAAGCTTGCTCGTGAAATTATAGTTGATAAATATCGGATTAAAGTCCTTCTGCACTTAATATGAATAGCCCCGGCTTTAAAGTCGGGGCTATTCATTAAAGCCGGGGCTATTTATTGGACATTTCCGGCCCTTTAAACCCTTTTGAAAGCAGATATTCCCGTTTATAAAATTGATATACTGTAATTGTCCAAAAGAATTATTTTGCAAAGAAAATAACATGAGAACAAATCACGAAATCGATTACAAAATTTATGGAGAAGAACTCCAGTTTGTAGAAATAGAGTTAGACCCCAATGAAACAGCCATTGCAGAAAGCGGCGCTTTTATGATGATGGATAACGGCATTGAAATGCAAACCATTTTTGGAGATGGCAGCCAGCAACAGGATAACAGCATATTAGGGAAATTATTCAGTGCCGGAAAAAGGATACTCGTTGGCGAAAGTTTATTTATGACTGCATTTACCAATACAGGCCAGGGTAAAAAAAGGGTAAGCTTTGCAGCGCCTTATACAGGTAAGATCATTGCATTTGATCTGCAACAATTGGGTGGAAAGATCATAGCACAGAAAGATGCATTCCTTTGTGCTGCCAAAGGAGTAAGTATAGGTATTGAATTTCAAAAAAGACTCGGTACGGGTATCTTCGGTGGCGAAGGTTTCATAATGGAAAAACTGGAAGGTGATGGCCTGGCTTTTGCACATGCTGGCGGATATGTGATAGAAAGAGAATTAAAAGCCAGCGAAATTTTAAAGGTTGATACCGGTTGTGTGGTTGCTTATACTGCCGGGGTTGATTTTGATATTGAATTCATTCGTGGAATAAAGAACTGGATGTTTGGTGGCGAAGGATTGTTCTTTGCCAAACTGCAAGGCCCCGGAAAAGTATGGTTGCAATCATTGCCGATCAGCAGGCTTGCAGGACGCATCATGCAATATGGGTCATATAAACGTAAAGAAGAAGGAAGCATTCTGGGTGGATTGGGAAATTTATTGGATGGTAAGGAATAGGTATAAAAATTTTGTTGAATAAAAAATGCTGCTATTTAAGCAGCATTTTTTAATAGTATAAACCATTTTATTTTTTATTACCATCTACATCCAGTTCTATAATTTCATAACCTGTCTTTTCCAGTCCCGGAAGAATTTTAGATTTATCGCCAACCAATAAAATAGTCATCTTATCCATGGCAAGCCATTTTTTTGCCAATGCATCTAATTCATTCTTAGTTATATTCTTCAAGAGCTGATTTTGGGTATCTGCAAAATTATCTGGCAGGTTATATTCCAGAATACGGCCTATAAAGCCGGCTTTTTGAGCACCTGTTTCATACGATAAGGCATCTTTTTGTCCAAGAGAACTCTTTAAAAAGGATATTTCTTCAATGGTAATACCATTTTCAGAAAAGTTTTTAATTTCTTTTACAAATTCAGCAAGTGCACTATCTGTAGCATCTGCCCTGATACCAGAGCTGAAAGTAAAATTACCGGTATAGTGATTTCCTGAAAAAGACGAACGTGCTCCATACGTCCAACCTTTATCTTCCCGTAAATTAATATTAATACGGCTATTAAAATTGCCTCCGAAAATGAAGTTTACAAGACCTGCTTTATAATATTCCCCGGTAGCATCATATTTTAGATCTGTTACTTTTCCTATACGAAATTCAGTCTGGGCAGCTTTGGGGACATCTACCAGGTAAATGACTGTTTTATTTACTGTAACAGCTGCTGATGGTTTTGGCAGATCTGTTTTTTTGTTAGGTAATTTATTGAGAAAATTGAGATAAGGTAATATTTCATTTTCTTTTATGTCTCCAACAATAACGACCCTTGCATTTTGTGATGTCATTAGATTGTTATAATAATTCTGTACATCTGTGAGGGATAAATGCTTAATAGTATTTTCAGAACCGCTTTCACTCAGGCCAAGAATATTATTGCTGCCATACATTATTTTGTCATATACATTATTAGCAATGGTTGCTGGTTGTGATTTAGCTTGCTTAAATCCTTCCATAGCCTGTTTTTGCAATCTTGTAAAAGCATTCTCGGTAAAATTGGGTTGCAACATCCGCTCCTCCAATAATTTCATCGTTTTGTCAATATTCTTTTTCAATGATTGTACTGTAAACCTGACGCCATCCAATCCGGAATTTACCGAGATTGAACTACCAAGTTTTTGTAAAGCCACTCCCATTTGTTCTGCAGTATAATTTTTTGTGTCTTCACCGAGCATGTCAGCGGTCATGCCGGCAACTCCCATTTTACTGGTATCAGCAATTTCAGCTAAATGGCCTCCGGGTATTATGATCTGAATGGTAACAGTCGGAATTTCTGAATTCTGTGCACCGATCATTTTTATTCCGTTGGGAAGATCTTTTTTCCAAAAAACAGGAACTTTTATTACAGGATTAGGGCCATTACCGGGAATCTTTGATCGGTCAAAATTATCAGTAGGTTTATTATAAACAAGACCGGTATACCCATAATCAGGCCGCTTATAATTGTTTGAATCTATTTTAAAATTGTCAGGCATTGCTGCTAAACGGGTTTGCCCTTTTGTCAAAATACTTACTGTTACACAGCTTTTATTTTTTATGTAAGTATTATATACACGTAACACATCTTCTTTACTCACAGCACGATAGATCTCAAGCATTTTACCAATGGTATTTGGATTACCGGTGAAAGTTTGAAAAGCTGCCAATTGTGTAATCTTACCTGAAACCGATTGTAACCCATTAATATATTGTGCTTCTATGCCACCTTTGAATTTTTCTATATCATCATCCATAACTCCACGCTTTTCAAATGACAGTAATACATCTTTATACATGCTATCCATTGCACTTAATGATTTTCCGGGCAAAGGTGTGATTTGTACAGAGAACTCGCCAGATAGTTCTGATAAACGGCTATTACTACTTGCCTGTAATGCAGTTTGTGTTTTTACAAGCTGTTGATATAATACAGAATTTTTTCCCTGGCCAATTATTTGGGCCAGGCAAGCCAATGCCCCCATGTCTTTATGATAGTTTGGAACAGTGGGGTAAGTTTTAATAAGCATGGGAATTTTTGCATAGTTATCAGTATATGAAACATATCGATCGGCATCCAGTGTTACAGCTGGCAAAATGGTTTTAGTTACTTCAGGTCCTTTTGGAATGGACCCAAAATATTTTTCTACCAGTTTTACGATTTCAACTGGCTTAACATCACCGCCAATGGTAATTGTTGCATTGTTCGGACCATACCAACGCATAAAAAAGTTTTTCAGGTCTTGTACATCTACCCTGTTAAGGTCTTCAACATAACCTATCGTTAACCAACTATATGGGTGCCCGTAAGGATATAAATTCTTACTTGTAAATTCTCCGCTAAGGCCATAAGGCCTATTGTCGTAATTCTGGCCACGTTCGTTTTTTACTGTACTGCGTTGTATCTCGAATTTCTTTTGTGTTACAGCATCTAACAGGTATCCCATACGGTCAGCTTCCAGCCACAACATTTTTTCAAGTTGGTTTGATGGTACTGTTTCATAATAATTGGTACGATCGAGATTAGTACTTCCATTCATAGTTCCACCGGCTGCTGATACAATTTTAAAATGTTGTTCATCACCAACGTTGTCACTGCCCTGGAACATCATATGTTCGAAAAAATGTGCAAAACCTGATTTGCCGATCTCTTCCCTTGCCGAACCAACATGGTATGTTACATCAACATGTACGATTGGATCACTGTGATCTTCATGAATCACCAGGGTAAGACCGTTTGGCAATACATATTTTTCATAAGGGATGATGATCTCGTCTCCTTTTTTTGAGATCTTCTCAATTAATTTGGTTTGGCCATATGTTAAACCGGCGGAACAGATCAGGAAGGGTACTGATAACAAAAAAAACTTTTTCATGTATGATTCGATTTAGGCATACAATTTAGGTGTTTTTGTTTATATTAATAAAGCCTACTTTTATAAGAAATTATATTACTTGAAAAAATTATTCCTATCCGCAATAATATTCATTCTTTTACTTGGTTGTAAGAAATCATCGGAAACACAATACCACAATATTAAAATAACTGTATTGGATTTTGATTCAAGGTTACCAATTGCTGGGGCTAAAGTTATGCTTAGCCGAACGGTAAATTTTCTACCAAAAGATTCTTCTTTGTCAGACATTAATGGGATATGTATCTTTCAGGTTACAGAGGTTTCTGATATTACATTATTCCCTTCAAAAAATAGCTATTTATCTAATACAGGGATTGGTATTGCTGGGCCCATTACAAATGATCATTCTATAACTCTTCATTTACTTAAACCGTCTTTTGCTAAAATTAATTTACATAAACAGGCTGTATATAATAACTCAGACTCTGTTCTTGTTAAGCTAAAAGGCCATTTTTTTCCATATAGTCTTAATCAATACATATATGATTCCTTTTATATCAGAAAAGCAAATTCTGTTGATACTTCATTAATTGTAAACTGTTTTTATAACAACCCTTCTAATACTAAAATATTCTTGCAGTGGAATATACTTAGAAATGGAGTGATCCAATCCACACAAATTGATTCTGCTGATTTTGTTCAATATGGAACAATTAATTATAATTTGAACTATTGATGGTAATAAAGTTACCTGTATATTATTTCATTGTATCGCCCACGTTGTATCATGTGGCGTTAAGTTACTAATATCGATTACAACTATTTTATTTAAAAAAGTCTAAAAAATTTTTGTTGTTTAATTATTAATCGTATATTTGCGATATAAGATTAAAAACTATGGCTATTCATAAAAAAGAAGCGTTTACTCAAAAGGAACAGGACCTGGCTGCATTTGCCAAAGCAATGGCACATCCTGCCCGTATTGCTATTTTAAAAGTGTTGGCTCAACGGAATGAATGTATCTGTGGCGAGATCGTAAAAATATTACCCCTGGCTCAAAGTACCGTAAGCCAGCACCTGAAAGAATTGAAAAATGCCGGCCTGATAGACGGAAATGTGGACGGGCCAAGAAGTTGCTATTGTATCAACTGGAAATCCTTTGAAAAATTTATGGGAGAGTTCAGTTTTCTTTTCAATAAACTTAAAATACAGAACGAAAAAGCATGCTGTTAATTAATTAATAACATTAAAAACGATAAACCATGAACAATGATCTTCAAATGAAAGAACTCGTAAAAGAAAAGTACGCTGCAATAGCCGAACAAAGTAAAGAGCAAAATGCGGTTTCCTGTTGTGGGGCAACGTCTGGCTCTTGTGGAGATGAGGTCTACAATATTATGGCGGATGATTACACAAAACTGGAAGGTTATAATCCGGATGCTGACTTGGGCCTGGGCTGCGGCTTACCAACAGAATTTGCCAAAATAAAAGAAGGGGATACTGTAATTGACCTGGGCAGTGGTGCAGGTAACGATGCATTCATTGCCAGGAGATTTGTAGGTGAGAACGGTAAAGTATTGGGTGTTGATTTTACCGAAGCCATGATAGGAAAAGCAAGGGCCAATGCAGAAAAACTGAATTTTAATAATGTTGAATTCAGGTTGGGAGATATTGATGATATGCCGGTAACTTCTAATTATGCAGATGTAATTGTAAGCAATTGTGTTTTGAATTTAGTTCCCAACAAACACAAAGTGATCAGTGAAATATTCAGGGTTTTAAAACCCGGTGGCCACTTTTCAATTTCTGATATTGTGCTTGAAGGAGAATTACCGGCCAAATGGAAAGAAGTGGCAGAACTCTATGCGGGCTGCGTTTCCGGCGCTATTCAAAGGCAGGTATATCTTGAAATAATAGAAACAGTTGGTTTTAAAAATATCAAACTTCAAAAAGATAAACCCATTATTATTCCTGATAACATTCTTGCAAATTATTTAAGTCCGGAGGAAATACATGCTTATAAAAACGGGAATACAAAAATAACCAGCATCACGGTGTATGCAGAAAAACCGGCAAAAGATGAAAGGAATTGTTGTGAACCAGGAAGTGATTGTTGTTAATTTGTATTTTTTTTCTAATAATAAAAAGTAAAGCCATGAACAAAGATCAAAAAAATGAAACCTGTTGTGAACCAGGTAACGAATGTTGCGGAATTGCGGGAATAGGTTGTTGTTAAAAAACCGGCGCTGTTGAATTTATTTCAATGGCGCTTTTTAAATTTATTTTATGGACATAATTGAAATGCATCCTTCGCATTGGGAATCAGTAAAACAAATTTATGCAGAAGGGATTGCAACAGGTAATGCAACATTTCAAACAGATATTCCTTCATGGATCGAATGGGATGAAGCGCATATAAAAAACTCAAGACTTATTGCCATTGACAATAATGAAGTATTGGGTTGGGCAGCACTTACGCCAGTATCTGGGCGATGTGTCTATGCAGGTGTAGCAGAAGTAAGTGTTTATGTTAGTGAAAAGGCAAGAGGAAAGGGCGTCGGAAAAACATTATTGAATGCTTTGATCAAAAAAAGTGAAAAAAATAATTTCTGGACATTACAAGCCGGTATCTTTCCTGAGAATTTTGCCAGCATAAAAATTCATGAAGTATGTGGATTTAGAATTATCGGCAACAGGGAAAAGATTGGCCAAATGAATGGACAATGGCGAGATACTTTATTATTGGAAAAAAGAAGCCAGTCCGCTTCATTTTTATAATTTTGTATCATTGAATAACCCCTTGCTTTTAAATTGCCCCTGGCTTTTGAATTGCCCCTGGCTTTAGCCAGGGGAATAAAAAAATGAAAAAGAAAATACTTTTTGTCTGCATAGAAAACAGCAACCGAAGCCAGATGAGCCAGGCATTTGCAAAGATCCTTGGTGGTTCAGCTGTTGAAGCCTACAGTGCGGGTAGTAGACCTTCCGGTATAGTAAATCCAAAAGCCATTGCTGCCATGAAGGCATTGAGTTATGATCTGAGCAAACATGACAGTAAAAGTTTAGATGAAGTAAAACAATATGCTCCTTTTGACGCAGTGGTTACTATGGGATGTGGAGATGCATGCCCTTGGATGCCGGCAAAAATGTTCGTTGACTGGCAGATCCCTGATCCAAAACATATGGAACCGGCTGAATTCAATAATGTTAGAGACCTTATCAGGAGCAAGGTAAAAGACCTGCTGAAAGAGTTGTAAACTATTCTTGCTCATAGCTATTAGCTAATGGCTATAAGCTTTACTTTCTCCCACTGATTTTAGAAAGCAGCCGAAGTATCTCAAGGTATAACCAAACGATCGTTACCAATAAACCAAAAGCTCCGTACCACTCCATATATTTTGGTGCTCCCATTTCAGCCCCTTTTTCTATCATATCAAAATCTAAAATAAGATTCAGTGCAGCTATGGAAACAACAAACAAAGAAAAAAGTATTCCGAATACACTGCCTTCGTGAAGGAAAGGCATATTATCAAAGCCAAACATACGTAGCACCAAAACCAATACATAGAAAATAGCAATACCAACAGTTGCTGTGATAACAATAGATTTGAATTTTTCTGTTGCTTTTATTATCCTGAAACTGTATAAAAGATACATGGCAATGGCAACTCCAAAAGTCAATCCTACTGCATTGATGATGAGGTTTGGCGCTTTTTCAGCAAAGGCGAAATTATATATAGATGAGATCGCACCAATAAATAAACCTTCCAGTAAAGCATATAGAGGAGCCAGATATGGAGCCCATTCTTTTTTGAAAACTAAAACAATGGCTACAACTAACCCGCCCAATGCACCAATCCATATTAACGGAACAACATTTCCTCCATCTGCAAATTCTTTCCAGGAATAAAATGCCGTACCCAATACCATTAAAAATAAAAAGCCAAACTTATTCAGTGTGCCTTTTAATGTCATGGCATTTTCATGAGTTATAACATCCGCTAAAACAGTATCCCGAAACCTGTTTTCTGACAATGTAGGGTTACCGGATTTGAATAAAGACATAATGATAAATTTTAGAGGTTAAAAATAGAAAAAAAATGGATATCTACTACACAATAAATTGCTAAGATTCCGTAATAACCGGACATTTTCATATTTTCTCAAAATGGCCATTTGTTTTATATATCGCCACATACCAACTTTATTACATAAGCTTATCTTTGCTAAATGGAAAATTTGTTGGCACAGATAGAAAAGAATAAGAAAGAGATCAGCGAAACTGTTGTTACAAACAAAGAAGAACTGGAAGCTTTCAGAATAAAATACCTTGGAACAAAAGGCCTGGTGAAAACGATCATGGGCGAAATGAAAACGGTTGCTCCCGAACATAAGCGGGAAGCCGGACAGTTACTTAATGAGTTTAAAATATTTACTGAAGCAACATTTGAGTCATTTCAAAATGGCATTGCAAGCAGTTCTTCAATGAACACTACAGCAGGTATAGATGTTTCACTTCCCGGTGATCCGTTGCCATTAGGAAGCAGGCATCCCATCAGTATTGTACAAAATAAGATCATTTCCATTTTTCACCGGCTGGGTTTTGCGGTAGCAGAGGGGCCTGAAATAGAAGACGACTGGCACAATTTTACGGCACTCAATCTCCCTGAAAATCATCCTGCAAGAGATATGCAGGATACATTTTATGTAAGTCAGAACCCTGATTGGTTATTGCGTACACATACAAGCAGTGTGCAGATCAGGGAAATGCAAAAAGGCGTTTTACCACTACGTATCATTTGCCCCGGAAGAGTATATCGTAATGAGACCATTAGTGCAAGGGCTCATTGTTTTTTTAACCAGGTAGAAGGTTTATACATAGCAGAAAATGTTTCTTTTGCTGACCTGAAACAAACGCTTTACTTTTTTGTACAGGAAATGTTTGGTGATAAAGTAAAGATCAGGTTTCGCCCATCTTATTTTCCTTTTACTGAACCAAGTGCAGAAATGGATATCAGTTGCCTTATTTGTGGCGGCGAAGGTTGTAATGTTTGTAAAAAAACGGGTTGGGTGGAAATTCTTGGTTGTGGAATGGTGCATCCAGCGGTGTTAGATAATTGCGGTATTGATAGTAATAAATACACAGGCTTTGCATTCGGTATGGGTATTGAACGAATCACCATGCTAAGTTACCAGGTAAAAGATCTGCGTTTGTTCAGTGAGAATGACCTGCGATTCTTAAAACAGTTTACTGCAGCAATATAATATCCCTAACATAGATATTGTTTTCCTTATATAACTTCTTAAACAAACTGAGTGCTCACAGGCTTCGGCATTGTGGTATGAAATGCTTGTTGGCATGATAATTGAAAAATAATAACGGTAAAACAAAAATACTGTTATGAAAAAAACCAAGTTATTATTTAGTGTAATAATGGTTACATGCTTCTTTGCATCCTGTTCATCTTCCAAACAAGCCCGTACTTATAAAAAAACAATTGACGGAAACTGGCTATTACAAACAGTGGTTACAGAAAAAATACCAGGGAAATTCAAAGCATCGTTTTTTAATGAAGCAGATTTTAATTGTTTTATTGGAAGCGGCTGGAGTTTTAATGACCGCAACAGCCTGGGAACTTATACGATCAATAAGAACGGCAATGAATGTGCTCCTGTTAAAAGAAATATAAGATGGTCTGTTTATGAAGCAACTGCTGCTGACCCAAAGATGTTACAATTTAAAAGATTAGATGAAAAATATAAAGATATTGATGATGGTGGCGGATTCAGGTTTACGATTATAAAACTTGATGACAGTACTATGCAATTAAGATCCGATGTAAACTTTGAAGGCAAACCGGTATCATTTATTTACAATTTTGTAAGAAACTAACAACATATAACTCCATATGAAAAATATAAACAAAAACATTTTTTTAGTCGCAGCATATTTCATGATAATATTCAGCAGTTGCGAAACAGTAAGAAAAACAAGCAAAAGAGATAAAGGTGTAGTAATTGGTGCTACTGCAGGTGCTGTGATCGGTGGTGTGATAGGTAATAATGTGGGAAATAAAAATAATACAGCGCTCGGTGCTATTTTAGGAGCTGCCATTGGTGGTGCTGCCGGTGGTATCATCGGGAATAAAATGGATAAGCAGGCAGAAAAAATAAAAACAGAGTTGCCTGGAGCAAAAGTTGAAAGAGTTGGCGAAGGGATCGATGTTACCTTTGATGAGAACAACCCGGACGGAACCAAGGCAGGTGTTTATTTTGAAACCAATAAATATAATATCAACAGTAATTCCAAACTGGCGCTTGATAAATTGCAAAAAATATTTGCCGAATACCCCGAAACAAATATCCTGATCGAAGGCCATACCGATGATGTTGGAACAGATACATACAATATGGGCCTTTCTCAAAGAAGGGCAGATGCAGTAGGCAATTATCTAAGATCTGCAGGAGTAGCTTCATCAAGATTGATCACCCGTTGGTACGGTGAAAGCCAGCCCAAAGTGCCCAATGACAGCGAAGCAAACAGGGCTTTAAACAGGCGGGTTCAGTTTGTGATCACTGCCAACGAAAAAATGAAAGCAGAAGCAAAACAGGCAGCAGATAAGAATTAAGGATTGAGGAGATGACATCTTTATACAGCAAAGATGTCATCTCTTTTTAATCTCTTATTTTTGCAACATGATAAATAAAATAGTTGTGGCCGGTGCCGGTACAATGGGTAGCGGAATTGCCATGGCTGCGGCTCAAAGTGGTTATAGTGTCACAATATATGATACCAATAAAGCTGTATTGGACAAAGCAAAAAATGCGATCACAAAGAGCCTGGACTTCCTTTTAGAAAAACAAAAGATCTCCGAAGAAGAAAAAAAAGCAATATTTACCCGGATACTGTTTTCTGCCGAAATAGAAGATTGTAAAGCCGATCTTGTTATAGAAGCAATTGTAGAAATTGCAAATGCAAAAATTGACCTATTCAATAAACTTGCTGCCATAAATTCAAGTGAAACCATTTTTGCAAGCAATACCTCGTCACTTTCAATAAATTTATTGCAGGAAAAAATGTCAGGCCCTCAAAGGGTCGCTGGAATGCATTTTTTTAACCCGGCACAGGTCATGAAACTTGTTGAGGTGGTAAAAGGAGCGCAAACTTCTGTTGAAGTAACTGATGCATTGATGCAGGTTTGTATAAAAATGAATAAGACACCGGTGCTTTGTAAAGATGCTCCCGGATTTATCGTAAATCGTGTTGCCAGGCATTATTACCTGGAAGCAATGAAGCTTGTTGAACAGAATATTGCAACATTTGAAAATGTAGACGAGATCATGGAGGCTTCGGGTTTTAAAATGGGCCCCTTTAAATTAATGGACCTGATCGGCATGGATATCAACCTCGCCGTTTCGCAAAGTTTATACGATGCTTTTAACAAGGAAGAACGATTTAAGCCATCACGCATTCAAATTGAAAAAGTTTCAAAAGGAGAATTGGGAAAAAAAACAGGAAAAGGGTTTTATCAATATTAGAGAAATATTTTTTTGTTACTTATATAAAAATTAAAGATTGCTTTATAGCAAATTATTCAAACAATTGAATCATTTTAAATCATAGTTTAATACAGGAGTATCAGATACATTAATAGTAGTAATAAATTATATAGAATATGAAAACTGAGAAAACCGCGTTTGATAAAGCAGCTGAATTATTAATAAACTTAAACCTGAAAATTATAAGTGAAGATAAGTCACGCCCATGGGGAGGTTTCTATGTTATAGATGAAACACAGGCAGCACAATTTGCCAGTCAGTTTTTTCCGGAAGAAGATTTTGAGAAATTGAAAATATCCGAAAAGCTTAGCCCCAAAATATTAATGGTGGCTCCGGGTAAACGCCTGAGCTGGCAATATCATCATCGCCGTGCTGAGATCTGGCGATGTATTGATGGAGAAGTTGCTGTTGCAACAAGTCATACTGATCAGGAAGAAAATAAGCATATCTTAAAAGTTGGCGATAAGATCAAATTGAAGCAAGGAGAACGTCATCGCCTGATTGGCTTAGATACATGGGGAGTAGTTGCTGAAATATGGCAACATACTGATGCAACTAATCCTTCAGACGAAGCGGATATTGTCAGGCTTCAGGATGATTTTGGCAGATAACATATTTTTCAAATTTAATAAGTCTTTGTTCCCATTTATTTAGTTTACGTATAAAGCAAGATTGAATTCAATTGGCTTAATCCAAATGAAAGTATGTTGAGATCAAGCCCGGATTTTACAATGCTATACATTCTTCTATCTTTACAAAAATATTTTTATGGTACTGGTTACCGGTGGAGCGGGTTTATTGGGAAATGAATTGATAAGGCAATTACTTTCTGCCGGTAAAGAGGTAACTGCTATTTATAACAATACTCCCCTGGATGATATTACATTTAATGGCTTAAAAGTAATTAAATGTGATATCCTTGATGTAATAGAATTGGAAGAAGCAATGAAAGGTATTGATGAATTATATCATTGTGCGGGGAAAGTTTCTTTTGCACCTGGAAAGGCAGATCAATTATATAAAATAAATGTTGAAGGAACGGCCAATATAGTCAATGCTGCAATAGATGCCGGGGTTAAAAAAATGGTACATGTAAGTTCTGTAGCAGCACTTGGTCGTATCAGGAAAAATGAAACGATCAATGAAAATATGCAATGGACGGAAGAAACCAGTAACAGTAAGTATGGCCAAAGCAAATTCATGGGCGAGATGGAAGTATGGCGTGGAATTTCCGAAGGATTGAATGCGGTTATTGTAAACCCGACTATTATATTTGGTAATGGAAACTGGGAAGATAGTTCTACCAAAATTTTTAAATCTGTTTACAATGAATTTCCCTGGTATACAGAAGGAACAACCGGGTTTGTTGATGTAAAAGATGTTGCCAGGGCAATGATCTTATTGATGGAATCCGGTATATCATCAGAACGATTTATCATTAGTGCTGAAAATAAAAGCTATAAAGAGGTCTTTGATATAATTGCTGATGCTTTCAAAAAAAAGCGCCCTACAAAAAGAGTAACAGCATTTCTTGCTTCCTTCATGTGGAGATGGGAGTTGGTCAAAAGTAAATTTACCAATTCGGATCCATTGGTTACTAAAGAAACGGCTGCAACTGCAATGGCAAAAGTTAAGTTTGATAATACTAAGTTAAAAAAGTATTTTCCCTCATTTCAATACAGCAATCTGAATCTGACAATTGAAAATACCTGCCGTGCATTGCAACAAAAACTTAACATTCATTGATGTATTTTCGTTCTTGTCATCAAACCTTTGTACAAACCATGAAGAAAATTATTATTTTTTTATTATTTTCTTTTTTTTCAACCGGTAGTTTTTCACAATCAAATAATTTTTATATCAGCGGAACAGTGTTCAATAAAGTATCGAACCAGCCTTTACAGGGAGCTTCGGTATTTGCCCAAAATACTACGCTGGGAACAACAACAAACGCTGAGGGTAAATTTAGTTTACAACTACCGGCAGGCGGTTATGACCTGATAATAACATTTACAGGGTATACTACCGAAAGCAAACGAATCACCTCTTCTGATGCTGAAAACCGGAATCTGTATTTTGAGATAATGCCAAAGGAAAAAGAAATGGAAACCGTTGCAATAGTAGCTACCACTGAAGTAAAAGATGGCTGGAAAAAATATGGGGATTTCTTTTTGGAACATTTTATTGGAAAAACAGCTAACAGTTCATTATGTAATATTACTAACCCGGATGTTTTGAAATTTTATTTTTCCAAAAAGAAGAACAGGTTAAAAGTTTTGGCAACAGAACCATTACTCATAGAGAACAAGGCGCTTGGATATAATATTAAATACACACTTGACTCTTTTACACATGCTTATGAAACTCAGGTAAGCCTTTATACAGGCTATCCTTTGTTTGAGGAAATGACAGCAGTAAATAATGAACAAAAAAATAACTGGGAAATGGCCAGGCAAAAAGCATATAAAGGTTCGATCCTGCACTTTATGAGGAGCATTTATAAAAAGGAATTAAAAGAAGAAGGATTTGAGATTCAATTCCTGATCACATACAAAGACCGGGAGCAGGAAAAGGACACCGCTTTTAAGTTGAAAAATATTTATGCCGCTTTGAATTATCAAAAAGATGACAGCACTCAAATTGTAGAAATAAAACCAAATCAAAATAAGATCGGGGTTATTTATACTAAAGAAAAACCTGCAGTTGGATATTTAGTTGAAAATAAACCTTCGACAAATGATTTTCAGTTCTCTATTTTAAATTTTAATGCTGGGGTTTCAATAATAATTGAACAGAACGGTTATTACTTTGAACAAAATGATATTGCCATCAGCGAATACTGGACATGGGATAAGGTTGCAGATCAGTTACCGTATAACTATGTTTCTATGATGTATTAAATTATGAATAAGGTTGAGGTTGAGGTTAAGGTTTAGGGGTAAGCATACTCTTATTCCTCAGCCTTAACCTCAACCTTTTTTCTTACTTCTTCCCCATCACTTTTTCCCATAATTCAGGAATTCTTTTTATCCATACCAATTCCCTTCTTTCCAAACCTGCCTCCTGGGCCGGTGCACCCCAATAAGTTTTATTCCCTTCCAGGTCGCCTCCAACACCTGTTCTTCCTAAAAGCACCGCATTGGCTCCAATGGTTAACGTTTTATTTACAATAACCTGTCCCCATAAAGTAACTCCGTCTTCGATTGTAACTACACCTGCTATCACAACATTTGCTGCGAATAAACAATTCTTTCCGATCACTGTATCATGGCCTATATGTATGAGGTTATCCATCTTGGTTCCTTTTCCGATTTTCGTATCATGACTTACGCCTCTGTCAATGGTACAACCGGCACCTATTTCCACATCATCTTCTATAACGACCCTGCCGCAACTGGGCATTTTTTTATACCAAATATCCCTGTCTTTTTTGCTGTTATAATAAAAGGCATCACTGCCGATCACGGTGCCTGATTGTATGATAACATTGTCGCCAATGATCGTATGGTCAAGTATACTAACCTGTGGATATATCATACAGTTTTTACCGATGCGAACATGGTGTCCGATAAATGCAGTTGGAAAAACAGTCGTACCTTCTCCGATCACAGCACTATCACTAATTATTTTTGTTGATGCCGTAAATGGCCTGAAATGATTTACAATTTTGCAATAAGCTTCAAACGGGTTTTCAACAACAAGCAAAGCTTTTCCTTCAGGAACAACTGTTTCTTTATTAATAATAATGAAAGAGGCAGGGCTGTGGATACACTTTTCATAATATTTTGGATGGTCTACAAAAACCAGGTCGCCTGGTTCAACTTTATGAAGTTCATTGATGCCTGTTGCATTGCCTTTTTCATTTCCAATAATTTTCGCTTGGATAAAATCTGCAACCCATTGTACAGATACAGGAGAAGGAAATTGCATAATATTTCTTTTTTGGCAAAGGTAGGTTCGTTTGGATTTACTTGCATTTCTTATAAATATTTCATTATTTGAAGCAAATCTTTGTAAATCTGGAAAAAATATTTTTCGGGATAAAAGCAATAAAAACAGGTATCAATAGTAAGCATAAAGAGAAAACAGGATGAAAGATGTCAAAAAATATTTTTTTCAAAAGTCTTGAAATGCCTGTAAAATCAATGCTTTCAAAGGAATCTTATTTTATTCTTTAATTATTTAAATAGTCAATTTTGAAGATTATTCTTAAATGGTATAGGAAACAAAGCTTCCTTATCCACAAGCAAAAAAAAAATGTTGATAAAATAAGTCAAAAAATTTTTCTTGTTAGCAAAAAAATATTTTAATATTGTGTAAGGGATTCGGTTCCCTGTACTTACTAACCCATCCATATAATAAAGCCTGGCAAAAAATGTCGGGCTTTTTTAATTTTATATTCCAAAGTTTTTTCAAGAAAATCATTAAAAAAATAAACCGGAAAGTTTAAAAAATGGGATTGCAAAAAACTGGGCTAAGGTCAATTTCCAGTTCATATTATTAATCAATCAAAGTAATAAACAAGTATCTTGCATAAAAATAAAATAGCCGTATGTTAAAATCAATGACCGGATTTGGAAGAGCAGAACAAACTGTTGGCGATAAAACATTTTTAGTTGAAATAAAAGCACTCAATGGAAAGCAATTCGAATTACAACTTAAACTCCCTCCATTATTAAGACCATATGAATTTGAGATACGTAATTTGCTCCAGGAACATCTGATAAGGGGTACCATTGATTGTTATGTTAATATCAAACAGAATGGCACCACGAAACCGGTTATTATAAATACTGAATTAATAAAAGCTTATTATGGACAGATAAAGGGACTGGCAACTGAACTCGACATTGATACTAATTCAGTTTTAAGTGCATTGTTGCGGTTGCCGGAAGTGGTAACCCCTACAAATGATGTTTTAAATGAAGGTGATTTTAAAGAATTCAGTATCGTTTTGCTGGGTGCAATAAAAGAATTAAATACTCACCGGATCGAAGAAGGTAATTCTCTTGAAAAAGATCTGTTAACGCGTATTGAAAATATCAAAGAACAGGAAGAAAGCATTCTTGCTTTGGAACCCAACAGAAAAAAAAGAATTAAAGATGAAATTCATCAGTTGCTTGAGGAACATGTTGGCAAAGAAAATATTGATAACAACCGCATGGAACAGGAACTGATTTATTACATGGAAAAAATTGATATTCATGAAGAGCAAATAAGATTACGTCAGCATTGTGAATATTTAAAAGATATTATGAATGGCCCGGAGGACGGTAAAGGAAAAAAACTTTCATTTGTTTTGCAGGAAATTGGTCGTGAGATTAATACAACCGGAAGTAAAGCATATGATGCAGATATACAAAAATGTGTTGTAAAAATGAAAGACGAACTTGAAAAAGCCAAAGAGCAGGTTCTGAATGTATTGTAATAACAGCAATATTTTTTTATTATGATTTTTCAATCTGGGATAACCCGTTCCATTTTAATGATTTTGGCAATAAGTACCCTGGCAATATCTTGCAAGCAGTTGGATGTTTACGAAAAAAATGTTCCTATTCCTCATTATAAATGGCAGCATAATTTTACTGTTAGCGGAACATTCTATATTTCTGATACCATGTCAGCATATAATATCTATATAGTACTCCGGCATACAGATGCTTATAAATATAATAATATATGGCTTAATGCTGGTTTGCAGGCGCCTGGCGATACGATGTTTCTTCAAAATATTAATCTTACCCTGGCTACTGATGCTTTGGGTTGGGAAGGGCAGGGAATGAATGATATCTGGGAAGTCAGAAAATTATTGAATGGACAGCCCCGTAGATTTAAAAAGAGAGGGGAGTATCAATTTGCAATTAAACAAATTATGAGGGATAACCCATTATCTCATATTATGAGTGTAGGTATGCGGGTACAAAAGGCATATTAAAATTGTTAATCAAAATTAACATCTTCAGTATGTTTAAATACTAAAACCATTCGTTTATTAAAACAATTCTTTATTTTGCATCTTTGGTAAAATATTGTTTATACCTTAAAATGACTTTTGATCTTGATTCAAACAACTAAATTATTTTATACACGTGAATCGTAAACTGCTTATTATTTTTTTTGCATCACAAATTGCTCTTTCTGTTAATGCTCAAACAGAATATATACAAAAAGGTGAGTTTGGTATTAGTTTTGGTGCCGCACATTATTTCGGTGACCTGAATACACGAGCCTCATTAAAAAGGCTAAAGCCGGCACTGGGTATCTTCTTCCGTAAACAATTTGGTAATTATGTGGGTATGCGTATTGCTGCTCATTATGCCCAGGTTGGATTTAGTGATACCTATAGTAACAATGAATACCAGAAAACCCGGAACCTGAGTTTTAATTCAAATATCTGGGAACTTGCCGTACAGGGAGATTTTAATTTCTTTAAGTTTGTTCCAAATGACCCTAATTACTCTTTTACTCCATATGTAACACTGGGTGTAGGCATATTTAGTTATGATCCATATGCTTTCCTGAATGGGAAAAAAGAATTTCTGCGACCATTAGGTACCGAGGGACAGAATGTTGGATATAATGGCCGCAAACAGTATAGCACCATGGCGGTTTGTATCCCTTTTGGAGTTGGTATTAAATATAATATTACACCAAAAATAAACGTATCATTTGAAATTTGCCAACGTTTTACCACGACTGATTACCTGGATGATGTTAGTACAACTTATGCCGGTACCGGGATCAATGGCGATGCAAACAGTTTTCCAAATGATGCCTTGAATTTACCTACTACTGCAAAATTATTACAAGACCGGTCTTATGAATTGGACCCCAATTTTATCCTGGGCAGGGAAGGAAAGCAACGGGGATGGAGTAAGCAAAGAGACCAATATATCATCGGAGAGATAGGTATTTCATTCAATATCGGTGTAACCCGCTGCCCTTCGGCTGATTAAAGCTTGTTTTTTTTACAAAAAAACTCTATTTTTACAATACCCGCAGGATATTTAATTGTTTCTCACCAAAGTATAACAAATCTTAATTTTTATCATTCTGTGATGAAACCATAGTTTTCACGGTAAACAACCAAACTATGGCGTTCATACGCAACTGTATTCTTACATGGTTAATAATGCTAATCCTTTGTTTTAATACAGGGGCCCAAACGATTTATTATCCAGTTAACGCTTCTCATATTCTGAGATCAACAGCACAGGATGTAGCTGAACTTTTAAGTGATGCTGTTACCGGAAGTTTTTTTTCAGTTCAGGAATATTCAATTTTACCATTAACAGGAATCATCTTTAATTATGATTCTACCATTACCGATAACCAGTTGTGTAAAGTTGAAAGCAATGGCAGTTCCGTTTTAAAATTTATTGCAGCTCAGGATAATGGATTGGTTTTTGGAATTTATCAATACCTTGAAGAGTTGGGGTACCGGTTTTATCAGCCTGGATCAATCTGGCAAATTACACCTGTATTAAGCAGTCCTTATAAAGTCATTAATAAATCTTTTACATCTGCATATAAATATAAAAGCTGGTTTATCAGCGGAGGACACAATCGCTGGGCTATGGATAATGATAATAATTACGGATGGGATACTTATTATGGGATAAACGGACACAACTGGGCATTGTATCAAAGAAGAAATGGAATGCTGGGAGCATATAGGTTTACAGGCCACCGGGGAGATATTATGACCGGCGAATATTTAAATACCATACAAAATAATCCATGTTATGTTGCCTGTTACAACGGATCAAGGGCTGCAAATGCACAATCTGTTCCTGATGTAAATAACAATGCGGCAATGCAATTCTGGGGGAAAACGATTGAAGAAAAATGGACATCTTTCAAAAACGCAGTTTATGGAAACAACATCTTGCTGGCTGATTATTATAGAAATTTTGAATTCTATTATAGCCGCATCGGTATAGAAGTACCTGATGGATCTAATTGGGGTAATTCAAAGGATGCTTCAGGATGTAGTAACATTGATTATGAAAGTGAAAGCAACCAGAACCTCACCCTTGCAAACTTTACAGCTCAAAAGATAAATGCTGTTTATCCCGGTAAACGATTTCAGATATACGCGTATTCGTCTCATGCAAATACGCCATCTACTAATATTCCATTCAATAATAATATTGATATTCAGGTTGTACCGGAAGCATTTCAAAGTGAAAGCAGCGCTAAAGGTTTATTAAACAGATGGTATAGAAAATCGAATAATATTTCTGAATACCATTACATGAATATTCCACAATGGGGAGGCGAAACACCTATGTTTTATATGAATGATCTCAAAACAACTTTGCTACGCCTTAAAGAAAAAAACAGCCAGGGAGTATTATGGGAAACTTCTCCTGCAAAGTTTGCAAGTCTGCCATTTTTACGGGCAGCTAACAAAAACCTGCTAAGTGATAAAGAAGTTGATAGTTCGTTGAATGAATTTTGCAGTAATATGTTTGGCCCAGCATCAGAAAGCATAAATAAATTACTTCAACTATGGTCTGATGAGCGTACCATTACCATGGGTGATTTTATACAGGATAATAAATATAAACTTCCCTTATATTTTCAAATACTTCAAAATGCTGTTTTACAAACTCAAAATTCACCTGAGATCTTTAAACAGCGATTAAGGGAAATTAAAGCATACCTGCATTATATGGTATTGTATTACGACTGGCTTTTTGACCAAAGGAGTAAAGTGGAAAAAATTTCAAAAGCATCAGCTATTTGTATTTACCTGGCTAAGATCAATAAACTTCAGCTTGTGAATAGTTATTTCATTATTACGGATATTGTAAGCCGCTATTCAATTACCGATCCTTTCTATATTGAATACAATACATTTAACGGCACTGTTTATCAAAACGGAAATCTTCCGTTAATTTCAAATGCAGAAATTGAGTCAGATTATTTAACTGATTTTAATACTTTAGCTGGAAAGATTTCGGAATTCAACTTATTAAATGCACCAGAAGTAATAGGCAAATGTGCCCAATCAAATATAATTCCTTCAGAAAAGATAACAGTAAAAATTGGATATACGAATGGAGCAAATTATCCAAACAGGGCAGAATTTTTTATCAATGCGCCTGGTGCAGGAAGTTTTATAATAAATTATTCAGCAAGTTTTAATATTACAGGCAAAGGGTATATCAATTTCACAACAGAAGCTGTTGATAAGGGTCTTGAAATAATAAATGATATTTCTTTGAACCAAGATTCAAAACCTGAAAAACTTACCATTAACATACCACGTAAAGGTATTTATAAATTATCCGTTGTATCAAAATACCAGTCATCAGTAACATTGATTATTTATACCAACGGGAATCGCTTTTATAAGAATACTGCTTTTCTTGGAAATAAAACAGAAAACTACCGTTCTGACCTTGCAAGCCTGCCCGGTTTTTTTTATATTCCATATGGGTTACAAAAAGTTTACTTCAGTATAAATAATTCCAATCCCGGAGGCAATGGCTTTGCAACAACAGATCAAATAAGTGCCGCATTTATTTTTAAAGATAATTATGGCAATGTGGTAAAACCTGAACTAGCTTACAGCAATGATTCAGCATTGTTTTATTTAGACATTCCAGTTGCAAAAAGCGGTAATTTCTGGCAGGTTTTTAAAATGGAACAATATAATCTTTGCTTTGTCAATATTAGTAATGTGCTACTTTTTGCATCAAGAAAGCCCTGTAATAAAATTGATTTTAAAATAACGATTAATAAAATTAACGGGAATTGTCTAACACATCTTTCTGCAGTTTCTGATACTGCTATTGCTTTAAATTGGGAAATTTATGATTCACAACGCTTGATGTATTATTCCAATGAGAATGAGATTGATCTTCCGGATTATGTATCCCCAAATTCAACTGTAACTCTCTTTGCAGGAGAAAATTGTTCAGTATCAAAGCGCATTGCTGATGCTGCTAATTATTTTAAGGCAAAAGAAGCATGTGCAAGTGGTGCACCGGAACCCATTAGCTTATTCACAATATTTCCAAACCCTTCAACTGGTATATTTGAAATTAATGCAGACGGAACCATCGGGTATTCTGATGAAATTGTAATTTTAAATTCGCATGGAGTAATTCTGCAGCGATACAATAATACCAACCGTTTAAACCTTTCATCACAGCCATCCGGCATTTATTTTTATAAAATATTGCTTGGGAAAAAATTTTATACCGGTAAATTAATTAAGTTTTAATCCAGGCATAAAAACGCCTCCGGTATTTTTTTTTTCCACTCTATGTATTTGTGTGATAAATGATTATTAATTTAAAAGCTAGAGGCAGAATTAATTTAAATATCAATTGGAATATTAATTTAATTTATTGCTTTAATAGAAATTCACCCTATATATTTGCTTTATTATTTTATTTGATGGATAAATCACTCCCGCAAGCACATTTTAATTTGTTAAAAATGCTCTATAACTTAAAATAAAATATGCTTTTTAACTCTATTGAATTTTTATTTTTCTTTCCTGTAGTAACACTTTTATACTTTCTTACACCCTATAATTTCAGGTGGTTTATTTTATTGTTTGCAAGTTGTTTTTTTTATATGTTTTTTATACCGGTATATATTTTCATACTGTTCTTTACAATTATCATTGATTACATAGCGGGGATAATGATAGAAAAAGAAATAAAGTATAAAAAATTATATCTTATTCTAAGCATTGCAGCCAATGTTGGGATATTAGCTGTTTTCAAATATTTTAATTTTTTGGCAATCAATATTAATGAAATAGCCAATAAGGATATGGTGCCATTACTGAATATCATTTTACCAATTGGTTTATCATTCCATACTTTCCAGGCCATGAGTTATACAATAGAAGTTTATAGGGGGAAACAAAAGGCAGAAAAACATTTAGGGGTATATGCGTTATATGTTATGTTTTATCCGCAATTGGTAGCAGGACCAATTGAAAGACCACAAAATATTTTGCCTCAGTTTAGGGTTAAACATACTTTCAATACAGAACTGCTGTATTCAGGATTAAGATTAATGCTATGGGGTTTGTTTAAAAAAGTGGTAGTAGCAGACAGGTTATCAATATATGTTGATGCCATTTATAGCGACCCATCGTATTATACCCATTACCTGAATATTCTTATAGCATTTGTATTTTTTTCAATTCAAATATATTGTGACTTTTCGGGGTATTCAGATATGGCCATCGGAGCAGCAAGGGTATTGGGAATTGATCTGATGGTAAATTTTAACCGCCCTTATTTTAGTAAAAATATCAGGGAGTTCTGGTCAAGGTGGCATATATCTCTTTCTACCTGGTTCAGGGATTACCTGTATATTCCACTTGGAGGAAACAGGGTTAAAATAAAAAGGCTTTACTTTAATATAACAGTTGTTTTTTTGCTTAGCGGGCTATGGCATGGTGCAAACTGGACATATGTTGTCTGGGGAGGATTGCATGCGGTTTTCATCATCATAAATATTGCATTGGGTAAATATTTCTTTAAAAAACAAAACATTCTAAACAGGCTTATTTCATTAACTGCAACTTTTTTAGTAGTTACTGTAGCCTGGGTTTTTTTTCGTGCAGCCAATTTTACAGATGCATTTATGCTGTTAAAAAATTTTCTTTCTTTCAATCATTCCGGACAGTTTTATCCACTGGTTTCTGTTAAGGGGATTGAATTTGGATTAAGTGCCCTGGTAATATCTTTTTTTGTTATCGCATTTACTTTTTACATTGAAAAAAATACAGACACGTTATTATTATCATTCAATAAAAAGCGGACAAAGGATATCATGTTCTGTTCTATTGTTTTAATACTGGTTATAGTGCTTGGTGTTTTTCAAAAGAGTAGTTTTATATATTTTCAATTTTAGAAAATGAGGGTTATAAAAAATATTATCTTGATCTTCTTAATTGCTGCCGCAGTACTATTCATCTTAAACCTGTTTTATCAAAAAGGCTATCGGAAATACTACAGTCACGAAACGGAAAGAATAAGCGTTCTTTTGGATAATAGGTTTTATTCAGATATTCTTTTCATTGGTTCTTCAAGAACACATGTTCATAATAATCCAAAGGTTGTGGATAGCATAACTCATCTTTCATCTTACAATTTTGGTGTTGAGGGGGGGAATATTATTGAAATGAACTTATGGTTACAGGTTTACCTCCAAAATCATAATAAACCAAAAATGGTTGTACTAGACCTTCCTGCATTTGCATTTGATACTTACCATAAAAAATTTTATAACCCAACAATTTATTTCCCGTATCTGGATAATGATATCATTTTTTCTACACTTTTAAAGTATAAACAAATAGGGCTATATAAATATGTGCCATTTCTAAAATTCATTGAAATAAATGATTATGATAAATCCAATGCCATAAAAGGCTTATTGGGTAAACATGATAAATTATCCGATTCTTATACTTACAGGGGATTTGTTGAAAATCCTATTGGTAAAGTTCCACACGATACTACAGCTTATAAAATATCAGAAGAGGCAAAAGAGTACCTCAACATTTTCATAGACACATGTAAAAAGAAAAATATTCAGATTGTTATCTCCTATTCACCAGAATATTACGATACGGATTATAGGAATATGAAATCTTTTTTTGAACTGGTTAATGAAGTATCAAATAAAAGGCAAGTACCCTTTTGGGACTACAGGAATTCGGAACTTTGCCGGGATAGTACTTTATTTGCCAACCCAGGCCATTTGAATAAGTTTGGTGCAAACCTTTTTTCTGCTGTATTAGCAAAAGATATATTAATCGAAATGGCTAAATAACCCAGGTATTAAGCCATTATAATGATTAGCATGGGGGATTTAAGGTATTCACTCAAAATTTGTTACTTTTGCAGCCCAAAATCGGGTGCCGTACCTGATTTTATATGGCATATAATTCTATGGCTTTAAAAGAAATGATTGATATTAACAGGTTACCGGCCCATATTGCCATTATTATGGATGGGAATGGCCGTTGGGCAAAGGAAAAAGGGGAAGATCGCCTTTTTGGACATTTACATGGCGTTGAAAGTGTAAGAAATATTGTTGAAGGTGCTGCTGAACTGGGTATTCAATACCTTACTTTATATGCATTTAGTACTGAAAACTGGGACAGACCGGAAGATGAAGTGGCCGGATTAATGGAATTGTTAATTGATACGATCAGGAAAGAAGTTCCGACACTAAATAAAAATAATATCAAACTTCATGTTATCGGAGATACCCAAATGCTTCCTGAAAATGCACAGCAGGAACTTTCAGAAGCAATGGCAGAGACATCGTCCAATACTGGGTTGAATCTGATTATGGCATTGAGTTATAGCAGCCGTTGGGAAATCATACATGCAATTCAACAAATAGCTGAGGAAGTAAAAAAAGGGAAAATTTCTCCAAATGAAATAACCCAGGATACACTGAAATATTATTTATCAACAAGTGAATTTCCAGATCCGGAATTAATGATAAGAACAAGTGGAGAATACAGGATCAGCAATTTTTTGTTATACCAGTTAGCATATGCAGAATTATATTTTACGGAAACCAGATGGCCTGATTTTAGAAAGGAAAATTTATATGATGCAATATTAAATTTTCAGCAAAGGGAAAGGAGATTTGGAAAAACTGGAGAACAAATCAAAACATAACATATTATAAATTAATGAAACTATTACTGTTTTAAATATCAAAGCAGGTGAGACCTTTCATTTAACAAATAGTTTTCATTATTGGGCTTAATTTGCCGCACGTAAAAAACCAATTGATGCATAGGATTTACCAGAACTTTTTTTTGATTACAGTTTTATTTTTGACCAGCCAGCAAGTTTATGCACAAATTCCCGATAGTAATGCCGTATCTGTAAATCCGGCTATGCAAGAGATCTTCAATTCAAGGATACCAAAAGAATATACAATTGCCCAAATTACGGTAGTCGGCTCAAAATCTTTTGATCAGAATTTGATCATTTCAATATCAGGTCTGGCTGTGGGAGATAAAGTAATGATACCTGGTACCGACGTTTTTGGTAAAGCAATAGCAAAGCTTTGGAAACAAAGCCTTGTTTCCGATATCCAGATATTTCTTACTAAACTGGAGGGCACCTCATTGTCTATTGAAATGCAAATTATTGAAAGGCCAAGGTTATTGGACTTTAAGTTTACCGGGGTAAAAAAGGGCGATAGAGATGATCTGGAATCGAAAGTTGGGTTGTCAAAAGACAGAGTACTTACAGAAAATATGAAGCTGAGTGCTGTTGAAGCAATTAAAAAATTTTATGGGGATAAAGGTTTTTTAAGTGCTCAAGTGGATATGAAGGAAGAGCCAATAATTGGTGTTAACAATGCAGTTGCATTGACATTCAACATTATAAAAGGGAATAAAGTAAAAGTAAACTCCATCAATTTTACCGGAAATGAAACAGTTTCTGAATTAAAATTAAAAAAGCAAATGAAAGGAACAAAGGAAATGACACGGTTCACTTTGTTTCCTGATAAAGTTATAAGCCCTTATGGAGATACTTCAAAAGGCAAATCATTTAATCAATATCTGAAAGATGTTGATTATTTATCTCTTACCAAAACCAGAGATTATTTAGATCCATATTTCAGGGTGAAAGGTTTTAGCGGATCTAAATTCAATATTAAGAAATACAATAGCGATAAAGAGAATGTGCTGAGCTTTTATAACTCACAGGGTTACCGGGATGCTGAATTGGTTGCTGATACACAGATGTATGACATGAGAGGAAATGTAAATATTGACATTAAAGTAAGCGAAGGGAAAAAATATTATTTTGGAAATCTGGAGTGGACAGGGAATACAAAGTATTCTGACTCGATACTAAATCTGTTTCTTGGTATAAAAAAAGGAGATATTTACAATTTGGAATTACTGAATAAAAGACTGGGGAAACAACTTACTGCAGAAGGCGGCGATGTTGGAAGCCTTTACCAGGATGATGGATACCTTTTTTTCAGGATAGAACCTATAGAAACGGCTGTTTACAATGACACGATTGATTTTGAATTGCGAATGACAGAGGGTCCACAGGCATCATATGGCAGAATTACCGTTTCAGGAAATGATAAAACAAAGGATTATGTTATCCTGCGTGAGTTGAGAACAATTCCGGGTGAAAGATTCAGCCGTTCTGATATTATCCGTACTCAAAGAGAATTATCACAACTAGGATTTTTTAATCCTGAAACCATCAACCCACAGGTTACGCCAAATTCAGATAATGGTACTGTTGATATTAACTGGCAGGTAGAAGAAAAATCTGCTGATCAATTGGAACTTTCTGCTGGTTTTGGCGGTGGTATTGGTTTAACTGGTACACTCGGAGTTACATTTAATAACTTCTCATTAAAAAATATTACCAGGAAATCAAGTTGGGATCCATTGCCTTCAGGCGATGGTCAAAAGCTTAGTGCGAGAATACAATCAAATGGAAAAGCTTTTCGTTCATATAATTTTTCTTTTACAGAACCATGGCTTGGAGGTAAAAAAAGAAATTCATTTTCTGTAAGCTATTTTAATACAAAATATGCAAATGCATTTGATCGGTTTGGAGGTTATTGCAAGTCTTGTGGAGATACATCATATGTTAAAACAATAGGTTTTAGTTTGTCATTGGGAAAGCAATTGAAAAAGCCCGATGATTTTTTTAATCTGATTTACTCGCTTAACATTCAACAATATAAATTAAAGAACTATCCAAATATTTTTAAAGGGATCAGTAACGGGCCTTCAACAAATATTAGTTTGAAAGTTACATTACTGCGTAATTCTGCCGGGCCTAACCCCATCTTTCCAACAAGCGGCTCTAATTTTTTGGTCAGTGGCCAGTTAACCCTTCCTTATTCTCTTTTAGGTCTAACCTCACCTCAAGACAATCAATATCGATATCCGGAATTTCATAAATGGCGTTTAAATGCAGAATGGTACACACCAATTGGCAGAGCAAGGGGTGCAGACAAGAATAAACAATTTATTTTAAAAGTTGCAGCTAAATATGGTTTTATCGGAAAGTATAATCAAGATCTGGAAATATCTCCTTTTGAACGTTTTCAAGTAGGCGATGCTGGTTTAAGCAATACCCAGGCATTATTGGGATATGATATTATAGCTCACAGAGGATTCCCGGTTTACAGTTCTTCCAATCCGAAAATAAATCCTGATGGAATTACACCAACAGAATTCTTTACAATTTTTAATAAGTATACTGTAGAATTACGCTATCCTTTCAGTACCGGTGCAAGCAGTACAATTTATGCACTTTTGTTTTTTGAAGCTGCTAATGGCTGGTATAGTTTCAAAGATTATAATCCTTTTAAACTCAGGCGTTCTGCTGGTATTGGTGCCCGGTTCTTCCTTCCAATGTTTGGATTGCTTGGCTTTGATTATGGCGTTGGGTTTGATCGATACAATCAGTTTAGTGGCTTAAAAGGAGCAGCTAAATTCACCTTCCTGCTTGGCCAGGAGCCTGAATAATTGTTTTTTCATTAACTTGATTAATGGTTTATTTGTAAATAATATTATTATGAAAAAATTATTGTTGATCATCTCATGTTTGTTTTTAGTTGTATTTGCAACTAATGCACAGCGATATGCAGTCATTGATTCCAAATACATATTGGAGAAAATAACTGACTATAAAGATGCTCAGTCAAAACTTGACCAATATAGCCTTTTGTGGCAGCAGGAAATCGATCAGAAACAGGCAGCTTTGGATAAAATGTTTAAAGACTATGATGCAGAACAGGTTATGCTGCCCGATCCGTTAAAAAAGAAAAGAGAGGATGAATTGTATAACAAAGAAAAAGAATTACGGGATCTTCAAAGAAAACGATTTGGATTTGAAGGGGATTTGTTTAAAAAAAGGCAGGAATTGATAAAACCCATTCAGGATAAGGTTTACAATGCCATTCAAAAATTAGCAGTAGAAAAACAATATGATTTTATCCTTGATAAAAGTGAAGGAATTACTGTTATATTTGCCGACCCAAAATTGGATAAAAGTGAAGATGTATTGAGAAATCTGGGTGTTAAATAAAAGAGAATAACAAAAAAGGACGCAACTTATTTATCAAAATTGATCACTTATTAAACATAAAAATTAAAATAATAAACGCTAAAAAAACAATGAAAAAATTAATCGTAGCAGGAGTAATGGTATTGGGAACTTTTTTCAATTCGTCTGCACAAAACAAGATCGGTTATATCAGCCTGGATGAATTGATAGGTGTTATGCCTGAAGCAGAAAAAGCAGATGGAGAATTAAAAGAATACCAGGCATCATTGGCCCAACAAGGACAAGATATGATGAAAGAATTGGGTGATAAAGACAGCTTGTATGTTAGAGACTCTGCAAAACTTTCACCAAGCATGAAAGAAATAAAAAGAAGTGAATTGGTTGCATTATATCAAAGAGTGCAGGGTTGGAACCAGCAGGCACAGGAAATGTATCAGCAAAAAGCCCAGGAAAAAATTGCACCACTTCGTGAAAAAGCATTGGCAACCATCAAAGAAGTAGCTAAAGAAAGCGGGTATGCTTATATTCTGGATGCTAATTCCGTTATTACCGGCCCTCCGGGAGATGATGTGATAGGGCTTGTAAAAAAGAAAATGGGTATTAAGGATACCCCGCAAGTGCCAAAAGCAGGAACTGCTCCTAAAAAGGTTAATTAAGAATTAAAATAAAATAATATAAAGCCATCTGAATAAACACAGATGGCTTTATTATTTTTGGATTATGGATACACAACGACCTATCGGGGTTTTTGACAGCGGTTATGGAGGACTTACTATTTTAAAAGAAATAACTGCTTCCCTGCCTCAATACGATTATATCTATTTGGGCGATAATGCCAGGGCACCTTATGGTACCAGGGATTTTGATAGGGTTTATGAGTACACGCTTCAATGTGTTAAATGGTTTTTCTCCCAGGGTTGCCCGATAGTTATTTTAGCCTGCAATACAGCATCGGCAAAAGCATTACGAACAATACAACAAAATGATCTCCCTATTATTGATCCTTCGAAACGGGTTTTAGGGTTGATCAGGCCAACATCTGAAGTCATTGGCCGATATAGCAAAACGGGGCATGTGGGTGTAATGGGCACCAACGGAACTATACAATCAGGCTCTTACCTGATTGAGATCGAAAAATTTTATCCCGAATTAAAAGTATGCCAGGAAGCCTGCCCGATTTGGGTCCCGTTAATAGAAACGAATGAACATAGATCTCCCGGGGCAGATTATTTTGTAAAAAATCATATTGATAATTTACTGCAAAAAGATCCGGACATAGATACCATATTACTTGCCTGCACACATTACCCATTGCTTATTGATAAAATAATGAAATATGTTCCGGATACTGTTTCAATTATTACCCAGGGAGAAATCATTGCGCATAGTTTAAAGGATTATTTGAACAGGCATCCGGAAATAGAAGTAAAATGCAGTAAGAATATGGATCGTATATATTATACAACTGGAGAAACAGGCGATTTTAATAGTCATGCAAGCTTGTTTTTTTCAAAAGAGGTAACAGCTGAAAAATTAAAACTGGTATAAACGATTGAAATTCAGTAAAAAAAATGTCAAAATCTTTTAAAATCGTTTTATATTTTATTATTAAACCCCTACCTTTGCCGTCCTTTCACAAGCAGCGGGGATGGTGCCCGGCTGATAGAAATGAACATTAACAATATTTTTAAAAGCCTGCCTGACGTCAGACAGGGAAAAATATAATAAAATGCCCGGAAAAAAAAGAACCTACCAGCCCCATACTCGACGCAGAAAATCTGTACATGGATTTCGCAGGCGCATGCAGGATGCAAATGGCCGAAAAGTATTGGCAAGCCGCAGAGCTAAAGGACGTCATAAACTGACTGTTTCTGACGAACACGGTTCAAAAAAATAGATCAGTATTTCTGCATTGAACATTAAATGTTGGAAAAATGTATATTAGCCTTTGCAATTGCAAGGGCTTTTTTTATGAATAGCTCCGGACTTTAGTCCGGAGTAAAAAAATGATATTCTTTGTAAATTTTGTCAACGACCCAACGATATTTTTTCAGGAAAACAGATAAACTAAAAAGCAGCAAACTGATCGATCAGCTTTTTGGTAAGGGTAACAATTTTTCTAATTTTCCTTTCAAAGTAATATGGTTGCCTGAAAATAAAGAAGCTGTATTGCAAGCAGCCGTTGGTGTGAGCAGCAGAAATTTTAAAAAAGCTACAGATCGGAATCGTGTAAAGCGTTTAATGAGAGAAGCCTGGCGGTTACAAAAAAACAGTTTGCAGAATCATATGAAGAAGGAAGAAAAGCAAATGTCTGTTTTTATTCTATACATGGGTAAAGATATCCCCGATTATGAATTGGTATTTGAAAAGATCGGGATCATTATTAACCGGCTTATAAAATTTGCCGATGCAAAAAGTTAAGTATTTACTTAGTCTTCCATTTATTTTCCTGATAAAATTATATCAATGGATATTATCTCCTTTGCTTGGCCCCAAATGCAGGTTTACTCCAACTTGTTCGCAATATGGAATAGAGGCATTTAAAAGATACGGGCCTGTAAAAGGCCTTTGGCTCACCATAAATCGAATGAGGAAATGTCATCCATGGGGAGGGCATGGCTATGATCCGGTGCCGTAGAATATTGAACAAGGAACAAGGAATTTCGAATTAAGAACTGTTGCATTCCTGTCATCATTGGAAATTCCTTGTTCCTTGTTCAATATTAAAACTTTATTTTACTATCCAGCAAACCTCTCCGCCACCTTACTCCAGTTCACCACATTCCAGAAAGCAGATAAATAATCTGCACGTTTATTTTGATATTTCAGGTAATATGCGTGTTCCCAAACATCTGCACCTAAAATGGGTGTGCCTTTTACTTCTGCAACATCCATCAATGGATTATCCTGATTAGGTGTGGAGCATATTTCAAGTTTGCCATCCTTAACTATCAGCCATGCCCAACCGCTTCCAAAGCGTGTCATACCGGCCTGGCTGAATTTTTCTTTGAAGGCATCAAAAGACCCAAATGCAGCATCAATAGCTTCAGATAATTTTCCAGAAGGCTTTCCTCCTGCATTACCTGCCAGGCTTTCCCAGAAAAAAGTATGGTTCCAATGTCCGCCGCCATTATTGCGTACCGCCGGACTGATACTGCCTGCATGTTTTACAAGATCTGCTATTGATTTATTTTCATGATCTGTACCTGCAATGGCTTTGTTTAAATTATCAACATAAGCCTGGTGGTGCTTATCGTGATGTATCTGCATGGTTAGTGTGTCAATATGTGGTTCCAGTGCTTCATAAGCATAAGGAAGAGGTGCTAATGTAAAAGCCATAACTGATAGTTTTATTCGATTAAAAAAATTGTTTATAAGGATTACAAAATTAACATCAATAAGTTGAAATCAATTTAAAATACAGAAAGAAGTTTCACATCTCGAAAATCATCTTTTTGATCTAAAGAATTCCTTCATCAGCCTGCTGCATTCATCTGCCATTATTCCACCAATAATGAGCGTTTTGGGATGAAACGGGTTATTATCCCCGGTTGATTTCCGGTAACCGTTTTTATCATCATAAGCTCCAAAAACAATTCGCCCGATCTTGCTCCAATACAGGGCACCACTGCACATCAGGCAAGGTTCAACGGTCACATACAAAGTGGCATCGGGCAGGTATTTGCTTCCCAAAGAATTAAAAGCAGTTGTAAGAGCCAGGATCTCAGCATGAGCTGTACTGTCATTCAGCAATTCTACCTGGTTATGTGCCTTTGCTATTATTTGTTCATTCAAAACTACAATGGCTCCAACAGGAACTTCATCTATGTCAAAAGCCTTTTGTGCTTCTTTGATAGCCTGCTGCATATATTGTTCATCACTCATCATTTCTTTACTAACTTTAAAACAAATTTAAGGCAATGCAATCTCTAAATGAATTAACTGCTATTCGCAATTTTTTTGATACAGGTATTACAAAGCCTTATGATTTCAGGAAAAAGCAATTGCAAAAACTAAAAAAGGCTTTGCAACAATATGAACAACGAATTTACGAGGCATTATTTACTGACCTTAAAAAAAGCCAGGAGGAGTGTTGGGTAACAGAAAATGGCTTTGTATATGCAGAGATCAATCATACTTTAAAACTCCTGGATAAATGGATGGAACCGGAAAATGTAAGCACTAATCTGCTGAACCTGCCTTCAAAAAGTTTTATCATGGCCGAACCTTTGGGAGTAGTGCTTATTATCAGTCCATGGAATTATCCTTTTCAATTATTATTTACCCCGCTTGTGGGAGCTATAGCTGCAGGAAATTGTGTTGTATTGAAATCGTCTGAATTTGCTCCTGCCACATCTGCTGTAATGAAACAATTGATAGCGGAAACATTTGAACCGGATTATATTTTATTTACCGATGGTGATGGTGCTTCAGTTGTTCCGCAAATGATGAACAATTTTGTTTTTGACCATGTTTTTTATACCGGCAGTACAACTGTTGGAAAAATAATTTACCAAATGGCAGCCAATAACCTGGTGCCTGTTACGCTTGAACTGGGAGGTAAAAGTCCCTGTGTGGTAGAGGCAGATGCTGATATAAAAATTTCTGCCAAACGTATTGCAATGACAAAGTTTTCTAATGCCGGGCAAATGTGCGTTGCTCCGGATTATATATTGGTACATGCATCTAAAAAAGATGAATTGATACAGGCAATAAAAATTCAGCTTCAACAATTTTTTGGTACGGATGCAAGCTCAAGTGATAACTATGGAAAGATCATTAATGAAAAACAATTTGACAGGGTTATCAAATACTTTGCAGACGGAAAAATTGTTCATGGAGGAAATTACGATAGAAATAAATTATACATAGAACCAACGCTGATAACGGATGTAAGTCTGGATAGCCCTATAATGAAAGAAGAAATATTTGGTCCAGTCTTGCCAATACTTTCCTTTAATAATACAGTTGAAGCATTGAATATTATTTCTAAAAACAAGAACCCTTTGGCATTTTATATTTTTACTTCCAATAAAGAAAAAGAAAAAGCCTGGTTAAAATCAGTTGCATTTGGCGGCGGATGTATAAACAATGCCAGCTGGCACCTGACCAATCACAACCTTCCATTTGGAGGGCGTGGGAATAGTGGTAGCGGGCATTATCATGGTAAATACAGTTTTGATACATTCAGTCATAAAAAGTCTGTTATGAAAACACCTACCTGGTTTGATCCGTCTGTTAAATATCCTCCATTTAAAGGCAAATTGAAATTGTTTAAATGGGTGATAAGATAGTTCATAGTTTGGAGTTCGAAGTTTGAAGTTGATGAATCTTCAGAATGGTTTTTTTAACACAAATTAATGCATGAACCTTAAACAGAAATACCTGAAAAAAGCAATATTACCCCTAATATTTTTATTCATTTCATTTAGTGTGTATGTATTGATCGTTAACAAAAATTCAAAACAAATGACAGTAAGACAAAAAATATTAAAAGCTTTTTATCCGGCACTGATGTGGTTCACAAAAAAATCATCACAGGAAAAAATGGTTCCTTCAAATAAAGAAATGAATCCGTCTGTATCTTTTTATTCTTTAAAAGATACTGCGATAAGCGGTGTAGTATTTGATTTTTCAACATTAAAAGGAAAAAAAGTATTATTGGTCAATACGGCTTCTGATTGCGGGTATACCGGCCAGTATGATGAGTTGGAAAAATTATATCGAAGGTACAATGACAAATTGATCATTATTGGATTCCCTGCCAATGATTTTAAAGAACAGGAAAAAGGAAGCGATGAGGATATTGCTAAATTTTGTAAGCTCAATTTTAGTGTTACATTTCCGCTTATGAAAAAAAGCATTGTTGTTAAAAAGAATTCACAGAATGAAGTTTTCAAATGGCTAACTGATGCTACCCTGAACGGCTGGAATAACCAGCAACCGGTATGGAATTTTTCTAAATACCTCGTTGATGAAGAAGGAAAACTGGTCAATTATTTTGCCCCGGCTATATCACCTTTGGATAAGGCAGTGATTAATGCAATTGAAGATTAAATTCTTTGTGCCTTGGGGCCTTTGCGGTAAAAATAACTGCTAAGACACAAAGTCGCTAAGACCAACAAAGAAAAAAGGATACATAAGCAAAACCAATTTTATGTTTACCAAAACAGATATAGAAAAATATTTTACCGCAGAAAAATCTGAGAGCCTGCTGTTTATTTTTATCGGAATAGCAGCGGTCATAGCAGCAATTATTTTTTTCTTTTTTCTCAAAACAAATTTTTATAAGGGAATGGCCTGGCCGTTAATTTTGATTGCATTGATTCAAATATCCGTAGGGTATTCAGTATATAAAAGATTTGATAGCGACAGGCAACGAAATGTTTATGCCTATGACCTTAATCCTTCGGAATTGAAATCAAAAGAGATCCCACGGATGGAGCAAGTGAATAAAAATTTTGTATTGTACCGTTGGATCGAGATTGGGCTGGCTATTGCGGGCCTTATACTTATTTATATATACAGATCAAATACGGAAAAGTCTTTTTTATTTGGACTTGGGCTTGGCCTGGCTATACAGGCTTTGATCATGTTAGGAGCAGATTATTTTGCTGAAGCCAGGGCAAAAGAATATACCAAGGGGTTAAAAGAATTTACTCAAAAACTTTAAAGATTGATACAAAGGATTATTTTATGCAATGACGCTAAGAAAATTCAAAAAGTGCAAGAATGATATAGAACTATGCTCCTTTCGATGAGTATTGCCGCAGGTTGAGGTTAGATGCTGTGTTCGGTGATGATGCTAATTACTGTATGTATACTTTATTGGAAAAACCAAACTTAGTTTGCGTTACTCTTTGCTTAGCCCGCAGGCGATGAAGGTTACTCGTATACTTGAAACCAAATGATTGGTAGTGAAATGATGCAAATAATATGACTATCCGCCGAATTTGCGGCAATGTCTTAGTTAGCAGCAGCTTTAGAAAAGCTCAAAAATACTGTACGCCAATTTTACATAAGCCAATGATTACTTTTTTGTCAAAGTCAAATTCTTTTCGGTCTTCAAATAATAAGTTGCTGTTTTTTTTCTTAAAATTCAGCAACAGTTTTACATCTAATCTACTTTTTTCAAACAAAAAATATGTATGTATTTAAATATAGATAATTTTAAGTGAATTTGTTAAGTATTTGTTTCATTTATCGTAAACATTACTTCAACAAAGCTAAATTATTTATTTTTTCCCTAATATTCCTGTCACTTTTTGCTTACCAGAATTTTTAAAGGGGTAAATTACATCCACAAATTTTTATAATGAAATTACTGAGATATCTGATCTTCTTTTTGACCCCGGTGGTCGTCATTTCTGCTTGTAATAAAGAACTCACTTTTGAGAATATTGTTACCCAAGCTGCAGACGGCAACCTTTTAAAAACTGCTTCTGGCGATTGTGCTTCTGTAATCCTTGGCGGCACTTATGTACAAAACATTGCCCTGGGAACTTCGAACTATATGGATGTGCAAGTAAACTTTACCGATACCGGAAATTATGAGATCAAGTCAGATACTTTAAACGGATTTTTTTTTAAAGCCGAAGGTCGTGCAACGTCCACCGGCATACAAACAGTGAGACTTTTAGCAGGCGGCACACCGCTTTTAGCTGAAACTGATGTGTTTGTAATTCGTTTCAATAGCAGCGTATGCCAGGCGAATGTGACGGTTAGCCTTTCGTCATCTGTATTTACATTCGGGAACACAGCCGGTGCATGTACAGGAGCAACGCTTGCCGGGAGCTATACCGCGGGAGTAGCGCTTGTTGCAATGAACACAGTTGCCATTCAGGTGATTGTAAGTTCACCCGGTTCCTACTCTATCACAAGCAATGTCGTGAATGGCATATCATTCAGCAGCAGTGGCAACTTTACAATTCCGGGGCCACAAACGTTGAATCTCGCCGGTAGTGGTACACCTGCGGCAGTTGGATCTTTCACCTTTAATACAGCCCTTGCCGGTGGATGCACATTTGTTGTTCCGGTCAACAATCCTTTAGGGTCATTGGCACAGTTAACAACTACAGCGGCCATCGGCATTACATGCACGGCAGCCATATCCGGTGGCAATATTTCCAGCAACGGCGGCTCTGCCATATCTGCAAGGGGTGTATGCTTCGGCACTACTCCTAATCCAACTACTGCAAATTCTTTAGTGAACAGTGGAAGTGGTATGGGATCATACACATCTAATATGACCGGCCTTACTGCCGGCACTGCATATCATGTCCGGGCTTTTGCGACAAATAGCGCTGGTACCGCCTATGGAAATGACATCAGCTTTACTACAATTACAGGGTGTACAACCAGTATTTTTGTCACTGGTTTTGATGATCTATATGATATTTCTGGTAATATCCGAATCCCAAAAGTTTGGGTAAATACAACCGGTTCTTATACAGGCACAGCATTGCCTTTTACAGCTGGTGTTCAGGCGGAAGCGAATGCAATTTTTGTGTCGGGAACAGATGTGTATGTTTCCGGAAAAGTGAACCAAAGGGCAACAGTTTGGAAAAATGGGGTTGCAACCTATTTGACTCCCATACCTACGGCACCAATCTTTTACCAGGGAGAAGCTTATTCTGTGTTTGTAGTGGGAACTGACGTGTACGTTGTAGGTGCTTATGCAAATGCTGCAACAATTTGGAAGAACGGGGTTGCAACTACATTGAGTAGTGGTGCCCTTCTGGGATCAATAGCCAGGGCTGTTTTTGTTTCCGGCACGGATGTGTATGCTGCCGGCTACGTAACACAAACTATTAATTTCAATGTTGTATATGTAGCTACCAGTTGGAAGAACGGCATTGCTACTTCATTGACAAACGGCCCTGCAGTTGCTGATGCGAATTCAATTTTTGTTTCTGGTAATGACGTATATGTGGTGGGTAAGGAAGGTAATTCTGCCAAGCTTTGGAAAAATGGGGTGGCTTCAATGTTAAGCAGTGCGAGTAATGCGGTTGCCAATTCAGTAGTTGTTTCCGGCACAGATGTATATATAGCAGGGACAGAAGATGATGGGACATCTCCCAACAGTTATGCAAAGCTTTGGAAGAACGGTAACGGCAGTTTTTTAACTACGTCGGGCTATCACAATAGGGCCTGGTCTGTGTATGTTGTTGGAGCGGATGTATATGTTGCAGGGTCAAAATCAACCGTATTAGGGGCCTACACTATGGCTGTCGTATGGAGAAACGGTTTTGAAACGCAATTATCTTCTGGCAACACCGATGCATCAGCTTTTAGTATCTTCGTAAGGTGATCGAAGGGCATATATTTGAGCGTATCCGTGTAGGGAATTAGGTTCAATTACTGCCAACTCTTCAATTTATGTCTTTGAGTGAAATCATAGATTTACAACGGGCACTTTTCGTGGTAATTGATGATCTCGATCGGTGTGCGTTCAAACTCATATCCCGAATAATGAACACTGATCTCATTCAATACCGCATTTATTTCTTCCGGTGAATTTAGTGTAACAAGTTTATAACGGAATTCTTTTATGCCCGGTAAGCCTTTTAAGTAATTGGTATAATGCCTGCGCATTTCATAAATACCAACAACAGGGCCTTTCCATTCTACTGATTTTTGTAAATGCTTTTTGCAAACCTGTATACGTTCCTGTAATGTTGGTGAAGGCAGCATCGTTTGGGTTTCCAGATAATGTTTTATTTCCCTGAATATCCAGGGATAACCGATAGCAGCTCTGCCAATCATAATACCATCTATGCCATAGCGGTTTTTATATTCCAAAGCTTTTTGTGGACTATCAATATCTCCATTTCCAAAAATTGGGATATGAATGCGGGGGTTATTCTTTACTTTGGCTATCAATGTCCAATCTGCTTCACCTTTATATAATTGGGATCTTGTCCTGCCGTGAATACTTAAAGCCTGAACACCAATATCCTGCATTCTTTCAGCAACTTCTTCTATATTTTTAGTATTATCATCCCAACCCAATCTAGTTTTTACTGTTACCGGAAGTGTGGTTCCTTTAATTACTGCCTTAGTTAATCGTTCCATCAGGTCTATATCTTTCAACACACCTGCACCAGCTCCTTTACTGACAACTTTCTTAACCGGGCACCCGAAATTGATGTCTACCAGGTCTGGCTTTACTGTTTCACAAATACCGGCGCTCATGGCCATGGCTTCTTCATCACCACCAAAGATCTGAATACCAAATGGCCTTTCTTCCTCACTAAAATCCAGCTTTTGCCTGCTTTTCATAGCATCCCTGATAAGCCCTTCACTGCTGATGAACTCGCTGTACATCAGATCGGCCCCATTGTCTTTACATAAGGCCCTGAAAGGAGGATCACTCACGTCTTCCATTGGCGCCAGCAGGAGTGGAAATTCCGGTAATTCTATGTGGCCTATTTTGGGCATATCATTCTTTGTATATTGCGGCTGCAAATTTACAACAATTCAGCTTAGAACATGCAATACAAAAGTGTAAAGGGGTTTACGGGTTTTGGGCAAATGGGTATCCTATTTGTCTTTTTAGGTCTTGGATTCATAATGGCAGGCGGGGTACAATTGATAATAGGAATGCAAATGATACCCCCGGGTACATCATTTAAAGATATGGGTAGCGCAATGCTGGAAGCTATGGCCAAACCTGAAAATATTGATTATGCAAGAATGGCCCAGGTATCAGGTACATTTTTATTGTTATTTGTACCTGCAATTTTATTTTCTTGGGTTACAAATGGTCGGAATAAATTTTGGCTTGGTTTTAATCCTTATATAAATGTTTACCAGGTATTGATCGGATTCCTGATCATTTTTTCCGCAAATATTTTAGCATCACCATTGGCTGATATCAGTAAAGTAATGATCTCACATTTCCCTGCTATTGATGCTATGGCAAAGAGTCTGGAAAAAGCTTATGAAGACCAGGTTTTAATTTTGAGTAATTTAAAAAGCTGGTCCGAATTCTTAATGGCTATTGTTATCATGGCTTTTTTTCCGGCACTTTTTGAGGAGGTCTTTTTTAGAGGCGCGATGCAGGGTTTATTGGTTCGATGGTGGAAGAAACCATTATTGGCCATATTGGTAACCTCGCTTATTTTTAGCCTGATACATTCATCTATTTACCTGTTTATCAGCAGGGCTGCACTGGGTTTTGCACTTGGCCTGATGTATCATTCAACCAAAAATATATGGGTGAATGTTATTGCTCATTTTTTGAATAATGCCATAGCAGTTTCCCAGTTATTTTATATGAGTACACATCATCAAAAAATTGACCCCGGCAAACTGGATCCCAAAGTTGAATGGTGGTTTGCTTTAATTTCACTGATCGCTTTCTATTTTTTATTCAGGTTGCTTCAAAAAGTTTCATTGAAGGATATAGTTAAGATAGAAACAAGAGAACAGCTCATCATTGAAAAAGAAGATACGTACGATCCATTTATACATACACAAATTCATTAAGATTGGCTATCAATATCCAGACATTCAGAACCAGGGCATTAACGGCATTGGTATTTGTGATTGTTATGCTTGCAGGTTTATTTATCAATTCCTTTAGTTTCATTTCATTGTTTATTTTCATTATGGCAGGGTGTCTGTATGAATTTGTCAAGATTTTAAAAAAGATCAACGGGAGTAAGTTCATTTATTATCTTCCATTTGCCCTGATCTATATAGTTATGCCTTTATTTATGATGATAGATATGGGTATCAAAGGGAATGTCTATTCACCTCTTATACCATGTTCAATATTATTCTCTATCTGGATCAATGATACGATGGCTTACCTGGTGGGTTCTTTTATTGGGAAAACTCCGTTATCAAAAATATCTCCCAAGAAAACCAGGGAAGGAACGTTTGGCGGCATTATACTTTGTATAGTTGTGATAACATTGGCCGGATATCTTATTCCGGTTGCTAAAATAATTCATTGGCAACAATGGTTATGCCTGGCAGCTATTTGTGCTGTTTTTGGAACCACCGGTGATCTTTTGGAGAGTAAGTTAAAAAGGGTAGCAGGTATTAAAGACAGTGGGAACCTGATGCCGGGGCATGGTGGTTTTTTAGACCGCTTTGATTCATTGCTTGTTGCAAGCCCATTTGTTTGGATCTATATCCAATTATTATTTTAAGACCAGCAATCAAAATCTGCTTCTTGTTTGTAACTTCGCCCTTCAAATTTTATACATGACTATTCATAGAGAAGGATATAAATCTATTGCGTTAGCTACACTTATTTTTGGAGCAATGAATCTGTTAATGTTCTGGCTTTTTGGGGCATCTCTTTTATGGCTTTGGGCACTATTAACTGTTATTGGCCTTATTTTTTTGAGCCTTATTGTTTCCTTTTTTCGCATTCCATCCCGAAAACTGACTATAAGTGAGAACCAGGTAATTGCACCAGCCGATGGGAAAGTTGTTGTTATTGAAGAAACAGTTGATCCTGAATATTTTAAAGATAAAAGAATGCAGGTATCTATATTCATGAGCCCGCTCAATGTACATGTGAACAGGAATCCGGTAAGTGGCGAAGTTGTTTATAATAAATATCATCAGGGTAAATTCCTGGTGGCCTGGCATCCTAAATCTTCTACTGAAAATGAGCGCCATTCTGTGGTTATCAGGAAAAACGGATTTGAGGTACTGGTAAAGCAGATTGCAGGAGCAGTAGCAAAAAGAATCAAAAATTACCTGGAAGTGGGTGAAAAAGTAGAACAAGGTGCAGAAATGGGATTTATCAAGTTTGGCAGCAGGGTTGACCTTTTACTACCGGTAGGTACAAAAATAAATGTAGGATTGAACGAAGTTGTCCAGGGAGGAGTTACCGTAATAGCTACGATCTGACATTTTAACAAAAACAGGGCATTCTTTTACAATTTTCCTCCTATTTTTACGTTGATTAATCACACAAAAAATAAAAAATGAAAAAAGTATTATTATTAGCTACGGCAGCACTTCTGTTTACAGGCGTTTCATTTGCAAATTGCGGTAAAGGAAAAAAATGTTCAAAAGACAAATCATGTTCTAAAAAGTCTTCTAAATCATGTTGCAAAAAAGATAAAGAAAAGACAGCAAAACTCTGATTGTAAGAAAAGATATTTAAACCTCCTGTAAAACCGGGAGGTTTTTTTATGCCTTAGGAATACCTTTAACTGTTTTTAAGAAATAACTGGCTCACAATCAAAACAATTCAATTAATGCTCGTTTGAGAATTATATAATTAAAAAATACGCTCCAGTTGATCCAGGTGAGTAACAATATAAGTAGGTTTAATAGAAGTATTTGCATTGATATGGTTTACAAAAACTGTATCCATTCCTGCGTTCATGGCACCTTGTATATCTGCATCTAAATTATCACCGATCATGATCGACTCCTTCAGGGAAGCGTTGGCTTTTTGAAGGGCAAATTCAAAGATCTCTTTTTTAGGTTTCAGGCTGTTACTGCCTTCTGAAGTTATAACATGGGTGATATATTTATCCAGGCCGCTATTTCTGATCTTGCTCCATTGTGTTTTTTCAAATCCGTTTGTGATCAGGTGAAGCTGATAATTTTTACCGGTTAAATAATGAAGGATCTCAATTGTATATGGGAATAATTCTTTTTTAGTTGGTAAAATATCCAGGAACATGGCACTTAAATCTTTAGATAAAGATTCATCTCCTATTTTAAAATCCAGCAAGGTCCGCCACATACGTCTCCATTTTAATTCTTCCGCACTGATCGTTCCTTTTTGATACCTGTCCCATAATATTTCATTGTGATAAATATATTTTTTGTAAAATTCATCGAATACTCCTGTTACTTTTTCCTGAAGTTTAAATTCAATATATATTTCCTGAAGAGCATATTTAGCGTTTGTATCAAAATCCCATAGCGTATGATCAAGATCAAAAAAAAGATGTTTGTATAAAGGCATGAAACCGGCTGTTTTAAATGAATGCTTGATTAACTTTGACTATTACAGTTTGTCATTACGCCGAAGGAGGAATCTCTTGAGAGATGCTTCATTTCTCAGCATGACAGAACAGCCGCAAAAATAGGATTATTAATCATTAAATATTTTATGAATGAATGTTGTAATTACCGGAGCCAATAAAGGGATAGGGAAAGCCATTGCGATACAATTTGCTTCAAGTGGGTGCAATCTTTTTCTGTGTGCAAGAAATATTGATCTCTTAAATGAAACAGCATTGGAGATACAGGCGAAATACCCATCTGTAAAGATCAAAGTGAAATCAGTCGACCTCTCTGAAAAAACAGAAGTTGTTTCATTTGCAGAATGGTGTTTGCATCATTCAATTCCTGATATACTTGTAAATAATGCCGGCATTTATTTGCCCGGAAATACAATAGATGAATCAGAGAATAACCTTGAACTTATGATTAACACAAATCTCTACAGTGCTTATCACCTTACAAGGAAACTGCTTCCTTCAATGATCAAAAACGGAAGCGGGCATATTTTTAATATATGTTCAATAGCTTCTTTACATGCTTATGATGGAGGGGGAGGATATAGTATCAGTAAATATGCATTAAATGGGTTTTCTCAAAACCTGCGGCATGAATTAAAGTCAACGGGAATAAAAGTTACTGCTGTTTTCCCGGGTGCGGTCTTAACAGATTCCTGGGGCAACTTTGACAATAGTAATGGCCGGATCATGGAATCGGAAGATATTGCTGCAATGGTTTATGCTGCAAGTAATTTATCTCCGCAGGCAGTTGTTGAAGAAATTGTTCTTCGTCCGCAATTGGGAGATCTATAATTAACAGTTCCTTACAATCTTTTAAACTTTGAATAACAACCTACAAAATCAGATAGTCTAATTTTGAGTTTTCTGATGTGCAGTATATGAATCTATTTCTACAAAAATTATGGTTGGTTTTATTTTACAGCCTCGGTATGTTTTCTTCTATTGGCCAGGTAAGTATTACCCAGGAAATTTCTCCTTCACAGATCTATAAAGACGAGTATGCAACACTTAAGGTCATTGTGCAGAATAGCAATAATGTACAGGAAATAATACCACCGTCTTTGAAGAACTTTACTGTGATCAGTGGTCCCGGCCAGGAAAGTGGAACAAGTTCTGTCAATGGGCATGTTACCAGTTTTACAGCACTGGTCTTTATTTTAAGGCCCAACAAAACCGGCAAGATCGATATTGAAGGATCTGTTGTTAAGATCGCAGGTAAAATGTATAAAACCAATACTACTTCATTGCTGGTCAAAAATGCCACTTCAGGTAATAGCCCGTCAAATAATAATTCGGTAAACCCTTTCTCAAATTTTGATCCTTTTGAAGAGAGAAGGCCTTCGGTGGATTTTACAGATTATATTTTAAAAAAAGGCGAAGATGTTGCAGATAAAGTTAATAAGAATATGCAGCTACGTTTGGAAACTGATAAAACAAGTTGCTTTGTCGGGGAACCTATTGTTGCAACCTATAAGTTATATACCCGTTTAAAAAGTGAAAGTAAGTTAACAGAAAATCCCGCTTTCAATGGTTTTTCAGTTATTGACCTTACCAATCCTGATTTAGAAGGCTATACCAGGCAGAAATTAAATGGCAGGGAATACAATGTTTATACAATTCGCAAAGCACAACTGTATCCTTTGCAGCCAGGCAATATAGATCTTGAATCGGCTGAACTTGAAAATAAAGTTCAATTCATTAAAGATGATTATATAAAAAAAAATGGTAGTAACCCGTATGATCTTTTTGACAATTTCGCAGGAACGATAGTGCCACAGGAAGGGATAATAAACCAGGTCATAAGTTTAAAAAGTAAACCGGTTACCATTCTTGTTAAACCTTTACCGGAAGCTAATAAACCAGCTTCATTCTCAGGAGCTGTTGGTAAATTTTTAATAGAAGCGCATTTGCAAAAAACAAGTTTCCCTTCAAATGAATCAGGTAAACTGGTTGTAAAGATCATGGGAAGTGGAAATCTTCCCCTGTTAACTGCACCTATACCGCAATGGCCGGCAGGTATTGACCCGTTCGATCCAGCAGTTTCCGAAGAGTTGGATAAGTTAACAATACCGGTTAGTGGAAGTAAATCTTTTGAATATAGTTTTTCTGTAAATGGTCCGGGTAAATATACAATACCTTCAATTCAATTCAGTTATTTTGACCCGGGCAATGCAACCTATAAAACAATAAAGACCAGTGAGATCGTATTTACAGTTTCCATGTCAACTGGCTCCGCTGTTTCAACATCCATTTCTTCCAATGATATAAAATCAGTTTCCTGGATAAATAAAATATTTGATAACCGGGGATGGATCATTATTTTTATTGCAATTATAATAATGACCTCATTGATCATATGGGTTAAGAAAGATAAGAATCCTTCCATTAATAGAAACGCTGTTATAAGTAACAATGCTCCGGAAAATGAAAAAATAGAGCATGTTATTGAAACATCTGTATTTAATCAACAAAACCCTTTGATAAAAGCAGCTGCCTGTTTAGAAATGAATGATTGTAACAGCTTTTATTCAATTTTAAATGCCGAATTGAAAAATTATTTGTCTCAAAAATTTTCAATTAAACCGGCAGAGATCGATACAAAAAGTATAGCTGCTGTCATGGACAATAAGAATATCAGTAATAATATAGTATTGCAACTACAGCAATTAATGCAGGAAATAGAATGGCAGCTTTATACACCTTTTGAAAAAAATGGTAAGATGAATGAATTATACGACAGGGCTCAAGATATCATACAATTGATAAATACTTATGATTTCAGGAATCTGTAAATTTATAACCAACACTTCTTACTGAATGAAAATAAACGGGATTACGGCTATCCGTTTCGAAATATTTCCTGAAATTCAAAATAAAATTATCTATGGTCCTGGTGGTTGGATAAACATTATACCCCCAAACCGATTGAAGGATCTTTTCCCTTGTAACCACATCATTCTTATTTTCGATAAGTAATCTGAGTAGCATAGCCTCTTTTTTAGTAAGGGTGATCTTTGTGTCGTTTTTATTTTAACATTCGAGTTCTTTAAAATATATTTTAATTTTAACAAATTTATATATATAAGGAAATTGATGACGGATTTTAATAAATTAACT
>JANMMS010000010.1:0-46707 GCA_031373525.1 Ferruginibacter sp.
CGTCAGTACTATGTTCTACTTCAAAATGACTTGAATTGCTTTCTGAAGAAGTTGTCCAGAACAGGTCAACTTTTGAACCATTCAGTTTTCCGCTGAAATCAAGTAATTTAACAGGTAATAACGTAACCCAATTTATCTGAACTGTTGCCGGCGTGGGGTCAAATAATCCTGCCGCATCCATAGAAGCATAATTGAAAGTTGTCATTAAAATAAAATCATCCGGGTCTATTTTTAAAAGTGTCGGGTTAAATGCCGGGATAACCTGGTTGAGTGTTACGGCAATATTATTATAGAAAAGAACCGCATTTGCCGGCAAGCTTGTTATTTTATAGGTTTTACCTGATCCTAAAACACCATCTTCCGGATCGGTACCTGTAAGTGCCGGAATATTATATTTCAAACCCGGGGTATTTGTAGCATAGCTGGCAGATTTATCATCCGAATTTGGTAATCTTTCAATTCCGAAATTAACAGCGGTAATATTGCTTACATTCGTTTTTACATCAATGAAACAACTTGCAGCTCCCGGTTTTATGCCGGAGCCTTCCAAATTATTGACGCCATAAGCATCCCCGGTATTGGTCCATATTGAATTAAAATTAAGACTGGCGGGTTTAGTACTTCCAATACTTACACTTGTGGTTGAAAGCATGATCTTGTAATTGGTAAGAATGTCAGCAGCTGCGAATGAATAAGTTCCGTTAGCTGCATTCACCGTTACTTTATTAACAACTTTATTGGCTGTATCTACCAGGTACGCATACACGGGGCTTCCGGAAACAGTACCCATGGCAGTTCCGTTAACAAGATTGTCTGTTAACCCATTGGCATCATTGAATAAGGTACCGCTGATACTTATTGTATTTTTTGTGATACCAAAATCGTAAGGCGACAAACAGGTAGAAGCACTGTTTGCAGTAAGGGCATGTTGTGTAATAGTTGTAGTATGATAATTGGCCGGCACTGTTGACGGATCCAGCCTTGTTATATAACATTGCGGATATGTAAGAAACTGTACTTTCACATTATCAATGTACACGGTATCGCCATCAAGAAAATTATTATTGGTCAAAAAGCGTATGTATGTCGTTGCGGATGCAAAAGAAGTTATATCCTGGTTATAAATGGTAACATAATTGGCATCTGTAGTTCCATCACCGGCTATAGTGAATACTGTACTAAATGCTGATCCGTTGGAAGATGCCTGAACGATCAGATCCTTACCGGCTGTCATTGTTGCTGATTTTCTTCTATAAGAAAAAGTCAGGAATGCATAAGAAGCCCCGGTAAGTTTCACCGTACGTGTGGCAGATTTGTTTGCATCTTTTAACCGTAAGGCATAACCGAACGCATTGTCCATTCTGACATCCACATCGGCATTGGCCACTCCGGTACAATATCCAACGGAAGCATCTCCGGCATCTACCCAGTTGCTCAACCAGGCAGAATTTCCATCAGAACCCGATGCACAGGTATTGGTAGCCCCTGCCCCGTCGAAATCATCTGCAACAGATTTTTCCGGATAGGTTATGAACTGGTACATACCGGACACATCAACCGTTACAGAATCCTTCAGTTCATTGGCATCAATAGTTGTATTACAATTTCCGTCTAAATATAAATATACTTTAGCACCTGAGATACCAGCACCGCCGTCATTATTCAACCCGTCCTTATTTTTATCATTGTACACCTGGCCTCCAATTACATTTTCAAAAAATGGAGCCGGGCAAACACTGATATCTACATACACCATGGCATCGTCACAAACAACCGGTGTTGGTGTAGAACATACACTGTATTGGAAAGTATCCTTTCCTACATAACCGGCATTGGGTGTATAAATAACGGATCCGTTACTGTTTATGTAAACAGTACCATTTTTTGGTTGCAACAAGGCTGTTGTACTTACCGAAGTAGGATCAACAACTGCCAGGAAGCCAAAGTCATTTAATAACAATGGAATGGTCACCGGCTGATTGATCATGGTTCTGCCATAATCATCATTGGCAAAAATGAGTTTTTGCTTACAGAAAGGCTGAATGGTTGAGCCCACATCCCAGCTTGGACTTCCTTGAACAGCTGTTGACGGATCTTCGCCATAAACAGCAGCCAGTTTGGTTCCGTCGCAGGTAAAAACAGCCAAACCACTCTGATCATTGTCACTGGCATCGAGTAAACGTTTATGGTTAAGTGCATTTAGCGGAAAAGATGCATCATACCGCATACCGCAAGGGCTGAGCAGCCCGGTATTTCCACTGATATTTCCATTGTATTTTACATAAATGGTGGTATTCGTTGTTGGTGTAACCCAAACCGGGTTATCATTTCTTGTTCCATCCAATGAACCCGGAGCCCAGGCAACTGTGGCAAAATCGGTCAACCTGTTTTCAGCGATCAGGTTAAATGACCAGTCATATTGTGTACCATTGTTTCCGCCACCACCCGGTGTATAAGAATCACAAATTTGTATTGCTGTAAATGATTCTCCCGTTGGATTTACAAATTTATAAGCAGCAGTCTGCGACATAGCCATTGGGAAGCGCACCACTGATTTAGGAGGCAAAGTTACACTACCACTGGTAGGTATACCCGAAGACCAGTTTATAGTAAGTACCCTGTTAAGACTGTTATATAACATCACAACTGCTGAATCTGCAGGATTAGCTGCACGTCCTGTAGTAGGAACAGGTGAATAATAGGTATTGTAATACCACGATGCCGGGTAAATGGGTACATCACGGGATGAATAACCATCGTTTCCGCCAAAGTGCAGTTCAACTCCGATTAGGTCTGTAGCTATAACCGTTGCACCACTCATCACACCGCCATTAACATGCATAACCTGGCCTTCATTAATGGTAGCAATAGTTTCAAGCGTACCGTTATTATCCTTATCAATGCTGACCGTAGTATTGTTCTTTGTTGCTCTTATAAATAAGGAAGTATATCTGAAATCCTGGCTTGGGAAATCCTGCCCTGCAGGTATGGTAAAGGATGTTCCATAATCGGATGTTGGCGACACATTCGTTTTCATACACTGCACTGCCATAATGGAAGGTTCACCGGAAACCTGCGTCACCGTTATCTGGCCGCTTGCAGTGATCTTATCTTTTCCATCAAAGAATAAATTTACAGCTACCCTTGGATTGGTTGGCATGGTATTATCCAATACGATGCTTCCAACGGCAGGAATAATATCACTGGAATAGCCCGGGGCAATACCATTATAGGGATTACCATCACCCCACACTTTAGTGGTAGTTTGTAATGGATCCAATGCATTTAATTCATACCCGTCTTCCCATTGGTCCCAAACGATCGTCATACCCGGGTACGGCATTTTTAAGCTGATCACCGTACGAATGTTATTGCTTGGAAATGCATTATTCGTTGAACTATCCAATGCAATACGTGCTTCATTTTCTGAGAATGGCAAATAGTAAACGTGGGTCTTTGTTGCTTCAGAGCAAGGATCTACCAACAATGGATTAACGGTGAAAAATACTTTACCGGTTGTACACAATGCAGTACTGTCACATATCTGGTACGTAATGGTATCTTTTCCTGCATAAGACCCGTTTGGCAGGTAAACGATCTTACCGTTAGATATGTATCCTGTTCCATTACTTGGTTGAGTAAATATTGATAAAGTTGATTTTTTCAGGTTATTATTCGGGTCATAATCGTTTAACAATACATCTATAGTTAAAGGTGATCCACCTGCACCGGTCAGAGAATCACTGAATGCAACTGGCGGACAAGATGAACATACATCGAAAGGTACCAGGTCAGAAAATGATATATTATTTTCAAATCCTTCCCTGGCAGTAGCCAAAAGGCTATACACACCCGTTGTGGTTGGTGTTGTCCAGATATATTGATATGTCCTTGTACATACTGTAGAATCTACACAGGTTGCCGGTACATTAATACCCGGTGCAAGTATATTGAAATTTAAACCGGTGATATCTTTATATCCAAACGGAGTTTGAACTACCGCCCTGGCATACATGGTTGTATTGTTATTTGCGCTTGTACGGATAGTACCACCCGGGTAAGCTGCATTATATATATCAAATGAAATGAAGTTTACAAAAGTTGAAACAGGCAACAGGCTTATCCTCGAGGGTTTGGTCATACTATGATAATCGATCTTAAATGACACCCCGGCCTGTGCTGTCGTGATCTGTAATGCAATAGCATCACCTGAAGGAACGGTTACATCGGCACCTAAAACTCCTGTCCAGCTTATTACTCCGGTTGCTGAGTTATAGATCGGGTTATTGAAACTGATGATATTGCCAGTACTGTATTTAATTAAAGCAGTTATGGCCGGATTCGCAGGCATTGTACCAGCAGTAATGCTTAAATAAAGTACAACCGAAATCGTTTGGTTCTTTATGATCAGGTTGCTGCACAATGCAGGACTTTGAGTAAATGTGATGCTGGTTGTACCTGTTGAAGACAATGCAACGGTTTGTAATGTGGTTGCAAGACCTGTAGCAACAGGGTCGATCCTATCGAGCCCCTGGCCCGGAACAGACAGGTAAAGTGGTGTTTGTGCAATGGTAGCATTGGTAGATACAATATGCGAACTTGAAGAGGGTCCGTTACATCCCGTAGCAGTAGCGGTGATCATGGATGTTCCGTTCCAGCCGGCTGTCCAGTTTACAGCACCGGTGGCTGCATTAATAGTATTTCCACCTGAAAGGCTGGCAGGATCCAGTATATAAGTTATACCTGTTGTATTGGATGATGTAGCCGTATAAGTAACTGTTCCAACACCTTGTGTACGTAATGACTCCAGGCCCATTAAAAAGACGGGAGTACCTAAGGTAGGCGTAACCGTTACAACATGTGTAGCGGTCTTTGGCCCATTACATCCGGCTGCAGTTGCGGTGATGGTTGATGTTCCGGACCATCCGGCAACATAAGTAACAGCACCTGTAGATGCATTGATTGAATTACCACCGGTAATGCTGGCCGCATCGAGGCTATATGTTATTCCGGTTGAACTGGAAGCAGTTGAAGTATATGTTATGATACCTGCCCCCTGGCAACGGGTTGATGTTGCACCTAATGTAAATACCGGTGTTCCTACCGTAGATGTTATCGTAACCGTATGAGTATTCGTAGCAGGTCCATTACAACCGGTTGCAGTTGCTGTAACGATTGATGTACCTGACCAGCCGGCAACATAGTTTACATCTCCGGTAACCGCATTAATACTGTTACCGCCTGTAATACTGGCTGCATCCAAAGAATAGGATATACCGGTGTTATTGGTTGCCGTTGCATCATATATTGTTACCGTACCGGCACCCTGGCATCTTGTTGAACCGGCTCCCATTAAAAATACGGGTGAACCAACAGTCGGAGTGATTGTTACTGTATGCATGGCAGTTTTAGGACCATTACATCCGCTGGCAGTAGCCGTTATGATTGAAGATCCATTCCAGCCGGCAATATATGTTACATCACCTGATGAAGCATTGATCGTATTACCGGCAGTAATACTGGCTGCATCAAGGCCATATGATATCCCTGTATTGTTTGTTGCTGTTGCAGTATGAGTGATCGCATTTGGACCCTGGCAAAGGGTTGATGAAGCTCCCAAAATAAATACAGGAGTACCTACTGTTGGGGTAATAGTGACTGTATGCGTAGCCGTTATTGGCCCATTGCAACCTGCAGCTGAAGCTGTAATAACGGATGTTCCGCTCCAACCAGCTGCAAATGTTACTAAACCGGTAGAACTGTTAATTGAATTTCCACTACCGGAAGGGCTTAGACTATAAGTAATACCGGTACTGTTTGTTGCTGTAGCTGTATATGAAATTGTACCGGCGCCCTGGCAACGTATAGATGTTGTACCCATCGTAAATACGGGTGCACTAACAGTTGTGTTAATGGTAACGGTATGTGTTGAAATAGTTGGGCCAAAGCAACCATTAGCACTTGCTGTAATGGTTGAATTTCCTGTCCAGCCTGCAACATAGATTACAGCACCGGTAGAAGAATTAATTGTATTACCACCAGAAATACTGGCTGCATCCAGGCTATAAGTAATTCCTGTATTATTTGCTGCTGTTGCAGTATAAGTTACTGTTGTTGCGCCCTGGCAACGGGTTGATGTTGCACCCAATGTAAACACAGGGGTACCAACCGGTAAATTGATAGAAGCAAAATGAGATGCATTCAGGGGGCCGTTACATCCATATGCTGTGGCCGTAATAGTTGAATTACTTGTCCATGTAGCAACATAAGTAACCAATCCGGTTGAAGGATTAATCGTATTTCCTGCCAAAATACTTCCTCCATTCATGCTATATGTAATACTGGTTGCATTAGAGGCAGTTACATCATATAAAACCGTTCCTGCTCCCTGGCAACGGGAAGATGAAGCACCCAACGTAAATACCGGCATTCCTACTGTAGCGGTTGTTGTTGCGATATGTGCACCGGTTACAGGCCCGTAGCAACCTGTTGCTGTAACAGTAATTGTTGATATGCCACTCCAGCCGGCCACATAGGTTACTTTGCCCGTAGTGGTGTTAATGCTATTACCGGCAGTTACACTGGCCGCATCAAGGCTATATGTAAAACCGGTGCTGTTGGGCACAGATGCATTATAATTTACCGTAGCCGCACCCTGGCATCTTGTTGATGTTGCACCAATTGTAAATACCGGTGTACCAACCGGCGGGTTAACTGTAACTGTATGTTGGCTTGACTTAGGCCCGTTACATCCGGTTGCAGTTGCAGTGATTATTGTTGTACCGCTCCAAAGGGCATCATAAGTAACTGCACCGGTTGAAACATCTATAGTATTACCTCCTGTCAGACTGGCTGCATCAAGGCTGTAGGTAATATTTGTAGTGTTTGTAGCTGTTGCAGTATATATTACTGTTCCGGCACCCTGGCATCGTGATGATGTTGATCCTAAAGTAAAAGTGGGCGTGCCAATAGATTTTGTAATGGTAACAGTATGGGTTGCAGTTAGTGGCCCGTTACAACCTGCCGCAGAGGCAGTTATAATAGTTGTGGTGACCCAGTTGTTCATATAAGTAACTGCACCGGTAGCAGCATTAATGCTATTACCAGCAGTTACACTAGCTGCATCAAGGGTATAAGTTATACCTGTAGTGTTTGTAGCTGTTGATGTATATATTACTGTTGTGGCGCCCTGGCAACGGTTTGAAGTTCCACCTAATGTAAATACCGGTGTAGTAACCGGGCTATTAACCGTAACTGTATGAATTGCAGCCAAAGTTCCGTTACAACCTGTCACAATTGCCTTAATGGTGGTTGTTCCGCTCCAGGCTGCATCGTAATTAACTGCACCAGTTAAAGCATCAATGGTATTACCTCCGGCTGTACTTATTCCGTCCATCGTATAAGTTAAACCGGGTAAGTTGGTTCCTGTTACTGCATAAGATACTGTTCCTGCTCCCTGGCAACGGGTTGAAGTGGCACCGGATGTAAAAACAGGTGTACTTGCAGCAGGTGTAATTGTAACAACGTGGTCAGCAGTTGATGGGCCGCTACAACCCGTTGCAGTAGCTGTTATGGTTGTTGAACCACTCCATCCTGCAACATAGCTTACAATACCATTGGTCGTATTAATGGTATTTCCGTCTATAATACTTGTTGCATCCAGGCTATAAGTTATACCCGTTGCATCAGTTGAAGTTGCAGTATAAGTTACTACATCAACACCCTGACAACGTACTGAAACATCCCCTATAGTAAATACAGGTTTTCCAACATTTGGGTTTACAGTAATTACATGAGAGGCCGATTTTGGGCCATTACATCCTGTTACAGTTGCGGTGATTGTTGATGAACTAATCCATGCTGCATCAAAGGTTACTTCACCGGTAGCTGAATTAATGATATTGCCCCCGGTTAAACTTGCAGGATCAAGACTGTATGTAATGCCTGTATGATCAGTTGCTGTTGCATCATAAGTTAGTGTTGCCGCTCCCTGGCATCGGGTTGAAGTTGCACCCATAGTAAATACCGGAGTAGCAACATCCGGTGTTACCGTTACCGTTATGCTCCCTGCAACTGCACTCCATTGCAGTGTTGTATTATTTTGTGCTCTTACATAATATGTTCCTGAATTTGTTACGGTATTAGTTGATAAAGAATTAACAGTGCTGGTGCCGGTTGCACTGGTTTGCCAGTACCAGGTTTCTCCTGCAGGTGCTGTACCGGTAAAACTCATCGTTACTCCCGGGTTACTGCATTGCGGGGAATTTGATATTGGATCGGCAGGATCAGCCGGTAAGATTGCTGATACGATATTTGTTACAGTGCCATTTAAAACTACATCATCAACTGTCCATCTTGAACCATTCCCTTTAATATTAATGATATAAATACGAAAAGTTACCGGGCCTGATATATTACCGAAAGTTGCCGGAGGTAATAAAACAACAGGTATTTGATAGCTTGTAAGCACAGTACCGTTTGAAATATCAGACGTATAATTATCCATACTCGAACGCAACACCCAGGTAGTGGTACCTGAGTTTGGAAGATCATTACAAATATGTGAGAATGAAAATGAAGTTAAATTCAAATGATAGCCTGCATTGGGAGAAATGCTGAATTCATGGTATTGGTTAAGATCAATGGATGTATTGCTATTCAGATCTTTATATTGAAAAGCATCATCCAATGGATCGCAGGTTGCATTTACATTTATAAAATCACTGAAAACCGCATTTGCAGGTTGTGCAATCACAGAAGGATTCTGGTTGGGACAATTACCTGTGCCGGGAAATTTGTAAGCGCCCAGTTGTGCAAGTGATACTGAACTGAAAAAAAACAGTAATAACCCGGTAAGCAGGGTTAATCTGGCTTTTGCTTGTAATAATTGGATTGTAAATGTGTGTTTCATTTGTTTTTGTTTGGATAATGAACTTGAAATCTGCCTTAACGTATTAGTTTTACGGATTACGTTTTTATAGAATATTAATATGTGTAAAATGTCATAATTATACTACACAAACGTAATTGCCTTATTTTTATTATATAAGAACATAAGTATTGATATTCATACTATTAGCATTTGTTAGCAATTTATTAGCCTCCCAGCCAAATGGCATGGATAGATCTGCTGAAAAAGCACTGGAAATAACTCCATTCTTAAGTTCATATATTGAACTCAAATCATTGATATAACCTGTTCTTTCAGGTATAATCTTTTTTTCAATTTGTGAACGAACTTTTGATGCAATTAAAACAGTTGAAGTATTCAAAATTGAATAATAAAATGTAGTGTAAATAATTGCATTATATACTAATGTGAGAGTTATTAGTAATTTAATTGTAGGTTTAGTTTTCATTTTTTGATTTTTCACTGAACCCATTTTGGGTAATAAGGTTCAGTATTTTTGGGTTATTCGGATCTTTTAATATACACAAAATGACCAGTTTCCCGGTCAAAGTATTTTCTATTTTTCTGCTTTTATTATATTACTGTAATTTGTTTTTCCACCGCTTTCTATTGTCAGGATCCTGTAGAATTTCTTGCCGGCTTTCATTTTAATTAGATCTTGTTTGAAACTGTAGCTGCCCGGGTTCTTAGGATCAGCCCCCATGACCATACCAATAGAAGTAAATGTAACTCCATCATTGCTGCCCTGTACTTCACAATAATCAGAAGTTGCCGTAGCAGTTTCAGAAATCATCCAATTGATAACTAAATTGTTATTTTGAACAATAGCGGTTAAATTATTGATAGTTGTTTTACCTGGATTACCTGTTTCGGAGAAGGCATTTGTACTAATAATGATCAATATTAAAGCACAAATAATATTGCGAAGATTAGATACGGTTGTTTTCATTTTTTCGGGTTTGAGGTTTTGAAGTTTAGAATAACCGGGGTTAACCGTCATTGCTAATTTCTATCACAAACATAATACGCATTTTTGAAACCTCATAGCTTTTCCGCCGTAATTTTACCATATTTCGAGTTCATTTACCCATGCCTGAATTTGAATAAAATTTTGAAATGAAAACTACTCAATGATTAAATATTATCTAACATATTTATTGTTTTATTAGATATAGTTACTTTTTTTCGACGAAATGAATTAAATTATCGACGAAATGACCATATTTACTGAAAATATTACAATCATTAAGTAAATTCCGCAAATCAAATGATACTTTTGTTTAGTAACATCCCTGTTATTATGAATATCTATGTTCTATCCTTACCCCTTTTTTGTGAGTGCTTATTAGATTATTGGAAAAATGGCCTCCTTCACTCAATGGAATTTACTAATAAATAACCTTTCAATTGCCAGGATCATTTGTATAAAAATCTAAATTAATGTTATAACAATCAAAATTTAAAGCATTGCAACGAATACATTTTTTTAGATTAAATGCTGTGTATCGTTTATACTAGGCAGGGAACGAATAATTAAAAAGCCATAATTCAGCTGGAAAATAAAATGTCCCCGGTTAGGAGGACATTTTTGAACTTTCATTTGGAACTGAAATTCAATCTTTTGATCTTGGGGTTTTGGTTTCTTAATTTTTTGTTTTGTTAAACAATGTTTTCAGGACTTGGACAAAGCCGGTTTTTGTTTGGATGCCTGGATGTTCTTAGTTTTTGTTTAGGATCCGGATCGTTCTGTTGGTCTTTACATGGATATTCGGAACTTGTTTTTGTTTGGATGTTTGGATCTTGTTTCTTTTGGGTTTCAGCATTAAAATTTGTTTGCTGCCTTTCTGATACAAAGATGCAACTCTTTTCAACTTTCAAGATGATTTTTCGATTAATTGATTGTAAATATCGACGAATGATAAAGAATCATCGTTTTAACAGGAAACCAAACCAGGAATGATTGGTTGAGGATGTAATAAAGGACCAATTAAAATGACAATATCAGATCATCCGGCGATATTGATCCTTCCCATTACCAGGTTTTTGAGCACTTTACTGATTGGGATCACAGCTCCGCCTATGAGTAAGGTATAATCCTGGATATCATTGATCTTTCTAAGGTTTACAATAAAAGAACGGTGTACTTTCATAAAATTTTGCCCGTCTATTTTTTCTTCCACAGCCTTGAGTGTGCTGTGCGTAATATACTTTTTGTCTTTGGTACAATATTTCACATAATCACCCTGGCTTTCAATGTATAAAATATCATCATAATTGAGCCGGGTAAATTTGCCATCCGACTTGATAAAAATATCCTCTTCTATTGTCTCCGGCTTTTTTTCATTTCCCGCTTCTGTAACTTTATTTAACGCTTCCTGGAACCGGGCAAAAGAAAAAGGTTTCTTCAGGTAATCTATTACGTTGTATTGAAACGCATCATATGCATAATCTGTTTTTCCGGTTGTGAGGATGACATTGGGCATCACTGTTAATTTATCCATCAGTTGAAAACCACTGTCGCCGGGCATTTCCACGTCAAGGAAGATGATATCTGTTTCATTGTTCTTAAGATATTCCAAAGCAGAATCGGCATCAGGGAATGAACCAGCAACTGTTATTTTACCGGACTTCTCGCAGTAACGCTCCAGGAAATTCCTTGCAATGGGTTCATCATCAACAATAATGGCTGTAAATTTCATAAAGGCAGTTTATGCATTAATTAATTAGCTTTCAGTTTTAAAAAGTCATCTTCAATGATCGGGATCATTTCCTTTAACTCATTTTTAAATTCCGTATATAATTCAGATAAATTTCTGATATCAGATGCTTCTAAACATTTTTTTTCTAAAACTTCTGCCTTCCCGGTTAAGCCTGTTAAACCTACAAAACTCAATACAGGTTTTAATTTATGTATCTTTTTCCTGAAAAATTCTGTATCACCTGATGTATAGGAATCTTCAATTTCAGCGAGTTGCGCTCCTATTGATAATAAAAATTGTTCAAAAACTGTTTCAGCATGTTCCGTATCATCTTCGTAAATACTGAATAAAAAATCACTGTCAAGTTTACTGTTAAAAACAAATTTATTTTCCTGCATAACTGATACAAAAATTAAATAACGTAACGAATAACCAATAAAACGTATAATTATTAAAAATATTTTATTAATGGAAATTTTAATCTATCAGGATAATTATTTATAATATAATTAGATTAAATACAAATAATTTGAACTATTAAGCGTTGTAAAAGGTGGTATTAGCATTAAAACAGTCCAATTACTTACAAATGATGAACCAACACATGAAAAAAAGTTTCTTTTCAACGCTACCCTTCTCCAAAAAAAACAAAGAGAGCATTTTAAAAACAACTGCATATTATGAAGCGATGCTTGAGTTGTTTCTTGATGCTTATATTGTAATAAATAAAGAGAATAATGAAATAGTTGATTTTAATGATAAAGCCGTCAGCATGTTTGAGCTGCCACCGGAGCTGGATCTAAAAAATATTCAACTGATTCAGTTAATGATGAGATACCTGGCTGAAGACAGTATCAATAAAGATCTTATGATGAATGGCATACCGGATCACTGGAATGGGGAAGCCGGGTTTATTAATCATCACAAAGAAAAATTCTACGCTTACATTAAAAGCAATATATATTACTATTATGATACAATATACATGGTTCTTACCATCAGAAAAATAACTGAAAATAAAACTGCATAATAAGTATTAAGGATCTATAAGGTTTGTGTTGAAAATGCAGCAAGGGCCAAGGCAAGGTTTTTAAGCAGCATGAGCCATGAACTGCGTACACCATTGAACGGGATCATTGGCACTTCAAACCTGGTACTTGCGGAATCCTACTTACCGGCAATCATAAAAAAACACATGAGTGTTCTTCGCTATTCTTCCGAGCACATGCTGGGTATTATAAATGATATCCTTGATTTCAGTAAAATTGATGCAGGAAAACTGGAATTAAGAAAGCAATCTTTTAACCTGAAAGAAAGTATTGAAAATATCATGCGATCATTTGACATCCAGTTTAAGAATAAAAATATTGGTTTTATATATAAAGAAAATGAATCGCTGGATCATATATATATCATGAGTGATGAAGTAAAGCTTAGCCAGATAATAACCAATCTTTTATCAAATGCACTAAAGTTTACGATAGAAGGGAGTGTTACTTTAGCTGTTAAACTTGAAGCGTCAACAGATTCTGTTGCTAAAATATTATTTGAAGTAATTGATACCGGTATTGGCATTCCACAAGAAAAGCAATCTGAAATATTTCAGGGTTTTGCCCAGGTTCATTCAGATGACCATGCCCGGAAATTTGGTGGTACAGGTCTAGGTCTCACCATTAGTGAAAGGCTTGTGACAAAATTCGGCGGCAGGCTGGAAGTAGAGAGTAATCCAGGTGAAGGGACCCGTTTTTATTTCAGCATTCCGTTTGAAATTGCCACTATGGAAGAAATAAATGACAAATCTGCAAACGATTCATCCATTGAAAGTTTATCAGATACCAGGGGATTAAGAATCCTGGTTGTTGAAGACAATGAGATCAATGCCCGGATCCTGATCAGTTTTTTAAAGAAATGGGGTATCCAGATCAAGGAAGCAGAAAATGGTATTCATGCACTGGAACTCATTAAATATCACAAATTCGACCTGGTTTTAATGGACCTTGAAATGCCTGAAATGGATGGTTATACTGCAATTAAAAAGATCAGGGAAACCAATACAACGATACCGGTACTTGCATTTACCGCTACCCTGCTGGAAAATATGGATTCGATCATTTCAGAGAATGGGTTCAATGACTTTGTATTAAAACCATACCGGCCTACAGAGTTAAAGAAAAAGATCCTGCAGTATGCACCTCACCGTAAAGTTGATTATGTATAAGAGTCTTGAGGAAAAAATTATGTAAATAAATAAGCAACTGGCAAATTGTACCGATTCTGAAACCTAACGTTTGTTATTACCTCCATTAATAATTTACTTCTGTAACTTCTTAAGTATTTAAAACTAAGGCTTAGGACTGTTTCAACTCATTACTATAATAAAAAAAGAGCTGCATAGATATGCAACTCTTGTTAAGAATCTTTCGATTCTGTAACCCCCAAAGAAAACGTCTTTAATATTTTTATTTTGTTCGGTTAATTTTTAAAAGAAGCTGCCTTTATAATTCAGCAGCTTCTATTTTGTCAGGCAACTAAATCAATTTTCCTCGACCGTTTATTTGTAAGCCGTTGAAACTGGTAATAATTATAGTTTGTTTGAATATCATAGTTTGTGTTTAAAAGAATTTTTTGGGAGTCATCTGGCATTTAAAATATATTAAATGGATGCAATAACAATATTACTTGCAGATACCTGATTGTTGGCAGCTACCGTTAAAACCCTGTAGTAAATATGGCCGGTCTTCATTTTAGCAAGATTTTGCTTAAAGGCAAAACCGTTGTTGTTTTGCTTTGGATCCGCACCTAAAACAATACCAATGGTTGAAAAGTGTTTACCGTCCTTACTAACCTGTACTTCGCAATAATTTGAAGCATTTGCATCGCTAACGTTCCAGTTAATAACCAAACGGTCATTTTGAACAATAGCCTTTAAATTACTTATATTAGTATTTACCAAATTACTTGTTTGAGAGAATGCATTTGTAAAAGCAACAGCTAAAATAAGAACACTTATTAAATTACGTAGATAAGTAGAAGTTGTTTTCATTTTTCGGGTTTGAGGTTTTTGTTTTTTGAAATGTAGAGTAACCGATTTATTTGTCATCCTTCATTTCTAACACAAACATAATATGCATTTTTGAAACCTCATAGCATTTCCGCCGTAATTTTACTAAGTTTCGAGGCTATATACTCAATGACCGGATTTAGAAAAATACTATTATTAAAAAGGCAGTACTTTTAGATATTATCTAACCAATTATTATTTTAATTAGATAATAATACTTTTTTTCGACGAAATAACACATTTTATCGACAAAATAATTGTTTTTTTTAACACTTTATCTAAACACATCGTAAAAACATCATTTTTTACCTTTTTAGCGGTTTATTCAGTTTGCCGGTTCATTTATTACCAGGGAAATTTAATGCGATTTTATACTCCTTTTAGCCTATCTCCTTAGATGCTTAAAATAAATCCGGGTGAACACTACATTTAAAACTGACTACTTAGATCTCTATATAATACAGATACAAGAACAAGATAATCTTAGATGTATATTAAGCAAACAGAACCTGGTTATTTTGCAAATTCCGGAAATCAAGAAATAAACCAAAGAATTTACTTAACTGCCATTATTACATAATTTTCAATACCATTTTTAGGCCGGCTTCATTACAAGTGATTTAAAGCTGTTTTATGATCATTCCATATCCAGGCTACAAATATTACAGATCATTAAAGAAGGAGGATATTAGCAAATTATTGATTGATAAAATTTGTAATATTTGATTTTAATTAAATCGATACTTAAGTAAGATATATTATATGTTATTATTCAGTTTATTATATAATATTTTATAATGATTTTAATTCATTCTTTCAAATTGTCAATTTTAGAGCTTTTCATTAAATTAAACTACAAAATATTCAAATATATTATACCAATACATAATTATAATAAATTATAAATCATAACATTATATTATTTTTTATATACTAATTTATTTAGAATGTATTTTTTTCAGTCTTTGCCATAATTACATGCCAATTGCTATTATAGTTAGTGTTATTTATAAGCTAATAAATAAAAAAATAACACAGGTTCCCTCAGTTTACTTATCTTAGAAAATATAAAATAATTTATGAAATCGTCTGCTTCTCTCCTATGTATCATTTTGTTTGGAATGTTAGTATTTATGTCATCCTGTCGTGAGCCCAAGGACCTGGAATTTCGGGAATTTAAAAACCTAAGTGTAGAGAAGATTGGTTTTGTCAGCAGCAATTTGACGGTTGACCTTATCTATTATAACCCCAATAATTTTGGTCTTGAGCTTAACAGAACCGATCTGGATATTTACCTGGATAGTAATTTCCTTGGACATTCCAGCCAGGATTTCCAGGTGGCTATTCCAAAAAGAGATCTGTTTACTGTTCCATTAAAAGTTGAACTTGATATGAAAAACCTGTTGAAAAACGGTTTGAGCAGCTTATTTAAGAGAGAAGTGAGTATACGGATCCTGGGGAAAGTAAAAGTGGGTAAAGCAGGTGTTTTTAAAAGCTTTCCGGTGGATTATACAACCGTACAGAATATAGAGCTTTTCTAAGCTGTGCCGTATCTCGTATTCCAAAATAAAATTCCGGAATTATCATATAAGGCAATCTCAGAGCCATCAAATTTTCCTAATATTTATTTTAATTCCTGAAATTCTTAAACTTTAAGTTGTGCATTCGTATTGATCACTGCTTTCTGAGAAAAATAATTTTATATCGAGAACACCAATTATAAGCCACCCTGCTTATTGAGCATAAAACAATATCATTCCTCGTAAGAGATAAATAAAAGTGTAATAAACAGGCAATCGGGTATAACTGTATGTAGCCTGAGAAATTTTTGAGCTTGATTAAAAAATAAAAAGATCACCTGAATCCTTGATGGACAGGTTAAATTCTAATGTACTATTCTTTAGTCGGAGCCGGAACAGGTTTTTCTACCGGTTTTTTACAGCATTTAGGTAGTTTTTTATAAGCAGATTCATCTGCAGTAACATCATCTGCATCATAACCGGCATTTGCAATGGCTGTTTTAATGATCTCAATATTGGTCCTGTCAGTGATCCAGGTTACTGTGGTCGTCTTCTTTTTAAAATTAACATTCACGGAAGTAATGCCCGCCTCCCTTGAAAGATATGTTTCAATCTTTTCCTTACACATATCACATTGCACGGTTGGCGTTTTGATCACAGCCTTATCTGTTGCTTTTTGCTGGGCAAAAGAAGTAATAAAAAGGCCGGTTAAAGCAATAATAGTTAATTGTAAATGTTTCATTTATCTATTTTTTATAAAACTGATGTAAAATTATTCAATTCCTTTCCAATCAGAAGGGTTAATTCTCCAATTTAACAAGGTTTTTAGCTGATTCTCGTCAACTATCCCTTTTTCAATGGCCAGATTTATCAATACTTCATAATTAGTCAGGGATCGAAGCCTGATGCCCGCATTTGCGAAAGCATCAGCTGCCTGGGGAAAGCCATAAGTGAAAATGGAAACCATTCCTGTTACTTCCAGACCGGCTGCAACTAATACATCACAAACCTGTAAACTGCTTTTACCGGTTGAAATCAGATCTTCTATAACCAAAACTTTTTGCCCGGATTCATATGAGCCTTCGATCTGGTTTCCCATCCCGTGTTCTTTTGGCTTCGGCCTGACATACATATAGGGCAATTTCAACTGATCGGCTGCCATGGCACCCCAGGCAATACCTGCAGTTGCCACTCCTGCCAATACATCTGCTTCCGGGAATTGCTCAAAGATCACACTGCACAATTCACTTTTTATAAAATCCCGAACATATGGAAAAGACAAGACCTTCCTGTTATCACAATAGATCGGACTTTTCCAGCCACTAGCCCATGTATAAGGTTTTTCAAGACTAAGCTTTACGGCCTGCACCTGTAATAATTTTTCAGCTACTGCCTTTTCGTTCGATGTCATTCTTTTGCTTTAATGCCGGTTAAGGGATAAAGGTATAGGGTTTAAGGTCTGGGTAAAATTTTCAGTTCATTTAAACACCTGTGAGACAAAGATACACTCTTAATAAACCCGTTTGATTGCAAAGCTTTATTTTTACTTTATACAATAAAAATAATATGCAGATAAAAATTTATTACGGAGATAAGCCTGTTTATTTATGTGATGAAATGGATGATGCCTTACATGAACTGCTTCATCACCCTGATGTCGTTTTTATTGATGAGCTATCGGTTCCTGCAATTAAATCACTGATACATGAATTAAAGAAAGAAGATTTTCATACTGGCATACTATGGAACAGTGATTTTATAAAACTGCAAAAAGCTTTCTTCAAACATTTTACCGTTATTGAAGCTGCAGGAGGAATTGTACAGAATGAGAACAAAGAACTGTTGTTCATATTCAGAAAAGGGAAATGGGATCTACCAAAAGGGAAAATGGAAAAGAATGAAAAAGCAGAAATGTGTGCGGAACGTGAAATTGAAGAAGAAACCGGTGTAAAGAACTTAACCTACAAAAAAAAGACTGGTGATACTTATCATATTTATGATGAATTTGGCAAGCATTTCTTAAAGATCAGCCATTGGTATTACTTTACCTGCAAGGGCAAACAAATACTGGAACCTCAGACAACAGAGGATATAACGCAGGTAAAATGGTTCAAAACAAAAGACATCAAAAAACCGATTGCAAATACTTATGCTACTATTAAAGATATTTTGAGTAATTTTTTTGATACTCCTTGATTGATTTGAAGATTTGAGGATTTGAGGATTTGAGGATTTGAGGATTTGAGGATTTGAATATTTGAATATTTGAATATTTGAAGATTAATAAATAAACTTCAGTTCAGGCTTAAATTAATTTAGCAATAATTTTATTATTTTAAAATACTCTTTTGTAAGTTGTTTATTAATTGAACAATGTTAAAATAGGTATTATATGCAGGATAATAAAGGTAAAAATCTTATCGTTGACCTTACATTAATTTTTGCACTAAAGATCATCAGGTATGCAGAATTGTTGGAGAAAAATCGAAAATATATAGTTGCGAGGCAATTGTTGAAATCTGGCACATCAATAGGAGCAAATGTAAGAGAGGCTCAAAATGCAGAGAGCAAAGCTGACTTTATTCACAAATTAAAGATCGCTGCAAAAGAAACAGATGAAACTATTTATTGGCTTATATTATGTAAGAATTCAGATGGGTATGAAAACTGTGATGGATTATTAGAAGATTGTAATGCAATCTCCAGGGTGTTATCTAAAATAATATCATCATCAAAATCCAGATCAATTAACTGATCTTTCATCATCAAATCTTCAAATTCTCAAATCAATCTTTTTTTCAAAACTGCCACTGTTAACCTGCAAACACAAACCAGTTTATTTTCATCGTCATGGATCTTTATATCCCATACGTGTGTACCGCTTCCGATATGCAACGGGGTGGCTGTGGCTTTTACAAACCCTGACCTGGCACTTCGGATATGATTTGCATTTATCTCAAGACCAACACAGATATTCTTTGATGCATCCATGACCAGATGAGAACCGATGCTGCCGATTGTTTCTGCCAGTGCACAACTGGCACCGCCATGCAACAAACCATATGGTTGCCTGGTCCTTTCATCCACCGGCATTTTCATTTTTAAAAAATCAGGGCCTAATTCTACCCATTCCATACCAAGGTGATTGCTCATGGTATCCGGAGCAAGGGAAATGAGATCTGCTATTGTAATTGCTTTATTAAACCAGATAGAATTATTCAATGATTTTATTATTTTTTAAGAATTGTTTGATTTACGGCATCAGGGAGAAATTTAGAAACATCACCGCCATTTTTTAATACATCACGTACAAGAGTAGATGCAACCGAAGTGTATTGAGGGAGACAGGTAAGAAAGATCGTTTCAATATTCACTGCTATGCTACGGTTCATATCTGCAATGGCTTTTTCGTACTCAAAATCATTCACATAACGTATGCCACGTAAAATAAAATTAGCGCCTACCAGTTTACAACAATCAACGGTTAACCCATCATATACAATGGCTTCTACTTTGTCATTATTCTTATAAATTTCCTTTAACCAATCCAATCGCTGCTTTTCGCTGAACATCGGCTGTTTATTCGTATTTCTTCCGATGCCGATAAACAATTTATCAAACAAGGGCAATGCCCGGTCTATGATATCCGTGTGGCCCAGTGTTACGGGGTCAAATGTGCCGGGGAATAAACAAATACGATTCATGATGTATGATGTATGATGTATGATTTATGATTTATGATTTATGATTTATGAACTTTCGAAATCATACATCATATATCACATATCATCAATTTTATAATTCTTTCCTTCCTGCTAACAGATACAATACCGCCATTCTCACAGCTACCCCGTTCTCCACTTGCTGCAATATAATGGATTGATCACTATCAGCCACATCACTGTCAATTTCCACACCACGGTTAATCGGTCCGGGATGCATAATGATTATTTCTTTATGTATTGAATCGAGTATTTTTTTTGTTACGCCATATGCCAAATTGTATTCACGCAAAGATGAAAACAATACCTGGTTCTGTCGTTCCAATTGTATGCGAAGTACATTGGCAACATCACACCATTGCAATGCTTTTTTCAGATCAAATTCAACCTGTACACCCAATGCTTCTTTAATATAAACAGGAATAAGTGTAGGAGGCCCGGCCACCATTACTTCCGCACCCATTTTTTTTAATAAATATATATTACTCAAAGCAACCCGTGAGTGCATAATATCACCTATAAGTACCACTTTTTTACCTTCCAGTGAGCCGGCTTTATCAATAATAGAAAAGGCATCCAGTAGCGCCTGGGTAGGATGTTCATTAATTCCATCACCGGCATTTATAATAGAAGTATCTGGTAAATGTTTTGATAAAAAGTGAGGCGCACCACTTGCACTATGCCTCATCACAACCATATCCACTTTCATACTAAGGATATTATTCACGGTATCCAGTAAAGTTTCGCCTTTGGAAACAGAAGATGCAGAAGCGGAGAAATTGATGGTATCGGCGCTAAGCCTTTTCTCAGCAAGCTCAAATGATATCCTGGTGCGGGTAGAATTTTCGTAAAATAAATTCACAACGGTTACATCACGCAACGAAGGAACTTTCTTTATCTGTCGTTGTAATACTTCTTTAAATTGAATGGCGGTAGATAAAATGAGAGAGATATCTTCTTTGTTAAGATCCTTAATGCCCAATAAATGTTTGGTAGATAGTTGCATTAAGGAGCGAAGCTAAGGAAATAATTTGAAAATTTGAAAATGTGACAATTTGAAGATTAAGTTCAACCAATGCTAACTACATTTTTCATTTCCAAATCAATAAAGTATAACCTCTTCCCTATCCCACTCTACTTTTACTTTTTGTGAAACCACTGTATCTATCGCTTTACCAAAATAATCGGGTTGAATCGGCAATTCCCGGTTAAATCTCCGGTCAACCAATACACACAATTCAACTTTTCTTGGGCGGCCAAAATCCTGCAATGCATCCAATGCGGCACGAATGGTTCTTCCGGTATACAAAACATCATCGATCAATATTACTTTCTTGTCTTCAATTGAAAATGGTATGTCTGTATTATTGGCTACATGTAATTCATTTCTTATGTCATCCCTGTAAAATGTAATATCCAATATGCCATAACAGATATTTTCTTTGGGGCAATGCTGTTTTATATGGCTTATGATCTGATCACTTAATTTGATTCCCCTGGGTTGAATACCAATAAAAACCACATCCTGCAACGTGTCAAAATTTTCTATCAATTGCTGAGATAGGCGGTTAATGGTCAGATTCAGTTGCCGGGGTGAAAGTAAAATTTGCATGCTTTAAAATTAAAACGAGGAAGGCTAAAGATAAAAGATTATTAGTTTAGAAACTTACCTGTCAAATAGTTTTGCATAAAAAAGCCCCTTTCCAGGGGCTTTAGGTATAGTTCAGAAGGGTTAATAAAATTATTTACCGCCTTTAAGTTCTTCCTGAAGTTTTACCAGGGTATCCCAATCGCCGGATGCAGCTAATTTAGCTTGTTTTGGCCAGGTTCCTGGGTCATGGATATTGAACTTACTTCCGGCAGTATCCAGGATCAATTGTAATTTTTTTATGGAAATTTTAGAAAGATCTTTGAATGTATTGATATTTTCTTTGTTTAGCAGGGATGCGATCTTCTTTCCGATACCTTCAATTTTAGTAAGATCATCTGTAATAACCGGCGTTACAGGCTTAGCAGTTGTTTTGGGCTTTGCTACTGTAGCCTTTTTTGCAACTGCAGGGACTGTTAATACGCAATTTTCAACAGAATGACCAAACACCTGTGAAAATGTTTTTAGATTATTATCATTCACCCATCTTCCGTCATTTAATAAATAACGATATTCATAGGATTTGCCTGCAGTCAATTGTAATTCAGCCTTCATTGAACCGTCTTCCTGTTTTAACAGTTGAATGCCTTCTTCTATATTCCAGTTATTAAATTCTCCCAATAAGATTCCTTCTGATGCATTTTCTACTAATTCAGAGGGTAATGAAAACAATACTTTCTTTGTCATGATTGATCTGTCTTTATTAATTTAAAATTTATTTCGGTTGTTAATACTGCAAAATTAAAAAAAGTAACCCGTTGGATTATGCACATAGTATTCACAAGGGGCAGGATTCGGATGAAGGGATTTATGGATAGAAGGATTTGGTTCCTATTTCATTTCAGGTTTCCAATCTTTTAATCTAAAAAATTCAAATTCGCATTATTTCGTGGATTTTTCTTATTTAAAGGATGCCTTAATCTTTTGACTTCCAAACTTTGAGCGCCAAAATTAAGTAACAATCCTTTATCTACTTTATAAGCTACAAGGTAATTTAAGCCCTGGGCAAGGTGTACATTTTCTAATTTTATTATAGCTTTCAGTTCTACCATTATTTTTTCTACCACCAAAAAATCGACTCTGCGGCTTCCGATAGAAATATTATCATAGAATAATGCCATCGTAAGTTCTCTGGCAAATTTTAATCCCTGCTTTTCCATTTCAAGAGAAAGAGCCCTTTGATAAATAACTTCCTGAAATCCGTTACCTAAAACTGAATGCACTTTCATAGCGCACCCAATTATTTTATAAGTAAGGTCATCATCGATCTTTTCTTCCATTTTGCAATATAAGAATGCAAAAGGATCGATGTATGTTTTTTAAATCACAGAATGAGGAGATTTTTCTTTTGAAAAAAGTGAGTTTATACAATTCTCCGGATTTTGATCTATAAGATTTATGGATTAAAAGGTCGCAGTATCTAATCCTTGAATCTAATAATCAGTTGAATCCAAATACAGACAGTGTATTATTTTTCCCTCATAAAGGGGTAACTGTATTCTACCGGAGCATTAAAAGTCTCCTTGATCGTCCTGGCACTTAACCAACGGTATAAATTCAATATGCTTCCGGCTTTATCATTGGTACCGCTGCCCCTGGCTCCGCCAAATGGTTGTTGCCCAACAACCGCACCGGTTGGCTTATCATTGATATAAAAATTACCGGCGCTATTGCGTAATTTATTTGTTGCCAACTCAATTGCAAAACGATCTGTAGCTATTACAGCACCTGTTAATGCATAAGGAGAGGTACTGTCAACCAGCTTCAAAGTTTCTTCATATTTATTTTCATCATAAATATAAACGGTAAGTATGGGGCCAAACAATTCCTCGCACATGGTTACATATTGTGGATCCATTGCTTCAATGATCGTTGGTTCTATAAAATAACCATCTGTTTTATCGCACTTTCCGCCAACCCATACTTTTGCATTGCTGTCTCTTTTGCGTGAGCCCTTGATATAACCTTCCAGTTTATTAAATCTTTTTTCATCTATTACCGCATTGTTGAAATTGGTGAAATCTTCCACGGTGCCCATCTTCATGGTTTTAACAGCATCTACCAATTTCTTTTTTACTTCTGCAGCTATATTGGAAGGAATGTAAGCACGCGATGCAGCAGAACATTTTTGTCCCTGGAATTCAAATGCACCACGGGCAAGTGCTGTAACAACGACATCAGGATTAGCCGACTTGTGGGCAATGACAAAATCCTTGCCACCTGTTTCTCCAACAATACGTGGATATGACTTGTACATTCCCATATTCTTACCGATTGTTTCCCACATTTTATTAAAGACACCGGTACTACCGGTAAAGTGTATACCGGCAAAATCAGGATGATTAAAAACTACTTCTCCGATCGTAGGCCCATCAATAAAAACCAAATTTATAACGCCATCAGGCAAACCAGCTTCTTTTAAGATACGCATAAACATCTGTGCACTGTAAACCTGTGTATTCGCACATTTCCAAATGACCACATTGCCACACATAGCGGCAGATGTTGGAAGGTTACCACCAATAGCAGTGAAATTAAACGGTGTTAAAGCAAAAACGAATCCTTCCAGCGGGCGGTATTCCATCCTGTTATTCATGCCGGCTCCACTGATGGGCTGCTGCCGGTATATATCACTTAAAAAATGTACATTAAATCTTAGAAAATCTATCAACTCACAAGCTGCATCTATTTCTGCCTGGAAAGCATTCTTGCTTTGTCCAAGCATGGTAGTACCGTTGATGTATGGACGATACTTTCCTGCCAGCAGATCTGCTGCTTTTAAAAATATATTTGCACGGTTCTCCCAACTCATGTTGGCCCATTTATCTTTTACTTTCAGTGCCGCATTAATGGCTTTTGTTACGTGTTTTGCTTCTCCCACATGAAAATGGCCAAGCAGGTGCTTACGCTCATGCGGCGGACGAAGTTCCATTGTATTTCCTGTTCTGACCTCTTCGTTTCCGATATACATCGGCACATCGATCTTTGTTGCTTTTAATTCTTTTAAAGCAGCTTTTAAAGCAGCTTTTTCGGGGCTACCCGGGGCATAATTCAGTACAGGTTCGTTTGCCGGCATTGGGTAATAAAAATCTCCGTATTGCATAACTAAAATTTAATTATAGTATAAAAATTGATTCGGTTTATTGATTTGCTATCTTGAAAAAAGGTTACTATTAATTTGAAAATTTGATTATTTGAAAATTTGATGATTAAGTTACAAAATTTTTATCAATAATAGAGCCTCCATTCAACAAATGCTTTCTTTCTATTCCGGATTCCATCATTTTCAAATCAACCCATCTTCAAACCTGCCTGTCGGCAGACAGGTTTTCAAATCATTAAGCATTTTCCTTTTCACTCATCAAATAAGCCTTTATAAAACCATCCAGTTCTCCATCCATCACAGGCCCGATATTCCCTACCTCAAAATCCGTACGGTGGTCTTTAATCATTTTATAAGGATGAAATACATATGAACGAATCTGGCTTCCCCATTCTATTTTTTTCTTTTTACTATTTGCAGCATCCTTTATTTCATTGCGCCTTTGTAATTCAATCTCGTATAAACGGCTTTTCAGCATTTGCATAGCCAATTCACGGTTTCCCAACTGGCTCCTGTCTTGCTGGCAAACAACTACGATGCCGGTAGGTATATGCGTTAACTGTACTTTTGTTTCCACTTTATTTACATTCTGACCACCTGCGCCACCACTTCGGGAAGTCTCCATCTTTACATCTGCAGGGTTTATTTCAATGTTAATGGTATCATCTACCAATGGGTAAACATTCACTGATACAAAAGAAGTATGCCTTCTTGCATTGCTGTCAAATGGAGAAATACGAACCAACCTGTGAACACCACTTTCCGACTTTAAAAAACCGTATGCAAAGGGGCCATCAAATTTATAGGTACATGTTTTTATGCCTGCTCCATCACCCCATTGCCAGTCCATTTCCGTTACTGCCCAGCCTTGTTTTTCACCATACATCCTATACATACGGGCGAGCATTTCGGCCCAATCCTGGCTCTCAGTGCCGCCGGCGCCACTGTTGATCTGCAACATGGCAGGCAATTCATCCTCGGGCTCATTAAGCGTACTTTTAAATTCAGCTTCTTCGATCTTATTGATCGCATCTTTGAAGGCTTCTTTCACTTCTTCTTCGGTGGTTTCACCAGCCTTCCAGAAATCAAATAGTACGGCAAAATCCTCTACGGCAGTATCTACTGCATGATACAGATTTATCCAGTATTCATTTACTTTTATTTCTTTCAGAATAGAGGTTGCACGAACGTTATCGTCCCAAAAACCCGGCGAAAGTGAAAGTTGTTTATCATTTGCTATTTTAGCTTCTCTGTTAGCGACGTCAAAGAAACCTCCCCAGGACCAATACACGGTCTCTCATAGATTTAAGTTGTTCTGTTGTCATGGGCGCAAAGATAAAAGATTTATTGATTTGAAGATTTGAAGATTTGAGGATTTGAAGATTACCTGGTTAAGTGAGATTTTATGAATAGATAACTAGGTGTGATTTAATTGACACCCAAGTGGTATTATTGAATAGTATTTAAGATGATAGTATCTTTCTATTTATTTTACAAAGAAATGAGATTATAATATTCTAATGTTAAAAATGAAAAATATTTCATTCATATTTATTCTTTTTATTCCATTCACTTTATTTGCACAAGAACTTCCTAAGGTTTGTTCAGGGAAAATCAAGCGAATAGTAAATTTTGAATCAAAATATACCGGATCACGGAATATAGACATATGGATCCCTGAGGGCTATACGACAAAGAAAAAATATGCAGTTTTGTATATGCAGGATGGCCAGATGCTGTTTGACCCTGCAGTAACCTGGAATAAAACTGCATGGGATGTTGATGATGTTTTAACCAAACTCAAAAAAGAAAATAAGATCAGAGATGTTATCGTAGTAGGTATCTGGAATGGAGATAAAACCAGGCATGCGGATTATTTACCTCAAAAACCATTTGAAACATTAACTATTGTTCAAAAAGAATTCATTTACCGTGCTGTCAGGGCAAATGGAAAATCAGTATTTAATGACCATAAAGTAAATTCAAATAACTACCTGAAATTTTTAGTACATGAATTAAAACCTTTTATTGACAGGTCTTATTCAACATACAAAGACAAGAAGAATACATTTATTGCAGGCAGCAGCATGGGTGGATTGATATCTCTTTATGCAATTTGTGAATTCCCAAATATATTCGGTGCTGCTGCATGCATGAGTACACACTGGCCGGGAATATTCACCATGCAAAACAACCCCATTCCGGATGCACTATTGCAATACCTTAAAATTCATTTACCAGATCCTTATACAAACAGGATCTATTTTGATCTTGGAGACCAAACATTAGATTCGCTGTATCCGTCCATTCAAAAAAAGGTTGATGCAATAATGCAGCAAAAGGGATTTTCCAAAAAAAACTGGGTAACCAATTATTTCCCCGGAGAACAACATACTGAAAAAGCCTGGAATAAAAGGTTGAAATTTCCTTTACTATTTTTATTCGAATAAGAACTTATACCTATGATTGGTGAAGTAAATGTCAATACAGGACTTAAGATGCCTGTTTCATTTTTCGCCCGGGTTAAAAAAGCATTTTGAAATTACTTTGGTAATATTTTTTAAAACAAGCTTTATCGTCATAAAACTATCATTTTGTTCACTAAAAACCACTTTATTCCGTATTTAAACAAATAATCGTTTTACGTTTAGATATTGTGTAATATTTTTGTGTGTTTTCCGTTTAGATTTAAGTCTAAAAACCACAAAACCTTTATATGAAGATCCGGGTACTCTTTTTAATATTATTTAGTATTATTTCATTATCGGCCATAAGCCAGCAAAAAAATAATTTTTCAGGTAAAGTAACTAATGTGAGATCAATTGCAATTCCGGGGTCAACTATTCATTTACTCAATAGCGGGCTTAACAGCATTTCTGATAAGCAGGGAAATTTTAATTTCAATGATCTGATTCCCGGAAATTATGAAATACAGATTTCATCTATTGGATATGCAACCATAAACAGAAATATTGAGATCACTAATACAAATTCAGAACCGGTTATTTTCGTTTTATCAGAAGCTGCCATCCAATTAGATGCGGTAATTGTAAGTGCTCAAAAGAAAGAAGAATTCTTACAAAAAGTTCCACTAAGTATAACCTCAATATCTTCCAGGCAGGTAAATGAATACCAGTTATGGAACAGCAAAGAACTAACTGCAATCGTTCCGAATTTAAACTCAGCCAACTCCGGTGATAACAGAAATGTTACATCCATTCGTGGCATAACTACCACTTCTTATGATCCTGCAGTAACAACTTATATTGACGGGGTGAACCAATTCAGCCTTGATACCTATATTGCAGGATTATCAGATATTGAACGTATAGAAGTTTTAAGAGGCCCGCAGGGAACATTATACGGCAGAAATGCGATGGGTGGCGTGATCAATATTATCACAAAACAACCGGGCAATCAAATGAATGGTTTCCTTGAAATGACGGGTGGTAACTACAATCATCTGCGTATCAGTTCAGGAATTCGAATGCCTGTAATCAAAAATAAATTTTTCATTGGCATATCAGGTTTGTATAACAAACAAAATGGTTTCTATACAAATGATTACTATAACAATTCTTTTGACAGGCAAAATACATCAGCAACTAATTTGAATCTGAAATTCTTAGCAAATAAAAAACTTGTTTTTACATTCAATGCTAAATACCAGCATTATAATAACCACGGCCCCTTTCCAATGGTCATCGGAGTTGATGAAGCAATAAACAACCCTTTTCGTCTTAACCAGGATGCTGTTGCGAAAATGATCGATAAAACTTTTAATCTTTCTTTAGTTGCAGCATATACCGGGAAGCATTTTAATTTTAATTCGCAAACAGCTTATCAATATAACCACCGGTATTATAATGCTCCATTGGATGGCGACTTTTCCCCGATTGATGCTGTAACAATTATTAATGATTATGATGGCAAGTGGAACAAAGTAAAAGTATTGACCCAGGAATTTAAATTCACTTCTCCTTCAGTAAGTAATTCAAAAATAAAATGGACAGCAGGCAGTTACGTGTTTTACCAGGATAATCCTACCAAACAGGCTGTTCATTTTGGAAAAGATGCAGCCTTGGTTGGTGCACCTGATATTAATTTCTCAATCATCAATTCTACAAAAGCAAAAAGTTATGGCATAGCATTTTTTGGGCAAATAGCTTATGCAATAACCAATAAATTAAGTATCATTGCCGGGTTACGTTATGACAGTGAAAATAAAAAATACAATGTACTTGGCGAATATCAAAAAGACCCCAATCCTATTCCGGTATTTGAAACCAGGCCCGATACCAGCGCCAGTATAAATTTTAATGCGTTTTCGCCTAAGTTTGGATTATCGTATCACATTAATGATCACAGTGATCTTTTTACTACGTATAGCCGGGGATTTAGAACTGGCGGACTGACTGCATTATCTTCCGATCCTTCTCAACCACCCTTGTATCCTTATAAACCAGAATACAGCAATAATATTGAAGCCGGGTTAAAAAACAGTTTAATAAATAATCGTTTACAACTGAATATTTCTGCATTCCTCACATATGTAACTGATGTACAAGTACCAACACTATTGTTACCCGATGCAGTAACTGTTACTAAAAATGCCGGCAAATTAACAAGTAAGGGAATTGAACTTGAACTGGCTGCTACACCTGTAAAAGGATTACAGGTTAATTATAATTTTGGATATACAGATGCAAATTATCAGAATTTAAAATTATCACAGAATGGATCAGCCGTAAATCTTGACGGCAAAAAACAAATTTTTACTCCTGAATCCACTTCCCTGTTGGTTATACAATATACGAATCAACCTGTAAGAACATTGCCGTTAAAACTGCTTGCCCGCGCAGAATGGAAATATCTAGGGCAACAATATTTTGATCTTAGTAACACGATTAAACAACCGGATTACAGTTTATTGAATATAAGATTGGGCTTAACTTACAAACAGGCATCACTGATTTTTTGGGCAAAGAATATCGGGGATAAAAAATACATTGCGTATGCGTATGATTTTGGAGCCATTCATTTAGGTGATCCAAAATTGATTGGGGTAACTTTATCTGCAGGGTTTTAATATCCGGCCAGGTTAGTAATTTAGCAAGAACCCAGTGGAAGAAAAAATTAAATAACCGGAATTGAATAAGACATTCATTATAACATTGCTCCTCGTTTCATTTGTGACCTTGGGTTTTGTATCATTCAAATCACAAGAAGAAAACAGTTATACTCAACTTTACCATTCCCGTATAAATGAGTTTGTACAAAGTGAAACAGATCTGATCGGGTTTATCAAAAATGAAAATATTCAAACAACAAAAGGTAAAGAACTCATTAAAAATAAAATAGGACAGTCGAGATTAAAGCTGAAAGGAGTTGATTTCTGGCTGCGTTATTTTGAACCGGTAGCTTACCACAAAATAAATGGCCCGCTACCTGTAGAATGGGAAACAGAAGTTTTTGAAAAATTTGAGCCGCCATATAAAAGAGAAGGAGCAGGTCTTTCTCTGGCAGAATTATACCTGGATGAAATAAACATTTCAAAAGATTCATTGATACACCTGGTACAATCATCGATACTATCAACAAAAATATACCAGGCAGATTCCATTACAGCTAACTTGAACAGTTATCATCATTTATTTTTAGCAAACCGTCTTTTTTTATTGAACCTTGCTGCTATATATACAACCGGATTCGAATGTCCTGAATCTTCCAACATCTTTCCTGAACTTGCTTCAATGCTAAAAGACATTAATCATATCTATATAGCTTATAATGAAAGTTTCCCGGGCTATGCCATTAAAAAGGATTACCTCGATCTATACTTAGATGCCATAAGCTTTGTAAATAGACAACCGGCAATATCGAATGAATTTGATCATTTTAATTTCATTAAAAATTATGTGAACCCATTGTTTAGCTTAAATCAAAAAATGATCAGGGATTACCATGTGTTATCTAATAATTATAATGACTACAGTTTAAATGATAAAAGTATGTCCATTTTTGATAAAGCATTATACAAAGGACAAAATGAAAAAGGCGTATTTATTGCTGTTGATGACGAATTTATATTGGAAGATATCAGGCAGGTTGGCAAACTCTTATTTTATGATCCCCTTTTATCCGGGAACAACAAAAGAAGTTGTGTTTCCTGTCATAAACCAACAGAATATTTTACAGATACCAACAGAACTACCAGCCTTCAATTTGATCATCAACAATCACTTACCAGGAATACTCCATCGCTGATCAATGTTGTATATAATCATTTACTGATGCTTGATGGTAAACATATTTCTTTGATGAACCAGGCAAAAGATGTTATAACAAACCCGATTGAATTGGGAGGCAATGAAAAAGAAATTCTAAAAAAAGTAATGAGTTGTCCGGATTATGAAAAAGCGTTCAAACGCTTTGTAAAACTAACTCCCAATTCAAATAAAGTAAATATTGACCATATTGTTTCTGCGGTCATTTTATATTACAGCAGTTTCAGTAAATATTATTCGTCATTTGATGATGCCATGAACAACAAAAAGAACATCAATATCAATTGTGAAAAAGGGTTTAATATTTTTATGAGTAAGGCACAATGTGCCACCTGTCATTTTGTACCGCAATTCAATGGCGTAAAGCCTCCTTATATCAATACAGAATTTGAGGTATTGGGTGTACCGGTTGATAAGAACTATTCAGCGATCAGTCCGGATAGTGGAAGGGCAAAGATCAATCCAGTTGCACAAACCATGAATGCTTTCAGAACCGGAAGTATCCGTAATGCTGCATTTACCAAACCCTATATGCACAATGGAATATTTAATTCCATTGATGAAGTGATCAGTTTTTATGATGCCGGAGGAGCAACAGGTAAAGGTTTACCCGTCAGGAATCAAACGCTTTCAGGAGATTCATTAAAACTTTCCAAATTGGAAAAAGAAGAATTAACAGCTTTCCTACATTCTTTGAATGAAAATATTAAATTTGAAGCAGCACCCTCCACATTACCTGTTTCCAAAAATAATAGTTTAAATGATCGTAAAGTTGGCGGCGAATATTAAATAAAAATTATAATGAAAATAAAATATTTCATCTTTTTATTGTTTCTGATTGTTATGGTTGTCCAATGCTCTGTTCAGCAAAAAACAACATACGATATCCCATCATACATTCCTGCCGAAAGAAAAACAGAATTGCTATCAAATCTTGAAAAAGGAAAAATTCTTTTTAAAAGAAATTGCAGCGGGTGCCATGGTATCTTTACCAAAGGGAAAGACAGTATACCAAATTTTACTGAAAAAGAGATTGTAAACTATCTGACAGCATATCAAACCAATGATCCAAAGAACCATGCTGTAATGAAAAAGCTTTTACCGGAAGAATTATCCATGATCATGACTTTTTTAAAATACAGGAATTTTAAGGGTAAGGGTTTGCATTAAGATTTTTATCAAAAAGTAAGATAACATGAAATCGAAATTATTCTTTGAATAAAAACTGCCCGTACATCAACCGGGCAGCAAGAATATCTATAAATAAAACTATATTGTCTTTATTATTGTTACCTTATTATTCTTTGATCAATTTGGTTTTTCTAATAATATTATCTTGTATCGCCTCAAGGAAATAAACCCCTTTATTCAGATTGCCCAGTTTGTCAATTTGAAAACTATTAAACCCAGCATTTACCTGTTTATTAAATGTCTTTACAACAACTCCTTTAGAATCAATGAGCCTGATCATAATCATTCCTTTCTGTTTATATACAGCTCCAAATAAGAAATCATTCTTAAAAGGATTTGGAGAAATTGTCAATTCATTGCTTGTTACAGATCCGCTAAAAACACGTACTATTAAAGACCGGGAGAATTTACCGTCATTATCAATCATTTTCAAGCGATAATAGATATATCCGTCCAGGAATGTGTCGTCGTTAAAACTATAAGTATTATTTCCTGTGTTCATCCGGGCATTCTCTGTTCCTATGCTAATGAAATTAGATCCGTCGTAACTGCGTTCTATTTCAAATTTTTTCAGATTTACTTCATTAGCCGTAACCCAAGTAACAATATTTGATCTAGCGCCGGCAGTAACCCTGAAAGAAACTAATGACAGCGGCAAAGGCCCACCACAATACGGTAATATTTTAGATGAATCAGTTTTTGAGAGGCCGTCGGCATCTGTTACAGTTAGTTTGATAAACCAGTAAAAATTATCACCATTACAGCCGATTCTTGAAATCATTTCGCTTATCGTTTTATTGGTATCAAGTGGTTCGGGGTGTTCGTGTGTATTATGCCTCAGGATAATTTGCCATGCATAGGATAATTCATTTGAACGATGTTCGGCATCTGTTACATTTGCCTGCAGGGAATACAAAGTATCTGCACCCAATTGATAAAATGAATTATTAACAGGGCTTGTTATAAAAACATTTGGTGGCGTATTATTTATAGAAATAATGATACTGTCTATGCTTGTTGAATTCAGGTTATCCTTAACCGTAAGTTTCACTACAAACTTTTTAGGGTTTGAATTTGCTGATGAAAAAACATGCGAAGGATTTGCAGTTGTATTCAAAGCAGAACCATCGCCAAAATCCCAACTATATGATACTGCAGGCCCATCAGGATCATAAGAAGTATTTCCGGTGAAATTTACATTAAGCGGGCCGGGGCCGTAAATTTTATCAGAACTCAGTTTTACTACCGGAGGTTGATTCCCTCCATAAGTGATCCTTTTTATAGTCTGGCTAATATAGTCTATAGCAAAAAGAGATTCATCCATAGGATTTTGGCTCATATGAATAATTGCGCCAAAATTAGAAGCAAAACCTGTTACTTTTTGCACCTTGTCGGTATATTGAATCGTTAAATTTTTTATCCAGCTTGCTCCATAATCTGAAATAAAATATGTGTTGTTGTACTCAGGCGGGAATAAGGTCCCGTTATACCAACAACCAGCAACAGCAGCATTTCCGGCAAAAGGGGTACCGGTTACTCCTGAACCTGCACTACCTATTTGTTTGATAGTATAATCATTGGTATTAAAAACTGCTACACGAGCACTATCAGTTCCCGGTCCGTGTTTCCAGTCAATAGTTGGTATATGGTGAAAAAATCTGTTATCATTACCGCCTGTAATGGGAATAACGGCATTGCATGGATTATAAACAGTATGAATTTCATCAGCTGTTGCCTGTTTCAAAAGATTTCGAAAGGTAAAAAACTGTTGGGTACACCCGCTTATTCCATACAATGGATTGGGTTCATCTTTATTTTGGTTAATAAGCGTAGCAAACTCATATTGTGAACCAAGGCCTTCATAAAAAGGCCAACCGCAATTAGAACCGGGCTTACTAATAATATTTAATTCTTCAATTTCAAACCATCCAACATCTGTAACATAAATCTCTCCAATATCCCCTACTGCAGGATTCGTTGATCCAGTATTTGGCCTTATAGACATTCTGAAAGGATTTCTTAACCCCAATGCCCAAACCCTGGATTGAGCAGACTTTGGTGAAGCTGGATTATAGTAAGGGTTGCTGCTTATTCCATTTCCTGTAACCGGGTCGATTCTTAAAATTTTCCCATTCAAACTATTCAACATCTGGGAACGGAATGATCCAACATTTTCATTTGCACGGATAATACCATCTGATAAACCCTGAATGTAATAAGTATGGGCAACATCTCCATCATCCGTGGCATCGTAACTGGCACCTTCGCCTGTGGCAACTAATAATGTACCATCTGAAGCAAATACCAATGCACCAACTCCATGAGATTCATATAAAACAGGACTCCCTGTTGTTTTTGTTTCGCCCATCAATATAGTTCGCGTGGCAAGTATTGCTGTTAAATTACCTGCATTTGAAGAAGTAGCATATCTTGTAAGCCTGCCAATAGTTGCTGAATAATAATTATTTGTTGCAGCATTGTAACTACCAGTTCCGAAATTCATCAGATAGTGACGGTCAACAACATATAAACAGTAGATCAACCCATTTACATCAAAATTAGGATCAAGTGCAAAGCCCAGCAAACCATGATCCCTCCAGTTTCCTACTTCCGGTGAAATATCCAACACAGGGGTTGACTGCTTAACATATGTAGTACCATTCCAGTTACAAACGTAAACTTTTCCTGCTTTTTCCCAAACAAACAATTTTGTACCATCAGCATTAAAAGTTGTACCCATTGGTTGAACCCATCCGGAACTGATATTAGTTGTTGAAAAACCAGTAGGCAATGTTTGAGCAAATGGTAATTCAAAATTTAAAAACATTAAAAAAAACAGTGCAACTTTTATTATTTCCCGATTATTAATGAAAGACATGATTAATGTTATTATTACAATAGTAAACCTACTAACGATTTTTTTAAATTTTTATTTGTAGAACATGATATAAATCATCTCTCAAGGATTATTCCATTTTGAATCACGAGAGAAAAATAAGTTATTATATTTTTCTCAAAAAAGATCAGTAAAAAACTAAAGATTCATAAAGAATAACACATGCAAGGTACAAAATGTTGTTAGCTTAAAATAGCTTTCCGGTAGGCCTTTTAAACGGAACTGAAGATGTTTTTCAAAATCCTGGCTTAGATATTTATTGTTGTTTTTCCGATTTTATCAAAAAATGAAAAACCATTAAACAAACAACTTTATATTAAATAAATATTAAATAAATAAACCACCTACCCGGAAATAACAAACCCCGGAAAATATCCGGGGTTTGTTATTAATATTGAGAAAATTATTAGTAATTGCTTATTGTTATTTCCACTCTCCTGTTCATTGCACGACCGGTAGCTGTTTTATTATCAGCCACAGGCTTGGTTTCGCCATAACCCGTTGAATTTACTGCAGCATCTGAAACACCTTTGCCTATGAGGTAATCTTTAACTGATTTAGCACGGTTATCAGATAATGTCATGTTTTTGGCATCATCACCCTGAGCATCTGTGTGGCCATCAATCTGTAATTTATACAACTCATCAGATTTTAAAATTGCAGCAACATCATCCAATGATTTGAAAGATTTTGGTAACAATTTAAAGCTACCTGTTGCAAAGAAAATATTCTTGGCACTCATGCTTAATTTTTCCCTCACTTCTTTTGATATTTCAGGGCATCCCTGGTTGCTTGCCGGACCCGGACGGTTAGGGCACTTATCTTCTTCGTCGTTTACACCATCTCCGTCTTTATCAGGAATTGGACAACCCTGATAACGAGCCAATCCTTTTACAGTTGGGCATTTGTCCATTTCGTCATTGATACCATCGCCATCAGTATCAGGAATAGGGCATCCTTTGTATTTCGCAATACCAGGAACATCAGGACAGGCATCATCTCCATCTGCTATACCATCTTTATCCCTGTCAGGGCAACCTTGTAAAGCTGCAAGTCCGGGAGTATCAGGACATTTGTCATCAACATCATTGATACCATCTCCATCACGATCTAAAACAGGTGGTGGTGGTGGTGGTATAACAACTTTTGGCTTTCTGTCAGGACCAAAATCCTGAGCAATCCCAATTGAATAAAGTAAATTATCTTTTACAGCATCTTTAGACAAAGTCCAGTGATAAGTAGCCTGAATCATTAAATAAGTCATGCTATTGAAATTAAATTGAACCCCAACCCCTGTTGGCACATAAGCACCAAATTTTCCGGTATATAAACCGGCACCGATACCAGCGGTTAAAAATGGGTTAACTACATTATAATCCTTAAAAGCACGTATATTAATAGTAGGCTCTAATTCAAAACCAGCTTCAGTATTTGTCGTTGCAATTCTTCTGTCTGCTGAAGAATAATTATGTATTAATGCATTGATCTTAGTAGAAAAATCAATATGAGAAGTTAAACCTTTCCAATAGGATAAACTGAATCCAAAATCCAAATCTTTGACATTCGTAGCATTTCTGGCAGAATTATTATTTTTCCATGATACCGGCGTTTTAAAATCTAACAAATCAAAATGAATCCCAAACAAGGTCGATTTTTTTGCGGCCCATGATCTATCCATTTTCGTTTGTGCAAATAGGCCCGAAGCCATTAATACAAAAGAAAAAAACAATACAATTTTTTGTTTCATAAAAGCTAGTTTTAATTTAATAATTTTCTCATTTAATTTTCAAAAGAATATACAATGGTATTAATTTTAGCAAATGTAGTATCTAAAAACATACCAATCAAGCATATTTTAACAAAAATATAGTTTTATTTTTATAGTTGGATGAAATAATTGTATTACATAGTTAAATAAGCCATAGATGATTAGAATATATACATTTCTAATAATCGATAAAAATATGCCTTATATTTGCAGCCCAAATACCGGTTTTTTTAGTATGAAATATACTTTTATCGGTTAAATCTGTATTTACAGGTTTAACTTGTTTTGTTTTTGGTTCATTTTGTTCTTTTTTGAATATCCTGGTCCGGTAGCTCAGTTGGATAGAGCATCAGCCTTCTAAGCTGAGGGTCATTGGTTCGAATCCAATCCGGATCACAATATAAACGCTGATATTTTCAGGCTTTATTTCTATTATACCCGCTCTTTTATATATATTATATTAAACAATCCAAAACTCATTAGATATTACTTTTGTAAGTTGGATATTATCATTTAATAAAATCAGCCTTTTATATGGATGTAAAAATTCATCCTGGATGGAAATCAGTTTTAAAAGCCGAATTCAAAAAAACTTATTTTCAACAAATTGTTACTTTTTTAAAAACAGAAAAGGCGTTAGGTAAAACTATTTACCCTCCCGGCTCACTTATTTTCAATGCATTTAATCAAACCCCGTTTGAAAAAGTTAGGGTGGTTATTCTGGGACAGGACCCTTATCACGGAGAAGGTCAGGCTCATGGCCTTAGCTTTTCTGTACTTGCAGGAAAAAAAATCCCCCCATCTTTAGTAAATATTTTTAAAGAGATCCAATCTGATATTGGAGTACAGATGCCTGAACAATTTGGCAATCTTACAAAATGGGCTGAACAAGGGGTATTATTATTAAATGCTGCTTTAACTGTAAGAGCGGGCGAGCCATTCAGTCATGCAAAATATGGATGGGGTGATTTTACAGATGCAGTTATTCAAAAAATATCAGACGAAAAGAATGGAATTGTCTTTTTATTATGGGGCAAATTTGCTCAGGAAAAACAGGCACTGATAGATGAATCAAAACATTTTGTACTTAAAGCCGCACACCCATCCCCTTTTTCTGCTGAAAAAGGTTTCTTTGGATGTAAACATTTTTCTAAAACAAACAAATTACTGGCTCAAACCGGCCAGCAACCAATTGACTGGAAATTATTAACCCCTTAAAAATAACATGCGTAATATTAAAAATATTTTTGCAAGAATCTGGGCCTTTTGGGGTCTTATTACATTTATTATTAGCTTTTTGATCATTTTTATTCCATCTATGATTTCTCATTTAATTGCCGGTCCGCGCGGGCAATATTATTTTATCAAAGTTTCAAAAATATGGATGAACTGCTGGCTATTTATTGTAGGATGCCCGGTTAAAGTAACCGGAAAAGAATTCTTTAATTCCGGCTCATCTTATGTAATTGTCTTCAATCACAATGCACTGCTGGATGTTCCATTATCGGCACCCTTTGTTCCAGGTCCTAATAAAACCATTGCTAAAGCATCTTTTGCCAAAATTCCAGTTTTTGGTTTATTTTACAAAAAAGGTTCCGTACTTGTTGATAGAAAAAATGAAAGAAGCCGGGTTAAAAGTTTTGAAGAAATGAAAAAAGTACTGGAATCAGGTATGCATATGTGCATATATCCTGAAGGCACCAGAAACAGAACGGCTGCACCCATGAAACAATTTTACGACGGCGCTTTCAGCTTGGCAATTGCTGCAAATAAAGATATTATTCCCTGTGTGATCATTGGAACTAAAAAAGCAATGCCGATCAATAAAACATTTTATTTGTTTCCCACCCGTTTAAAAATGTATTTCCTTCCTCCTGTTTCTTCAAAAAATATAACGGTAAAAGAATTAAAAGATAAAGTGTTTAATATAATGTGTGATCATTATGTTGATAATATTTAAGATAAAGAAGGATACTGGATACTGGATACAAGATACTGGATACTGGATACAAGATACTGGATACTGGATACTGGATACTGGGAGTATGCTTAATTAAATATCCGAATTAAATTACCTACCTCCTAATTCCGAATTCCTATCTCCCAACCTTTTACTGTTCATAAAAATACCTCGTTCTGTTAATTTTCAGATCCCTGAGTAATCCAGATTTTGGACTGATATTTATAGTAAAGAATTTATATATCCCTACAGGTGAAATATTAATTGACATTTGCCAGCAATGCAATTCTCTGGAAAGAAACATACTGATCGTACCAAGTTCTTTTGTAGTAATATTATAAAAGCCACTCACACCGATCTTCCACCTCGGAGTAAGGTTTACAGAACCATTCCAGTTTATATCCTGAAAAAAGTTTGTTTCATACCCGCTATAATCCTGTTTACGTTGTCGTTGAAATCTTAATGAATAAGAAAAACTGATATCCCAGGGTATTGAAAAGTCGGCAAATTCCCCGGGATTATTCCTAATGTAAGCTAATTCCTGTTGATCTTCATTCATAGAAAGATCATTGACCGATCGTTGTTGTGCATTGTTCACGTTGTTGTTTTTTTTACTCTTATCCCCTCCCCTGAATGAACTTTGCAATGAAACACCTCCATTCGTAAGCGTACCCAGTGTTAATGCTTTTTTTGACCAAACCAGTTTATCAATTTTTTCTCCATAAATATTTGTCAGATAAGGATCAAAACTGGCATTAGCAGTAATACTTATTTTATCAAACAAATTGGTTCGTGCAGACATATTGATCGCACTCATCCTGAATGAATCGGCCATAAAATTATAGCTTCCGTTAATACTAAAGCCGTCAATTAAAGTGATCTTTTTTAAACCCGCCTCTCCGGTATCTTTTCTATTACGTACTTTCATCTGAACATTATTATCAATACCAAAATTCAAACCTCCGAATCTACCTTCAGAAAAAGGGCCATAAACACTTCCTTCATAAACGGAAAACCTGGCTACTCTGTTAAATGTATCTATCTGTGTATTGTAATAAGTATTCCCAGTGAAATCCGGTTTATAGTTAACAGATAACGTAGGCCTTATTTCATGCCTGATAGCCTGCACATTACTCCTTTTTCTGAAACCATACAAACCAAATATCCTTGTAGAAATACCAATACCATAATTCATATCTCTTGCTGTAAAAAATCCTTTCTTTATTGTTGTATCTACTTTTTTATTAACGGCATCCCAACTGCGGATAAATTTTTTCTGATACCATCTTTCCTGGTATGTAACTGATGGGGCTACCTGCAATTGGCCAAGCTGTGGTAGAGCAATAGTTATGGGTACATTGTGATTGGCGCCCCATTGAAGATTATCAATCAGTTGCCGTCCGATATTACGCGCAGTATCATAAAAATTTGAGAGGCTTCTTACATTGGTATTCAGTGCTACGCCAATATTTTCGTACCATTTTAATTCGCCAAAAGTTTCCTTTTTTCTAAACGGGTATTGTGTGTTAACGTTAAATGCTATATCAGGCAGGTTTATATTGATCAATCGTTGAGTAGTATTCTGATTGTGATTGGCTCCTACTGATATATTAAATGGCTTGTTTTTCCAAACCTTAGAATAAGTAATAGAAGAATTTAATTGATTTGTAAAATTCCTTGTAGGACTGTTTGGGACCTGTGCATTATACTTACTGCTGCCTGCATTTACATTGGCACTGAAATTCACGCCGGGCCTTGCTTTTGTATCTGAATTATGTGTCCACCTGATATTCATTGTACGGGATGAAGAATAATCCGGATCCCCTTTAAAATTTGATTTGAAATTCTGGATATCATAAGAAAAATTACCCTGGTAACGGTATTTTTTAAAATACCTCGGATTAATATTTGCTGTCCAGCTTCCATACGAATAAATGGTACCCCTTAATATTACATCCCAGGTTTGGTTAATAATTTTATAATAACCCAGCCCCTCCAATGAAAGCCCAAATTGCTGATTTGCAGTAAAAGACGGTGGCAGCAATCCTGAATGTCTTCCCTGGTTCAATGGATAGATCCCAAATGGCAGGTAAACAGGTATGGGCACGCCCTCAAACTCAGGATGAACCGGGCCTGTATAAGCCATTTTCTTATTTACAAATTTAATTTTATTACTGATAAACGCAAAGTGTGGCGTATCAAGGTTACAGGTAGTAAACCTGCCGCGGGATGCATAAAAGACATCCCTGTTTACCTTTTTTATCTTTTCACCATAAACATACATTTCACCTTGCTGTGTATACGTACCTTTTGTGATCCCTTTCCCTGTCTTCATATTGAATGCGATGGTATCACTTTTGGTCTTAAAATCACCCTGATTAAATGTTGGATAAGAAATAACCTTTTCCAAACTATCTTTTTTAATAAAAGCCATTACAAGGTTTGTAGACTGATCATATTCAATCAAAGGAGCTGTTAACTCATTGTCTAAATATTTTACACTAGAAACTTTTCCATACAATAAAAGCTTTTTTCCGGGCACATCAAATATCATAGAATCATCGGCATGATAAGAAACAGGACCATCAAGTGAATCTTTGGACGATTTAAAACGGATGGTATCTGTAAACGGTTTTATTGTGGTATCGGCTGATATTTTATCAATGGAGACAGGATTGGATTTATTACCGGTATCAGCTTTTGCAGGGACAAGGGTCTGCATTGATTTCTTTTTAGGGGGAATCGTATCTCTCGTTAAACTAATGTGAAAATAAAAACCATTTACACCTGATGCACTTGTGTATAACGTTATTACGATCAACAGCAACGCACATAGCCAAGCTAATATATTTTTTGCCTTACCTTTGTAGAGTTGGTTCATTGCTGTATTGGACAAAAATAACCATAATAGTATAATGTAATTGTGAATAATTATACAAATACAAAACCTGCTAAAAAATCTGAATAACCATGTTAAAAAACAAACTTGTTTTAATATCTTTTTTTTGCTTTTTTCAAAATTACGTTTATAATGCCGCCCGTGCTCAAACCGGAAAATCAATAAAAACGATTGTAGTTGATGCCGGGCATGGCGGACAGGACGGGGGCGCAACAGGCCAGTACGAGAATTCACTTCGTTCAAAGGAAAAGGATGTTACGCTTGACATTTCACTTAAGTTGGTTGCTGAATTAAAAAAACAACTACCCAATGTTAATATAGTTCCAACCAGAACCTCAGATATTTATCAGGACCCCAGGGAAAAAGCAAGGATAGCTAATGAAAATAAAGGCGACCTTTTTCTTTGTATCCATGCTGACTCAGGACCACTAAAAACCGGCAGAAGGCAAATTGGAACAAGAACAGTGACACGCCATCGCATTACATATACAGGAAAAGGTAAGAAGAAAAAGAAACGTTCAACACCATACGAAGTAGTAGAACCTGTTTATGAATATTTCAAAATACCTCTTTCCATCAAAGGAACCAGCGTCTATTTATTTGCCGCAGACAAAACGAGTGATAAATTAAAAGCAATCATGAAAGAAGTTGGTGAATTTGAAATTGAAACAGACTCTGATTCTACCTATAGCAGTTTTGATTTCAATTCACCGGAAGGCAGGGCTCTTGCCCAGATCTATGCAAAGCGTTACCAGGAAAAAAGCGACCGTATTGCTACCATGGTAAATGATGAAATAGAAAAAACCGGGAGGCCTGCCCTTGGTGTTAACCAACGCCAAAAAGGTATATGGGTTTTACAGGCCACAAATATGCCAGCCATACTGATCGAAACAGGTTATATCAATAACCCGGAAGACGAACGTTATTTAAACAGTAATAAAGGACAACAGGAACTGGCAGAAGCCATTACTGCTGCAGTTATTCGATATAAAACCCAACTGGAAAACCCCCAGTCAAATTTGAATTAATATTTTTCTGAAAAGCCAGAAAGATCATTTACCAACCAGGAATGATAAATATTTAAGTGAGTTCTGTATTTTTATATAATCTTTATGAAAAGAACTATTTAATAATTGATGAAATTTTTCATTTTAATTATTAAAAATCATACAAGACCAAACAATTATTAATGTAAATTTTTACCAGAGTGAAAATATCTAATGAAACAAAAGTTGGTGTCTTAGCGGTAATTTCTATTGCATTATTAATTCTTGGTTTTAATTTTTTAAAAGGTAAAAAATTATTCAGCAACAGTTATAGTGTAATAGGCAGATTTACGAATGTACAGGGACTCTCCAACTCAAACCAGGTATTAATAAATGGATTGCAGGTTGGTACGGTATACAAGATCAAACCATCCAGGGATATGCGTGAGATCATGGTAACCATTAACATTACCAGTGATATTAATATACCCAATAATTCCATTGCAATAATAAAACCAGACCTCTTGGGTGTTACCAGTCTTGAGATAAAACTTGGCAACTCAACTGTTTTTCTTAAAAATAATGAAACGATCATAACAGAAGCAAATGCCGGTATACTGAATGATATTTTAAAAAAAGTTGACCCTGTTTTATTTGAAATGAAGCATGCCCTGAATGCTATTGACAGCTTTGTGCTTAAATTAAACAGTGTGGTTGACCCGGCAGCAAAGAATAATATCAGCAATACTTTGGGAAATCTTAATAAAATAACTGCATCTTTAATTGTATCTGCCGCTTCATTAGAAACACTTTTAAATACACAAACGGGCCAATTAGCAAAAACTTTAAATAATTTAAGTTCGGTAACCGGAAATCTTGCTACCAATAATGATAAAGTAACCGGAGTTCTTACCAACCTAGATAAAACGGCCGGTAAACTTTCGAAACTTGAATTGCAACAAACACTCGACACACTGGATGCTACCATCAGTAATTTAAATTCAGTTGTATCAAAATTTAAAAACAACAGCGGCACGGTCGGCTTACTGCTTAATGATCCCAGTCTTTATAAAAACCTTGCTTCCACAAGCAATAAACTAAACCTGCTGCTTGATGACATACGGATGAATCCAAAACGATATGTAAATATTTCAGTTTTTGGAAAAAAGAATACTACTCCGCCATTAATGATGCCATTACCTGATACGGTGAGTTCTCCATATATATTAAAAAAATAAAACCCTGCAAAGCTTTGTGATTGCTTTATAAATTATTTACTGCAAATTGCAGTCTTCTTTTACCAGTCTACTTACATGCAATTCAATACTTTTTATAAAATATTTTTTTTGCTGATATTTTTGTTTGCTGCCAAACCCGGTTTAGCTCAAACACAATCAATAACGACTGTATCTGATTCAACCAAGATCATACGCATTATTCGGGCAAACAGTTTCAGACAAAAAAAAATAGATTCTGTAACAACACTGATCATGCTTGCCGGTGATGCTGTTGTAAATCAGGGAAACACAATTCTCAGTGGTGATAGTATCGTATTAAATCAGATCACCGGTGTTGCGGAAGTCTATGGCCATGTTCATATCAATGACGCCGACAGCGTTCACACTTATGCACAATACCTGAAATATATTGGAAGTGAAAGAATTGCATATCTGAAAAAAAACGTAAAACTTACTGATGGTAAGGCAGTATTGAATACCAATGAACTTGAGTATAATCTTCAAAGTGGTATTGCAACATATAGTAAAGGAGGTAAAGTAATAAACGGTAAAACAATATTAACAAGTGAAGATGCAGTGTATTATTCAGATACCAAAGATGTTTTTTTTAAAAATAACGTACACCTTGTGGATGAAAAAAGTGATATGATTGCCGATAGCTTGCGATACAATACTGAATTTAAACAAGCCTATTTCATATCCCCCACCCGAATTAAAACCAAAGATGGACTGATACTTACAAGATCCGGGATCTATAATGTTGATACAGGAGAAGCAGTTTTTTACGACCGTACATCATACAGTGATAGTATCCGTTCTGTTACCGGAGGCAAAATGGCATATGATGAAGCCAGTGGCATCCTGCAGGTTGAAGAAAACGGTAAATTGGTAGATAGTGTAAATAAAGTCATTGTTTTGGGAAGTATGTTGCTTTTGAATAAAAAAACAAATTCGTTTCTTGCTACCCGTAAACCAATTATGATCCTTTATAAAGATAATGACAGCACCTATATTGCAGCTGATACTCTTTTTTCAGGACTTAGAAAATATGATTCAACTCAGAAAAAAATAATTCATGTTACTGATACATTGAAAAAAGAAATGGCTGTTAATATTTCAGGAGTACCAGATTCGTTGACTAAAAAATCGAACATTGATCAGTTAACGGATACAGGCAGCCTTATAAAAGATACCACTACTTCCAATGTTTCTGCAACAGCGAGTATAGAAAAAACTCCTGTCATTGAAACTTCATCCAAGGACAGTATCCGTTATTTTCTTGCATTTCATCATGTAAGGATTTTTAATGATTCTTTACAGGCAGTCAGTGATAGTTTACATTATTCCACCGAAGATTCCACTTTTAAGCTTTTCGGAGATCCGGTATTCTGGAATGATAAAACCCAGGTGAATGGAGATACGATGTATTTATTTACAGAAAATCAAAAAGCAAAAAGATTATTTGTTTTTAATACCGGTCTTGTTATTAATAAAACAAAAGAAGGTTTGTTTAATCAGATTGGCGGCAGAACACTCAACGGTTATTTTAAAAATGGGGTTATCGATTATATACGTGTAAAAGGAACGCCTGCAGAAAGTATTTACTATCCACAGGATGAGGACAGCGCATATGTTGGAATGAACAGAAGCAGCGGGGATCTTATTGATATTTATTTTATTAACCGGGAATTGAATAAAATTAAATTTGTCAATAATGTTAATGGCACTTTGTACCCATTAAATCAAATACCGGCTGAAATTAAATTTCTTAAGAAATTCAAATGGATGGATGAACGCCGCCCAAAAAATAAACTGGAACTTTTTGAATAATGTTTTTAGTTTGCATATTAGTTCCAATAAATAAAATGCAGGAATGAACAGAAATTTTATCATACTGGTTCTCTACATGTTTTTATTTCCGCTTATTTTATCTGCCCAATCAGATGAGTATTCCGGAAAATGGCAAATGAAAATACCAGCTACTGCTACTGAATCAGCGATTGAAATAGAAATATATATTGCTTCCCCTGAAAGAAATATACTTTTCCCGGCGCAGTTAAAATTGCTGAGCGATAGTTTTAATGCCACTTATGAAATTTTACTTGTCAGAAAAAATCAGCGGCAATTAGGTATAAGCAAAAATAAATATGCAAGAGAAGAAAAGCCTTTTAGTGCAGGAGATTGGACCATAACGCTTAATGGCACATTTGATTTTAGCAGAAATCTTAAAGGAGAACCCATGTTAACTATAAACAGGTTACCGGCAAAAAAATACGGCGTTATGCTTCCCGACCTGAAGAAAAATACGAACCCCCGAACAACAACATTGAACCGGATCGCCGATATTTTAAGAAACGAAGAAATAATATTAAAAAAGACAAATAACATTCCATGGGAAAGTAAATATACCATTCCGATAATCAAACCACATTTATCTCCTGCTTACTTTGGTTTACTCGATACCGTTCTTGTTAAGACGAGGGATGGTATTATTAATTTTTCGGGAAATAAGAAATCGGTGAATGATATTATTTCAATTGTATTAAACGGGAAGATAATTATGGACCAGGTCACACCGGGAAAAAACAGGCCTCCTGAAGAAATATTACTTGATACAGGTCTGAATATCATAACCCTTTTTGCAGACAATTTTTATAGATATGCTCCGAATAAAGGCAAAACAGAGCTTGTTTTCGGAAACAAGAGATTCAAACTTGACTTTACCAATAAGGCTGATATAGCAGCAACATGTATTACCGCAAAAATATATTATGCTTATGATAATGATCAGGATACCAGATTTCAGAATATCAATTTT
>JANMMS010000011.1:0-28341 GCA_031373525.1 Ferruginibacter sp.
CCGAAATTTCGGGAGCGCCAGCAGGGAGTAACTTAAAATAGTTATATAATGCCAAAGGTAAAAACAAACAGCAGCGCAAAAAAGCGCTTTAAAGTTACCGGTTCAGGAAAAATTACATTCCAAAAAGCTTTCAAACGTCACATTCTTACAAAAAAATCAACCAAACGCAAACGCAATATGCGCATGGATGGTGTAGTTAGTGATGCAAACCTTCACTTTGTAAAACGTTTATTGGGTATGAAATAACCCGGAAATGTAACCATCAAACTATTAACTTTTAAAAAATTAAGATATGCCACGTTCAGTAAATGCAGTAGCCAGCAGGGCCCGCCGCAAAAGAATTTTAAAAGCTGCCAAAGGATATTATGGCAAGCGTAAAAATGTTTATACCGTTGCTAAAAACGTAATGGAAAAAGGTTTAACGTATAGTTACGTTGGACGTAAATTGAAAAAGCGTGAATACCGTACTTTATGGATCGCACGTATCAATGCTGCAGTAAGAGCAGAAGGAATGACATACAGCGAGTTCATTCATAAACTAACTGTTAAAAAGATCGACCTGAACCGTAAAGTGTTAGCAGATCTTGCTATGAATGAGCCTGACACATTCGCAAAATTGATCAACTCAGTAAAATAAGTAATTACTGAAACATATAACTAACAAAACCGGGTTTTAATGATACCCGGTTTTTTTATTACAACTAAATTGATATCAGGTTACATTTGCAAAATATTATTAACCGCATAATGCTTCGCCCATTCAAATGAATAATACATACAACGACCTCGTTCAGCAGACATTTACATTTCCGCAACAGGATTTTAAATTAAAAAATAATTACCTGCAATACAATGACCTCGATGTAAAAGCACTGATCGATAAATATGGTACTCCGTTGAAACTAACTTACCTGCCAAAGATCGGAATGCAGATAAATAAGGCAAAGAAAATGTTTGAGATCGCTTTTAAAAAACATAAATATGAAGGCGAATACAATTACTGTTATTGCACAAAAAGTTCTCATTTCAGTTTTGTAGTAGAGGAAGCACTTAAAAATAATATTCATCTTGAAACTTCTTATGCCTATGATATTGAGATCATAAAAAAGTTATACGCAAAGAAAAAAATATCAAAAGATACTTATATCATTTGTAATGGTTTTAAACAAAAATCATACACAAGCAGAATTGCCAGTTTGCTCAACTCGGGATTTAAAAATGTAATACCGATACTCGATAATACTGAAGAATTACGATCATATATCAAATCTGTAAAAGTCCCTTTTAACCTGGGAATAAGGGTGGCAACTGAAGAAGAACCCAGTTTCCCGTTTTATACTTCCAGGCTTGGTATAAAACTGAAAGATATTCTTGAGTTTTATGTAGATAAAATAGAAGGAAATGAACACCGTTTTCAGTTAAAAATGCTTCACATCTTTTTAAACAAGGGCATAAAAGATGATATATATTATTGGAGTGAATTGAATAAAGTGATCAATTTATATTGCCAGCTTAAAAAGATATGTCCTGAACTTGATTCGATCAATATCGGCGGTGGTTTTCCTATAAAACATTCCCTGGGCTTCGATTACGATTACCAGTTTATGATCAATGAGATCGTAAGAAATATAAAAGTTGCCTGCAAGAAAAGTAAAGTTCCTATGCCCAATATCTTTACAGAGTTTGGTAGTTATACCGTAGGAGAAAGTATGGCACATATATACAGTGTAATTGCAGAAAAAATGCAAAACGACCGGGAAACATGGTATATGATCGATTCGTCTTTTATAACCACTTTACCGGATACCTGGGGAATAGGAGAAAAGTTCCTGATGCTTCCGATCAATAAATGGGAGAAAGAATACCAACGGGTGGTATTGGGAGGAATTACCTGCGACAGTCATGATTATTACGATAGTGAAGAACATATCAATGAAGTTTTTTTACCGAAAGTTGATGATCCCACAGAACCTTTATACGTTGGTTTTTTCCATACAGGTGCTTACCAGGACCAGATCAGCGGATATGGTGGCATCAAACATTGCCTGATACCTTCTCCTAAACACGTGATTGTTGGATATGATAAGAACGGAAAACTGGTTGACTGGCTATATGCTAAAGAACAATCTGCTCAAAGTATGCTGAAAATATTGGGATACAAATGATGCGTTTGGCATCCTGAGCGTAGCTTTTGTCATCCTGAGCGTAGCGAAGGATCTATACATCAGTATTTCAAACCCCGGTAGATCCCTCACTTTAGCCGGTACTACATTACGGCTTTTTAAAATCAGGGTCAGTTGCCATTGATTTGTTATACAAATAATATTTGCCGTCTTTTTTACTGCGCCAGTATCTGCGACCTTCCAGATCATAATAGTATTTGCCATCAAAGGTTTTACTCGCTACGGCATCATTCACAACAATTACTTTTGGAATGACTGTCTTTGTTTTTTTTGCTTTAACTGTTTTTACGGCTACCGGTTTGTTATTTGCATCAAGTACATAACGGCCTGAATTTGTCTCAGGATTAGTTTTTCTATTGCAACTATTAAATAAGAAAAGTATAAAAACTGCAGTAGTAACCGCCAGAATATTTTTCATTAACTTCGATTTGATACTTTATAATCAATAATTCAACCAAAAATTAATAAATATCAAAATGAGATCACTTTTATTTTTTTTATGCATAATCTTATTGCTAAACACAACTGTTAAATCACAAAATGCTGAAGACTCAGTGAAAACTGTGGTTAATAATTTATTTACTGCTATGAAAAGCAGTGATTCCGTATTATTAAAAACCTGTTTTGCTGAAAATTGCATTTTGCAAACGATCCTGAAAAATAAAGAGGATAGGATAATAGTAAAAGACGAATCGGTGAATGAATTTGCAGTTTCCATCGCTTCGCAACCAAAAGGTTCTTTAGATGAACAGATCGTTTTTGATGTGATCCGTATTGACGGACCATTGGCCATAGTCTGGACACCATACAATTTTTATTACAATGGTAAATTTATTCATTGTGGCGTAAATTCATTTCAACTGGTAAAGATCAACAATGAATGGAAAATACAATACCTGATCGATACGAGAAGAAAGGCAGGTTGCAAATAAAATCATGTCGTCATTGCGAGGAACGAAGCAATCTTACTTTTATACTTGATAGATTGCTTTGTTCCTCGCAATGACGAAAAAACCTCCCCAGGAATGAGGAGGTTGTACCTTAAAAAAGGTAACCAACTGTATGTACTTTTTTCTTATTGAATATTGATCTCTTTTGCACCGGCGTTCAACACTTCCTTTTTAGGCAACTCAATTTTCAGAATACCATTTTCATATTTTGCGTTGATATGTTCGGTATCAATTTTTTCATCAATAGTGAAACTGCGTTTAAAAGATCTGTAACTAAATTCTTTACGGATCATTTTATCTGTTGTTTCAGATACTGCTTCTTTTTTTTCTGTACTGATCGTAAGAATATTTCCTTCCAGCTTAATATTGAAATCAGCTTTTTCAAAACCGGGAGCTGCTATCTCAACCAGGTAATTAGTCGTTTTTTCTACAATATTTACCGGAGGAAACTGTAATACTTCTTCCCTGACAGTTTTATTAACTGCTGCAGGAAATTCATTGAATAATTCTTTCATCATTCCATCAAATGTTTTTGATAACGGGTTGTTTACTTTTACGAGTGTCATGGCTTTTTAATTTTTAATATTTTATAGAGATAATTTAACATGGATCCAACAAATTACATTCCAACCAATTTTAAGAGACAAATTTTCAATTTTTCTCTACAATACAAGCCAGTATGGCACTTTGGAATAAAATAAAAGGACAAATTTTCCGAAATACTTTTTCATCCATCGAAATTTACAAATGGATTATTGAAAAGAAGATTGTAATTTTGTTTCTTTAAAACAAAAAATAAATAAGTTATGTATCCGGAAGAAATAGTTATCCCTATGAAGGAAGAATTAACAGAAAATGGATTTACAGAATTATTATCTGCAAATGATGTTGAAAATGTGATCAATAATAAAGGCACTACACTGGTTATGATCAACTCCGTTTGTGGCTGCAGTGCAGGTACTGCAAGGCCAGGCGTTTTACTTGCAGTACATAACGGCAATAAAAAACCTGATCATATTACCACTAGTTTTGCAGGCTTTGATATAGAAGCAATTAAAAAAGTAAGAGAGCATTTAATGCCTTATCCACCGTCTTCACCTGCCATTGCTTTGTTTAAAGATGGTAAACTGGTTCATTTTATTGAAAGGCACAATATTGAAGGCAGGAGCGCACAGATGATCGCTGAGAATCTTATGAGTGCTTTTGACCAGCATTGTAATTAATTATGAAATGATTATTAATCCTCCTGCTGAATTCATGCAGGAGGATTTTTTATTAACGTAACTAAAGAATATATTGCAACAAATTAATTATTATTATTATTTAAAATTCAAATAATGTATCCCAATTTATATTACGTTTTTAAAGACTGGTTTGGTGTAGAATGGCATGCCCTGAGCTTTTTAAATACATTTGGTTTAATGGTAGCCCTTGCTTTTGTAGCTGCTGCAATAGTACTTACAGCAGAATTGAAACGAAAAGAAAAGTTAGGTTTGTTATTACCCAGGGAGGAAATGATCACAGTTGGAAAATCAGCAAGTATCACTGAGATCCTTTTTAACGCTTTAACTGGATTTTTATTTGGATATAAATTGATCGGTCTTTTTTTTAGCAAACCGGCTGATATTCCAGCACAGGAATATATTTTTTCAAGCCAGGGAAATATATTGGGTGGTTTGTTACTGGCGATCGTGTTAGGAGGACTAAAATGGTATGATAAAAACAAACAGAAATTAAAGGAACCAGAAAACAGGGTTTTAAGGATTTGGCCACACGACAGGGTAGGAGACATCATCATATTAGGCCTGGTTTTCGGAATCCTTGGTGCTAAGCTTTTTGATAATTTAGAAAATTGGGATGAGTTTATAAAAGACCCGATCGGACATTTATTTTCTGCAAGCGGCCTTACTTTTTATGGTGGATTGATATTGGCTGCCATAGCAATTTGCTGGTTCGGAGTTAAAAAAGGAATCAAAGTTAAACACCTGGTAGATGCTGCTGCTCCGGCATTGATGATCGCTTACGCTATTGGTCGTATTGGTTGCCAGGTATCAGGTGATGGAGATTGGGGCGTTTATAACAGCGCTTATACCAGTGATCAGAATGGAAAGGTTATTCTTGCGAATGCCGGAGATTTTACAAGAAAATTAGAACAGCATTCATCCTATTTTCTGGAAGGGAAGGCTCCTGATACCAGTAATCAAATGAGATATGTCACTGACCGTACTTATGCCAGTTTAAATGATGTTCCAAACAGGTCTTTTAAAGGCCCGGGATTTTTACCCAAATGGTTCTTTGCTTATGCCTATCCGCAAAATGTAAATAAAGATGGTATCCTTATACCCGGAATTAAAGATGAACACAATAGGGTATTACCTTTGCCGGTTTTTCCAACCCCTTTTTATGAAACGATCATTTGCACAATGTTGTTCTTTTTCTTATGGGGAATACGGAAAAAAATAAAAACACCCCTGGTCATGTTTGGTATCTATCTATTAATAAATGGCATGGAACGATTTATGATTGAATTGATCAGGGTAAATAAAGCATATTTATTATTTGGCTTTAAACTATCCCAGGCTGAAATAATTGCTTTAATGCTGTCTTTATGTGGTATCATATTGATAATCATAGCAAAAAGAAGAAAATTAACATAAGAATATTAAATGTATTTCAATTAAGCCACTCAAAATTTGAGTGGTTTTTTTATTTTAAGTGATAACAGATTTTACACATCATCCCCATTAAATAACCTTTTATCCCAAAATACAACCGTTCAGTATAAAACATTGTACTATGTAATGCTTAGTACTTACTTTTGTTAAGTAGTTATTAAAGTATATAACTACAATAGCCATCACTAACAAAAAAAATTATCATGAAAAAATTCTTTAGCCTGTTGACATTTATCAGTATAACCACTGGTACATTTGCCCAAAATGCCGGAAAAATAACCGGAAGTATTCAAGATGGAGGCAATCAAAAAGTAATAGATGCCTCCAGTATCTCACTTTTAATAGCAAAAGATTCCGCTTTAGTTAAAGTCTCTGTAACCGATAAGACCGGAAATTTTGTATTTGAAAATGTAAAAGATGGAGAATACCTGTTAATGGCATCTTCAATTGGCCATAATAAAACGTATAGTTCCATAGTAAGAATTAATCCTGAAAATATTGTTGCTTCAGTAGGTGTTTTACAATTGATACCCACTAATAAAGATCTCAAAGAAGTTGTCGTTACCAGTAAAAAACCTTTTATAGAAAGAAAAATTGACAGAACAATTGTTAATGTGGATGCTTCTATAACCAATGCAGGTAGTACCGCATTAGAAGTTTTGGAAAAATCACCCGGTGTTTCTGTAGATAAAGATGGTAATATCAGTCTGAAAGGTAAACAAGGAGTTATAATCTATTTAGATGGCCGTCCAAGTTATTTAAGCGGGCCTGACCTTGCAAATATGCTTCGGAATATGACTGCGAGCCAATTGGATCAAATTGAGATCATGACGAATCCTCCGGCAAAATATGATGCAGCAGGTAATTCCGGTGTGATCAATATTAAAACAAAAAAGAACAAATTGTTTGGATTCAATGGCAATATCACAACAGGATATACCCAAGGCCGGTATGCAAGATTTAATGAAGCACTGAACTTTAATTATCGCAATAAAAAGATCAACATTTTTACAAATCTTAATTTCAACAGGAATCACAGGAGTGAAGAACTTTACATTGTAAGGAAATTCAGGGAATCAACTACAAAAAATATTAAAGCCATATTTGATCAAAAGTCTATGATGGAAAACCAAAGCTATTATTACAATGCCAAGGTTGGAGCTGATTATTCCATCACGAAAAAAACAACCCTGGGAGTTGTATTGAATGGATATTACAATCCTTCCACCTGGCAGAGTAATACCAACACGTCCATTTATGATCCCAATAATATTTTAACAAGTAAAACGGGAGCCTATACCCAAAATGATGAGAAATGGAAAAACTTTAGTGCGAACATGAACTTTCGTACTGTATTGGATTCATCAGGCCAGGAACTAACTACTGACCTGGATTTTATCCAATATAAATCAACCAGTATTCAACCACTTGTAAGTTCCTATTATGATAATATGGGAAATCTTTTACAAATTCCGGACGTATTAAATGGCAATCTTCCCAGTGATATAAAAATATACAGTGGTAAAATTGATTATACTTTGCCCATGAAAAAAGCTGCCAAGTTTGAGGCCGGAATTAAATCCAGCTATGTAAAAACCGATAATAATGCTGCTTATGATAGTTTAAAAACCGGATATTCTATAATGGATAGCGGAAGAAGTAACCATTTTATTTATGATGAGAATATCAATGCTGCTTATGTAAATTACAGCAGGCCATTGGGTAAAAAATGGACTGCTCAGCTTGGGTTACGTTTGGAAAATACAAATGCTAATGGTAACTCTTCCGGATACACGTTTAACACAGTCTCTGGAAAATTTGAACAATCAGAAACTACATTTAAGCGATCATATACCCAATTATTTCCAACTGCATACTTTCAATATACTGCCAATGCAAAAAACCAATTCTCATTAAACTATGGCCGTAGAATTGAAAGACCGGATTACGAATCCATGAATCCATTCATTCATTTTCTCGACAGGTATACTTTTGAACAGGGGAATCCAAACTTAAGTCCGCAGTTTGCCCATAACATTGAATTAAGCCACACATACAAAGGGTTTCTGACTACTACAGCCAATTATACAAAAACCACCAATATCATACAAATGGTTCTGGAACAAAATGAAATAACCAATGAAACATTTATTAAGAAAGCCAATATTGCCAGTGCAGAGCAAGTAGGATTAGAAGTGAGCGCAAACAAAGAAATAACAAAATGGTGGAGTGGTAATATTTATACAAATGTATACAACAACCATTTTAAAGGTATTGTAAACAATGAATCTATTTCAATTGGATTAACCAGTTTTATGGTCCAGGTTCAACAAAATTTTAAATTGGGTAAAGGATGGTCTGCAGAATTGAGTGGCTTTTACCGCAGCAAGGGACTTGAAGGAGTCATATTCATTCAGCCTATCATACAGGTAAATGCCGGTATCAGCAAACAGGTTTTAAAAAACAAGGGGAGTATTAAATTAAATTTCCGGGATATTTTTGCCGGATCAGTTTTTAAAGGTTATAGTAAATATGGAACGGTAGATGCAAATTTCAAAAATGTAAATGATGGCCGCACAATTGGAATTAATTTTTCTTACCGCTTCAGTAAAGGAAAACTTAAAGCAAACAATGGTAAAAGATCAGGTGGCGCAAGCGATGAACAAAATCGTGTTAAGGGGAATAATTAGATCGAATGAGATCTTGTTAGAGATGACATCTTTTTTGAAGATTTATCAACATTATAAGCGAAAAAGATGTCATCTCATACAGAGTAGTTTTCGCTCCTACCATTCGTTCCCCGGCATAGGCAATAGAAAATATTTCTAGATGTCATCTACACTGGCATGACAGAATACTTAAAAAAACCTGTGGTATTATGCCGCAGGTTTTTTACTTTTGATCAAATTTAATTTTATGGCTTCATTTGATATGGTAAGTAAGGTTGACCTGCAAACCTTAGACAATGCAATTAACGTTGTTAATAAAGAAATAACCAACCGTTTTGACTTTAAAGGCTCTCATGTTGTAATAGAGCTTAATAAAAAAGACAATAAGGTAAACCTCGAAGCAGATAGTGAAATGAAGATCCAGCAGATCATTGATGTTTTGATCAGCAGAAGTATGAAACAGGGGCTTGCAGCAGAAGTATATGACCTGAGTAAGGAGGCTTTCCCAAGCGGAAAAATTACAAAAAAAGAAGTAACGGTTCGTAATGGCATTAAGCAGGAAGATGCAAAGAAGATCGTAAAATTGATAAAGGATAGTGGTCTAAAAGTACAGGCCGCCATAATGGATGATATCATCCGGATCACCGGTAAAAAAATTGATGATCTTCAAGAAGTTATACAGGCTAGTAAAAGCTGGAATGTAGGTATTGCACTGCAGTTTGTTAATATGAAAAGCTGAATTAAATGGATAATTATTCAGTGAATAATGGGTAATTTATTCAATTCAGACTATGTTCAATTAATCGAATAATATCCGCTCACGAAGCATTATCAATTATCCAGTATAACATTCTCCATTTTTAGAGGGTTTTTATAGAAAAAAGGCCTAAATTTGCACTTTCTAAAAATTATACGGCAAAACCCGTATGCAAAAAATATATATTATGAAAGAAGGTATTCACCCAACAACTTACAAGAAAGTAGTATTTAAGGATATGAGTAATGGCCATACATTTTTAAGCCGTTCTACAGCCTATAGTTCTGAAACGGTAGTTTGGGAAGATGGCCAGGAATATCCGGTAATTAAACTGGAGATCTCAAATACATCTCATCCGTTCTATACCGGTAAAAATGTATTGGTTGATACTGCAGGACGTATCGATAAGTTTAAAAAACGTTACGAAAAGAAGGCAAAATAATTTGGTATAGATTTATTCTTTATCTGAAGTTTGTTTTTCATGGCTATACTTTAAGTCCCTTCGGTTTCCCCGGGGGGATTTTTTTTGAAGATTTATACAATGATGATATATCTCGATGATTCCCAATGCAGGCAATCCCTTTTTCCTTTTACACATACCAGGCATGTGTCGGATATACGTATTGGTATTTTAACGATCAGGGAAAAATGGGAAAAACTTACCGGTGAAACTGTTTACACATCATTAGCTGATAAAACTACCAGCGCTCTGGTTATCCCGGCCAATATTATTCCAACTATAACCAACTTTAAAGAGATATTATCGCAAAAATATTCACTTGATTTTATTCTTTCTCCTGATATTAAAATATTGGAATACCCCTGGAATATCTTTCAATATAATGACTGGGCAATAAGGCAGGATTTTGAATTACTTACAAGAAACATAATATCCCGTCCGCTGAGCAAAACAAACAGATGCATTGATGAATCAAATATTTTTATAGAAGATGGAGCATCTGTTGAACTTAGTATGATCAATGCATCATTAGGCCCGGTTTTCATTGGCAAAAATGTTACCATAATGGAAGGAAATATGATCCGTGGGCCTTTTGCAATTTGTGAAGGCTCTGTTTTAAAAATGGGTAGCAAGATATACGGAGCAACAACGATGGGTCCTTATAGTATTGGAGGTGGAGAAATAAAAAATTCAATGATATTTGGCTATAGTAATAAAGCACATGACGGATATTTAGGTGATAGTGTAATAGGAGAGTGGTGTAACCTTGGTGCAGGAACCAGTTGCAGCAATATAAAAAATACAGCAGGCGAGATAAAATATAAAACAGATTCTAATACAGAAGGGATTGCTGCAGGAAATAAAGGTGGGTTAATTATGGGAGATTACAGTCGTTCTGCTATCAATACATCTTTTAATACAGGTACTGTTGTTGGGGTATGTTGTAATATATTTGGACAACCATTCCCCGGAAAATATATTCCAGACTTTTCATGGGGAAATGAAAGGTACGATCTTGAGAAAGCTATAAAGGATATTAATAACTGGAAAAAAATGAAGGGAAAAGAAAATACAGAAAAAGAGAATAAATTATTACAACAACTTTATACGTCAACCCATTAAAAATATTTTATGCGTAAACAAATAGCAGCAGCAAACTGGAAAATGAACCTTAGCCTGCAAGAGGGAGAGCAATTGATGGATGAATTAATGGCAACAGAACATTCATTGGGAGAAGATCAGCTTGCGGTATTTGCAGTTCCTTTTCCATACCTGATCAATATTCAGCAAAAACTTAAAGGAAAATCAAATGTATTTGTTGCAGCACAAAACTGTTCTGCAAATAAAAACGGTGCTTATACCGGCGATGTAAGTGCTGAAATGTTGAAAGGCATCCATATACCATTTGTAATAATAGGGCATAGCGAAAGAAGAGAATACAACCACGAGAACAACAGTGAACTGGCACAAAAAGTAGATCGAGCGCTGGAAACTGCGATCAAACCGATCTTTTGCTGTGGTGAGCCGCTATCGATCCGTGAGGCAGCCACTCAAAACAGTTATGTTGAGAAACAATTAAAAGAAAGCCTATTTCATCTAAGCAATGAACAGGTAAAAAACTTCATTATCGCATACGAACCTATTTGGGCAATTGGTACAGGTAAAACTGCCAGCAGTGCCCAGGCACAGGAAATGCATGCACACATACGTAAGGTCATGGCTGATCAATTTGGTAAAGAAACTGCAGATACTATTTCTATTTTATATGGAGGTAGTGTTAAGGCGGCCAATGCTGTTGAAATATTCAGCCAGCCTGATGTAGACGGCGGATTGGTAGGAGGTGCCAGTTTGGTAGCAGCTGAATTTGCTGTGATCATTAACAGTTTAAAAAAATAAGAACCCCGAATTTTAATAAAAGTATTTAAATTCTTAAAAATCAATTCACAGATCTTTAAGCTGATACTCATTTAGTTTATTCAGATCAAGAATAGTACTGTTACTATTTTCATCCCGATGATACATGGGATTAAATGCAGCCCCATAAATAAACTCATTAAAAGTATACGAACTTCTTTTAACGACCGTGTTGCTGAACATATCATCAAATGCTTTAATAAAAACAATCAGTTCGCCGTTGTTATTCATATAATCATCTTTTGATAATCCATAGAGCGGGCTGCTTTCTGTAATCGGGTGAACCAAAGTCCAGCTTAATGTAAGGGCATTTACTTTATCCAATTCCATTTCCAACGGGAAAAACCGGTTAGCCAATTTGCCGTTCTCTTCGATCATCATTCCTAAAGTAAGCCTTGCTTCTGCTTCCGTTAGTGTTGTATTTTTAAAAGGTGCTACTCTTATCATTAAAGCGGTTATCCCCCGGTATGGAGCAATAATGGCATTTTCCGAGAACTTTAAATAGGCAGTTGGTTTGCTGAATCTACCATACATCAAACCAGTGGCAACTGCAAAACTCAATAAACCTATCAATGCCTGTATTGCAGCTATGGCACTAGTTGCAAAACCTGTTGGACTTATTCGACCATAACCAACTGTAGTAAAAGTCTGGGTACTGAAAAAGAATGCTTCGCCGAATTTTTCTACAGAAGAGGAATTTGACATTCCTGCCAGGTTTTCAACACCTATCAGGTAATAAATAATGGCAAATAACAGGTTGATCAGGGTATAGAATACAATGACGATCACAAAGAATTTACCCCACCGCATGGCAAGCATGCTGTGAAACCAACTGTAACGTTCAAAAAAGCCAATCCCTGTTTTATGAACATTTGCTTCCCCGTTCTTATTTAAAAATCGCCCGCCATAACTGGAGGCATTATCTCCAAAACCGGTATTACTGGCAGTCTTAGCTCTTGTATTTATTTTTTTTAAAAAATCCATTGTTAGTCAGCAAATTAATATTTTGTAATTTAACCTTTGAAAAACAAATTGTGGCCAAAAATGTGATTTTTTATTCTCAAAACATCTTTTATTCATGATCAATATAGCAACTATTTTAAAGCATAATGTAATTGGAAAGCTTTTGAATCATGTTGCAATTTTTTTTATAAATATATTTATTGTCAGGCATTTAGGAGCATCAGAAAGCGGGGCATATTTCAATGAATTGTATTTATTGAACTTCATTGTATTTGTCTTTAGTGCCGGACTTGATTATGCAGCCATTGCTTTACTCTCGCAAGAACCCCGATTACTACCCACATTAAATAAGATGCTTTTTAAAGTAGTTTTATTTTTTGCTGCTTTATTATCAGTTTATGTATTTTTTTTATTACCGCTGAACAATCATTATTTCAAACAACCTGCTATAGCAATAATCTTATTCAGCATCGGAAACCTCCTTTTGATATTCTACCAGGGAATATTATCAGCCTTAAAAAAATTCAACCTGCAAAACCTGGTCCTGGGTATCAGTAATATCCTGTTTCTCATTTATCTCTTCGTGTTCTTTAAGCCAGGGGAAAAAGGGACCTTAATTACCATTGCAACAGCTTATGCCATATTGTATTTTACACAGGGTTTGTTGATGTACTTTTTAACCTATACAAAAAATAATGAGATCAGCGTTTCTGTTCGTTGGAATGTTTTCATCCGTTCAGGAATTTATATCATGATTTCTTCCCTGGTATATTTTGCATTTTTACGGGTTGATAATTTTTTTGTAGAAAAGTATGAAAATGGGACCACTTTGAGTAATTATGTTCAATGCGGAAAAATTGGCCAGTATTTTTTATATTTTTCTTCAATCATCAGTTCCACATTATTACCATTTATTTCAACAGAAACAGTTGGTGCATCCTATCCTGAATGGAAAAAAATGATAAAGCCATATATCATATTGCTTTGCATGGCAGCTATAGTAATTGCATTATCTGGTAAATTTCTGTTTCCTTTTTTGTTTGGAGAAGATTTCTCTGAAATGTTTCCTTTCATGCTCATTCTTTTACCCGGATTTGTTTGCCTGGGCATGCTTACTTTGCTAAATGCTGTATACATAGGAAAGGGAAATATCAGAAAAATATTCATTGGTGATCTTGCAGGTCTGCTATTGGTAACAGGGTTTGATATATGGTTGGTACCTTATTATGGTGCAAATGCAGCAGCTATTATTAGCTCAATAGCCTATTGCCTTGTATTCTTATATTTAGCAGGCAGTTTTAAAAAACAATTTCTTTTACCAGCTAAAAAATCAGGGATCATTCAACTATAAATGAAGAAACTTTACTTATACCGTCTTTTTAAATATTCAAAACCGGCATTTATAATAGTTATACTATTTCTTGCCTGGTATTCAATTGTCTTTTATAAAAAAATGGATATGATATTTTTTCCCTACAACAGTATGTATGCCATTGATTTTACAAAAAATAATAATGCTTCAACCTATGCCATGAAGCTAAATGGGAATAAGATCAATATAACACATCATTTATATTGGAAAAAAGATTTCCTTGAAACAACCTTATTTGGTTATTATAAATATTTAAAGCATGACCGAAAGGTATTCATGGATGACTATATTTTACAAAAGTTTAAAAGCGAAGATGTTAGAAGTATTTTGTTGAAGAGATTAACTCCCGATAAAACATCAGCAATGAACTGGCCTCAATGGTATGCTGAATTTGCCGGTTATGCGATTCCTTCAAAGGCTACAATAGAATTAATGGAATATCGATTCATTTTTGACAAAGAACAGGCATTTATAACCGATTCCATCAGCATTTATAAAACCATTTTACCTTAAATGCAAACGAACTTCTCAAAAAGGTTATACGTTAAAAAAATCAGGATTTTATTCTGTATTGTTTTATTTGAATACCTGCTATTCATATTTTCGGGAGTAAGTTTTTCATTTTTATATGGCGCTTCGTTCTTTAAGATCGAAGCAGATCCGGTATCCTGGTTATTTTATTTACTAAACATTCCTCAGCTTATTACCGGTCACCAATGGTTGGGAGTTGTATTTGATTTCTCTATCGTCGTTTCATTATTGCTATTTATCAGGAACCCATATAACAACAGGCTGGCAATAATACTTTTCTTATTGTTATTGTTATTTTATGTAACATTTATGGGTTATCATGCACACCGCAATTACCAATTTGGTTTTTTTTTGGTGTTTATTCCTTTCCTGTTCAAAAATGAAATAAGCAAATCCTATGCTTTTGAAGCAACCCGTTATTTCCTTTTATTCTTTTATGTTTCTGCAGCATTTTTAAAATTATCTAACCATGCTTTATCAGACGTTGCTATTTTCAGTCATTTAATAAGCGGACAGTTCACTCCTTATTTCCTGGAAGGTAATACAGGTATTCGTACCGATGTTAATCTTTACCTGATTGCTCACCCGACATTGTCATATATTTTATACCTACTCTCATTTTTTATAGAACTATCAGTTATCATAGGATTTTTTACCAAACGTTGCGATAAAATATTAGCTGTTATGTTGCTTTTATTTCATTTTAGCAACTGGTTTATTATGGATATTGCAGCTTTTGGGCAAATTGCTTTTTTAAGCCTGTTATTCCTGGGTAATGAATTGAAATTAAAAGCAAATTGATCGTAAGTATACTTTTTATCTAACCCTGAGTTTATTCTTTTAGATCAATCAAAAGTTTAGCGTTCTTTTGATCCGAAGAAGAAATGAATATTTCAAAGCGTTTTCCCTTTGCAGTTATAATCATTAATGAAGTGTTGGGTGGAATAGATCCGAGGTTATCCGCTACCATGATCAGTTCATGATGCGGATTCTTTGCATCAACGTTTATCTTAAACCGAACCGGTTTTTCAGATAAACCGGCATGCGAAATAATCAACTCATTGTTGTGATAAATACTTACAGTATCACCATCAATCTGGCCATTGTCATATAACTCTATCAGCATTTCTGCTGCTGTTGTTTCAATTTTCTTTATTACCGGATTTTCCCTCGTCATAATAACATCAGGCAAAGAAATTGCTTTAAGATTTGGTGTAGTTACTTTACCCTGCTGCCTTTTGCTAATATCCTCAACAGGAGATTTTTCAATTACAATATTATTTTTTTTATTTAATACAGGATCCGGCTTGGTTTCTTGAATTTCTTTTTGCGATAAAACAGGTGCAGGTTTATTAGCTTTTTCCGGCACCGGTTTATTTTCTTTATTTATTGTTAAATCAATGGGTTTGTAACATTCTCTAAAAGTAATGTCATCTATAACAAAATCATTTCCACAGCCTCCATTTGTTCTGTCTTCCATTTTCATAATGAGGAAATCACCATCATCGGGTGTTGTAAAAAGTGAATGGTACCTTTTCCAATTAGGATTTGCAACTGAAACAACCAGTCCAGTTTGAAAGGAAATGATTTTTTTTCCTGTTTTTGTTTCAAGGGTAATAAAAATATCCGGTGGCAATGGTGTACAGGGGCCATTGATCCTGCATAAGTTCATCATCCAAAGAGCAAGTTCATACGTTGTATTTGGCTTAAAACCACCTAAAGTTGAAATAAAAAAAACAGAAGCTTTGGTTGATGCATTTACCAGGAACATTTTTCCATCCTTATCATTGGGAGTATGATCTTCATATAATGTTATCCAATCTCCTTTAAAACAATTATTCGTTTCAGTAGAAAAAGAAAAATATCCGTCATCAGGACAGCTGCCAAAACTACGGGTATAATTCTTCAATGACCTGAGGTTAAATTCCTGTGGAGTTTTTAAGGTGCCAAAATCTATTGTTAGCAAAGTATCTTTAAAAAAACAATTTTGATTTTGTGCAAATAAATGCCCGCTAACTGTAATCAACAGAAGTAAAATAAAATAATACTTCCCTTTTTTAACTTTATTATATACCATAACTACTATTGCTTTGGATTGCAGGCTTCTTTTTTGATTGAATATATAAAATGCCTTGTTGCATATTGACTAACTAAGTTAACCCCAAAATGATACGTCTGCTATACCTTTCAACAAAAAGCATACCTGCGGCTGATCTATATTTCTTTTACAAGCTATTTGAAAGCAGAATGACACTGCAATTTAACATATTGATTATCAAACTATTAATACAATTATTTTTTGTATAAGCCAATAGTTTTTTCATTACTAATAAAAAAAACAAAATATATAGAGCAACTCGAACGTTAATACTTCATTATCAGGTTAGTTTCAGTAAGAACCAATAACCTTGTTTACAAAAAAGACTAAGAAGCATTTTTGAAAAAGTAAGAGAAAATTCTGAAACGTAACTAGCTATTTGTAGAATTGTTTGTAAAGTAGAAACACAAAAAGAAGAATCAAATATATTTTTTGCCCTTAACCAAAAGTCTGAATGTAAAAATTCAAAACTTTAAAAAATGTATTTACACATCAATCCAATATCATGAAAAGACTAATTTTATTAGCCTGCCTTACCGGTATCGTATCAGCCAATGCACAAAATGTTGGTATTGGCACTACATCTCCTACAGAAAAACTTGATATAAATGGTAATGTAAAAATTAGTGGCTACATTAATTTAAATGGCAATACCGGAACAAGCGGCCAGGTCTTAACCTCTCAGGGAAATAACCCTCCTACATGGACAACAGTACAAGGTGCCATTCCAACAGAAAATATTTCTTCTCCATATTCAGAAGCTTCATCAGAATTATTTACAGGAGATATTATTTTGAAAAGTTCAGCAGTTGCTGATAAATGGTATGATGGAATAGGCTTGGTTAGTTTTGGGGATTCTTTATTTGCATTTGGAGGTTGGTATTCCAGCCCGGCAACAGGAGATGTTTATCTAAATACTATTCGTTATTCTATTGATGAAGGAGCCACCTGGAACATAAGCAGCTCAATATTGCCTTTTTTTGGACATGCTTTTGTTTATTTTAAATCTGCCGACGGATGGCTTTATATTATTGGAGCTGATAATTTCAATTTTCAATATGTACAAACTGTTTGGCGTACGAAGGACATGCTTACGTTTACTTTAATGACTTCCTCGGCTGGTTGGGGAACCAGATCATTAATGGGAGGCTGGTCAGATGAAAATTCAAACATTTATATTGCAGGCGGACAAACAACAAACACTGTTTCAACCGGACCGAATGATATTTGGAAATCAACAAACGGTGGTCAGACATGGACAATGATTGCAAACAATATTAATGTTAATGGTGAATATTTCCTGGGGCAGAATATATGTAACCATATAAAATATTTCAATAAAAGAGTGTATGTTGTTGCAGGTGGTATTTCCGCTGCATTACCATTTGACACCTATTCGAAAAAAGTTTATTCGGCTTCTATTAATAATCTTTCTATATGGAGAAAAGAAAATGATCTTCCCTATACAAATGGAATGAGATATGCCAATGTAGAAGTATGGGACGGTAAATTATGGGTATGGAGTGGCAACAATTCTGCAGATGGAAATTTAAAGAACTTGTGTTATATGGATAATTCCGGAAAATGGCATGAATTTAAATACACTTATACCGGTAATAATTCAAATAATTCTATAACTCCTACACATGCTGCCGGTATAGCTGTTCACAAAGACATGCTTTATAGGGTGCTCGGCAATGGCAGTAATGAAGCATATGCTTTGAAAAGAAGTTCGTTTGTATCAAATATGAATGTAAGGGAATTGTTTACAACAAAAAGTCTCCTCATTACTGATTTGAAAGGAGCCGGAAACAGGCTAACACTTGCTGATCCTGATGGAAAATTAAATGCAAGTAATTTAGTAGAATCGGATATACTTACCACATCTTCCAATCTTTCAGGTAAAACAATTTCGAACCAGGTAGCTTCAGCTCAATCAGCAGGTTTGTGGATATCAGGTAAGGGTATATTTGGTGGTGGTTCTGACCAGGGAAAAACATTACAGGTTAATGGTGATAGTTATACATCCGGGCTAGTTGGCATTGGAACATCCAGTCCTTCAACATATCTGGCGGGAATCCAGGGAATTTCTGTTTATAACTCAGCAAATGCAGGGATTTCTTTGGCTAATGCAAATAAATTCTGGCTAAACTGGATCAATAATAATGATTTGAAATTCTTTGAAGGAGGAGCCAACATAAACCGTCTGACCATTAAAGCAGGTGGTGTAATAAATATAGAAAATCTTTCGGGAACGGGAACACGAATGGTAGTTGCCGATGCAACAGGCAACTTGTCAACACAGATAATAAGTGCCGGAGGAGAGATCAATACAGCTTCAAACCTGGGAATCACAACTTATGGAATATATAAACAAAAATCCGGAAATGATCTTCAGTTTAAATCACTGACTACATCAGTAAATGGTGGTATTGAACTTATATCCAACAGCAATGATGTTCAGATAAAAAATAATGCTTTTGTTGCTTATGGGAAGGCAGAAGCTGCAACTGGAGATGGAACAGCAGATGTTCTTATAAAAGCAATTACTCCGGCTGACAATTCTGCAGGAACATTGGAAGTTGATATGGCTGCTGTATCTAATAGTTTGGGAACCGTTACAGGGAAAAAATATATCCGCTATAAAAAATCCGGAAATAATATAACCGTTATAAATTTAACGGACGTTGCTGCTTCTACAGCTGATGGTAATATTGTAACTGCAACCTGGACGATCACTGCAGGTTCGGGTGACCTCCAGATAAAAGTTACCGGTGTTGTAGGTACTGTGATAAAATGGAGATCCATTTTTAAGTTAAACCAGGTTACTGTAGGTCCATAAAAATGGAATATTATCTTTCCGTAAAATACTATCAGGCTCATTTACTAAAAATCAAATACCTTACCGTCCGTTTCAATTGTAAAATGTATGGTAAAAAAAAGTCATTATTATTTAAAAAGGATATTAGGTGTGTTTTTATTGTGCTGGTTGATCTTTGCACAATCATGCATGAAATTCAGGATAAGCGATACAAAAGCCCGGTCAGCATTTTTGAAAAATGGAATTCAGGCAAATTTTGTTACAATGGATTGTAGTGGAATATCCATGCATTATGTTAAAACAGGTTCAGAAGATCTTCCAACGCTTTTTTTCATTCATGGTTCTCCCGGAAGCTGGGATGCTTTTAAGGAGTATATGATGGATAGTGCTTTGCGATCCCATTTTCGGATCATCTCAATAGACAGGCCAGGCTTTGGTTTCAGCAATTTTGGTACAGCCTGCCATCTACAGGAACAATCTGACCTCATTTATAACATTATAATTAAAGAAACCAACAATAAGCCAATTCATTTAATAGGACATAGTATTGGTGGCCCGATCATTGTAAAGCTGGCCCAGGATCATCCTGCAGCAATAGCTTCTATTAATATTTTGTCAGGATCTATTTCACCAGAGGATGAACCCAAAGAATATTGGCGTTATGCTTTTAGATACAGCCCTTTGAATTTTTTGCTTCCGGGAGCTTTCAGACCATCAAATACTGAGATACTTTATTTTAAAAAAGACTTGTTTAAACTTGATAAAAACTATGCCCGAATAACTATGCCCGTTACTTTTATTCATGGAGATGCTGATAAATTTGTAACGGTTAAAAATGTGGCTTATGGCAAAATCAAATTAGCTTCAAATCCATTTATTAAAACTATTATTATTCCGGATGCGGGTCATTTTATTCCGTGGGAACATTTCAATATTATTAAGCAACATCTGCTATCACTAAGTAAATGAACGTGCCCTTATTTGTAATAATTCCATAACCAAATCCGGAAACTTTGAATTCACAATTATATAAAATCAATTCCGTTTACTGATTTAAATTTTATCTTCAATGCTATGAAAAAAATATTGACGCTTTTATCTTTCTTTATAATACCTAAACTACAGGCACAGAATGTAAATACTTATTTTGAAAAAATCAGGAATAATACATCATTGTTAACTGCTTTCTTTTCTCAAATGCCAAAAGGTGGCGATCTGCATCACCATTACAGTGGATCCGTATATGCTGAAACCTATTTTGATATTGCAGTTGATAAAAACTTTTTTATTAACAAACAATCATTGGAATTATCAGCAATAAGGCCAATTGCTGATACTAACTGGACAAATTTTTCCTCCTTACAACATGATGGGTCATTGACTGAGTATAAACAACGCCTGTTGCAACTGTGGTCGGTAAAGGACTTTAATTTTATTTCGAATCCTTCCTACAGGCAATTCTTTGAAACATTTATGCATTTTGGTATAGCGAGCGATCTAAGTTATGAACAGGGACTTTTAGAACTAAAGAGAAGAGCAAAAGCAGAGCATTTGGCTTATATAGAAACCATGTTTAAAATAATACCCTGTGATAAAACGGTGGACGATCTTTATATTATGGATGAAAAACTGAACCAATTACAATCAACAAATAATACTATATCAACTGAATTGTTGCTCGACAGTCTTTTTAAGATCATTGAAAACAGGGATGTTGCAACATGTGCTGTCAAATTCAATACAGAATTAGAAAAAATGCATACATCACTTTCAATAGATGATTCATTTTTTATGATGCGTTATCAGAATTTTGTACTCCGATTTATTAACCCCGTTCAATTATTTACAAACCTCGTCATTGCATTTGAATCTGCCAGCAGGAGCCCATTAGTTGTTGGTGTTAATATCGTTGCACCGGAACATGACGATGTTTCCATGAATGATTACTGGTTACATATGCAAATGTTCAAATATTGTCATAAAAAATTCCCGACAGTAAAATATTCAATGCATGCAGGTGAACTGGCCCTTGGCATGGTGAAACCTGAAGAACTGAACTGGCATATCAGTTCAGCGATCTATGATGCAAAAGCAAACAGGATAGGCCATGGCGTTGATATGCCTTACGAAAAGAATTGTTATGCCTTAATGAATTATATGAGCAAGAATAACATTCCGGTAGAAATAAATTTGTTCAGCAATGAGTTTATTTTGAAAGTTAAAGATGACAGGCATCCGGTAATGCTTTACAGATCATTCAAAGTTCCGATCATTATTTCTTCTGATGATGCAGGTGTTTTGAGAACCAGTTTAACAGAACAATATGTATTATTGGCTAACAGGTATCGGAATATAAGTTATAGAGAGATCAAATCATTTGTTTATAATAGTATTCAATATAGCTTCATTGAAGAAGAAGATTTAAAACAAAAACTCAGATCACAACTTGATAAGGATTTCATATTGTTTGAAAGAAAGATCCATTCGTTAAAGAATTAAATTGCTACTTAATAAAGGTTAATCTTCAACCCTGATACGATAACGTATTGCTTGTTTATTATCAAAGACCAATTCGAGGTAATACAATGAATTCTCCTTAACTATATAGTCAAAACTGTAAGTGTTTTCTACTTTCAAAAATGGTATATATTGTTGTTTCTTTTCTGCCCAGGTATCCCTGATGATCTTAGTTCTTTTCCTGGATACCTGTATTGTTGTCCACAATGATGGATTTCTGAAAATATTTGTGTTGATCTGTATTTGTTTTATTTCCTTTTTATAATTGAACTTAAAATGAATCGTTTCGCCTTTTTTAACTTTCAAAACACCAACAGATGGAACTTCATCGTCTATATTCTCCAAAATTTCAGGCGAAAAATAATGTGGCCTCATAAAAAACTGCTCCTTGGTTAAAGCACTAGGCTCAATAAAATAACCCTTTTTGGGATAATGATTCTTTGAAAACCTTTCAAAGGACGACAACCAGTAGTGATTTGTATATTCTTTTACATATTTCAACAATCTACCGGTTTCTTCATCTTCCGGACAATACCCCGCTGCCCAGGTCACATCAAGATAATACCAATCCGCATCCAACATTACAGCATTCCAGGCATGGTTAACGCCCATATTATTACCAATCTGGTATGGCTTTGTCCTGGCATAGCCCACAATTAGTTCACATTCTATATAATTCAGGTCACATAATTTTTTAAATAGTTTTGAATATCCGTCGGCTATTGCCTTTTTTCTGGTTAAAATTTTCTTTAAATAATTATTCTCCCAGGCCCTTGTTTTTAAAATACAATCATCTTCTTCATCACATTCAGGAATGACTATTTCTTTACCACTATTGACGAATCTGTAATCATATTCTATGTTATTTGTTATCCATTTGAATATCGCCCTAACTTTAAAAATATCTTCGGCAAATGGGGATGTAAGGTCGTCAGACAGTTTCATTATATCATTTTCATAATTTACCGATAGTACAAAACTATCAACTTCATTAAAGTTTAATTTCTCAATCTTTGATTGAGATTGAGCTATATAATGCAGAAATGCAAAAATGAAGACTAAAATAATTTTGCGAAGCATGTATATAAATTATTATTATTTTAAAGCCAGAAACACTTTCACAGTTAGACAGGCTTCATAAATATAACAATTATATAGCGCAAATGATAGGGGAGAATGAATCAAATAATTTATAAACTAATGGACAAATAGTGAAATGATATCAGAGTATCAACGATACCTTATTTATAGGCAGTCTTATCAATATTCCAACTAATGGTACCTTTTAATCTTTTCCAAAAAGATTCTCTTTCTTTTATACTGATAAAATCCTTCTGAAAAGCTTTTTGATAATCGATAACAGGATTGGTCATGATCGAATGCATTGCCCTTATCGTGTCAAAAACTATAGGAATTACCTTAACTTTTTTATCTAATCTTTTTTTTGCAAAGCCTCTTAATTGCTTTGCCTGAAAAGGATCTGTTGCCAGTGCGATTTTATTAAATCCAAGTTTTTTTGATTTATAATATCCGTAATACAAATTCTCTGTACTATGTTCAGCTTTTGTTTCAGAAAATATATGATCAGTCGGAATTCCAATTGCAGCAGCATATAAAGCCATGACTTCACCTTCATAATAAGGAGTATATACAGCTGATCCGGAGTACATAATATTTTTTGCAATTCCCTGGTCAAATAGGAATTTTGACCAGTAAACGCGTGCTTTCATAGTACTGTCCCAAATACCGTTTCTTAAAGGAATCCCGGGCACAATAATGATATCAAATGATTCATTCTTTGATTCATCAAACAATCGCTGTGCTTTCTTTGCAGAGAAAGCACACGACATACTAGTTAAAATAACAGAGAATAAAATGATTCTTAAAAATATAAAATTTAAACTGTTGACTTTCATCGATAAAGTAATTTAACCGGAAAATTAAAATTACGATAATGTAACATCATAATTTAAAAAAAGTTCACAGAAAAAAAGTTAATTAAAAACCAGGAACAGTATTCCTAGTTAAGCCGGGATTGGATATACAGTAATTTTCAAAAAGTAAAATATTTACAATAATTGTGTATTTAGTATTTTTTAGATCAATAAAATGAAGGACATTTTACCTTATCGGCAGAACTGTTGTAGTTATTACGGAAAGCCTTATAACTTAATGTAACCTCATATCCACCCCGGAACTGAGATGCTGATTTAAGCTTACTGCTGTTAACGTCATACGAAATACCTATGCTCATTTTGTTATAATCCAGTTTTACAACAGGAATAAAGGCATCTTTCCACCGATAAAACATACCTCCTGAAATACTGATCTTTTGATTTTCATCGCTAGCTTCAAGTTCATGATTTAATATTAGGCCACCCTGTATCTGGCGATTTCCTCCCTGCATAAAATAGTCAACATAAACGATCAATTGATTGATATCATTGACCGGTGCAGATAAACCGGCATTAATAACATATTTTTGATTCAATACAATATCATTCCTTTTTTGAAACGCAACTTTAGGTTTTGTAAAATGGAATAATCCTCCTCCAAAATAATATCGGGTATTTTCACCAATGGTACTACTGAAACATAGACCCACAGAAGCATCCCAATATGTGAAATTTGTTTTTGTAAATGATTCCCTGGTTGGGTGGGTACTACTGTAAGTGCCATTGACATACTGGTCGTCAAAAGTTAATTTTGTCGGATCAAAACGTTGCATAACCGGCCCTCCCATAAAACCTGCAGATATATAGGTTCCTTTTTCTGCATTCAGTGATTTATGATAATTTAAAACAGGGAAGATCTGTATCCTGCTTAATTTTGAGTCGCCAGCTATATCATTGCTTGCTTGCAATCCGTAAGTAATATAATCATTCCCGTTCCTGGCAACTACTTTCTTATATTCAATTCCCAATCCAATGGTACGGTAAGGAGTAGTTACACTTTGCCATTGATTTCTGAAAGCTGTTGTTATCCTGATATCACCCTGGAACAAACCAGCCAACGCCGGATTTCTTAATACAGGCAAATCATAAAATTGTGAAAAATTAATATCCTGGCCGGAAGCGAACCGGGATAATAATAACAGGCAAATTAATACCTGGGTTGGTTTAAAATGTTTTTTCATCGGTTATGGATATTATAATATTATTTTAAAACAGTGATATTGCCCTTATATATATAGTTAATACCATTGTCGCAAATTACTTCAGCTGTATATACAAATACATCCGGTGGTGCAGGCACCCCTCTTATTTTTCCATCCCAGCCATATTTCGGATCATTTGCATTGAAATTGGTTCTTTCAAAAACAAGTTCTCCCCATCTGCTGAATATGCGGAATGTTTTAACAGAAATGCCGCTTCCTCTTAGCATAAGAATATCATTCAAACCATCTCCATCCGGTGTAAATGCATTTGGTATAAATACCTGTGCACTCTTACAGAAAACATTAATATCAATCCTGTCTGTTGCATAACATCCGAAATTATTCTTAACAGTAACAGTATAGGTAATATTATTTTTAACCGATGCTACCGGATTTGGGCAATCAGAGCAACTCAGTTCATTAGCTGGTGTCCATAACCAGCTAACGATCGGTCCATTTTGTGTAACTGGATTTAAAGTAACAGGAATACCGGTCTGTGTAGTAATATCAGCACCAATTTCCACTGTTGGTTTAGGACCAACTATTACGGTTACACGTCCTGTATCTGTAAAACAACGATAATTATCATACCCAACAACTGTATATACCGTTGAAACCTGCGGCGTTGCAGTAGGATCAGCAATATTAACATTATTCAGTCCGGCCGGAGGCGACCATAAATAAGTTGCCGCCTGCATGGCATGTAAACCTGTAGACTCTCCGATACATAAACTATCGCCGGGAGCAATCGCCATTCTAAATGGTTTAATTACATTAAGTAAAACTGAATCATAAGCAAAACATCCGGCTGCACTGGTTCCTTTTACAATGTATTTTATAGAATCTATTGGTGTTGAAACCGGATTGGCACAAGTAACACAACTTAACCGGTCAACTGGTGTCCATGAATATTGTGCTCCTCCTGTTACAGATAACTGAACAGTATTACCCAAACAAACGATCTTATCATTACTGGCAATAATCGAAGGAGTAGGGTTTACAGTTATTACAGCTGAATTAACGGGACCTGTACATCCATTGGAAGTTGCTGTTACATTTATCAATGCAATTATTACAGTATCGGAGTTGTTTAAAGCAATGAAAGAAGCGATATCTCCATTACCAGAAACCTCTAACCCTATCGAAGGATTATTATTTGTCCAGGTGAATGTTGAACCGGATAATGTTGCTGTAAAAGTAATAGGCAATGTTAATGAACGATCACATAATGCCTGGTTCCCCGGTTGATTGACAACGGGTGATGGTTTCACAATGATCATAAAATTCTGGGGATTTCCAGGACAATTATTTATTTCTGGTGTTACGGTAATCATTGCTGAGGATATCGTATCAGAATGATTTATGGCAGTAAAAGCATTTATGTTTCCTGCACCATATCCTGCAAGCCCAATCGTGATATTATTATTTGTCCAATTATAAACTGTACCATTTACTGCTCCGGAGAATATTATTCCAGAGGTTATATTCCCATTACATAATGTCTGATCAATTGGTCTTAATATATTCGGTGTAGGGTTAACAGTAATAGTGAATATTTTAGAAGGGCCAGTGCAACTTCCTGCAAGAGGCGATACCGTAATAGTTGCTGTCAATGGCGCATTAGTTGTATTCGTTGCAGTAAAAGCAGCAATATCGCCCGAGCCGCTTCCTCCTAAACCTATGGCTGTATTATTGTTAGTCCATGAGAATGTTGTTCCATTTACATTACTAAGAAAAACAACTGCGTCCGATGTACTTCCGTTGCATAAATCCTGGTTCGCGGGTTGCAAAACAGCCGCTGTAGGGTTAACAGTAATTGTAAATGTTTTTGTCTGGCCATTACAACTATTTGCAGAAGCCAACACAGAAATAGTTGCCGTTAACGGAGTATTTGAATTATTGATAGCTGTAAATGTGCCAATATTTCCTGTACCACTTGCTCCAAGACCAATAGAAGAATTACTATTCGTCCAGTTATAGGTTGTACCGCTAACGGTTCCGGTAAAATTAATTGCTGTAGTTGATGATCCATTACACAAACCCTGGTTTGAAGGCTGGTTTATATCAGCCGTTGGATTAACAGTTATTGTAAATGTTTTTGGAATCCCGGGACAACCATTGGCAGTAGCTGAAACAGTAATGGTTGAAGTAACCGGTGCATTTGTATTATTGGTAGCATTAAAAGTTGCAATATTTCCGGTACCTGCTAAACTTAAACCTATAGAGGCATTATCATTTGTCCAGTTGAATGTTGATCCACTTACGGATGATGCAAAAACAATAGCTGAAGTTGTTGCCCCGTTACAATATGTATAATTAGATGGTTGAGTTACTGCCGGCATTGGATTGACTGTTATCGTAAATACTTTTGTCGTACTCGCACAACCATTGGCATTCGCAGTAACGGTGATCGTAGCTGTTACAGGAAGCGTTGTATTATTACTAGCTGTAAAGGATGGAATATTACCTGTACCGTTCGCAGCTAAACCGATCATAGTATTATTATTCGCCCAGTTATAAATAGTACCACTAACCGATCCTGTAAATATTATAGAAGCAGTAGGCGCATTATTACATAATACCTGGTTAACCGGCTGAGCCATATCGGGCGTTGGGTTAACGGTAATGGTAAATGTTTTGGAAATCCCGGGACAGCTATTGGCTGTTGGAGTAACGGTGATCGTTGCCGTTACGGGAGTTGATGTATTATTGATCGCTGCAAAAGCTGCAATATCACCTGAACCACTGGCCGCTAAGCCTATAGAAGGGTCACTGTTTGTCCAGCTATAAGTTGTTCCGCTTACAGAACCTGCAAAATTTATTGCTGTTGTTGCAGATCCATTACATAAAGACTGATCTGCCGGATGTATAACATCAGGTATAGGATTTACCGTTATTGTAAATACTTTTGAAGGGATTGAACAGCCGTTGGCATTTGTACTAACGGTGATCGTTGCAACCAAAGGAGCATTGGTATTATTAGTTGTTGTAAATGATGAAATATTGCCTGTACCATTAGCTGCTAAACCGATCTGTGTATTATTATTTGTCCAGTTATAGCTGGTGCCGCTAACAGGTCCTGTAAAATTGATGGCTGTTGTGGCATCTCCCTTACACAAAACCTGGTTGTTTGGCTGTGCTAAACCGGGTGTTGGATTAACGGTTATGGTAAATGTTTTGGAAATCCCTGGACAGTTATTAGCTGTTGGGGTAACGGTGATCGTTGCCGTTACAGGAGTTGATGTATTATTGATCGCTGTAAAAGTTGCAATAT
>JANMMS010000003.1:0-1897 GCA_031373525.1 Ferruginibacter sp.
CTTAAGTGTGAGAAGAAGATAAGTGATATATAAAACTACCATGACAGCATCAACAATCACCGCTGTTCCTGCACCAAACCCCATATAACTTTCATTTGAAGAAAGCACAAGTAGAATGAAGATAATCTTACTACTTCCGGCTATTACAAGAACGAATCGCCTTACCGATTCCATAAATGCACCGTAGATAAGCATAATACCAATAAGGCCAATCAAAGCACCCCAATTCCGAACAATGATTTCGGCCAGAGGTACATCTATTGTTTGGCCAAAATTTGATATAAGCGAAGCTTGGGGCGATATTAATGCCTGGAGCATGGTACAAGTTAAAAGCCCCGAAATAAACATTACCCATTTAAAATTCGATATGAAAAAACGCATAGTTTAATAGTTTAATTTTTAACAAACTGTCACCTGTAAAAGTATATTTTAGTTGCATTTAATTTTACAAATATTTTTGAGATTCAATCAATATTTCTTTATATAAATTTGACCGGTCATTTTCGTTAAAAGGTCCAGGTATTGAATGAACCATCCCTCTTATTTCTTTATGAATTATAGGAACTTTTGCATTTTTAAGTTTTTCAGCAAAATCCTTTCCTGTATCTCTTAATGGGTCAAACTCACAAGTAACAATATAGGCAGGTGGTAAATTTGATAAACTATCTGAATAAAATGGGAACGCAAATGGGTTTTCTCGGTCTGCTTTTATAGGAGTATAACTTTCTAATGCATATTGCATTTCTGGTTCCTGTAAATAGTACCCTTTTTTAAATTTTTGATAGGCAGCTGTTTTGAAAGGAGAATAGCTCGCAGTGCATTCTAAAATTTGATATTTAATATTAGTTAAGTGCTGTTGTTTTGCCTTTAACGCTACAATAGATGCAAAAGTAGCTCCAGCACTTTCACCTGCAACAATTATTTTATTTGGGTTTCCGTTCCATTTTTCAATATTAGAAATCGTCCATAGAAATGCGGCATAACAATCATTATTTGGAATTGGGTAGGGGTGTTCGGGTGCAACCCGATAATCAACTGCTACTACAATGGCATTGTATAATTTAGATAACCGGGTTGCGTAAGATACAGAAAGGTTTGTCCACGGCAACACGAATGCTCCGCCGTGATAATAGATTATAACTGGGCTATTTTTATTAAATTGTTTTGGCTTAAAAATGTATGTGGTAAGACTATCATTTGTAATTTTAAGTGTATCTACGCTTACTCCTTCCAAATTTATAGGCATCGCATCTATAAAATGGCTTCGTTCTAATACTGTCATTTTCTTTAGCCTTTCAACTACATCATCAGTAGCAGCTAATTTTAAAAAAACAGCTTGTCCCCAATTTAAACGTCCATGTGGAGTAAATGTCAGATAGTAGATATACCCAAGAATACCAATGATAGTAACCAGAACGATAAGTGAAATGTATTTTATTATTTTCATTGTAAGTTGATTAAATGAGCAAGTTTAATTTTATTATTATGAAGTATGGTCAGCGGTTGCCACCAACGTTTTGCGGCTACAAGAAGTTGGCGATTTTTAGCACCAACTTTCATACGAAGCACTGAACCGCCACTTTTGCACATTGTCAGACAATCCGAAAGATTAACTTTTAAAACAAAACAAACTACGAACAATAGGAGAAAATTATTTTTTCTTCCCTACCTTTTGCCAAAGTGAATGGGTTTGTTCAATCCAATCCTTATCATTCGTTGCTTTAATATGTGGAGGAATCCCTGTTTTTTCGTAAGGGAAATGGTCTAAAAAACGAGAAGTAGCACGATAAAGCGTAAAACCTGAAGGAGTTTGGGCAGGTGTTATATTTCCAAAAGCAATAAATCCACCCGAATTTTCACCAAAAAGTAAAACTTTATCACTTTGTAAACCTTCTAA
>JANMMS010000014.1:0-18944 GCA_031373525.1 Ferruginibacter sp.
CAGCGGGCACAGCATTCAGCCAGACCTTTACACAATCAGGAGCCATTGGCGGATCAACCTTTACAATAAATACAGGTACATTACCAACAGGCTTAACCTTATCAGCAGCCGGCGTATTGAGTGGTACAGCTACTCAAACGGGCAGCTTCCCGATCACTGTAAAAGTGACCGACGGCAATGGCTGTAAGGGCATTGGATCAACATATACTTTGGTGATCGGTTGTCAAACGATCAATGTAACAAATCCGGTTACTGCAACGGGTACAGCGGGAGTAGCTTTCAGCCAAACCTTTACACAAACCAATGCCATTGGAGGTGCAACCTTTACAATAAATACAGGAACATTACCAACAGGGTTAACCTTATCAGCAGCCGGCGTATTGAGCGGAACAGCTACTCAAACGGGCAGCTTCCCGGTTACGGTAAAAGTAACCGACGGTAATGGATGTATCGGAACTGGATCAACATTCACATTGGTGATCAGTTGTCAAACGATCAATGTAACAAATCCGGTTACTGCAACCGGTACAGCGGGCACAGCATTCAGCCAGACCTTTACACAATCAGGAGCCATTGGCGGATCAACTTTTACAATAAATACCGGAACATTACCAACAGGGTTAACCTTTTCAACAGCCGGTGTATTGAGCGGAACACCCACACAAACGGGCAGTTTTCCGATCACATTAAAAGTAACTGACGGTAATGGTTGTACAGGAATTGGTTCAACATATACATTGCTGATCGGTAGTACAACTATTACTTTAAAGCTGCAATTATTCCTTGAGGGGTATTATCAATTAGGTGGTGCCATGCAATCTGTATTAAATAACCAGGGAGTTCCTTTGTCGTTGGCAACTGAAACTGATACTGTAATTATTGAATTACATCACCCAACGACATTTGTATTAATTGATTCCAAGAAAGGAGTGTTGTTAACCAACGGAAGGGTATCAGTAACGTTTACACAACCTGAAGGATCATATTTTATAAGTATACATCACAGGAATACTTTACAAACATGGAGTGCTAATGCGATTGCATGTATATTCTCTACACCTTTGTACGATTTTTCAATGGCAGCCAATAAAGCCTATTTATCAAACCAGGTTCAGGTAGAACCAGGCGTTTGGGCATTCTATACCGGCGATCTGAACCAGGACGAATTCATTGATCCGTTTGATTTTGGTGATTTTGATACCGACAGTCAGAATGGTGTAAACGGAGTTTACGTTGCTACTGATTTCAATGGAGATGGTTTTGTGGATCCTTTCGACTTCCAGGTATTTGATGCTAATAGCCAGAATGGAGTTACCAGTCAACATCCTTAGAAGAAATGGATATGCTGGGTTAATAATACGGTATAAATGATTAGTGGAAGATTTTTATAATCATATTCAAAATCTTTAAAAACCTTCGATCATCCGGTATTTTGTATCCGGCATCCATCAACTTTCTTAACTCATTTCTGAAAAATATTTGTGAAAATATGGAATGGTCTCAATACCCTTATAAAAATTAGCCAGATCAAATTTTTCATTAGGGCTATGGAGGTTGTCGCTATCGAGACCAAAACCCATCAAAACTACTTTTGTTCCCAATTCTTTTTCGAACAAAGAACATATTGGAATACTTCCACCACCACGAACAGGGATAGGTTCTTTTCCAAAAGTTGCTTCCATAGCTTTAGCTGCAGCCTTGTATGCTTTGCTGCTGATCGGTGTTAAATAAGGTTCTCCGCCATGATGCAACGAAGCTTTTACAGTAACACATTCAGGAGCTATTTTTTGCAAATGATTGATCAGTAGTTCTGTTATTTTTTCGGATGTCTGATTTGGCACCAACCTGGCTGAAATTTTTGCATATGCTTTTGAAGGCAAAACTGTTTTTGCTCCTTCCCCGGTATAGCCTCCCCAAATGCCATTCAATTCTATCGTAGGCCTTATGCCAGTCCTTTCATTGGTGGTATAACCTTTTTCACCCCATAGTTTTTTCACGCCCAGATCAGTTCTATATTCTTCTTTATTGAAAGGTGCTTTTGCCATCAATGCCCTTTCTTTCTTTGAAGAGATCACTACATCTTTATAAAATCCCGGAATGGTAATGTGGTTGTTTTCATCATGAAGCGATGCGATCATTTTTGCCAGTATTGTGATAGGATTTGCCACAGCTCCACCATAAACACCACTGTGAAGATCCCTGTTTGGTCCGGTAACTTCAACTTCAATATAACTTAAACCGCGTAGGCCTATATCAAGGCTGGGAGTATCCAGGCTTATCATGGCACTATCGCTAATTAATACACAGTCTGCCTTTAGCAGTTCTTTGTTGGCAGTTACAAATTTTCCAAGATTTGGAGAACCAACTTCTTCCTCTCCCTCTATACAGAATTTAATATTATGTTGTAGTGTATTGGTTTTTACCAGTGTTTCCAGTGCTTTAACATGCATATACATTTGTCCTTTGTCATCACAACTTCCCCGGGCAAATATTTTTCCATCCTTGATAACTGGTTCAAAAGGGCCGCTGTTCCACAATTCCAATGGTTCTGCAGGTTGCACATCATAATGGCCATACACCAAAACGGTAGGTTTTGAAACATCAATGATCTTTTCGCCATAAACGATCGGGTGCCCGTCTGTTGGGTGTATTTCCACTTTATCAGCTCCGGCTTCGAGTAACCGTTGCTTCACTGCTTCTGCACAATTGATCATATCCGGTTTATGTTCTGTTTTGGCGCTTACGCTCGGAATGCGCAACAGATCTAGTAATTCATTTAAAAAACGTTCTTTGTTTTTTTCCTGGTAATCTTTCCAAACCTGCATAGTTATATTATTTATGATTTATTTATTATAATGAGGGCTACGAATATACTTTAATTTTATTTGCTGTTTTAAAGTTTATCAGCAATAAATTTTTACAAATAATTTGGTTTTATTATTTGGAATTTAAACTGTTTCAATATTACTTTTGCATCACGATTGCTTGTCAATTTATCAGCCTTTGCATGGTTACCTCTGATTTTTTAAAGATGTTCCTATGCAAAGGCTGAGTCAATTAACAGAACCCGTTAATTTTTTTTCATCCGCTTATATACGAAGAATGGACCTGCCAGCAGAATATACGCCAGGGCCGACAACGCTAATACCCATTTTATAACAGAACATATTGTTGTAAACATTGAAATACTGTTGCTGGTAAAACCATTCAGGGATATCAACATCCCGGCATTTTCTGCAATATCAAGTAATCCGGCATTTAAAGCACCCATTGCCAAAAACATTCCCAGTTTTTGAAAAAAGCCGGAACAAGACCCCGATATTATCATACAGGCATAGAACAGTAGCAATGAATAGAAAAAAAGAAAAATAAAATCCAGCCAGGTATTTTTTATGGCTATCCTTATATTATCAGTACTATTAGATCTGCCCGGCGACCAGGCTTCTAAAACCGTATTAACTTTATCGCTGGTATAGGCGAATTCGAGGTTAAGAATACCAAGAGGTGTTGCAGTTGTTTTTAAGGTTCTTCCGGTGCTCGCCATAACATAAAGCATAATTAAAGTGCCGGCAACCAGGAATAGCCAGTTAATTTTTTTTATCATATTTTGTCAAAGCGTTGTTGAACATAATCCCAGTTTACAACATTCCACCAGTTTTCAATATAGTCTGCTCTTTTGTTTTGATATTTTAAATAATAGGCATGTTCCCAAACATCAATGCCCAATAAGGGAAGTCCTTTTATTTCGCAGAGATCCATCAAAGGATTATCCTGGTTTGCTGTGCTGCCAATTTTCAAAGTGTTATCAGCGTCAACATATAGCCATGCCCAACCGCTGCCAAAGCGTGATTTGGCAGCATTGCTGAATGTATCTTTAAAGCTGCTTACAGAAGAAAAAGTTTTTTCTATATTCATTAATAATGTGCCTGTTGGTTTATTGTTTAATGTTTTAGGGCGCATAGATTGCCAGAACATTTCATGATTATAATGGCCACCGGCATTGTTACGTAACTTGACAGAATATTTAGAAACGGCAGAAAGTACATTTTCCAATGGTTTATTTATATCAATACCTTCAGCTATTGCAGCATCCTTTAAATTCTTTGAATAAGCTGCAGCATGCTTACTGTAATGGATCTCCATGGTCATGGTATCTATAACATCTTCCAAAGCATTATAACTATAAAGAAGTGGGTTCTGGTCAAAACCGGTTACCAGGTTATTATAGCGATCTTTATTTGATAATGATTTTGAAGTAAAAGAACTCAGGCTTGTAAAACCAAGTGTAATGGCAGCAGCGCTCGCGGCTGTGTTCTTGATGAATTTTCTTCTTCCGGTTGATTGATTCGGTTTCATGATTGATCGTTTTTAAAATTTCTATCAGTATCCTTTTGAAATTTACGGAACAAAGGCCGTATTTTATTAAAAATCCTGTAATAATATTCTTTATTGAAAAGTTGTGAGTCATGCATGGCCTTATAAGTAAGGAATATACCTACAGGAACCAATACAATAACAGCAAGCCACATACCGGATGAAGGAGCCAAAATATTTTCTTTCACAAATTTTTCGCCGAACATATTCAACAGGTGAAAAATTAAAAAGAAAATGATTGCAATCACCAGTGGCATACCAATACCTCCTTTACGTATGATAGAGCCTAAGGGCGCACCAATAAAAAATAATACCAGGCAGGCTAATGACAGGGAAAATTTTCTATGCCATTCAATTTTATGAAATTTTATAACATTCTCTGTTAATTCAAGTTCACCCGATCCAAACTGAATATTATTTTTAATTTCTGAAGCAATGCTGATAGAACTCAACATCACTCTTTCAGATAAGGTATCCGGAATAAGTGCTGTTTTAAGGGGTAATACCGACTTTTTTGCATTTGTCCAATATGTTTCAGAAGCATTTGTATAATGAAGGTAATTTAACAGTGTAATGTTTTTTTGTTTCCTTTGCTTCTCTTTTATGATGTTTAATGAATCTATATTCTTGTTCAATTGCCTGGCACTGAGCATCTGAAAATTGCCCTTGAAAGCACTGTCAGGGGTTGTTTGTTTTTGTAAAATACTCAGGTCAAAAAGTTTTTTAAAATTCCTGAACCGTAACCTGATAAATTCTGTGCTTGTATCGTAAACATTGCCTCTTTCCTGGTAACGGTATCCATTTTCTAAATTGAATTCCAGGAAATTCTTATCATCAGAAATTTTCATGATCCCTTTTTCAGCGATGATACAATTATCCTGAATGGTATTATTCTGTTCATAGATCAAAACATTCCTGATCGTTTGGCCATCGGCATCTTTATTACCCACTTTTATCGCATAGTTTGGAATATGGGTAAAGAATACGCCTTCTTTAAGATCGAAGGCCGGTTTCTTATAATAGATATCACTGTACAGTGTTTTGAATTTTAAGGTGGCATACGGTATCACATAATTTGCAAAAAGAAATGTAATTCCTGAAAGCAGGATGGCAACAAAAACAAGGGGCCGCATAAAACGCAGAAGCGAGATACCGGCTGATTTAATGGCTACCAGTTCAAAACTTTCTCCCAGGTTGCCAAAGGTCATGATAGAAGATATGAGAATAGCTATAGGCATAGCAAGTGTGAGCAATGAAGCGCTGGCATACCATAAGAATTGGCCAATTGTAATAATATCCAATCCTTTTCCAACAAGGTCATCAATATACTTCCATAATATCTGCATCATTAATACAAAGAATGCAATGAAAAAAGTTACAATAAAAGGCCCAATAAATGATTTAAGAATGAGTTTGTCTAATTTTTTTATCATACCGGATATATAAAAAAAGATTTTTGAAAAAATATTCACTAATTTTTCAAAATGAGTACAAACACAAAAATAACTCTTTCTGATAAGGAACTTACATTGGTTACAAATGCAGATTGGATTTTAACTAAACAAATGATCATTCAGAAAGTATATCAGATGTTTGCGGAATCTATACCCGCAGTGCAATCATTGATGATGCGTAAAAACGTAAATCTGCCTGATGAAGCAAGATCATCTGTACCTAAAATTTACAAAGGAGAGAATTATTTACAATTACCTTATGTAATGTTCGATTATCCCCGGAGTTTTAATAAGGAAAATATTTTTGCAGTGCGTACCATGTTCTGGTGGGCAAATTTTTTTAGTATCACCCTGCACATTTCCGGTAGTCATTTTAAAAATATAAAAAAGAATATTATTAAAAATAAAGAATTACTAACCCGGGATTTTTTTATAGGGATAAATGAAAATCAATGGGAACACCATTTTGAATCAACTAATTTTTTGTCATTTCACACGCTTTCTGCCGAAGACCGGAAAAAATATCTTGATCAAAATGATTTTATCAAACTGGCTTTAAAATTCGACCTGCATCAATGGAATAATATGCCCGCATTGTTATTTGAAGGGTATAAAAAAATTACATCAATAATTTCCTAACTGCCCAGGCGGTGAAAAAGTTCTTTAACCTGGTATTCCCATAACTGGCTCTGATCTTTGATCTCTTTTTTTTCTGCAAAATCAGTTACAATGAGGATTGTTTGATTGGTTACTTCAGATCTTTCTATTTTGAATTCAAAATATTCACCTTTCTGTGAGTGCGTCCAATGAAAACGGATAAAGCTGTCTTCTTCTTTGTCAACCAGGTCGGCGTACTCTGCAGTGCCGTTCCATGAAAAACTAAATACTTTATCACGTTCATCAACTATATCAGCAAACCATTCCTGTAAACCTGCCGGGGTGCTCAAAAATTCATACAAAATACCTGGTGAGCATCTAACCGGATATTCTAACGTGTATAACACTTTCTTACTCATTCTGTTTTTTTAAATGTTCCTTGTACGGTGCAATAATAGAAAAAAAAATAACCTGACAAAATTTTTATTTCGATATTTTGAAATTAGGGCAATATATTTCTAAAAATTGAAAATCAAGGTTATATCCGCAGGAATCTGAAAAAAATATTTTACCCTGCATATTAAAATGAGTTAAATTACGTTAAGTAAATTAACAATTCGTAAACACATCAAAACTAACCCCTATTATTGATCTTATAACCACAAAAAACCAGATCTTATGAGTATGCGTCAGCTCAAAATCACTAAATCCATCACCAATCGTGAAAGCCAGAGTTTAGAGAAGTATTTGCAGGAAATTGGAAAAGTTGAACTAATCAGCCCAGAGGAAGAGGTGAAATTAGCAATGCTTATAAAAAAAGGCGACCAGGCTGCGTTGGAAAAACTAACAAAAGCCAACCTTCGTTTTGTGGTATCAGTTGCAAAACAATATCAAAATCAAGGACTTACGTTACCAGACCTGATAAATGAAGGTAATCTTGGACTCATCAAAGCTGCCCAGCGATTTGATGAAACCAGGGGGTTTAAATTTATCTCTTATGCTGTATGGTGGATCAGGCAAAGTATACTGCAGGCTCTTGCAGAACAATCAAGGATCGTTAGATTACCCTTAAATAAGGTTGGATTGACCAACAGGATCAGCAAAGCTTACTCTCAATTGGAGCAGGAGTATGAACGCGAACCAACGCCGGAAGAACTGGCATTTTTACTTGATATTGATACGGAAGAAGTTGCAGCCACACTTGGTGTTGCTGCCAGGCATGTAAGCATGGATCAGCCGCTTTTTGACGGGGAAGAAGGTACTTTGATAGATGTATTGATCAATCACAATGCTACCAATACAGATAACAACCTGGCGGTAACGGCTTCTCTTCATACAGAGATCGAACGATCACTGAGTACACTTACCGACAGGCAAAAAGAAGTGATCCGTTTTTTCTTTGGAATTGGCATTGATCATCCTTTAAGCCTGGAAGATATTGGCGAGCGGTTTAATCTTACAAGAGAAAGAGTAAGGCAAATAAAAGATAAAGCCATTACCAAGCTTAGAACTGCTTCTCGTTGTGATTTGTTAAGGAGTTACCTCGGAGCTTAAATTGACTATATAAAAATCATTGAAGTGAGTAATAGATTACTCACTTTTTTTATGTCTGTATGTCACCAGGTATTTGATTTTTAAATTAAAACAGCATCATTGATTTTGTAATCCAGACATAGTAAGGATGTCTTGAAATATTGAATACCGGGGATATTTTACTACTCCCAAAAAATCGAGATAAGTTATAGGCATGAAAGCAAATTTTAATAATTTGTTCGGTACACTTCTTTGTGATGTCAAAAATCTGTAAAATAAAAAACCTGCCGTTTTCAGGCAGGTTTTTTTATGAATTTTATTTTATTAAACGCGATTATTTACTTTTTACAACCGGTATCACTTTGTTTTCACTACCTGCAATAACCTTTAATTGGTATGCTCCCGCTGCAAGAGTACTCATATTTAGCTTATAAATATTTAAACCTGATTTACCTTCAATGAAAGCTTTTTGAACTTCTTTACCTGCAGCGTCTGTAAGTATGATATTAACTTTTTCATCTGTTACAAGGTCAATATTTACGTTACTTGTATTTACAACAGGGTTTGGAAAAACGCTGGCCGTAAATGCTTTACCATCAAGCCTGATCGACCTGATCTCGGTATAGGCAAATTTGCCATCCTTATCAAGTTGTTTGATACGATAGTAAATGATATCTGCACGCAATGCTTTTATATTATTATCTGTGTATTCATACACATTGGAACCAGCATTACCGTTGAATTTGGATGCCACATTATTAACAAGTGAAAAGTCCCTGCCGTTAAGGCTTCTTTCTACAACATATAGATCAGTTATTGCACTCTCATTTTCTACCTGCCAGTTCAGTAAACCGTTATTATCTTTTTTAATGGCGGTGAAACCGTTGAATTTAACAGGGATGGGAACATTATTCAAATTTGCAAAATACAAAGTTGATACAGGAGGCCCGGCAATCGAACTAGTTGTGGGGTAAAAATAATTGGTGAATGCTGCAGGTCTTAGATCTGCACCATTTTGATCTGAGATAGCTAAGTAATATTTTTCTTCTGTATCCTGATGAATAAATTGTAAGTTCACAGTATTTGTAGCGCCTAATAATCTTACGCTTATAACATCATAGGGGACATTATTACTATAAAGCCTGCTTGTAGTAGTAGGAGCAGGAGCAGTATAAATGAAATGGGCTGTATGAAAACCAGGCAAAACATAAGCCGGATTGTCTATCTCAATTTCCCAGGAACCTGAAGAAGTAACTCCTGTAGCAGTCATTCCCGGGAAATTTGTTGTATTTGCAGTTACAGTACCGAAAGTAAATGCAGGGCTCGCATTTGGATATCGTACAAAAAACTCGATAGTTGATAAGCCTGCTGTTATATCACCTCCAATTGGCTTTAGAGTAAATTTGATGGTATTTGACACATTACTTATTGAAGCAGAAAATTTGCCTTGTGCTAGACAGATATTTGTCAACAAAAAAAACGAAAATATGAGTATAAATATTTTTTTCATAAAATAGATTTAAAGATCAGAATAATGGTTGGGTTAATATATTTGATCCGTTAAGTATTGCTAATAATCTCGAAAAATCATTTGTTGTAGAAGAACCAGTTTTCCTGATATTTCCATCCATATTTAAATCCTCTCTTCGGTAAACATCCGTTGGCCCCGGTGCCGATGAACTATTTACTCCACTTAACAATAATGAGAAATCGTTTACAGTTGCTGAGCCTGTTTTCCTGGTAGTTCTGTCCACATTAATATTTCCACCATATAATCCAAAAATAGTTCCAGGTGTAGAACCAATATCAGCCATTGGGGGGTTTACAATAATGCCGTCATTAAAAGCCTTAGTCTGTGCTGTGGTAAAGTCATAAGGTAAGGCAGTTGTTTTAACCAGAGCTAATGTAGAGGCTGTTCTGGCGCCTAAGTGGTTTCTGTGTCTTACAGAAATATAATAGTTTCCGGAAACGTTGCCTGCCATATTTACATCCGATACACCATCGGTTTCTACAATATCACCATCTCTTTGTAATAATACAGACCTGGTGCTTACAACTAAACCGGATACAGCATCATGTAATTGAACAAATACCCAATCTACAATAGCATCATTTCCTGCAGGTGCAGCAGAGCCAACAATTGCAGCGGTACTTGATTCTTTTCCACCACTACCACTATGAATAAAATTTGGAATGGAATCGTATGGTTCATTGACCGGAATAAGGTTCTTTAATCTTAAATTGTCAGACATAAAGCCTGTTCCTGTACTAAAATTACTCTGTAAAAATATTTTCGGTGAAACAAGCAATGGAGAAAGCACAGGCCTTGTTCCTATTGCAAAAGCACCAAGTTCTGTAATTCCGGTCCTGGTATAACTGTATGGGCCGGCTCCGGTTGCAGCAGCTGTTTGGCTGTTCAAAAGATCCCAACCTACATTGGGTGCAGGTGAAGTTATATAATATGAGATCCCGGCTTTATTCCTGTTAAATCCGGGTAATTCATCTGTTCCATCCCATGAAGCAGTTAATGATAAATTGCTTCCTCCTGCTAATGCTTCACTGATATCCCAACTTGCATCTACAACTTCTTTTGTAAAACCAGTTCCGGTTAATCCGGTATTATTAGCATTGGCAAGGCAGCGAACTGCAATGCTGTCAACGGTACCGCTATTAGAAATTGATACTGGATTATAAGTTAAAGCAGTGTTTCCAACGGGATATGTAAAAGCAGTATTTCCTACAGAAGCCTTAATCAATTTACCGGTTCCGTTGGTTACAACAAATTTGCTGCTACCCGGTGACGTTATTGTAGCTGCAGCAGACATGATCAGGTTATTTGATCCTAAAATGATCTTTCCGTTTGTGAACAAAAGGTCTGTTCCTATTTTGACATTGCCCGTCAATGTTGCATTTGAACCGTTATCCATTTCTAAATTAGGAATGGTAAAATTGTTCATATTGATATTCTGATTACCGGTTCCCTTTAATAATACTTTTCCGGCTCCCAAAATATCCGTGTTGCTGGTAATATCACCCTGAACAGTTACCGTTGCACCGGATTCAATAAAGAATTGAGCTCCGTTTATGGTCAATTGAGCATAGCTGTCGGCGGTAAACATAACCGAGAGCACGATCAAAAGCATAAAACTTATCTTTTTAAGCATAATAGACTTAATTTGAGAGTAATATAAATGTTATTTTAATGATTAAATGTACGAATTATTCTTTCAAATTCATACTAATTACTTAGTAAATGGTAAATTCTGTTTATTAAATGGTTTTTTGGGTGTTTTATTGCCTTGCATAAGCAATTAATCGCATTAAAAATAGATAATATGTAAGGAAAGCTGATTTTCAGTCAAAAATGAGATATTTTTCAATAAATCAATTTTTTAAAAATCCTCATTTTTCCCCGAAATTTGCAACAATATTAAAATAGCTGAAATGTCAATAGAAATAAAAGTTCCAACAGTAGGTGAAAGTATCAATGAAGTAACCTTGGTAAAATGGCTAAAAAAGGATGGGGAATGGGCGGATAGAGATGAAGTGATCGCTGAACTGGAAAGTGAAAAAGCTACTTTTGAGATCAATGCAGAACAGGCAGGCTTGGTAAAGCAAGTTGCTAAAGAAGGGGATACTTTGGCCATCGGAGATATTGTAGGTTCATTGGACACGGATGCGAAGGCTCCGGTAAAAAAATCTGCGCCGGTTATAGTTGCTGAAGTAAAACAGCCTGCAACTGCGGATAAAATTTCTGTAGAAACAAGTCATTCAGCTGCAGACATCAAAGCCACTCCTGTAGCTGCGGCCATCATTGCTGATAAAAAAGTTGACAGCAGCAAGATCACAGCATCAGGCAGCAACGGAAAGATCATAAAGCAGGATGTTTTGGAAGCATTGAATAATCCCGGCCGTTTACCAGGTACTGAATTGTTTAGCAGGAATGACCGCCCGGAAAAATTGAGCAACCTGCGAAAAACGATCAGCCGCAGGCTGGTGGAAGCAAAGAATACAACCGCCATGCTCACCACTTTTAATGAAGTGGATATGTCGCCAATCATGGAGATCAGGAAAAAATTCAAGGATAAGTTCAAAGAAATACATGGAGTGAATCTCGGTTTCATGAGTTTTTTCACCAAGGCATGTTGTTATGCATTACAAAAATTTCCGAGTGTAAATGCTTATCTGGACGGGGAAAATATCATCTACCACGATTATTGTGATATATCCATTGCCGTTAGTGCCCCCAAAGGGCTGGTAGTGCCTGTGATCCGTAATGCGGAAAGCCTTGGTATGGCTGGTATTGAGGCTGCTGTAGTTGACCTGGCAGCCAAAGCAAAGAACAACAAACTTACCATTGAAGAGATGACCGGCGGTACTTTCACTATCACCAACGGCGGTGTTTTCGGATCCATGATGAGCACACCTATCATCAACATCCCTCAAAGTGCTATACTGGGTATGCACAACATTGTTGAAAGGCCGATGGCCGTGAACGGGCAGGTTGTCATTAAACCGATGATGTATCTGGCTTTAAGTTACGACCACCGCATCATTGACGGAAGAGAATCAGTAGGCTTCCTGGTAACAGTAAAAGAATTACTCGAAAATCCTTCCTTGCTTTTATTCGGGAAAGACCCGGTTACCGCATTACTGGAATTATAATGATTTTTGCTGTTAGCCTATAGCTAATAGCTGTTAGCTAAAGGCCTTCTTCATGAGTAAATTCCATTCTTATATTGCCTCCGCTTCAAAAATAATCAATACTTACAATGCCGGTAAGCCGCTGGCAATCCATATCAAAGCATTTTTTGCTGCAGATAAAAAATTTGGATCCAGGGACAGGCGCACCATTGCATCTCTCTGTTATTATTATTACAGAACAGGCAGGGCATTCAACAGGAACACAATAGAAGAAAAAATATTGAACAGCTTATTTTTATGTGAAACTAAAAGCAATGAGCTGCTTCATTTTTTTCGGCCCGACCTGGATGAAAAAACAGGGCAGACTCCGGAAGAAAAATTATTACTGCTGCAGGTTAATGAAACTGCTATTTTCCCATACATTAATGAACTGGGCGATCTTATTGACAAACATTTATTTCCATTGTCGTTCCTGGTCCAACCCCATATTTTCCTTCGGGTAAGGCCAGGTAAAAAACAAACGATTCTGGAAAAGCTTGCCCACGCCGAAGTGCCTTATAAGTTGATCGAAGATGATTGTTTTCAAATTGGCAATCATGTTGCTGCAGATAAAATATTAATTCTTAACAAAGAAGCTGTGGTGCAGGATATGAATTCACAAAAAGTGTTGAATTACCTGGATGCTGATATTTCTTTTTTACAAGCAGGTAAAAAATTAACAGCATGGGATTGTTGTGCAGCCAGTGGGGGTAAATCGATCTTATTATATGATAAACTGAAAGGTAATGTACAACTAACTGTTTCTGATGTACGCAATACTATTTTAATGAATCTCAGTAAAAGGTTTGAACAGGCAGACATAAACATTCACAACAGTTTCCTTGCTGATCTTTCTGTTGCTTCTGATTTGCCTGTATCAGGAAAATTCTTTGTCATTATTTGCGATGTTCCCTGCACCGGAAGCGGTACCTGGAGCCGCAGTCCGGAACAATTGTATTATTTTGATAAAAAACAGATTAGCGGGTATGCCGAAAGGCAAAAAAAGATCGTTTCAAATACTATTTCACATTTGGAAACAGGTGGATTTTTCTTTTATATTACCTGTTCAGTCTTTAAAAAGGAAAATGAAGGGGTTGTTGAATTCATTCAGGCGAATTCAGGCCTGCATTTATTAAAGATGCAATATCTCAAGGGATATGAAATTGCGGCAGATACTATGTTCGTTGCAGTATTTTCAAAAGTTTAATCTTTAATGATCTTTTTTGTTACCGCTTTTTTATTGTCAACATAAACTGTTACAAAGTAGGCAGCTCTGCTCATTCCTTTCATTGGAATTTTTTGAGTTTGAACACCGGCATCCTGAAAGTATTCTTTGCCGAAAACTTTTTGCCCCAATGTATTTTGTATTACGATATTTATTTTAGTACCTGTAATTCTGGAAATAATAATATTCAACTCATCCGATACCGGGTTTGGACCAATCGTGATAGAATTTTCCATGATCACATCATTACAAACCTGGTCATTGTTTACTGACAATGAGTCCAGGTAAAATGTAGTATCTGTAGATATGATCATTTTAATGCGGTATTTTATTATACCCATTTCTACACCTGTAATGTCATCGTCAAATGAAAAATTATGCTGACCCCATACACTGCTGTTTTGCAACGTGGCAACAGTGGTATAGCCTGATCCTGCACCCAGTTTTCTTTCTATAACCAGGCTCATGGTATTATCTGTTTTTACCGAAAACTGCAGTTGTACCGTACAGTTACTGATAGAACCTTGTTTGGTAAAGGATCTTTTTTGAAGCAGAACAAATGCTTTTTTTGCATCCGGGATGCCATAACCCGTCCTGTCATCAGGATTGGTGAATTTGTCTGCAGATTCCTGTAAAACCTTAATGATTCCCATATTACTGATCTCAGGAAAGGCCTGCCAGAGACAGGTACTGATACCTGCCATGTTAGGGCATGCAAAGGAAGTTCCATTTCCATATGCAGGCAAACCAGTAGATGTATTGGCTATAATAGCCAGCCAGCCAACTGCAGCAACTCCGGGTTTTATTTGCCCGTCACTGCTGGGACCATAACTGCTAAAGCTGCCAACTCTTCCCAGGGTGTCAACTGCACCAACGCTTAAAACACTATCGGCATCCGAAGGAGTTATCAGGTAATGCCAACTGTTATTCCCTTCATTTCCGGCAGCAATGACCATCAGCATGCCTTTTTTTGCAGCAAAATCAGCAGCCCGGGCACTGATACTGGTATTCCCGTTCATATCAGCATAGCTGTAATTCAATGAAGAATTATAAAAGTCGTAATAACCAAGTGAAACGGAACACAGGTCTACACCGAGGCTATCAGATCTTTCCGCACCTGCAGCAAGATTCTGTTCTTCGATCGGGTATTCACTTCCATCATCCTCCGTTCGGTATAAATAAAAAGATGTTTTAGGTGCGGTGCCAACAAATGTTCCGGGAATATTTGCTGCAATGGTACTAAGGCATTGCATTCCGTGTGAATTATCTTCATTTACACTGATTTCATTTGCTACAAAATCCCAGGTACCCAATAACTGGTTGTTTATGCGCATACTATCAAACGTTGGCAATGTTTGATAATGATAAAAACCGGCATCTAAAATGGTCATTTGCATGCCTTCTCCCCTGAAACCATGATTGTGTAAAAAATCTCCTTTATGCAATTTTACCTGTCCGTTGGATTTACCATAATTGTAATAATCAGTTACATTATCAGGCTTGTTTGTATTATCCTGGAATGGTATATTATTTACAGCAGAATCAAGCTGTTTATTAACGGGATCATCAAACGAAGCCGTCCTGGATCCTATTCCGGTGGTACTTAGTACAAAAGGAAATGAATTTATTTTAGCAAGGGCAGCAGCATCCGTAGTTCTGATGGCTACCTGGTTCAGCCATTTGGAATTGTTGAGAATAGTAACTGCACCAGCTAAACGAATACTGTCGATATAACGGGGTGTTACCGGCAGGTCACTGCTGTCTATGGCAATATTATACCTGTTTCTTCTGTTTATTGCACGTTGGGTAAGGTATTGAGAAGGGTTACTGAGTGAAAAAGGACTGGTACCTTTGTCTGTTAACCGGATGATATAGCGTGTAAACTGTGCCTGGCTAAAAATGGAGACCAATAAAAAAGAAAAGAGAAAGGGTAAAGTTTTTTTCATGGAATTTTGTTAGAACATAAATTTAAAATAATAATTGGAATCCATTGAAAATCGTTTAATGAATGTAATACCATCTTGATTTATTAAGTAGTCCAAAGGACTAGGTGAAAATCTTAGATGGTATTATACCGACCTAAGGTTGCTTTGGACTAAATACTGTTTATATTCGGTATAATTAATAAACGTTTAAAAGTATTAAAAGGTTCTAATTGGTATCATAAGCCCATTTTACCAAAGTGGCTCCCCAGGTAAATCCTCCTCCAAATGCGGATAAAATGATATTATCACCTTTTTTCAATTTGCTTTCCCATTCCCATAAACAAAGGGGAATGGTTCCGGAAGTCGTGTTGCCATATTTTTCAATATTGATCATGACTTTTTCCATAGGCAAATTCATTCGGTTTGCTGTAGCATCAATGATTCTTAGATTAGCCTGGTGAGGAACCAGCCATGCTATTTCATCAGCGGTTAAATTGTTGCGTTCCATCAATTCATAGCTAACATCTGCCATTCCTTTTACCGCAAACTTAAAAACAGATTGTCCTTCCTGGAATAGAAAATGTTCTTTTGCCAGAACGGTTTCAACTGTAGCAGGTTTTACTGAACCTCCGGCTTTCATGTGCAAAAATTTTCTGCCACTGCCATCACTCTTCAATAAACTATCTTTTATGCCATTACCTTCTTCATTTCTTTCAAGCAAAACTGCCCCGGCGCCATCTCCGAAAATGACACAGGTTGTACGGTCACTGTAATTAATGATACTACTCATTTTATCAACACCTACAACAATTATTTTTTTATACCTACCGCTTTCTATCATGGATGCACCTGTTGTAAGTGCAAACAAAAAACCAGAGCAGGCTGCACCAATATCAAAGCTAAAAGCTTTGGTTATTCCAACCTTATCGCAAATGATATTTGCTGTAGCAGGGAAAACCATGTCTGGAGTAACAGTGGCACAAATAAGGCAATCAATCTCATCAGGGTTGATATTTCTCTTTCTAAAAATATCTTTTACAGCTTCTGCACCCATATCACTGCTACCCAACCCTTCTCCTTTCTGAATTCTCCTTTCTTTTACGCCGGTACGGCTTACAATCCATTCATCGGTGGTATCCACCATGGTTTCCAGGATTTTATTCGTAAGTCTGTATTCCGGAACAAATCCCCCGACAGCAGTAATCGCAGTATGAATTTTTTGCATGGGTAACTTTTTTTGAAATTTTATCTTTTGAAATTGCAGGTAAAAATAGTGGAAAATCCATTTCCATTATTTTTAGCGTGTCAGCAAATAAAATATCCTTATTTTTGACTATCGTCAGATCAGGAAATTATGTATGCATATTTGCAGGGAATATTTACTTATAAAAGTCCCGCCCAGGTTTATGTTGAAGTGAATGGGGTTGGTTATGAAGTAAATATCAGCCTGAATACCTATGTAGCATTGCAACAATTGAATGAAGGGAAATTGTTTGTGCACCTGCAGGTTAAAGAAGATGGGCATACATTATTTGGTTTCTTTGATAAAGTGGAAAAGGAAATGTTTTTGTTATTAATAAGTGTTTCCGGAATTGGTGCAGCAACTGCCAGGATGATGTTGTCCTCAATGAAACCAGATGAAATTAGTTTAGCAATTATCCAGGGCAACGTAAGGTTAATGGAAAGCGTCAAAGGAATAGGAAAGAAAACAGCAGAAAGGCTGATACTGGAGTTAAAAGATAAAGTAAACAAACAACCAACTTCTTCCGGTAATAATACGTATATGGTAGACAATACATTGGATCAGGATGCGTTAAATGCTTTAACTGCACTTGGTATTTCCCGGTCACAGGCAGAGCATAGTATTCAAAAAGTAAAACTTACAGATCCTGGTATTGTACAATTAGAAGATTTAATTAAAAAAGCACTGAAAGCAATTTGAGAAAATTCTACCTTAACTGATTTACCGGATGTTGTTCATTAGAAAGACTATTTTAAGAATATCGCAAATCTGCTTATTTGTAGGATTCCTTGTATGCTATAATGTTTCTATAGCTCAGAAAAAAGTTACTACAAATCAAGATTCCAAAAATACCGGTAACCCCGTTGCCCCAAATACCGGTAACCCCATTTCCCCAAATACAGGTAACCCCTTAACACCAGTAACAAATACACCGGCGCCACCAGAGCCATTGGATACAGTTATAAGAGGTAATAATAATCTTCCATATCCAATCAGTGATAGAAGAGGAGATTATCTTTTCGGGGGTTACAACAGTATTTATGACCTTAAAACCCCCTCTAATTTTACAGATTCAATCGTTTATGATCCGATAACAAAACGGTATATCATTTTTGAAAAAATTGGTAATAAATATTACCGTACCCCAACAACCTATTCTTTTAATGAATTCTGGGCGCTCCGAAACAAACAAGCTGAAAATAATTATTTCAGAAGGAGGGCGAATACAACCAGTATCCTGAACCGGGGTAAATTCATAAAACCTAAATTATCGCTAACAGACAACTTGTTCAACCGTTTATTCGGAAATGGAAAAATTGAAATTACACCTCAGGGTAACGTAGATATTACTGCCGGCTACCAGGGACAAAAAATAGATAATCCTACTCTTCCTGAAAGAGCCAGGAAAAATGGGGGGCTCGATTTTAATATGAATGCCCAGTTAAATGTCAATGCAAATATTGGCGATAAACTTAAATTTCCAATAAATTATAATACGCTTGCAAATTTTGACCTCGATAATCAGATCAAGCTGGATTATTCAGGCAAAGATGACGAGATATTAAAAAGATTTGAAGCCGGTAACGTTAATTTTCCTTCTAAAGGGACTTTAATACCAGGTGCACAACAGCTTTTTGGTCTAAAAACACAATTACAATTTGGTAAATTATTTATTACAGGTGTATTAGCCAATCAAAAATCACAACGCCAGACTGCAAACTTGCAGGGCGGAACTGCATCACAGCCTTTTGAGATCAAGGCAGATGAATATGAAGAGAACAGGCACTTTCTTGCTGCACAATATTTTAAAAATAATTATAATGAATTGTTGAAAAATTTACCGGCTGTTACTAGCCCGGTTCAAATTTTAAGAATGGAAGTATGGGTGACCAACAGAACCGGCGCCACAA
>JANMMS010000017.1:0-12728 GCA_031373525.1 Ferruginibacter sp.
AATACCAGCAGGAAATTTCCTGGGAAAATGTAAAACAGATGCAGGTAAAAAATGTAAAAATAAATTTCGCATTTATAAAAGCAACAGAAGGCCTGGGGCGAATAGATGAAAATTTCAGGCGCAATTGGTTCAATGCTCAAAGAGCGGGAGTAGCAAGAGGTGCGTATCATTTTTTTATTTCAAGTAAAAGCGGCAAAGCCCAGGCGGAAAATTTTATTGAAACGGTAAGGTTGCAAAAAGGAGATCTGCCTCCGGTACTTGATGTAGAACAAACCAATGGAACTTCAGTAAAAGTATTGCAACAAAGGGTCGCTGAATGGCTGCAACTGGTCGAAAAAAAATATAAAACAAAACCTGTTATTTATACCAATGCAGATTTTTATAAAACATATCTTTCAGGAAAGTTTGATGATTACCCGCTTTGGGTTGCCCATTATCTGGTTAAAGATAAACCGCGTATAAGCAGGGATTGGGCTTTTTGGCAGCATAGCGAAACGGGTCATGTAAATGGGATTGGATCTTTGGTTGACTTTAATGTATTCAACGGCGATAGCCTTGATTTTCAAAAATTTCTAATTCAATGATACAAAATAAGTTTAGATAGTTTATAAATATTTAGAGATTAAAAAGTATTTAAAAGCAATATAAACTTTTCTAACAGCTTATAAACTATCTAAACCTTCTAAAACAGATTTATATAAATGGGAATGGAAGATGATACAAGAGGTTTTTTGATCCTCATCGTTAATACGATCTCCATTGTTTTGATGTGGATGTTGGCTTGTGTGTTTTTCGGGATCTATTTAGATTATGCCTTTTTTGAAAATACACCGGATTGGAAGAATATTCTATTTTACATTATCTTTTTGACAAGCCTCTTTTTCCTTATAAGGCATCTTCGGCGTAAATGGAATTTATGAACTGTTTGGTTAGCTACTATGATCAGAAACAATAACCCACTTGTTTTTTACTTTTTTAAAAAGCAGCGTAAAATGACCACTTAAGTCTCCAATGGATCTGGTTAAATGCCATTTACCAACAACCGAGAAATAAATTACGGATAACCTTTTAACCTGTATAATATTAAAATCGAGTTTACCCATTACAGTGGTATCCGGATAACTTTTTATATAATTGTTTTTTGTATTTTCCCAACCATAGGTTACTCCTTTTTTTCCGATGAACATCAATGAATCATTTTCCCAATAAGTTTGCATAAAGCGGTTAATATCTCCGGTATTCCATGCAATTAATTGTTCATTCATAGCCTGTCGGATTATTTTTTCATCAGAAGACTGGCCGTTTGAAATACTGAAAATAAAAAAAGCTGTTGTTATTAATATGAATTTCTTGTGCATTTATTTTAATTGAATAGCAAGATATGAAATTCCGTTTTATCTGTCATTGCGAACGTAGTGAAGCAATCTTTATAATGTGTGGGATAGCGCAGAACTGACATTGAAGGAGTCTAATGCTGGTGATGATGTGAATTGCATTTGCTCTTATGGCAAAGCCTGTAATTGATGTAATGTGCAGTTACGATCAAGGGAACTGCCGGGATAAGAAAGTAAACCTCGTAAGAATGAAAAAATTGTTTTGCAAAAAGAAAAATAAATCCGGTTGCAAAAAGGAGTACTGGTAAATAGGAGTGATGGTGTTTTATATAACCATGAAATAGCGAATAGGAGCCAACTAAAAAAGCGAGTGCGATCATACCCCATTCAAAAAAAACATTGTGAATGATATTGACCCCGAATAAAGGAAGCGTGGAAAGTATCAATGGGAGTAAAGCACAGTGTATGGCACAAGCGATCGAAGTCGCGATCCCGAGCCCGTCCCAATTGAGTTTTACATTCATATGAAATGCAAAGGTAAGTTATTTGCAATATTGTTGCAAGTTTTAACAGTGCATTTTAATACAAATCGTCAACTACCCGTTATTCGTTAGTAAATTTGCATATATTTTTATTGTATGAAGAACAAAATGTTGTGGGTCTATGTTGGTTTTTTTGCTGTGTTGCTGACCGTATTTTATTTATTGATCTTCCGGGAACATAATTTCACTGATTCTAAACTGGCGGTGATCAATCCTTTGTTACCTGAATTTAGTTTTGTAAACCAGGATGGGAAAACGATCACTCAAAAAAATACAGCTGATAAAGTGTATGTGGCAGAATATTTTTTTACAACCTGTAAAGGGATCTGTCCAAAAATGAATGCTAACATGAGGCGTGTATTTGATAAATACAAGGACGAAAAAGATTTCCTGATACTTTCTCATACCTGTATGCCGGAAACAGACAGTATCCCATTACTTAAGGCATATGAGCAAAAGATGATCAATGGAATTTTAATAAAAAAGGAAGATGGCTCATATAAAATAGCAAATGCTGATCCTGTTTCGAATGCTCCGGTCAATAATCCTAACTGGAATTTTATAACAGGCAATAAAACGCAATTGTATAAAATGGCGCGGCAGGGATATATGATCGACAATGGAAAACCGGATAGCACTCAGCGAATGGAAGACCAGTTCATTCACACCCAGTTTTTTGCACTCGTAGACAGGTATGGCCGGTTAAGAGCCATTTATGATGGTTTAAAGGAAGATGAGATTCAAAAACTTATTACAGATATTTCAGGCTTGCTCAGAGAAAAAATTGATCACACCCGTTTTTTAAATGGATTTAGTAACACCCCTAATTAGTAAATTTACCCATGGATCTGAATCTGAATATATTAAAGAAGAATGGCCTCAGTGTAACAGAAGGCAGGAAAAAGATACTTGATCTTTTTTTAGATACCGAAGGAGCGCTTGCGCATGCAGATATAGAAAAACAAACAGATGCAGCTTTTGACAGGGTAACTGTGTACCGTACACTACAGACTTTTGTTGACAAAGGGATCATTCACCAGATACCAACAATTGATAATTCAATACTATATGCTTTATGTAAGCACAATTGTGAAGCAGGTCATCATCACGACAACCATGTTCATTTTATCTGTAACATATGCAACAAAACGATTTGCCTGGATGATGTAACGGTACCGGATGTAAAACTTCCTAAAGGGTTTAAACCAACTCAATCTGCAATGGTTGTAACAGGAATATGTGATGAATGTAAATAATTTAATGTGATTAAATTATTTATTTGGAAAGATGTTATCTCTTAGATCACAGCGCTTCCATTTCTTTGCTTACAAAATCCATCAATACTTTTATCTTTTCAGGAGAGAAATCAAATTCCAGCCCGGCTGTATTAAATAATTCAGGTAAGGTTTTGGTTGCACCCAGGCCTAGTGCATTGCAATAATTGTCCAGCGCCTGTTGTTTATTATTCTTGTATTGCATCCACATTCCAATGGCTCCTAGTTGAGCAATACCATATTCAATGTAATAAAACGGAACTTCAAATAAATGCAACTGGCGCTGCCATGAATTGCTTCGGTAATTCTCAAGACCAGAATAATCAATTACATCATCTTTGAATTCATCTAAAATGCTGGTCCAGGTTTTTGTTCTTTCTGCAATAGTATGTTCAGGATTCTCATAGATCCAATGTTGAAATTTATCAATGATGGCTATCCATGGGAATATAGTGATCACTCTTTCCAGTTGATGTGTTTTTGCATTTTTCAGGTCTTCATCTGTATCAAAAAAGGTATCCCAATGATCCATACTAAAAAGTTCCATTGCCATACTGGCAACTTCAGCGATCTCCATCGGGTATTCTTTAAAACCATTTAGTTCTAAATGATGTGCAAGAAAAGAATGTATAGCATGGCCGCCTTCATGCAGCATGGTAGTTACATCATGCATTTGCCCGGCTGCATTCATGAAGATAAACGGAGCGCCACTTTCTGCCAACGGGCAATTATAGCCTCCCGGAGCTTTACCCTTACGGCTTTCCAGGTCAAGATGATTCAGGGATTTCATTTTTTGAAGACACTCACCGAAAAAAGGATTTAGTTTATTAAAACAGGCAACTGATTTTTGAAGGAGTTCTTCACCGTTTTTAAACGGCTGTAAAGGCCTGGTTCCTTCTGGTTCTGCTTCCAGGTCCCAGGGCCGCAAAACGTCAACAGCAAGTTTCTTCTTTTTATTTTGATAGATCTTATTCACTAATGGTAATACATGTTGTTTTACCGCATCATGAAATTGAAAGCAATCATCTTTGGTATAGTCAAAACGGCCAAGTTCCTTAAAACGGTAATCCCGGTATGTTTCAAAACCTGCATTTTGTGCTTCTTTATTGCGAAGTGATACCAGTTTATTAAAGAGTTCATCCAGTTTGTCTTTATCAGCTAACCTGCGCTGTTGTATCTTAAAGTAAACCTCTTCACGTAAATTTCTGTCATGGCTTTCCAGAAACCTTCCGGCCTGCTGAAGCGTATATTCTTCATCATTTACTTTTATTGTCATGGCTCCGGTTACCTGGCCAAACTGTTGCTGTAATACAGCCATCTCAGCCTGTAACTGAATATTATCTTCCCGGAATAATTCTATGCTTTTACGAATACTGCGTAAATAAGTGAAATATTTTTCTTTGTCAAGTTCATCCAGTAAAGGGGAGTTAATTAATTTTTTATTCAGAGCATCAGAATAGGGTTGAATCTTTGGCTGTATCTCCATACAGAAATAATTAAAAGACTCCTCAAGTGCTTTATTTTCAGTATCACAGGTCATTTTAATTTGCCTCCAGCAGGAATCTTCATTAACAACTGCTTCCAGTTCACTTTGATCTTTTAACCACTGCTCCAGTTTTTCTTTTGTAGAAATATCACGATCAAGCAGATTTTTAAAATAAGGTTCCAGTGCTTCCCAATTGGAAGCCGAAAAGTCTGCCGGTAAGAATGCCCTCTTGATTTTTTTTATATCTGCTGAGTACATATAAACGAATAGTTAAAAGTTAATAGTAAATATAATCATCAGATCCGGCCTCTTTAAAAGTTGCTGAAAACAAAAGAACTTATTTTTCATTTATTATTATGCCATCTTTCTTGGAGAGTTTATCTTTTTGGGAGGAGCACTTTTTACAGCTGTAGTTTTAGGGGCAACTGTATTATTAGTAGCAGTTGATTTTTTACCTGCAATATGCTCAGTTGTTGTTTCTTCTTCACCAGCTTCTGAAAGTTTTATTTCAATATTATTCTTTGTAAGAATTTCAAACCATTTTACCATTTTCTTCATATCGCTTCCATAAACTCTTTCAAAATCCATTTCGGGATACACTTTTTCAAAATATGCCCTGATTGCTTTTGCATCGGCTTTGGCATCAGGCAATGCCTCTTTACTGCTTTTCATTGCAATAAATATATCTGCCAGATTTACGTTGTCTTTTACTGTATAAACTTCTATACTCTCCAGGTGAGAGAAACTATGAATACGTGTACTTACAAACTTTGTGCTGTTATCTTCCAGGGAGCGAACGATACCACTATCAGTTTTTGAAGAGATCAATTCGAATAATCCACCCATTCCGGTAACTGATACTAATTTATTATAATCCATGCTATAAAATATTTAAGCCTGCAAGATATTGTAAAATAGCAAATTATCAGTTTTGGGAATTGTAAAGTTTTATCATAATAAGGAAATCCATAAAATCAGCAGGTTTTTAATATAATCTCCTATTGGGGAAGAGAAATAAAATACTTCTATTTTAAGAAATATATGTAATATTTGTATTTAGTATCATGGTCTCCTGTTATATTAAAGCTTCTTGAAAAGGATCATTTACTATTAGAATTCCAACTGTTTAAGATCTGTTCATATTCAAAAAAAATTTAAAAATGGAAAAAAAACTCCTATTACTTATTACCGGAATTTGTTTTAATGTAACTTTTTTAATGGCTCAGGGAAATATGCAACGATTGACTCCTGAAGAAAGATCAAAAACTGCTATTGAAAAAATGTCATCATTAAACCTGGATTCAACCACTAAATCAAAAACGGAAGTTATTATGCTGGATTTTTATACTTCCCAGCAAAAAGCAATGGAAGAAATGCGTGCCAGTGGAAGTATGGACAGGGATGCAATGATGGCAAAACGAAAAGAGCTTGTTGAAACGAGGGATGGTAAACTGAAACTGATATTTACACAGGAGCAATTAAAAAAATGGATCGATGAAATTGAACCGGGCCTTCGTCCGCAAAGACCGCCTCAACAGAATTAATTATATCTGTGTTTTAATAAGATCCTGTTTCCTTAAAGTTGCAGGATTTTTTTATTCTAAATAATATGAAAAACGTTTGGGTTATTCATCTGTTGTCTTCAGGAATATTTTTTATGAATGGTATCATTTTTATAAATTAATATCAGAACTTTATTTCAACAGAGGCATAATTCAATTATCTAAACTTAAAAAACTGTTTATGAACAATGCAATCAGTTGGTTTGAAATACCGGCGACCGATCTTCCAAGGGCACAAAAATTTTATGAAACCATTTTTGGCATTCAGTTGATGCCGATGGATATGGATAATATAAAAATGCGAATGTTTCCGCTGGATGATATGATGACACAAGTTGGTGGAGCCATAGTTGACAGTGGTGGTTTTCACAAACCTTCACTTACCGATGGCCCGTTAATTTACCTGAATGGAAATCCGGATGTGCAGCTTATCATGAGCAGGGTGGAAGCAGCAGGGGGGAAAATAATGGTTCCGAAAACACAAATATCTCCCGACTACGGATACATGGCTGTATTTGTTGATACAGAAGGTAACCGGATCGGATTGCATAGTATTCCATTATAAAAAATAAATTAACATGGCAATTTTTGACTGGAGCCGTTTTATTGTGCGTATCACAGTGAATGCTTCTCCTAAGGACTTGTATAAATCATGGGCTACCAAAAAAGGGATCGAACAATGGTTCCTTCGGCTGTCGGAGTATAAAAAACCTGATGGTAGTTTACGGGGAGCAAATGAATACGTTGAAAAGGGCGATACTTACCGTTGGTTTTGGCATGGCTGGTCAGATGCCATGGTGGAAACAGGTTCCATAATGGAATGCAATGGGAAGGACCAGATCAAATTCAAATTTGGTGATGCCGGAGATTGTATTGTAAACATTAAAAATGAACAGGGAGAGAATATTGTGGAACTGATCCAGGAAAAAATTCCTACAGATGAAGTGGGGATGAAAAATTATCACCTGGGATGCAAAACAGGTTGGACTTTTTATCTTGCCAATTTAAAAAGTATACTGGAAGGAGGGATTGATCTGCGTAATAAAAATGAAAATATAAAAAAAGTCATTAATTCATGACCAAAATTATTTGTATGAAAAAAAGCAGGCTTTAAAGTTCTTTTCATTGGGTTATCTATTCCAAAATCTATTTCAGAAAGATATGAAAAAATATATCATAGCATCAGGCATTTTTATGTTAATGGGTTCATTTATTTACCAGGCTAAATCAGATGACAAAACTTTTAAACAACTGCAAGCATTGGAAGGTAAGTGGATCATGAAAACAAAAAAAGGTTTCATGGGAGAAGAATGGGTGAAAGTAAATGAAGGCAACCTGCAGGGTAAGGGTTTTTTTGTAAAAGGGTCCGATACGGTCATTACTGAAAGAGTGTCATTAAAAAATACGAAAGAAGGGATATTTTATGCTTCTTCCGTTGAAGATCAAAATAACAATCAGCCCATACCGTTCAGACTTACTTCCTCAGAAAAAAAGGTATTTGTTTTTGAAAACCCCGAACATGATTTTCCCAAGAGGATCGTATACGAACTTGTTTCTTCAGATTCATTACATGCTTATATTGATGGAGGCGTTGCTGCAACAGAAAAGCGGCAGCACTTTTATTATCATAAAGTAAATTAGAGCGTAAAAAGATCCCCGAAGTTTTATGTTTCGGGGATCTTTTTTAAGGGGTTATTTTTTCCGTTTAAAAGTTCCTTCCATAAATTTCATTTCTTTATTCGACCCCATTTATAAAAATTATTGTACGGTTTCTTTTAAAACATTTTCAATCCTTTTCTTAATGTCTTCGTAATCAGTATACCCTTTTGCCAATAAATAAAATTTAGCATCACTCAATTGCATTAATACCGCAGGAAAGGCGTTCACCTGTAGTTGTTTACACAAAGCAAATTCATAGTAAGCCATTTCTTTGTATTCTTCGCTTTGTAATTTTTCATAAAACACTTCCGGCTGAATGCTGTATTTCTCCAACAGGTGCCGGTATGCTTCATTGTCATCAAGGTCTCGGCCTTCATAATTTAGTGCATATTGCAGGTCGGTGGTAAACTCAAGTTGCCTTTCAGGGTAATATTCTTTAAAAATGCATAATGCTATTGCAGATTTTTCAGAATTCATTATCCAATCACTTTCTTCAGGATTATTGATATGCCATAAAAAATCTTCACCGAATTTAATCCCTGTTAATTCCTCAACATTTTTATAAGCAGATTGAATGTAAGGTGCAATCTTATTTATCGATACGGTTTGATCACCGATTATCATTCCACCACTAAGCACTTCGATTTCTATTATATCAGAAAAATGTTCAGCAATTTTTTTTATTATGGGACTAAAACCATAGCACCAACCGCAATAAGCATCATAACAATAAATTAATGTTTTTTTCATAGAGTAAATTTCACAACATTTATTAATGTGCTTCCAGCCAGTTTGTACCACTGCCAATTTCTGCATCTGTAGGAACATCATTGGGTAATGCCAGTGCATGTTGCATACAATCAAGGATCACCGGTTTAACCAGTTCCAGTTCTTCTTTTAAAACATCAAATACCAATTCATCATGCACCTGGAGTAACATTTTTGATTTGAATTTATTTGCTGCAAACTCTTGTTGAATTTTTATCATGGCCAGTTTTATCATATCAGCTGCAGTGCCTTGAATGGGAGAGTTGATGGCATTTCTTTCAGCAAAACCACGAACGGTAAAGTTTGCAGAGTTGATATCAGCCAGCCAGCGTTTGCGTCCCATTAATGTTTCTACATAACCATGTTCTTTTGCAAAGTTGATGGTATCATCCATGTACTTCTGAATATTAGGGAATTGTTTTTTATAATTATCAATGATCTCTTTAGCCTCTGTTCTTGAAATGCCCAGGTTTTCTGCAAGCCCAAAAGCACCTTGTCCGTAAATGATACCAAAGTTTACACTTTTGGCCTTATAACGCATTTCCTTGGTTACTGCCGATTCTTCTACATTGAACACTTTAGCTGCAGTAGCTGTATGGATATCTTTTCCGGTTTTAAAAGCTTCGCACATATTTTCATCTGCACTGATGGCTGCAACAATACGTAATTCAATCTGGGAATAATCGGCAGATACCAGCACATGATCTTTATCTCGTGGAATAAATGCTTTTCTGATTTCTTTTCCCTTGTCGGTTCGGATAGGGATATTCTGCAAATTGGGATTATTGCTGCTAAGCCTTCCTGTTACTGCAACAGCCTGTGCATAACTGGTGTGCACCCTGCCCGTTTTTTTATTGATCATCAATGGCAGGGCATCAACATAAGTTGATTTTAATTTTGTGTATTCCCTGAAGGCGAGTATATCATCAACTATTTTGTTCTTACTGGCAAGTTTTAATAATACATCTTCACCTGTTGCATACTGACCTGTTTTTGTTTTTTTCGCTTTGGGGTCTATCTGCATTTTATCAAACAATACTTCCCCCAGTTGTTTGGGTGAAGCTAAATTGAAACGAACACCTGCTTGCCGGTATACACTTTCTTCAGCTTGTTTGGCCTCTTTTTCTAATGATTTACTGTAATCATTTAGAAAGCCCTCGTCAATACGGATCCCTTCAAACTCCATTGCAGTTAATACTTTTACCAAAGGGTTTTCCACTTCATAAAAAATTTTCTCCACTCCTTTTTCTTTTAATTGGGGAAGAAATACATTTTTTAACTGTAATGTAACATCAGCATCTTCAGCTGCATAGTCTTTTATTTTTTCAATTTCTACGTCCCTCATAGTGCCTTGTCCTTTACCCTTTTTGCCAATTAATTCAGTAATAGAAACAGGCTGGTAACCAAGATATTTTGCACTCAATGCATCCATATTTCTTTTTCCATCGGGCTCAATAACATAATGAGCGAGCATCGTATCAAAGATATTTCCCTTCAATTCAAAGCCATACCATTTTAACATCAACAAGTCATATTTAATGTTTTGGCCTATCCATGTTATTGAATTACTGTTAAAAAGTTCCTGGAATCTATTTAATAACTGTATACAAGCTTCTTTATCGAAAGGACAGGGAACATAATACCCTTCACTTGGTTTTACAGAAAAACTTAGTCCTACCAATTCTGCATCATTGGCATCAATGCCGGTAGTTTCTGTGTCAAAACAAATTTCATTTTCATGCTTCAGTATATCAGTTAATTCTTTGATCAGTTTATCGGTATCAATCAATATATACTGGTGAGGGGTATTATTAATATTTTTATCGACGGATAAAATAATATCTTCTTTATTACCAGTAGATTCAGAAGTTACTGCCGATTGTGTAAGAAGGTCTGTACTATTTCCAAAAAGGTCCATCTGCCCTGTATCCGGTTTTTTGTTTTTAGGTTCTGCTGTGTGATTCCAAACTTCAGCCTGCACATTTATTTCTTCACCTAAAATCCTTTTACCAAGCGTTTTAAATTCCAGCTCTTCAAAAATATTTTTCAGCGCTTCTTTGTTCATTTCTTTTACACTAAAATCTTCTTCATGAAATTCTGTTGGAACGTTAATAATAATGGTAGCCAGTTTTTTGCTCATGATAGCATCTTCTTTACCTGCTCTTATCTTTTCACCAACAGATCCCTTGATAGTATCGGCATTTTCCAAAATATTTTCAAGCGTACCGTATTCTGCCAAAAGTTTGGCAGCAGTTTTTTCGCCAATGCCTTTTATTCCGGGAATGTTATCAACCGCATCTCCCATGAGCCCCAGTATATCAATTACCTGGCTTACATTATTAATACCCCATTTTAAACAAACTTCTGCCGGTCCCATAATTTCAACATTACCTCCCTGGTATGCAGGTTTATAAATTTTAATATTTTCAGAAACAAGTTGTCCATAATCTTTATCCGGTGTAACCATGTAAACTTCATAGCCTGCTTTTTCTGCCTGCTTAGCCAAAGCTCCGATTACATCATCTGCTTCATAACCATCGATAGCAATTACAGGAATATTTAAGCCTTCTATTATTTTTTTTATATCCGGTACTGCGAGTGAAATATCTTCTGGTGTTTCCTGGCGGTTGGCTTTGTAGTCTGCAAAATCTGTATGCCTTTCAGTAGGGGCGTGTGTATCAAAGCACACAGCCATATGTGTAGGTTTTTGATTGTTGATCAGTTCTATGATCGTATTGGTAAATCCAAATTGCGCATTGGTATTTTTTCCTTTACTGGTAATGCGGGGACTGCGTATCAGTGCGTAATATGCACGGAATATGAGTGCATACGCATCTAATAAAAATAATTTTTTTGACATTCAGTAAAAGTAAAACAATTGAAACTCTTAATCAAAGTATAGGATGAAAATAACAGGAATGGAATAAAATGTATAAGCCGATCCTATATTGGAACGGCTTAAGTTGGTTTCAGTAACCTTTTTATTTAATCTATTGCGGGGGTTAGATTTTATTATTTTGGATTGAACCTTTTATATTAGTACAACCACTCTAGTATATAAACTACTTTCTTAAGATTTTATTGTTTCAATAGGAATATTTTTAAAAAATAGTATTCAGTTTTCCGGGATTTGTTTTTGTTACTTTACAAAATAAGATTTAATGCAAAATATTTTTTTGAATTAACATATTGATATGCATATTATTAATGAAATGATCTTGAAAATTTTATTCTGACTATGAATTTTTGGCTTAATTATTGAATAATTCTATTTCTCTTATAAGATTTAAAAACACCTATTTTAAAAATCGATCTTATAAAGAAAAAAATTTTCAGTTAATAATAAAATCAGGATTTATACGTTGCAGTATTTCCTGAGTGCTTTTTTGAAACCGAATTTTAGAAAAAAACACTAACCAATGAAAAACCAACGAAAAGGCCCAAGGGCTTTACAATGCCATACTTTGGAATTCACTCTATCCGTTCTGTTGACAAAGCGACATCAGATACTCTTTCAAACAGTTTTTAAGACATGCCACGCATGCGATCATCCTACTAAACTTAACAAAACCTGAATTCAATATTATCCGGTTTTTAATAACCGGGCGATTTGTTCATTTATTAATTTCTGTTAGCCTTATGGTTTTCAACAGGGATAAATAAATCTACAAATCAGATTTAAAAAAAACCAAAGAAAACACTCAAAACCAATTCTTATGAAATCATTATTACTTATGATATCACTATGCTTAAGTGGTATCTTAAACGCCAAAACGTATTATGTATCCACAACAGGTTCCGACAATAATGCAGGAACCATATTACAACCATTTAAAACTTGGGATAAATTATCAGCTGTCATGGTAGCCGGTGATGTAGCATACATCAGGGGCGGCATTTACTATTCAACTAAAGGGGCTTCAGCTTGCAGGCACATTAATTGGGAAAACATGATTGGCCAACCCAATAATTATATAACGATACAGAATTACCCCGGCGAAAGCCCCATATTCGATTGTTCAAATATCGGTATCCCTACTTGTGGTTACCCCTGGATTATGTACATGACGAACTGCCCATACGTAAAGGTAAAAGGGTTGCAT
>JANMMS010000027.1:0-26203 GCA_031373525.1 Ferruginibacter sp.
CGGTATTCAACCAGTTTTTTATCGGCCCTTCTTAAAACAGAATTTTCTTCTCTTACATCACGCAGCGTAACGATCTGGCCTGGTTTAAGCTTAGTGCTTTCGCCATGATCCGTAACTACTTTCTTGTCATAGGTGTAATCATTTTCCATATTAAAATCCAGCCTGTCTTCTGTATCTCCTTCAAGGAATTTAGTATCTCCCGCATCTTCAATGGTTACTTTACGCATCATCTGACGAACGATAACTTCAATGTGTTTGTCGTTTATCTTAACGCCCTGTAAGCGATAAACTTCCTGGATCTCATTCACTACATATTCCTGTACTGCAAACGGGCCTTTGATAGAAAGAATATCTGCAGGTGCAGTTTGCCCGTCACTTAATGCAGCGCCGGCTTTTACAAAATCTCCATCCTGTACAAGGATCTGGCGGCTCAACGGAACTAAATATTTACGTACAACACCATCTTTTGCTTCTACAATGATCTCCCTGTTACCACGCTTGATAGCACCAAAAGTAACTACACCATCTATTTCACAAACCACAGCAGGATTGCTTGGGTTTCTTGCTTCAAAGAGTTCAGTTACCCTTGGCAGACCTCCGGTAATATCTTTCAGTTTACTTAAAACCCTTGGAATTTTTACAAGTACCTGGCCACTTCTAACGGTTTCGCCTTCTTCAACAACAATGTGTGATCCAACCGGTAAGTTATAAATCTTTTTATCTTTCCCTTCTACTAAAATAGATGGAAGTTTAGTCTTGTCCTTAGTTTCAATAACCACTTTTTCTCTATGGCCTGTTTGTTCATCCGCTTCATCACGATAAGTGATACCTTCTAAAACGGCATCAAATTTAATGGTACCATTTAACTCTGCAACGATAACATTATTATAAGGATCCCATGTGCAAATAACATCACCTTTTGAAACTTTCTGTCCATCTTTAACATTCAATACAGCACCATAAGGAATATGCATTGTATTTAACATACGGTCAGATTTCACATCGAGGTTCCTGATCTCACCTGTTCGTCCGATAACAACCTGTATCTTTTTACCATCATTATTTTCAGTACTTACAGTACGCAAGCCATCAAATTGCAATGTTCCGTCAAATTTTGCATAAAGAGATGATTCAACAGATGCAGATCCTGCCACACCACCAACGTGGAATGTACGTAGTGTAAGCTGTGTACCAGGTTCACCAATCGACTGCGCCGCTATGATACCTACCGCGTCACCACGCTGTGCAAGGTAACCGGATGCAAGATTTTTACCATAACATTTCACACAAACTCCACGCTTACTTTCGCACGTTAATACAGAACGTATCTCAACAGTTTCGATTCCGATTTCATCAATCAACTTCGCATTTTCAGTACTGATTTCTTCACCGGCATTTAGGATCAATTCATCATTTAACGGATTGAAAACATCATGCAATGAAGTACGGCCTTCTATTCGATCGCTCAGTGCCTCAATGATATCTTCATTATCTTTCAAAGCCTGTGCTGCAATACCACGCAAGGTTCCGCAATCTTCTTCATTAATAACAACATCCTGTGCAACGTCAACCAGTCTTCTTGTGAGGTAACCTGCATCCGCTGTTTTCAAAGCTGTATCTGCAAGACCTTTTCGGGCACCATGTGTTGAGATAAAGTATTCCAATACACTCAAACCATCTTTAAAGTTAGCAAGGATAGGATTCTCAATGATCTCACTGCCAGATGAACCTGATTTTCTTGGCTTAGCCATCAATCCCCTCAAACCTGCAAGTTGTTTAATTTGCTGTTTGCTACCACGGGCTCCTGAATCAAGCATCATATAAACAGAATTAAATCCTTGCTTATCGATAGCTAATTCACGTATAAGCGTTTCAGTTACTTTAGTATCAACCCTGCTCCAGATATCGATGATCTGGTTGTAACGCTCATTGTTTGTAATAAGACCCATATTGTAACTGTCCCAGACTTCCGCAACTTCACCCTTTGCATTTTCGACCAATTCAGCTTTAATGGCCGGGATGATCAGATCATTAATATTGAACGACAATCCACCACGGAATGCCATACGGTACCCAAGTGTTTTAATATCATCCAGGAATTTTGCAGTGATAGGAACGCTTGTCCATTTAATGATATCACCAATGATCTCACGCAATGCTTTTTTAGTAAGCAAGGCATTGATAAATCCTACTTCCTTAGGCACAAACTGGTTGAAGATCACTCTTCCCACAGTTGTCTCAATTAATTTATAAGTTAGTGTACCGTCGTTGTTACGAAAGTTTGCTCTTACTCTTATGTTAGCATGAAGATCAATTTGCTTTTCATTGTAAGCTATGATCACTTCTTCAGCAGAATAAAATGCTTTCCCTTCTCCTTTTACAATTTCATTGCCTATTGTTTTCTTACCCTTAGTTATATAGTACAATCCCAAAACCATGTCCTGAGAAGGAAGGGTGATCGGCGTACCATTTTGTGGGTTTAGTATGTTATGGGAAGAAAGCATTAATAACTGTGCTTCCAAAACCGCTGCATTGCTTAATGGTACGTGAACAGCCATCTGATCACCATCAAAATCGGCATTAAAAGCCGTGGTAACCAACGGATGTAACTGTATCGCTTTTCCTTCGATCAATTTTGGCTGGAAGGCCTGTATTGACAAACGGTGCAGCGTTGGGGCCCTGTTTAACATAACCGGGTGACCTTTCAATATATTCTCCAGAATATCCCAAATGATCGATTCTTTTTTATCTACTAATTTACGTGCACTTTTAACTGTTTTAACAATACCTCTTTCAATCAGTTTGCGAATGATAAACGGCTTAAATAGTTCTGCTGCCATATCCTTCGGTAAACCACATTCGTGCATTTTTAATTCAGGTCCAACTACAATAACAGAACGGCCTGAGTAATCAACACGTTTACCCAACAGGTTCTGGCGGAAACGTCCCTGTTTTCCTTTCAAAACATCACTCAATGATTTCAGTGCACGTCCACCTTCCGCTTTTACAGCATTCGATTTACGGCTGTTATCAAACAATGAATCTATTGCTTCCTGTAACATCCTTTTCTCATTACGAAGGATCACTTCAGGTGCTTTAATTTCCAATAACCGCTTCAAACGGTTATTACGGATAATAACACGACGATAGAGATCATTCAGATCTGATGAAGCAAAACGGCCTCCATCCAAAGGAACCAATGGACGTAATTCAGGAGGTATCACCGGGATATATTGCATCACCATCCATTCCGGACGGTTATTGATCCTTGTATTTGCATCACGGAAACTTTCTACTACGCTTAGACGCTTTAAGGCATCTGCCTTACGCTGTTGTGAAGTTTCGTTTGCAGCAGAATTGCGCAGGTCAAAGCTCAATTGATCCAGGTCAAGACGCTCCAACATTGCATGAACAGCTTCAGCGCCCATTTTTGCAATGAATTTTTCCGGATCTTCATCAGGCAACATCTGGTTCTCTTTTGGCAAAGTATCCAGTATGTCAAGATATTCTTCTTCAGTTAACAGATCAGCATAATTTTGTCCTTTATCTGCACGAATACCTGACTGAATCACAACAAAACGCTCATAATAAACGATCGTTTCCAATTTCTTAGAACTCATACCCAACAGGTAACCGATCTTATTTGGCAAGGATTTGAAATACCAGATATGCACAACAGGAACCACCAGTTTGATGTGGCCCATCCTTTCACGGCGAACCTTTTTTTCAGTAACTTCCACCCCACAACGGTCACAAACTATACCTTTATAACGGATACGCTTATACTTTCCGCAGGCACATTCATAATCTTTTACCGGCCCGAATATTCTTTCGCAGAACAAACCATCTCTTTCAGGCTTGTATGTACGATAATTGATGGTTTCAGGCTTTAAAACTTCACCATAGCTCCTTTCCAGGATGCTGTCGGGTGATGCCAAACCAATGGTAATTTGAGAAAATGTTGGCCTTGGCCGGTTTTCTTTTTTGAATGCCATATTATTTATAGCTTTTAGCTGTTTGTTTTAGCCGTTAGCTTTTAGTTGTTAGCTATTAGCTGAAGGCAAATTTTATTATTTTAATTCTATTACAATTTGATGATGCTGTATTGCTAATAGCTTATGGCTAATAGCTTGTAGCTTTTACTCAAACTTCAGATCCAATCCCAATCCCCTTAACTCATGCACCAATACATTGAATGATTCAGGGATACCGGCCCTTGGTATGTTGTCACCTTTTACGATGGCTTCATATGTTTTGGCCCTTCCGATGATATCATCTGATTTTAATGTAAGTAATTCCTGTAAGATGTTAGATGCACCATATGCTTCAAGTGCCCAAACTTCCATCTCACCAAAACGCTGACCACCAAACTGTGCTTTACCACCCAATGGTTGTTGTGTAATAAGACTGTATGGTCCAATAGAACGTGCGTGCATTTTATCATCCACCATGTGGTGAAGTTTGATGATATATATGATACCTACGGTTGCTTTCTGGTCAAAACGGTCACCCGTTTCACCATCATATAAATAGGTATGTCCGAATTTAGGTAACCCTGCTTTTTCAATATTTTCAGCGATCTCGTCTACTGAAGCACCATCGAAAATTGGTGTTGCAAAACGAACACCCAATTTTTCTCCGGCCCATCCAAGCGCAGTTTCATATATCTGACCAAGGTTCATACGACTTGGTACACCCAATGGATTCAAAACAATATCAACGGGTGTTCCGTCTTCCAGGAATGGCATATCTTCCTGGCGAACGATCTTGGCAACAATACCTTTGTTACCGTGACGGCCTGCCATTTTATCTCCAACCTTAAGTTTACGCTTAACTGCCATATAAACTTTTGCAAGTTTCAATACACCGGCAGGTAATTCATCCCCAATAGAAATATTGAATTTCTCTCTCTTATATCGGCCCAGTTCTTCATTGAACTTAATGCTGTAATTATGCAATAAGGTGTTGATCAGGTCATCGGTTTTATGATCGCCGCTCCATCCCAAAGGATTTACATTCTGGAAATCAATGTTTGCTAAATTCTTAGAATTGAATTTGGCTCCCTTACCTATCAGCATCTCGCCGAAATTATTGCTTACACCCTGGCTGGTCTTCTCTTTCAGCAAGGTCTGTAATTTAGATTGTAACAGGTCCATCAGGTCCTGCTCATTCTTTTCATGAGTCTTTTCAATTTTATCCAGTTGTGCTTTCTCTCTTACCTTAGCATTCTTATCTTTCTTGGCACGCTGAAATAATTTTTTATTGATAACGACACCTTCTGTTCCACTGGGTGCTTTTAATGAAGCATCTTTTGCATCACCTGCTTTATCACCAAAGATCGCTCGAAGCAATTTTTCTTCCGGTGTTGGATCGCTTTCACCTTTTGGTGTGATCTTACCAATGATGATATCTCCTTCTTTGATAGTAGCGCCGATACGTATGATCCCATTCTGATCAAGATCTTTGGTAGCTTCTTCACTTACATTCGGAATATCCGGAGTAAGTTCTTCTTCTCCCAATTTGGTATCACGTACTTCAGTTTCAAATTCACTGATATGGATAGACGTAAACCAGTCATCTTTAACTACCTTTTCCGAAATTACGATCGCATCCTCGAAATTGTATCCTTTCCATGGCATGAAAGCCACTTTAAGGTTGCGACCCAAAGCAATTTCACCACCTTTGGTAGCATACCCTTCCGTTAAGAAATCTCCTTCAGAAACCTTCTGTCCTTTAATAACAGCAGGACGGAGATTGATCGTTGTTTCCTGGTTGGTGCGAACGAACTTATTGATCTTATAAATGGTAAGGTCATCTTCAAAACTTACCAACTTTTGTAAATCATTCCTTTTATAGCGAACATGTATTTCAGTTGCATCTACATATTCAACTAAACCATCACCATCAGCATGAATCTGGATACGTGCATCTCTTGCAGCTTTCCCCTCAAGACCCGTACCTACGATGGGCACTTCCGGGCGAAGTAAAGGAACAGCCTGACGTTGCATGTTTGATCCCATCAAAGCACGGTTAGCATCATCATGCTCCAGGAACGGAATCAAAGAAGCGCTCAAACCAACGATCTGGTTTGGAGCCACATCCATGTATTCTACTTCGTTCTTTGCAAGAATGGGGAAATCGCCTGTCTGACGTGATTTGATCATGTTTTCAACGAAATTTCCTTTTTCATCCATATCAATATTCGCCTGTGCGATCTTTGCGGTATCTTCTTCTTCTGCACTGAGGAAAGTGATCTTCTTCATGTCTGCCTTACCGTCAGTTACCTTATGGTATGGTGTTTCAATAAAGCCCATATCGTTGATCTTGGCATGTACACATAGTGTACATATCAAACCAATGTTTGGTCCTTCCGGTGTTTCAATGGTACATAAACGGCCATAGTGAGAATAGTGTACGTCACGAACCTCAAATCCAGCTCTTTCCCTGCTTAAACCACCGGGCCCGAGTGCTGAAATACGACGTTTATGCGTTATTTCACTTAGCGGATTTGTCTGATCAAGGAACTGCGACAACTGTGAAGTACCAAAGAATGAATTAATCACAGAAGACAATGTTCTTGCATTGATAAGATCTACTGGAGTAAATACCTCATTATCCCTTACGTTCATTCTTTCACGGATAGTACGTGCCATACGGGCAAGGCCTACACCGAACTGAGCATATAATTGCTCTCCTACTGTACGAACACGACGGTTGCTCAGATGATCAATGTCATCCACTTCACTTTTTCCATTGGTTAATTGAACCAATGTTTTAATGATAGCAATTATGTCATCTTTCGTAAGTACCTTCTTTTCGATAGGAAAATTTAAACCCAAGCGGCGGTTGATCTTGTAACGTCCAACTTCACCAAGGTCATATCGCTTATCGCTGAAAAATAATTTATCAATGATACCACGGGCTGTTTCATCATCAGGAGCATCTGCACCACGCAATTGCTTGTAAATGTGCTGAACCGCCTCCAGTTCGCTATTGGAAGTATCTTTATTTAATGTATTGTATATAATTGCATAATCTCCACTCACTTCTTCCTTTTGGATAAATACGCTTTTAACACTCAACTCTAATATAGAAGCTATGTTGGATTCATCTAGGATAGAATCTCTTTCCAGAATGATCTCATTTCTTTCAATAGAAACAACTTCACCGGTATCTTCATCCACAAAATCTTCTACCCATGTACGTAGTACACGTGCAGCAAGTCTTTTTCCAAGATTTTTTTCCAGTGTTTTTTTATCAGCCTTAACTTCATCAGCCATTCCGAATAATTCCAGGATATCTTTATCTGTTTCAAAACCGATAGAACGCAATAAAGTTGTTACCGGGAATTTTTTCTTACGGTCAATATATGCAAACATTACATTGTTGATGTCAGTTGCAAATTCCATCCAGGCTCCTTTAAAAGGAATCACCCTGGCAGAATAGATCTTTGTGCCGTTCGGATGAACAGACTGACCGAAGAAAACACCAGGCGAACGGTGCAGCTGGCTAACAACAACCCTTTCAGCACCATTGATAACGAACGTGCCACGCGGAGTCATGTAAGGAATATTTCCCAAAAATACATCTTGTACAATTGTCTGAAAATCCACGTGCTCCTCATCATTGCAACTAAGACGGAGTTTTGCCTTTAATGGAACTGCATAAGTCAGTCCACGTTCAATACATTCGTCGATAGAATACCTGGGCGGATCTACGAAATAGTCCAGAAATTCCAATACGAAAATGTTACGGGTATCTGTAATGGGAAAATTTTCCCTGAATACTCGGAACAGCCCTTCCACATTACGTTTATCGGGGGTTGTTTCTAACTGGAAAAAGTCTTTAAATGATTGGATCTGAATTCCGAGCAAATCGGGCGTTTCTGCCAGAAGTTCAACTTTTCCAAAATTGATACGCTGTGCAGCGGGTGATTTAGTTGCAGACATATTTTAATTAAAACGTTTAGTGTAGGCCTTTTAATGAAAAAATAGAGCTTGCGCCACTACTCCTAAATTAAAGGAGGGCAAAGGTACGGAAAACTCTTTGGATTATTTCCAGATTTTTTTGAAATTTTATGGTCTTGGTTTGGTTTTTGTAGAAAAGGGGCTTTTATCAGATTTTCCTGCACTGAATCCCTATTTAAACATGAAAAAGCCGAAGATCGCTCCCCGGCTTTTAAAGCTATTTTAAAAAGAACAATTATGCTACTTCAACTTCAGCTCCAGCTTCAGTTAATTTAGTTTTAAGTTCTTCAGCTGTTGCTTTATCAACGCCTTCTTTAACTGGTTTTGGAGCACTATCAACTAAATCCTTAGCTTCTTTAAGCCCTAAGCCGGTTAATTCTTTAACGATCTTTACGATTGCAAGTTTGTTCGCACCTGCAGCCTTCAAAATAACATCAAAAGATGTTTTTTCTTCAGCGGCTGCCGGACCATCGCCACCTGCGCTTACTACAACTGCAGCTGCAGCTGGTTCAATACCATATTCTGATTTTAAGAATTCAGCTAATTCCTGAACTTCTTTTACTGTTAAACCTACAAGGTTTTCTGCTAATGCTTTTACGTCTGCCATAATGTTTGATTTTTTCCGGCTTCATGCCCGCTTTTGGCGGATCCGTCGGAGAGTTTTAAAAAATTGTTTTTATAATTATTTGTCTGCTAATAATGCCAAACAATATAATACTTAATTATTCAGCTACCGGTGCTTCTGGCGCTGAATCTGTTGACTCTGCAGCCGGTGTTTCAGGTGTTGCTTCTGCTACTGGCGCTTCTGCAACTACAACTTCTGCTGCTGTTGGTGCTTCTGCAACCGGTGCTTCTGCCACTGAAACTTCTGCAACTGCTGCTGCTACTGCAACTTCTGCTACCGGAACTTCAGCAACTGCTTTTACCGCATCTTTATTTTGTAATGCACCCAAAACACGTTGTATCGGTGATTGCAATAAACCAATGATCTCGCCTATCAGTTCATTTTTGGTTTTGATCTGAGTAAGCACCTTTAACTGGTTGTCGCCTACAAATACATCCCCATTGATGAAAGCTGCTTTTAGAACAGGCCTTTCATTGTTATTAGCTTTACGGAAACTACTAAGAATAACTGCCGGGTCTTTTGGATTTTCGCTAAATAACAGAGCAGTTACTTTATGCAAAGAATCATACACAGCAGCATATTTTTCAGAATCCAGACTTTCCAAAGCTTTTTTGATCAAAGTGTTCTTAGCCACTTTCATTTCTACCTGCTTGTCGAAGCAATGACTACGCAATTTGCCAACCTGAGCTACAGTAAGGCTTTCCGTGTCAGTAATGTAGAAATTATTATATTGAGAGAATTTGCCTTTCAGCAATTCTATCACTTCATTTTTTTCCTGTTTTGTCATAACAAATATTTTATTAATGCCTTGTTTCCTCTCTTTTTGGGGAGGTTAGGTGGGGCTTTAGTTTTGAACAGATTTTGTGTCTACAATAATACCCGGACTCATTGTACTAGCCATACTTACACCCTTTAGGTAAGTTCCTTTAGAAGTAGATGGCTTTAATTTGATGATTGCGTTAATAAATTCCTGGCAGTTTTCTGCAATTTTTTCAGATGCAAAACTTACGCGTCCTACTGATGCATGAATAATACCAACTTTATCAACTTTAAAGGCAATCTTACCGCCTTTTAGATCATTAACTGCACCAGCTACATCATTGGTAACCGTACCGGTCTTTGGATTCGGCATCAGGTTACGAGGACCTAACACTTTACCCAGTTTACCAATTTTCGGCATAACTGATGGTGTTGCTACAATAACGTCAATATCTGTCCAGCCAGATTCTATTTTTGTAATAAATTCATCTAACCCAACATAATCAGCACCTGAAGCCTTGGCTTCTGCTTCTTTATCAGGCGTACATAAAACCAATACACGCTTGGTTTTACCTGTACCATGTGGCAATGAAACTGTTCCACGGATAGCCTGATCAGCTTTTTTAGGATCTACACCTAAACGAACATGCAGGTCTACAGAACTATCGAATTTTGTTGTATTTATTTCTTTTACTAAAGATGATGCTTCTTTAAGCGTGTATGCTTTGTTAATGTCAACCTTAGTGTTTGCTATTTTTCTAGCTTTTGTGATCATTTTATTTTAAATTTAAGGTTGTCAATTAATTTTCCCAGGGAGCTTTACCTTCTACTGTTAAACCCATGCTGCGTGCAGTACCGGCAACCATGCTCATAGCGCTGTTAATAGTAAAAGCGTTCAGATCAGTCATTTTATCTTTTGCGATCTCTTCAACCTGTGCCCAGGATACTTTTCCTACTTTTACACGATTGGGTTCTTTACTGCCACTGGTGATCTTTGCAGCATCCATTAACTGAACTGCAGCAGGAGGGGTTTTGATTACAAATTCAAATGATTTGTCAGCATACACTGTAATTAGAACTGGTAATACTTTTCCAGGTTTATCCTGGGTTCTTGCATTAAACTGCTTACAGAACTCCATGATATTGATACCTTTAGAACCAAGGGCTGGTCCGATCGGCGGTGCCGGGTTGGCTTGTCCTCCTTTACACTGGAGCTTAACATAGCCTGTAATTTCTTTTGCCATTGTTTACATTTTTTGGTGATAACGTTCGTCCGCAATTACGGATAAACTCCCATGTTGTACCGTTTTTACACGGTCCGAATTCAATAAAGAACTAATTGGGGCGGCAAAAGTAAGGGTTTTTTCTGTATCCCCAAATTTTTTTCGAAGACTATTTTCCTGCCCGAACGCTGCACCGCAGACCGATTTTAATATGCCTTTAACACCTATCCCGGAGCTGTGATTAGTCTATCCGTAATAGTTAGTTTACAAAGAAACGATGCATTCATATAAAATCCTGACAATTTCCCGACACAATTTTACCGCTTATACAATGAAACAGTTTTTTTGCAGCACTCTAACGTAAATGATTGTCACATATATATAATGATTATCTAGATAATATCCATTATTAAAGGAAGAACAATTTAAAAAGTTTATAAGATTACCTTATTTGGTAGAACTCATCAATTACTTATTAAGATGAGCTGCCAGTCAGGATTGTTTTGAAAATTTTGTACGCTCTTTTTTATTGTCATTATTCACCATTTCTAAAAATAATGATATGAAAAATTTAACTCTGGTAATTATTATGATCAATAGTTTTCTTTGTGCCAGTGCACAGAGAAATATAAGCGGCACTGTAACCGATGCCCACGACGGGGCGCCCCTGCCGGGTGTCAGTATAAGTATTAACGGCAGCAAAAGTGGCACTTCAACGAATGCTGCAGGAAAATATTCCATACAGGTAACCGACAATGCCCTGTTGCTATTTACACGTGTGGGATATACAGACATTTCAATAAATGCCGGGGGAAGCTTAGTTATAGACATAACCATGCAACTCATCCGCAAAAATTTACAGGAAGTAGTTGTAACTGGTTACAATACCCAGACACGCAGGCAATCCACCGCTTCTATTTCGAGGATATCAGGCGATGAAGTAAAATCCCAGCCGATCGGATCATTTGAACAAATGTTACAGGGAAAATCGCCGGGAATATTGATCCAGTCGCAAAGTGGCCAGCCCGGCTCTGCAGCTACCGTAACGATCAGGGGTAAAGGTTCGGTGCTTGGATCCACAGATCCATTATACATCCTTGATGGTGTACAGATCACTTCATCCGATTTCCAAAGCATCAATCCTTCTGATATTGAAACCTATAATGTATTAAAAGATGCAACCGGTACTTCACAATATGGATCAAGGGGCGCCAATGGCGTTATTGTGATCACAACCAAACGGGGTGCAAATCAAAAAACAAAGATCAGTTATGATGTGCAATATGGCATCGCTGCGTTGCCAACAAATAAATTGCAACTGATGACCAGTGCTGAAAAAATTGATTATGAATTGAATTATGACAGGCCGGATGGAATGAACCCTTTTGGATGGACGCCCGAAGAAGCTGATAGCTTATCAAAGGTCGACGGGAATCTTAAAGACGCATTATTCCGCAAATCAAGCACTGAACAACACCAATTAAGTATTGCAGGTGGAAATGACAAGACAAAATTCTTCGCATCAGGATCTTTATTTAAGCAGCAGGGGCTTGTCATCAGTACAGGTTTAAAAAGATTAACAGGCCGTATCAACCTTGATCACACACTTGGAGATTTTAAGATCGGCGTAAATACTTTTGTAGGCTCATCCAAATTCACTAATACGAATGAAAATGACCAGTTCATTGGCTCGCCACTGAACGCTATCCGTTGGGCGAATCCTTATATAACGCCCTATCTCCCCAATGGATCTTATAATGAGCTGGATCTTTTATTACAAGGACAACCTAATGCGGTAAAAGAATTGCTGGAAAATCCCGGCAGCAATAAACAATTAAAACTGGTTGGCGGATTGACATTGGAATATAAATTCCCAACTATCAAAGGTCTTTCTGCACGAACCAATTTAGGCATTGATTATACTGAAAATGAAAATCAACAATACTTTGACCGCAGCACTTACCAAGGTAGCCAGCAAACCGGTGGGCGTGGTTCCTTCGGCCAGAACAGCACAAAAACAAACAGGCAAACGATAACCACTTCTGTTAATTATACAAAACAGATCAGGGACAGCAGGTTAAATATTTCTTTATTCAATGAGGTTGTTAAAAGGAAATTCAGCGGCTTTGGATTTACTGGTTTCGGGCTAATAGGGCCATTCAAAAACGGGTCAGGTATTACACCAGGCACATCATCCAATGGATTCATACCGGTGGTCACCAGCACTGAAACAGAAAATGCAATTCTTTCATACTTCGCCATTGCAGATTATTCTTATAAGAATAAATATTTCCTGAGTGGAACTGTTCGGCGTGATGGCTCTTCAAGGCTTGCAGACGATAATAAATGGACAACTTTTGGTGCCATCGGTGCCAGTTGGGTCATGTCATCTGAAAAATTCCTGGAAGGATCAACATTGATCAGCGATCTTAAATTAAAAGTAAGTTATGGTTCATCAGCAAACCAGGGTGTAGGCGACGATTATGAAGCAAAAGAACAATTTGGGCCAACTTCTTATAACGGTGTAGGGGGATTGATCTTAACAAACCTGAAAAAAAATGACCTTACCTGGGAAGTGCGCCGTTCATTCAATGCCGGTGTGGATTTTGGTTTATTAAAAAATAAGATCACCGGTTCTGTTGAATTTTATAATTCTAATACTGTTGGCCTTTACCTGAACAGGCAAATATCCGGTACCAATGGCGCTAATACAGTTCTGACCAACCTTGGTAAGTTACAGAACAGGGGCATTGAAGTTGCATTGAATTTTGTTCCTATACAAACTAAAAACTTCACCTGGAATATTGGCGGGAATTTTACTTACAACAAAAATAAGATCCTTCAACTGGATGGAACAAATGAAAACATAAATGGATTATCTATCAACAGGGTTGGAGAAAGTGCAAATTCCGTTTACGTGGTCCGCTATGCAGGTGTTGATCCCGCTACCGGAGATGCATTGTATTATACAAAAGATGGCAAGGGCACAACAAATCAATATAATCCCAACGATAAGGTTATTGTAGGGAAATATGATCCTCCTTATTTCGGTGGTTTTAACACAAGCTTTAAATTAAAGAACCTGGAAGCGTCATTCCTTTTCACTTATAGTTTTGGAAACAAAATTTTCAATGGTGACAGGGTCAATGTAGAAAACCCTACTTACTATATTTCAAATATAAGCAGGGACCTGTTAACAGAATGGCGTAACCCAGGCGACATTACCAATATACCAAGTCCATTCAACGACTTTCAACAGAACACTACCAGGTTTGTTGAAGATGGCAAATATATACGCCTGAGAAATATTACTTTATCATATACAATTGCTTCAACAATGATTGGTAAATACAGGATCAATTCATTGCGGTTCTTTGCACTGGGACAGAATTTGATCACCTTGAGCACATTCAAAGGTTATGACCCTGAAATAGCTTCGGGCGTTTTACAGGGAGCACAATACCCTGCTTTGAAATCAATTACTGTAGGGCTTAACCTTGGATTATAAATCACCATTTAAAAAAATAATTATGAAAAAGTCATATAAAATATATTTAGCCGTCACATTTTTTTTAACGCTGGGTTCCTGCAAAAAAGTAATTGATATAGAACCCACACACACTGTAAATGGCGATGCAAGCTTTACCAAAATAGAAGATTATGAAGCTGCATTAACGGGCGCTTATTCAAGGTTATTGTCAGTTAATTATTATGGCAGCAGTAATGGGTCAAGCGCTTTCTCCACCCTTTCAGATATGATGACAGATAATTTATTTGAGACCGGGGAATCATTGGGGAATTACCAGAACTTTTCGCACTGGACATATACAGCAGACGATACGAATATTGATGCAACCTGGCTCGCAGCTTATCGCGTCATCCAGCAATGCAATATTACACTTAGAAATATTGATGCACTTGCAGCAACAGATGCAGGGGCAGTAAACAGGATAAAGTCACAGGCACTGGCGCTGAGGGCATTTGTTCATTTTGACATATTAAGATATTGGGGGGAAGGTACATCAAGGAATTCTATGGTAAGGGGCATTCCTTATGTTTCTTCGTTTGATATTGAACAAAAGCCCTCTCGTCTGTCCGTAAAAGAAAGTTATGATGCGATCATCAAAGACCTGCAGAACGCAAAGGATCTTATGCAGAACATGGATAAACCGATACAATCAACAACAAGCACTGCGTCTACTGCAAGGAGTTATATTGATGAAATAGTAGCCAATGCAATATTGGCACGTGTGTATAATTTTGCAGGAGAGGCTGACAGTGCCATCAAATACTCAAGCTTCGTGATCGCTGCGAGGCCGCTTGCAAGCAGGACCAATTTCCCTTTGATATGGCAGGATGCCAGTACAGCAGAAGTGATCTGGTCTGTAAAATTCACACCGCTGAATTCCGGCACAGGTGATAATGTATATTATGCAACCGGGAACAGGGCTTCCTACAGGCCAACTACAAACCTGACTTCCCTTTATGACCAGGTGAATGACATAAGATACACATCCTATTTTCAACTCAGGCCAAGGGGCGCTTCAACCAGACTGGTACTTGTAAAATACCTGGCCAAGCAACCCCAACTTGCAAAACCGGATGGTATCACAGATTTTAAAGTGTTGCGGACAGGAGAAATCTACCTGATACGTGCAGAAGCCTACTCACAAAAACTATTGGACGGCCCGGCTCTTGCCGACCTCAATATTTTAAGGGCATCCAGGATCAATGGTTTTGTTCCCGGTATTGAAACAGGTGCTGCACTCATTATCGCAATTGGCAATGAAAGAAGAAAAGAATTGGTTTGTGAAGGGCATCGCTGGTTCGACCTGAAAAGATCAGCAAGGACTGTTGACCGAACTACCAATTGCAATGTATTTTGTTCATTGGATGCAACTGCAAGAGAATGGGCCTGGCCATTACCACAAACTGAGATACTGGCAAACCCTAATATAGAACAGGCGGAAGGTTATTGATCCTGTTATACAAAAAAGAGTTCATCATGATCTGTTGCTGAACTCTTTTTTGTACATTATGCATAAAAAAAACGTCCTCTTGCAGGGACGTTTTTAAACAGTTGGTGTGGTACTTTATACAAGCTTTTCAACCTGCATATAACTTAATTCCACCGGGGTGGCTCTTCCAAATATCTTTACCTGTACTTTTAATTTTTTCTTTTCATCACTTACTTCTTCGATTACACCATTAAAGTCATTGAATGGCCCGTCAATGATCTTGATGGTTTCGCCAATGATAAAGGGCTCACTCATGGTAACTCCTCCAACATCACTCATTTCATCAACTTTGCCAAGCATCTTATTCACTTCAGCCTTACGTAATGAGATAATATTCCCCTTTGAACCTTTTCCGTCGGTTAAAAAGTGCATTACATTGCTGATGTTACTAACGTGCTGAATAATATCATCATTTAGCTTATCTCCGGCAACTTCCATCATGATATATCCGGGATAAAAATTTCTTTCCCTCATGACTTTTTTACCATTCAGTACTTTGTAAACTTTTTCAACCGGCAAAAATATCTGAACAATAACTTTAGTCCATCCATTGCGGATGATATCCTTATCAAGGTATTCTTTAATTTTACGTTCCTTTCCACTTACTACTCTAAGAACATACCATTTGCTTTCTTTCTCAGGTTTGTCTGACTTCTCTGTAACTAATGGTTTTTCAATAGCTACAATTTTACCTTCTTCAGTATTTTCCACCGTTTCGGTATGCTCTGTATTATCTATGGTCTCTTCGTTTCCCTGTTGTGATGTATCTTCCATAATTACTTAAATAAAGAGTAAATAAATTTCATTGATCCGTTTGCAATAAAATCCATCAATGCTACAATAGCGGTGATGAATAATGTTGCACCAAGTACAATCATTGTTGACTGCTGTAACTGCTCCCATTTAGGCCAGGTTACTTTTTCCATCATTTCTTTGTACGATTCCTTTACAAAAACTGTGAATTTATTCATAATAACAATTTGAAGATTTGAAGATTTGAAAATTTGTTGATGACGAATTCTTACATTAGCACATCTACCTATTTTCAAATCCGTTCATTAATTAGCACGGGCACTAGGATTCCCTGTCTGCTTGACGCAGTCAGGCAGGGAACCCAGATCAAAGGTTTCCCTATTAAAACCAATTACACCGTACATTCAAAAAACTCAGCACGGGCACTAGGATTCGAACCTAGATCAAAGGTTTTGGAGACCCGTATGCTGCCGTTGCACCATGCCCGTAAGAAAGCTAAAAGCTATTAGCGGTGAGCCAATAGCTTTTAGCATTATTTCGTAAAGATAGGCAATTATTATTAGTTAAGTCCTTTAGACTATATACTAAAAGCTAAAAGCTAACAGCTATCTTAGTTCTTATTTTAAAATTTCAGTAACCTGTCCAGCTCCAACTGTACGGCCACCTTCACGTATCGCAAACTTCAAACCTTTCTCCATTGCAATTGGCTGAATAAGTTTTACCGTAAGATTTGTGTTATCGCCCGGCATTACCATTTCAGTTCCTGCATTCAATTCAACTTCACCTGTTACGTCAGTTGTACGGAAATAGAACTGAGGGCGGTATTTGTTGAAGAATGGAGTGTGACGTCCACCTTCATCTTTGCTTAATACATAAACTTCACCTTTAAATTCAGTATGCGGAGTAATAGAACCTGGTTTGCAAAGAACCATACCACGACGGATCTGGGTTTTTTCAATACCACGTAATAACAATCCAGCATTGTCTCCTGCTTCACCTTCGTCCAATAATTTTTTGAACATTTCAACACCGGTACAGGTTGTAGCCAATGGCTTTTCCATTAAACCTACTACTTCAATTGCCTCACCAACTTTAATACGGCCTCTTTCAATACGACCGGTAGCAACTGTACCACGACCAGTAATTGAGAATACATCCTCAACACTCATCAGGAATGGAAGATCAACCAATCTTGGAGGCAATGGGATATAACTATCAACTGCATCCATAAGTTCATTGATTTTTGCCATCCATTTTTCATCACCAGCCAAAGCGCCGGTTGCAGAACCCTGGATGATAGGTGTATTATCACCGTCAAAACCATTCTTTGTTAATAATTCACGGATCTCCATTTCTACCAATTCCAATAATTCCGGATCATCAACAAGATCAACTTTATTCATGAATACCACCATACTTGGAACACCTACCTGGCGAGCAAGCAGGATATGCTCTCTTGTTTGAGGCATAGGTCCGTCAGTAGCAGCTACCACAAGAATAGCACCATCCATCTGAGCAGCACCGGTAATCATGTTTTTTACATAATCGGCGTGACCTGGACAGTCAACGTGTGCATAGTGACGGGTATTAGTAGCATACTCAACGTGAGCTGTATTAATCGTAATACCCCTTTCTTTTTCTTCCGGAGCACCATCAATATCATCATAATTTTTTTTCTCCGCTAAACCTCTTCTTGACAAAACATCGGTTATAGCGGCTGTTAGTGTTGTTTTACCATGATCTACGTGACCAATCGTTCCAACGTTTAAGTGGGGTTTATCCCTCTTGAAAGATTCTTTTGCCATTGTTTAATTTTTAGTATTTGTTTTGAAAATCGGTTTTCATTTAAAGTCTGTAAACCGTGGACTGTTATCATTAATACCTTTTGGTACTTTATTATTTTAAAAAGAGCCATCAGTGAGAATCCCTATCTGCTTGACGCAGTCAGGCAGGGAACTCACGACCCTCCCGATTAATATCGGGATGCTCTACTTCTTAGCTTCTAATTACTCTCTTATTCAAATATCTTTTTGAGCCATCAGTGAGAATCGAACTCACGACCCCTTCCCTACCAAGGAAGTGCTCTACCCCTGAGCTACGACGGCTTAAGAACTATCTGCCATCGCAGGCAGAAAAATGAGCGGAAGACCAGGCTCGAACTGGCCACCTATAGCTTGGAAGGCTATCGCTCTACCAAATGAGCTACTTCCGCTTGAATAATTTGAAGATTTGAAAATGTGCTAATTTGAAGATTAACATTTTTTCTTACTCCAACTTCTAAAACAAAGATCTATTTAAATAATCTTCAAATTTCCAAATCAATTCATCTCCAAATCGATTTCGTGGGCAGAGTAGGGTTCGAACCTACGTACACTTACGTGAACAGATTTACAGTCTGTCGCCTTTAACCACTCGGCCATCTGCCCTGCACAAGCATTAACATGATCAGATGAAAATCAGATCATGTACCAGAGCCGAAAACTGGAGTCGAACCAGCGACCTACTGATTACAAATCAGTTGCTCTACCAACTGAGCTATTTCGGCATTTTATGTTTATTTGTTTAATAGTTTAGTGATGTGGCTTTTTTCTAACCAATAAACTAATAAACCAGTAAACCTTTAAAAGAACTTCCCTTAAACTGGCAACAACAACGCACCCTATTTTTTGGGAAGGCAAAGGTAAGAGAAAATGGTTAATACAAAAACTTTGTAAAAGATTTTTTTGAAGGAATTCAAAATAAAAAAAAATCTCCCGGTTTTTCGGAAGATTTCTTTTTATTTTTTTTAAACTATTTATCAGGCTGCCTGTTTTTCTTTATGTCTTTTCATTTGAGTAATAATAGCATCTAAAGCCGCATCAAAACTCTCCTCAAATGACTTGGATGACTGCTTTACAAAGAATTCATGACGAGGAATAATTACCCTGATCTCAACCACTTTGTCTTTTATATTATGCACGATATTATCTAGTTTAAGGTAAATATTAACAGCAGTAATTCTGTCGTGAAATTGGGTGAGTTTTGAAATCTTTTTCTCAATATAGTTTATCAATTTTGAATCTGCATCGAAATGCACCGTTTGAATGTTTACGTTCATAACATCTGATTTTTAATGAAAAAATGAATAAATAGGTAGCAATTATAGCATAGGCCAACAAGTTGTAGGTTTATTATCTTCATGCCTTTTTAGATTGATGAAGTTAATATATGATAGGATTTTTTCAAAATTAATTTTACGGATTGATATATCGTCATTTTTTTAATAATAAAATCATGCCTTTGGATGTGCATTCTTATATACATCCTTCAATTTTTCAATGGTACTGTGCGTGTAGATCTGTGTTGCTGCAAGGCTGCTATGCCCAAGTAATTCTTTTACAGCATTGAGATCTGCTCCATTATTGGTAAGATGTGTTGCAAAAGTATGCCTGAATATGTGCGGGCTTTTTTTACTGATTGTCGTAACAAGCGTTAAGTATTTTTTAGCCACATTGTAAACATATTTTGGATATAACTTCTTTCCTTTTTCATTTACCAGGAGTATAACGGCTTCTTTTTCTAAAAATTGTTTCTTTTTTTCTTCAATATATGTGTTCATCTCCTGCATTAAAGATGTACTAACTGGTATGATCCTTTCTTTGCTCCCCTTACCCAGAACTTTTATAGCACAATTTATTCTGTCAACCTGACTTTCTTTCAAACCAATTAATTCAGCTTGCCTGATACCTGTATTATACAGTATCTGTAATAAAAGCCTGTCTGTTCTGCCCGTCCAGTTATCAGGAAATTCAACATGCTCAAATAAAGTATCAATATCCTTCTTTTCAACAAATTGAGGCAACCGCTTACCCACTTTCGGAGATATGATCGTTGTTACCGGGCTCACTTCAATTAGCCCCTGCTTTAACTGGTATTTGAAAAAAGATTTTAAGGACGATATTTTCCTGTTTATGGTCTTTGAACTGATCCCCTCGCTTTTAAGCTGGGCCAGCCAGGTTCTGATAAATGCTGGTTTTACATTATTCAGGAGGCTTTCATCAAAATGAGTCCGGAGGTAATTAAAAAAACCAGAAAGGTCATTCTGGTATGAAATGATCGTGTGTTGTGAATACCTTTTTTGAAATTTAAGGTAATCGAGGAAAGAGCGGATATTTTGTTCGGGACTTAAGTGCATAAAAAAACTGATAACCAAAGTTAATCATAACCTGTTATCAGTTTTAAAAATATTGCTGGCTAAATAATTTATTTATCGAACATGCCTGTATTCAGCTGTTGCTTGTAAACAGCTTTCAACATTTCAGTACGGCGCCTGATTGACGGCTTGATAAAAGCCTGTCTTTCCCTTAATTGCAATAAAACACGGCTTTTTTCAAATTTCTTTTTGTACTTTTTGAGTGCCTTGTCTATGTTTTCGCAATCTTTTGAATCAATAATAAGCATTATATACCTCCTTTAGGTGAAAAAATTCTGCCACTTCTTACGACAGGGTCGCAAAGATAATAGTTTTATTTAAAAAAAGAAATTCTTCCTACAATTTCCGAAATTTGAGCCATGTTTACAGGAATCATTGAAACAACCGGTATCGTTAAGGAAATTGCCAATAATGGTACAAATATGAGTTTTTGGATTGAGTCTCCCCTTGCAACAAGCCTCCAGGTAGACCAAAGCATCAGCCACAACGGTGTATGCCTTACAGTAGAATCCATAAAAAACAACTGGCATAAAGTGACTGCAATAGAAGAAACCCTTTTAAAAACTAACCTGGGCCAACTTAAACCTGAAGATATTGTGAACCTGGAAAGATGTATGCTTTTGAATGGCCGGTTGGACGGGCATATTGTTCAGGGACACGTTGACTCAACAGCTATTTGCACAGGCATTTCAGAAAAAAAAGGCAGTTGGGAATATCAATTTGAGATAGACAAAAAGTTTTCGAGCCTGATTATAGAAAAAGGCTCAATTACTTTAAACGGTATCAGCCTGACCATCTTCGATATTTCGGATATTAATTTTACAGTTGCCATTATACCATATACTTATGAACACACCAATATAAAACAAATAAAAAAAGGGAGTAAGGTAAATATAGAATTTGATATCATTGGTAAGTATATATCACGGTTGGAGGCATTAAAAAACAAACCATATCTTTAGTAATATAAATTTCAATTATTCAATGTTACTCTTTTTTTTATATATCGATCCGGGTTCGGGCAGTATGTTGATACAGATGCTGATAGGAGTAGCAGTTGCTATTGGTGTTTTTTTCAGAAAGGTCAAATTCGTTTTATTACAATTATTTAAGAAAAAGGACAAATCATCTGCAATTGAAGAGAAGAATTAACCACTACGCATCCTTCAAAGATCCTGCGGCTAAAGTTTTCAATTTTGAATCTGATGAAGAAAATATATTCCGGGAACTGGCTCCATCCTATCTTTCTCATTTTCACCATTTCAAATCATCGGGCCTGGCGGGCGAATTGATCAATAAAAATTTCCTGATCCCTTTTGAAGAGTTACCAGATTTAAACGGCACTATAATTCTTAAAGCAAGAAAAATACATTTCGTCTCATTCCCTTATGAATGGACTTTTAATCAATGGAAAGATGCAGCTTTACTTACATTAAAAATTCAATACCAGGCTTTGAAATACGGAATGACATTGAAAGATGCAACAGCTTTCAATGTTGTATTTGATGGCAATAAGCCATTGTTTGTTGATTTATCATCCTTTGAAATTTTTAAACCGGGGGAACCCTGGAAGGCTTTCAAACAGTTTACAGAGAATTTTTATTTGCCCATTTTGCTTGTCAAATATTTTAATACGATTGGCAATGACATTTACCTGAATAATATGAACGGGATCCCTTTAAGTAAAGGCATGCCTTTATTACCTGTAAAAGCTTTTTTTAATCTTAATACCATACTCTTTATTGCATTGCCGGAAAAGATCAGGAGTAAAATAAAAGACAAACAACCAAAAAAATATTCAAAACAATTTACAGTTAAAAGTTCATTGCAATTTGCAGATAAGTTGTTTTCTAATATCAATAAAATATCTCAATCCAAAAAGCAGACAAAGTGGAATGATTATTATGATAAAAATATTGATAAAGTCTATTTAGATGAAAAAGAAAAGATCATAAAAAAATGGATCGGCAGAAACTATACTGAAAAAACGCTGTTGGATTTCGGATGCAATACCGGTCATTTTTCAAAATTATTGGCAGCCGATGTTGAAAAGATTATAGCATTTGATGAAGACAGCAGATCGGTTGATGAATTGTATGAACATTGTAAAAAAAACAAGATCAATAATATTTTCTGTTTTACTGCAAACCTTTGTCAGCCAACGCCCGCAACGGGATGGAACAACCAGGAAAGGCCTGCATTACAAGAACGGCTTCGCGGTGATATCGGGCTCGCATTGGCACTAACCCATCACCTTTCCATCAGCAACTACATTCCATTTATACTGATGGCTGGCATGTTTGCAAATGCATGCAATGAACTTATTATTGAATTTGTTCCCAAAGAAGATGAAAAGGTTCAGTTATTACTTTCTGACAGAGAAGATATTTTTGATTGGTACAACCTTACCAATTTCACTGATTCTTTCAAAACAAGGTTTAAATTAATTAAAGAACATACCTTTTCAAATAAAAGGGTGCTGCTGCATTTAATTAAAAGAAAAGATGAACAATAAAAATGTTGCATTCATTCCATTTTTGGTACTTGTGTATTTCTTTGTTCATTACACAACAGATCTTTATTATTTCCTTGACCCGGTAATCAGCCTGAAACAATTCGGTAAATATTTACTTGTAACAGCGTTGCTGTATTTTTCCGGTAAAGCATTTTTTTCAGATAAAGAACGCTTCACCCTTACATTTTCTACCTTACTTTTTTTATTTTTATTTTTCGGTACTATACTGGATACCTATGCCTCTACCACTCATTCTAAAAACCTTACCGGCATAGACCTGAAAATAGCTGCTGGTTTTGTAGTGATATGTACTGGTATTATCCTTCTTTTTAGCCGTGTCAACCGGCAAACGAGCGGACTATTACTTAAATTCTGGATGATCTTTATTGTAATTGTCACTTTATATGATGTCGGATCATTTTTTATTTCTAATAAAAGAGAAAAAAAATATTTAAAGGTTCCAAAAAAATTCGAAAAAATATCTTTGGTTGAAAAGCCCGGTATATTCTTTTTATTATTTGATATGTACCCTTCAGATACCGTAAGTAAAAAATACCTGCATTTTGACAATGCTGATCTAAATTACTTCTTAAAAGAAAAAGATTTTTTTGTAACAGGTAATGCACATGCCTTATCCCAGGAAACCTATTATTCACTTGGATCAACGCTTAGCCTGGAACCTTTAGACTATTTACAAGACAATGCAATTAAAGAGTATAAGAAAAAGCTGATCGCACTAAAAAATATTGAATATTCGGCAGTGCCCGACAATTTTGAAAAATCTGGTTATATTTTCAGGAATTATTCTGTTTTTAATATACTTGGACAACCTTCGCCCCTTCAGTTCAATTTGAATTATCATCTTGAAAATGTACTTACTGCTGCTACTTTCTATAACCGGTTGTATGAATCAATAGAACCGGATTTCATTTTAGCAAACAGGAATATTGATATAAACTTTCTGAAAAGATCCTGGAGCCATAAAGTAAAAAATGACCTGTCAAAACTAACTTCTGAATTCAATCTATTACTGGAAAATTATCCAATGACTAAGAAACCGTCCTTTAATTATTTTCATTTCATGATGCCTCATCCTCCGTTGATCTATGATAGCAGCGGTAAAGAGAATTCAGTAAAAAACATGTACGGGTATAATGGATTTGACAAGACAATTGCAAACTATACCGGTTTTATTAAGTATACAAACAATGAGATAAAAAAAATGGTCAATACCATTTTTGAGCATGCAGGTAAAAATGTAATAATCATTATCCAGGGAGATCATGGCTACAGGGGATACAGCGACCGTTTTCCGGATGAATTAAGATCAGGTATATTAAATGCTGTTTATCTTCCGGGTAAAAACTATACAGGTTTCACTGATACAATGTCCCCTATTGAAACTTTCCAACTGATATTAAAAAATCAATTTGGATTGAATAACAGACATCATTAAACATAGTATTGATTTTTTTTTATACTTTTAATCATCATACCAATCATCTATTTTTATAAGTGAATCTCATAAGTATCATAATCCCTGTTTACAATGAGGACGAGAACATCCCCCTTGTTTGTAAAGAATTAGCCCTTCATTTCAAAGATAGCTTTGAAGTGATTTTTGTAGACGATGGCAGTACTGACAAGACTTTATTATATATAGAAGAACAGGCAAAGAGATCGAGCCATATTAAATGCATTTCTCTCAGCCGCAATTTTGGACACCAGAATGCACTCATGGCAGGAATGCAACATGCTTCAGGAGACTTTATTGTCATTATGGATGGCGACCTGCAACATCCGCCATCATTGATTCCTGCTTTATTGCAAAAACTCGGGGAAGGTTTTGACCTTGTACAAACCCGGAGAAAAACTACTCAAAATATCGGGTTATTTAAAAAGACACTGGCCGGTATATTTTATCAGTTCATCAATTTTATTTCTGAAACAAGAATAGAACCCAATGTTGCTGACTTTAAGGCCTTTAACCGGAAAGTTCTCGAAAGCATTTTGCAATTTAAAGAAAGAGAACTTTTTTTAAGAGGCATTTTCAGCTGGATCGGTTTTAAAACTATCACGATCGATTTTGATGCACCTGCACGGATCCATGGCAAAACAAAATATTCTTTTACCCGGATGCTCAAACTGGCATTAAAAGGAACTACTTCATTCAGCTTTAAACCACTTCGGCTAGCCTTACTGTTTGGCAGTATCGTTTCTTTAGCCGCATTTGCTTTTGCCATTTTTGCTATGGTATCTTACTTCCAGGGTAAAACTGTTCCGGGATGGGCTTCCATGATCATTGCTATCATGTTTTTAGGAGGCACTCAATTACTGGCCATCGGTTTATTGGGAGAATACATTGCCAGCCTTTTTTTAGAAACAAAGCAACGTCCGCTATACCTGATCAATAAAACAATTAATTTACATTGATCTTTTTTGTGCAGAAATAAAGTACTGACCTCCAAGAGGTAACCATCTGAGGTATTTTTCCAGAAAGATCAATCTTGAGAATATTCCTTTTCTGGGGAAGAAAATAATGAATTCTTTCTGAATTTTCCCTAACCCGGCATTTTTAAATAGCTGTAATGAATAACTACATTTAAGCAAACGTGCATCTTTATCAAATACACAGGTATTAACCAGGTAACGGGTCAAAGGATTAATGGGATTGTGTTCAAAGAAATATAACCTGCCACCAGATCTTAATACTCTGGCAATTTCCTTTACCAATACCGCATGCATTTCAGAACTTACATGATGAAATACACCCGCAATAAAAACGATATCTGCCGATGAATCTGCTGCCGGTATTTTAACACCATCATAAACGGAAAACACAGTATTTGAAAGATTCTTTTCTCCGGCAACCCTTATGCTTTCTTCAGATACATCTATTGCGGAAATTCTCCACAAAGGAAAATATTGCTGCATAAAAAGTTCAGTTGTGCCATCACCACAACCCATATCCAACACCTGCAGTGGCAGATCTTTTTCATATTGCTGAAGCAATTTCACTTTCAACTCAGCAAAGTAAAAGCTATCAGCACCTGAGATCTGTAGGTTTTGTGTATGGATTTCCCTGTAGTTATCTGCAAACGCATTAAAATCATCAAAAGTTCTTTTATCCATTTTGGCCGAATAATGTATT
>JANMMS010000016.1:0-2158 GCA_031373525.1 Ferruginibacter sp.
CAATGCTATTACCGACGACATAGCACCAAATACCGCTAAAGGAGCCAGCTTCATAACATAAGAAGTTACCCTAAGCATAGCATGACCAAGAGCATCAAAAAAATCGATAATTATTTTCCCTTTCTCATGCATAGATGAAACTGCAACACCGAAAAAAAGCACAAAAATTATTATGGGTAATATCTGGTTCCTGGCCATTACATCAACAATGCTTTCCGGAAAAATATTTTTGATGAATTCGCCTGCATTGAATTCTTTTGCCGCTACAGTCGCTGTATTGGCAGCTTCCATGTGCAAGACTTTTCCCGGTTCGAATATATTTACAATAACAAGTCCGAGGATAAGCGCTATTAGTGTCGCTCCCGTAAAATAAATCATCGTCTTCAGGCCAATTCTTCCTACAGTCTTGAAATCTCCTGCTTTGGCAATACCCGTAAGCAATAAAGAGAATACAAGCGGCGCAATAATCATCTTAATTAGCCGCAGGAAAATATCACTTAACATATGCATATTGTCAGCAAACGGTTTTATCTGCTCCGGATCAGGCCAGTTGCTTCTATACCAGGCCCCGAGAATAATACCCGCCAGTAAACCAATGATGATCTGAGTAGTAAGAGTTATTTTACGCATCTAAATTTATTACTTCTTTTTTTCTTTGTGTAATCTTTGGTGTGCCAAAAGACGTGCGTAAATATAAATAAATACCTTTAAAAAATAATTTTAGCGCACATTCATTGCTTAAAACGACAAACCTTTCCTGAATATACCATTCGTTCATCCTTGAAAATTTGTACCAAAAATAAACCTTCAGAAAGGTTAATATTCAAACCATTGTTTTTCTCATGCAGCCGGCAACGAAACACCTCTTCTCCTAATATATTGAACATCCTTAATTCATTTTGCCTATCCAGTTGATCGAATTCAATATTCAATTCATTACTAAACGGATTCGGATAAACCGAAACACTAATTTTATTTTCAAGATACTCATTAATACCAACAGTACAATTAGAAACTTCACACCCTACGCTATCTACTTTTAAAACCCATAAATCCTGATGACCTGTATCGGGTGCTTGCGGCACTACAAAACCACAAGCTACAAATCCGCCATCGGGGGTAGAGTAAATATCCTTCAAATAGGAGCGGCCGTAGTAGGAACTGTAATAATTTTTATACCACAGACTATCTCCATTGGTAGTTGTTTTTAAAATTACACCCTGAGTGCTTGGTGGAAAAGGTGGATATTCATGATCACCTGTTGCAATTAATGAACCATCGCTTAGTTCTCTTACGGAATATAAAGTACCATCGCCGAAGCCTCCCGACACATTTTTTTCCCAAAGCATATTACCTGATAAATCAAACTTTGCAAGATAGGGATGCCGGCCCTGCAAACTATATGCATAAGCTCCTGCAATTACAATATTACCATCCTGGGTAGAAACAACGCTCCATGCTTCTTCAGGCCATTGACTGCCATAGGTTGTGTCCCATTGAAAGTTGCCGCCGCTATCGATTTTTAAAAGGTAGATATCAATTAAAGAACCTGGATAACGTCGCCAGCCTGTTAGTGCATATCCTCCATCATTTGTTTGAGTAAAGGCAAAAGCTATTTCGTTACTACCAAAGTATCCATAATCTTTTTGCCATATTACATTTCCAGAACTATCTGTTTTTATTATTAAAGCGTTACCCAATGTATCAACAGAAGCACTAGAGCCACACAATACGTATCCTCCATCAGAAACTAGTTTAGCCATCCAACCACTCTGAAAGGCACTATCCCCAATTCTACGGGTCCATAGAGTATCTCCTAAACTATTCAATTTTGCTAAAAACACATCTACATTGATCGTATCTTCCAAAGAACCGGCAAAAATGTAACCTGAAGTAGTTTTACTAAGGGAACCATCACCTCCAATATATACATTATTGTTATAAATATCTATAAAATTGGTATTTATTGCAAGACCGCTATAATCAAGTTGAAGAAATGCTGCATTCAGGGGGCCTAATAAGCCCGGGTTTGCACATGCAGCAGATAGTATGGTTATTTTATTCGAATCGGCAATTATGCTAAAACCTGCTTCACACCAGCTATTGTTTAAATTGTAGCGGTTGTTGAAGTAAGTTTGTTGGGCTTGTAATGTTAGAC
>JANMMS010000060.1:0-4595 GCA_031373525.1 Ferruginibacter sp.
GGGTCAATTGAGGTAACAGTTAAAGAAACGGTTTGATGTATATCAGCAAAAAAGAGAGGTGAAATAAGGAGCAATATCATGCTGATCTTAATAATAGTTAAAACATTTTGAGTACGTGCACTCATTTTTAATCCCAAAAGATTTATGCTGTAAAAGAGCAGGATAGAGCTAATAGCAATGGTGATCTGAACATTCTGTGTATTTACTGCATCCGGCATGATCACTTTAATAATATATTCTGCCCCAATTAGGGCAACTCCCGCCAGGGATGCAGCATTGGATATCAGGATAATACAGTTTACAGCAAATGCAATGGATGGATGGTAGGCATATGAAAATACTTTATAATATCCACCGGTAACAGGGTAACGACTGCCAATCTCGGCATAAGTGAGTGCACCGCAAAATGCAATCAATCCGCCAAAGATCCAGGCGGCATAAAAAATAGCGGGAGTAGGTGAAGCCGCAGCAACATTTACCGGTGTACGGAAAATTCCCATTCCTATAACAAAACTTACCATGATCATGGTAAAGTCGAAGAGGTTCAACTTTGATTTTGGAGCCATTTTTTGAAGATACAGTTATTTTGGATTTTAATAAAGTTGCAAATACGGGTAAAAAGAATTTAATAAAAAAGGAATAATTGTTTACTTTTGGCAAAAATTATAATATGAAATCAATAGTAAGATTAGCTTTTATCATTCTCGCATTGCTACCCGCAATGAGCTTTGCACAAAGCAGCAAAACTGCATGGCCCGAAATGAAAAAGTTCCACTCGTTCATGAGTAGTTCTTTTCATCCAACCGAAGAAGGAAATTTTAAGCCTTTACGTGAAAATGCAGACAGTCTATTAATTACTGCAAAAGCATGGCAGTCATCTAAGATCCCAGCAGGTTATAAGCCTGAACTAACTAAGACTACCCTTGAAGAACTGGTAAAAAAATGTACGGTTATTGCTAGTGCGGTAAAGGAAAAATCCAGCGATGATGAGTTAAAAGTTTTGATCATTGATGCACATGATATTTTTCACAAAATTGTAGAAAAATGCAGGGAATAATATAAAATATTAAAAGCTATGATTAAAAGCCACTGTTTATCAGTGGCTTTTAATTTTTTCTATATTTCGGAATGAATAAAATTGCTAATTCAAATTCATTCTTTATACATTTGCTGCGAATTTGGTTTCCGAATGTTCGGAATTAAAAGGGAAGTCCGGCGAAATTCCGGCGCTATCCCCGTAGCTGTAAAAGCGGCTCTTCTCAACTTCCCTCAATCAGGGAGGAAAAGAAAGGCAACTTCTCTCACACCACTGTTACAATGTAACGGGAAGGTGAAGTGAACGCTCCAGCCAGAAGACCTGCCAGGTTTACTTAACAATCATTCAAAGCTTTCGGGACGAAAGGCAGGAATGTAAAAGCTATATTGGCATTTATATTTCACCGTAATTGCTGTTTAAAACAGTTACAGTTTTCCACGAAAGCAGTCACAAAAAAATTTTCAAAACATGAAAATGAAATTTTTTATGCTGACTGCTATTATTAGCAGTAGTCAGTTACATGCACAGACAGACAGTTCAAAAACATTACAAGCTGTTGTTTTAACAGCCAACAAAATTGAACAGAAACAAATTGAGACCGGTAAAGTGTTGACGGTTATCAGCCAGCAACAATTGCAAAAAGCCGGTGGAAGAACCATCGCAGAAATACTGAATCAGCAGGTGGGAATCAGTATAGGGGGAGCCAATAACACATTGGGAACGAATCAAACCGTATATGTAAGGGGAGCAGTTGCCGCCAATACGCTGATCTTACTCGATGGTGTTCCAATGTATGACGCATCGGGCATCAGCAGTGAATTTGATCTGAATAGTTTTGCTTTAGACCAGGTTGAAAGGATCGAGATATTAAAAGGAGCACAATCAACATTATATGGTTCTGATGCAGTAGCAGGTGTGATCAATATCATTACCAAAAAATCTGCTGATAAGAAATTAAAATTGCATGCAAATATTTCTGCAGGTAGTTATAATACCTATCGCGGCGCTTTCAGCATCAGTGGAAATATTAAATCCGGTTTGAATTATTATGCAGGTTATTCCAAAACATATAGCGATGGCCTTTCTGCAGCATATGATAGTTTGGGAAATCAAAATTTCGATAAGGATGGATTCAAGCAAGATGCATTCAATCTGAGCCTGGGATTTAATATCATCAAAAAATTATCTGCCAGGGTTTATGGCAAATATAATATCAATAAAGCCGATATTGATGCAGGTGCATTTACAAATGACAATGACAACCGTTACGAAACAAAGAATGTCAATGTGGGAACATCTTTAAAATATGAGTTAAAAAATATGTCGTATCATTTCAATTATAATTATAACTGGTACGATAGAATATATACAAACGATTCAGCAGATATTGGGGGCTTTGCAGATTATGAAAAAGGTAAGTACAATGGAAGTAATCATTTTGTTGAATTGTATACAAATGCAACAGTAAATAAACATTTTAATATTGTTGGGGGTATTGATTACCGCAATAGTGCAACTACACAGAGTTATTTTTCCAAAAGTATTTACGGGCCCTTTGAATCTAAACCATTAGATAAAGATTCAATTCATACCAATCAATTCGGTGCTTATGCTTCTGTTTTATACAATAGTAAAAATGGTTTTAATGCAGGTATAAGCGGCAGATGGAATTATCATTCTGTTTATGGCAATAATGGTACCTTTTCTTTCAACCCATCCTATCAGTTAAAGCGGATAAAAATATTTGCCAATATTTCATCCGGATTCAACGTACCATCACTTTACCAGCTTTATAGTGAATATGGAAACACAGCCCTTAAACCGGAAAGATCTGTGAATTATGAAGCAGGACTGCAATACAACAATAAGGTTTTAACTGCCAGGGCTGTAGTATTTAAGCGTGACATCAAAGATGTATTTTATTTCTTTACAGATCCGGTTACTTATGCAAGCAGGTATATTAATGAAGATGAACAGAAAGATTATGGTATCGAACTGGAAGCATCTGCAATCATCAATGAAAATTTAACGGTGTCTGCCAATTATGCATATGTTGATGGAAAGATATATACCAAGGATTTTAACGGAAAAGATACCAGCCTTTTTAATTTATACCGCAGGCCAAAAAATACGCTTAACCTGAATATTGGGTATAGTTTTCTAAAAGCAGCTTTTGTCAGCATCCACTTACGTTCAGCAGGAAGTTTATTTGAACCGGTGTATGCAGCTGCGCCGGTAAAACTTAATAATTATTATACACTGGATATTTACGGGGAGTATGAATTCATAAAGAAGATAAAATTGTTTGCCGATTTTCGGAATATCACTGATCAGAAATATTTTGACCAGCAAGGATTTAATACCCGGAGATTTAACCTGAACATGGGTGTTATAGTAAATTTATAAATTCAGAGGTCATTGCAGGGGAAATCAATCTGCAATGACCTATCCTTATTAACTTTGTTGAATCGATTTAAATGAATTTTATGCCTCAGCATGAAATTAAAAACTGTCCACGTTGTGCCTGCAATTTTGAATGCAAAGCAGGAAGTATTACACAATGCCAATGTAACGATATACAATTAACTTCCAATGAAACTGCATTTATTGAAAATCAATTCAATGATTGCCTGTGTATTAAGTGTTTGCGAGAACTGAAACAATTGTCATTTTTTAAAGAAAGTAACTAATTTTCCGGATACAATTTTACGGTTCATTTTCGTTTATAAGCAAGGACTTTACATCGTTCATTCATATATATGAAAAAAATTATTTTTGTATCCGTTTGCTTGTTTTTGTTTTTACAAGATTGTTGTGCCCAATACAACATAACAGGAATTGTAACAGATGAACAACAACAACCATTATCAGGGGTGACCGTAACGGCAGGAAAAAGACAACACTCAACAATAACAGATTCAACAGGAAATTACTCATTTGCAGTTTCTTCAGAAAATATAAATTTATCATTTAGTTGTATCGGATATGAATCCGTCATGATAAACATCAATGCTGGTTTGGTTGCTGCCATTACCATGAAAAGAACAGGTCTTTTTTTGTCAGAGATTGTAATAAATGTTTTTGAAAAGAACAGCAATATTAAAAACATTCCGGCTGCTGTAACTGTTTTAAACAAAGCGTCTCTGGAGAGATATAATAATGAATCCTTTGTTCCGGCTATTAACACGGTACCTGGTGTAAAAATGGATGAACGGAGCCCCGGGAGTTATCGGCTAAGCATACGTGGTAATTTATTGCGCTCGACCTTTGGCGTGAGAAATGTAAAAGTTTACTGGAATGGCATTCCATTTACTGATGCAAATGGGAACACTTATTTTAATGAACTGTCATTAAGTAATATTGGCAGGATTGACATTTTAAAAGGGCCTTCCGGAAGTTTATATGGTGCAGGAACAGGCGGCGTAGTGTTATTGAAAAGCAATTTAATTTCCGTAAAGGAAAAAAGTGTTACTATACAAACAACTGCTGGCAGCTATGGCACTTTTGCTGCTAATGTTTCTTATGACCGATCTGATAGAAATTCCATAAGTACTTTATC
>JANMMS010000062.1:0-21628 GCA_031373525.1 Ferruginibacter sp.
GCAAGAAATTGGCAAGGTAGATTTGCTTACTCCTGACGAAGAAGTAGATTTAGCAAAACGTATTCGCGATGGCGACCAATTTGCATTGGAAAGATTGACAAAAGCAAATTTGCGTTTTGTGGTTTCTGTTGCAAAACAATACCAGCACCAGGGACTTTCACTAAGTGATCTGATCAACGAAGGAAATTTGGGGCTTATTAAAGCTGCTCAACGATTTGATGAAACCAAAGGGTTTAAATTTATCTCTTATGCAGTTTGGTGGATTCGTCAGTCTATTTTACAGGCTTTGGCTGAGCAGGGCAGATTGGTTCGTTTGCCACAAAATAAGATCGGAACTTATAATAAAGCAAATAAAGCTTATATGGCTTTTGAGCAGGAACATGAAAGGGAACCATCTACAGAAGAATTGGCAGAATTGCTTGAAATGAGTGAAACAGAGATCAATAATATTTTCCAGAGCAATACCCGTCATACCTCTTTAGATGCACCGGTACACGAAGCGGAAGATGTAGCAATGGGAGATCTTTTAAAAGGTGGTGCAGAAACAGATGAAGATGTAATGCATGATTCTTTGAAAAATGAGATTCGCAGGGTACTTAAATCTTTGAGTCCACGTGAAGCAGAGATCGTGAATGCATATTTTGGTCTGGATGGAGAGAATGGTGTAACGATAGAACAGATCGGCCAGAAATATGACCTTACCAAAGAGCGTATCCGCCAGATAAAAGAAAGAGCGATCAAACGCCTTCAAAAAGCACGTTACAGTGGAGCTTTAAAAGCCTATTTGGGATAATTACTTAAACAATATTTTAATACCCCGGAATTTCCGGGGTATTTTTTTTGCTATATCTTACTGTATTGGGTATACGATTTATTTTATTTAATTACCTATAAGTGTACACGCTTTCCTTAGATTATATATCTTTGTTCATAACCAAAAATCTAAAAAAAATAATTGTATGAAAAAAAATTACCTCATGATCTTTGCAACCCTCTTAATATCAGGGGTTGGTTTTGCAAATAATATTTTAGTAACGAATGCAACTATTTCGGGGCAAAATATTACGAACCATACTGCACTTGTAAATTTTAGTGTTAGCTGGGAGAATAGCTGGCGCACGAGTACCAACGAAAACAATTACGATGGTGGGTGGATCTTTATAAAATTCCGCAAGAACGGAACATCAGACTGGAGACATGCAACTATTAATATATCCGGAAATACTCCGGCATCAGGTGCTGCATTTACTGTGCCCGCTGATGGAAAGGGTGCATTTATTTACAGAAGCGCCAATGGTATTGGGAATGTAAATTATGTTGCTAATTCACTTCAGTGGAATTATGGGGTTGATGGAATTTTAGATAATGAAACTGTAGAAATATTAGTTTACGGGCTTGAAATGGTTTACATCCCAATTGGTAGTTACCAGTTAGGAAGTGGAGGAACTGAAAGTTTTGGTTTTACAGAAGGAGGCGTTTCAACTCCTTATCTGGTTTCATCAAACGCTGCAATAAATCTTGGTACTACTGCAGGTACATTAAATCCTAATGGCAGTGGTGCAGCGTCAGGTACTATTCCTGCAATATTTCCTAAAGGCTACAATGCTTTTTGGATCATGAAATACGAATGCAGTCAACAACAATATGTTGATTTTTTAAATAATCTTGATCTTGCCAGAGCTAATATAAATAAGACTCCTACCATTTTTACAGGCACACATCCTGCATTAATTGCACCACAACCTGAAAGGGGTATTGGTGAATTAGGTATCAACAGGATGTCGGCATTTGCAGACTGGAGCGGTCTTCGTCCAACTTCAGAACTGGAATTTGAAAAAGCATGCCGTGGTTTTAATACTCCTGCTGTACCCAATGAATACGCATGGGGAAATACAACAGCAGTTCCCGTTACATCAATACTTAATGATGGTGCCAATAACGAAGCGGTAAGTTTACCTGCTAATGCCAATTGCACTTTTACCAATAGTTTACCAGGCAACAGGCCTGTTAGGGTAGGTATGTTTGCCCGTACAAGCGGTTCCGACAGAACCCTTAGCGGAGCTACCTATTATGGTGTAATGAATATGAGCGATAATTTGAATGAAATATGTATTTCCATTATCAATGCACAGGGAAAGGCTATTGATGCTTCTGTACACGGAGACGGTTTTCTTGGAGCAGATGGCAGAACTGATATTTCAACCTGGCAGCCATTCCAGGCTTTTGGTTTAAGAGGGTCGTCATATAATGGTCCAATAGCTGCCGGAAAGACATCAGACAGGAGCAATGATAACATATTTACAACAACTTATGGTTCAGATTCAAATCAACCAAACTTCGGTATCCGGTTAGTACGCACAGCACCTTAATCATCCAAAACAAGCATTATGCAAAAGATTTATATCATAGTGCTGTTTGTTATTAATGGTTTCATAACATCAGCACAAAACAATGCCATCTTTCAGGGTGGTTCGGGCGATGGTCTGGATAAAACAGTTTTTGTTCAGGCAGGTAATAACATTTTTACAGGCGGTGCAGGTGATGGATGGAATTACACATCTTTTACCCAGCCAGTCGTTAATATTTTTAATGGAGGATCCGGCGATGGATGGAAGAATACTTCTTTTATCCAGACAGTGAATAATATTTTCACCGGTGGCAACAGCGATGGATGGAATTTTACCTCTTTCTTGCAATCCGGAAATGGGGTTTTTAATGGGGGTGATGGCGATGGTTGGGATAAAACATCTTTTCTACAGGCAGGTAATAATATTTTTACCGGTGGTTTAGGTGATGGATGGAGCAGTACATACATACCCATGGGGCCTATTCCTGTTAACTTTATTTATTTCAATGCACAAAAGCAGGGTCAAACTTCTGCTTTGCTTAATTGGAAAACAGCACAGGAAATCAATTCGGCTTTTTTCGATATAGAAAGAAGTAATGATGCACTTAATTTTGTTTTTATTGGAAGAGTGAGTGCAGCCGGAAATTCACAGGTTCCGGTTAGTTATTATTTTACAGATAACTATCCTGAAAATGGATTGAATTATTACAGGCTTAAACAAACAGATTCCGACGGACGTTTTATTTATACGCCTACCAGGGTAGTAAGTTTTAATGATTTGTATGCAGGCCTGGTAAAATATTTCCCCAATCCAACTAATGGATTATTAAATATTGAACTGACTGAAACAATGAATAAAGAATCAAAAGTTATCAATATTGTCAATGCAGCGGGAATAGTTTTAAACCATTTAAGAATGGGTAGCAGTCTAAACCCGCTATTACAAGTTGATTTAAGTCGGTATCCGAAAGGTATTTATTTTGTGCAGGTAAAAACTGCTTCAATAAACAGTACACACAGGGTCGTATTACAATAAATTTATCTTTTTTTTATAAAGATCAGAGCAACCTTCGGGTTGCTCTTTTTGTGTATATAATTTAAGTAAATTTGCACCATGAATAAATTGTTTTTTGTACTCTTTGTAACCATTCTTTTTTCTTGTGAGAAAGATATATCATTTGATCTCAAAGAATCTCCGAATCTACTTGTTGTTGAAGCAGAAATTGAGAATGATAAAGCCCCAACTGTTATCCTTACAAAAAGCTTTTCTTATTTTAGCAATATCAATCCTCAATTGTTGGAACAATCGTTTGTTCACAATGCCGATATTTTCATTTCAAACGGTTCAATTATTCATAAATTAAAAGAGTATTCCTATATCCCTTTTCCTGGTTACTTGGCTTATTATTACAGTATTGATTCGGCTTCATTATCAACAGCCTTTTTAGGTGTATTTAATACTTCGTATTCTTTAAAAATTATTTCTGAAGGAAAAGAATATAATGCAGTAAGCAGCATACCGGCACTGGCAACTTTTCCTGATTCTGTTTATTATAAGCAGGCTCCTTTTATTTCTGATTCAAATAAAAGAAAGATGTTTGTTAAAGCTTCTGATCCTGTAGGATTAGGCAATTATGTCAGGTATTTAACAAAAAGAAACAGCGGACCGTTTTTGCCCGGAAGGAGTTCAGTATACAGCGATGAAGTTATAGACGGTACCACTTATGATGTTTCATTTCCACAGGGAATTGACAGGAACTTTCCCCTTGACCCTGATAGTAATTTTTATAGCCGGGGTGATACCGTTACACTAAAATTCTGCAATATCGATAAAGCGACTTATACTTTTTGGAATACCTGGGAATTTGCTTATCAAAGCATTGGTAATCCTTTTTCGCAACCCAATAAAGTTTTGGGAAATGTTTCCAATGGAGCTTTGGGGGCTTTTTGCGGTTATGCTGCATGGTATCGCCGAAAAATTGTTGAATAAAATAAATACTTCTCACAAATAAATAGTTTTGTAAAAAAATATGGAAAATAAAACAGTAGAAAAAACAAGTTGTTTGATAATAGGTTCGGGGCCTGCAGGATATACAGGAGCTATTTATGCATCTAGAGCAAATCTGAAACCAATATTATATCAGGGTATACAACCCGGAGGCCAGCTTACTATTACAACCGATGTAGAAAATTATCCGGGATATCCGGATGGGATACAAGGGCCGGAAATGATGGTTGATTTTGAAAAGCAGGCAACTCGTATGGGAGCTGATATCAGGTATGGCCTGGCAACAAAAGTTGACTTTTCTTCACATCCTTTGAAAGTGGAAATTGATGAGGAAAAATGGATCGAAGCAGATTCAGTAATTATCAGCACAGGTGCTTCTGCCAAATGGCTTGGAATAGAAAGTGAACAAAGGTTAAACGGATACGGAGTCAGTGCATGTGCTGTTTGTGATGGGTTCTTTTTTAAAGGTAAAGAAGTTGCAATAGTAGGCGCCGGCGATACAGCGGCAGAAGAAGCTTTGTATTTATCCAAAATATGCAGTCATGTGCATATGATCATTAGAAGAAATGAAATGCGTGCCAGTAAAGTGATGCAGGAACGGGTATTTAAAACATCAAACATTCAGATCTACTGGGATAGTGAAATAGATGAAGTGCTGGGAGATAAAAAAGTAGAAGGAGTAAGGATAATAAACAATAAAACCGGAAATAAAACAGAAATAAAGCTGAGCGCTTTTTTTGTTGCTATTGGACATACACCCAATAGCAGTATATTTAAGGATTGGCTTGAAATGGATGAAGCGGGATATATTAAAACAATACCCGGTACAAGCAAAACAAACATTCCCGGAGTTTTTGCATCAGGTGATGTGCAGGATAAAATTTACCGCCAGGCGGTTACTGCTGCAGGAAGCGGTTGTATGGCTGCACTCGATGCAGAAAGATTCCTCAGCGAAAAAGGATTACATTGATGTACACGATTCACTTAAATAAACTGGCTTTTTATGCACATCATGGTTTGCATGAAGAAGAAGCGGTAACCGGTAATGATTTCGAAATAGATGTTTCTGTAGAATTTGATTCTAACACAAAAATAATTTCTATACATCAGACAATTAATTATGTGGCTGTTTATGATGTAATAAAGAAACATATGATTCAGCCTTTAGCATTATTGGAAACACTGGCACACAATATTACTGAGGATATTTATTTACTTGACGAACGCATCAGAAACATTAACATCAGGATTAACAAATTACATCCGTCAATAAAAAATTTTATTGGTAATGTTGGGGTTAGTTATTCTAAAGAATTTAATAAATGAAATTCATCTTCTTTATTACGCTGATTTTTTTACCCTTTCTCAATTCAATTGCACAGGACGTGAACAGCCTTGTAATGGAAGCTGCAAGGCTTGAAGCAATTCCTGACGAAACTGCTGCTTTCCATAAATACCGTGAAATTTTAAAAATACAGCCGCTTAATATAAATGCCCTGAATAAATGCAGTGAATTGTGCAGTCGTATTGGTAAACGACAAACTAATAGCAAAGTAAGGGATGATTATTTTACTGCAGCTAAGACATATGCCGGTATCGCTCTAAAAGTTAATCCAGTTAATGCCGAAGCCAATTGTATTATGGCAATGGTTTTGGGAAGGAGTTCTCTGGCAAAGTCAGGCAAAGAAAAAATTGAAAATGCAAAAGAAGTAAAAAAATACGTTGACATAGCGCTGAAATATGATCCACTAAATTATAAAGCATGGCACATTCTGGCCCGATGGCATTACGAAATTACGAACCTGAGTTTATTGGAAAAAGCTGCAGTTAAGTTATTATTTGGTGGAATACCTCCTGCATCTATTAAAGAATCTATTTATGCATTTGAAAAGGTAAGAACCATCGCTCCCGGCTTTATTCTAAATTACTATGAAATGGCAAGAGCTTACAGGCAAATTGGTATGAATGAAAAAGCCATTGCATACATCCAATTAATGTTGACACTTCCAAACGAGACGGAAGATGATCCTGAAATTAAAAAGCAGGGTAAAAAACTCTTAAATGTTTGGAAATAATTCTCAATGTATTTCATTACTTTTTAAGTATCGTATCCCATTAATAGTTATTCAGGATCCAAATTATTTTTATGATAAAAAAAATATTCTTTGTTTGTTGTTTTGTCAGCATATCATTTTCAGATTTTGCTCAGAATGATCCGGTAATTGAATCAAAGTATGATCCGCATAAGTTGTTCTCACCAGTCTTGTCACTTTCAACATCCATTGCTACCCGTGCAGTTACCGGAGAGCCAAATATAAATTACTGGCAAAACAGGGCAGATTACCAGATCAACATTTCATTGGATGATGTGAATGATAAAATAAGCGGGAGTGTTACGATCAATTATAAAAACAACAGCCCTTATGCCCTTTCATTTATCTGGCTGCAACTTGATCAGAATTTGTTCAACAAAAACAGCAGGGGACAGGCACGTATGCCTGTTAACTCAAATAGCCGGTATGGAGATGCCCGATCAAGTTTCAATGGCGGTTTTGTTATCTCATCGGTAAAGTTAAATGACGATGTTTCTAAAGCAGATTATGTGATAGAAGATACAAGAATGCAGATAAGACTTCCCCGGGAAGTAAAACCGGGTGGCGGGAACGTAAAAATCAATATTGATTATTCATTCTTACTTCCAAAAAACGGAGCTGACCGTTGTGGGATTTTAAAAACAAATAATGGGAATATATACTCAGTTGCACAGTGGTATCCGAGAATGTGTGTATTCGATGATATCCAGGGATGGAATACACTGCCTTATCTTGGTGCAGGTGAATTTTATCTCGAATATGGAAACTTTGATCTGAACATAACTGTTCCTGCTTCACACATAGTGGTAGCCAGCGGGGAACTGAAAAATCCTTCAGAAGTATTGACTGCAGTGCAGTTGAATAAACTTAATGATGCAAAATTGAGCGATAAGACAGTAATCATCCGTTCCGAAGAAGAGGTCAAGGACCTTTCATCAAGGCCATCGGGTAAAACGCTTACATGGCATTATGCCATTGAAAATGCCAGGGATGCATCATGGGCTTCTTCCAGGTCTTTTATATGGGATGCCGCCCAAATCAATTTGCCTGATGGTAGTAAGTCAATTGCCATGAGTGTTTATCCTGCTGAAAGTAATGGAAATAAAGCATGGGGCCGTGCAACAGAATATACAAAAGCAAGTATAGAAAATTATAGCAAAAGATGGTACGAATATCCATATCCTGCTGCTGTAAATGTTGCAAGTAATGTTGGCGGAATGGAATATCCAGGTATTGTTTTTTGCGGATCAAATTCAAAAGAAGATCAACTCTTTGGTGTTACGGATCATGAATTCGGGCACACATGGTTTCCGATGATCGTTGGTAGCAATGAAAGAAAGTATGGATGGATGGATGAGGGTTTTAATACATTCATCAATTCATTGTCAAGGAAAGATTTTAATAACGGAGAATATAAAAATTCGGGAATATCAAAGGAATATCTTGTTCCTTATTTGTTTAATACTGAAGCTGAATCGGTCTTAAATATTCCTGATGCTTTAAAAGAAGCAAATATCGGATCATCCCTTTATTATAAACCAGCGTATGGTTTGGAATTATTAAGAGATCAAATATTAGGTCAGGATAGATTTGATTATGCCTTTAAAACTTACATAAAACGTTGGGCTTATAAACATCCAACTCCATGGGATTTTTTTCGTACCATGGAAAATGTTTCCGGGGAAGACCTGGGTTGGTTTTGGCGTGGATGGTTCCTTGAAAATTATATGCTCGACCAGGCAATAACCGGTGTTGAATATGAAAACAATATTGTGGCCAATGGAGCCATTGTAAGTATTGCAAATCTTGAACAAATGGCCATGCCGGTATTATTGAGCTACGAAACAAAATCAGGTAAGAAAGGAAATTTGAAATTGCCTGTTGAAATTTGGAACAATACAACCGTATTCAAAATCAGGTTACCGGTAACAGAAGAATTAAGATCGGTAACCATAGATCCTGATAAAATATTTCCTGATGTGAGTTATGAGAATAATAAATGGAGCAATTGATTTGAAGACCTGTCTGCCGACAGGCAGGTTTGAAAATGAGTTGATTTGAAAATAGAATTTAATTTATTTGAATTTTTTTACATCCTCAAATCCTCAAATCTTCAAATTTTCAAATTGATTGTATTCAAATCAAATTTTAGTCTTCCACCTGCCACTTCTCAAAAATAAGAATGCCATCGTAAAAATAGATGTCCAGTAAATGAATTCATTACTCCATGCCATGGCTAATGAAATGTAATGGACTTTCATAAATATCCAGGTATAAATAAGGTATAAAGTGATCGCAACGATCTCAATCAAAAGGTTCACCTTAGTTTTCCCGGTTCCGGTAACACCATTAAGCCAGATATTGGCAATACTCATAAATAACATTCCAAGCGAAACAACCCGTACAACAGGAATGGCTGCCTGTACAAATAATTCATCCTGGCCAAACAAACGAAAGAATAATTCAGGAAAGAGATTTAATAATAAACACATAAAGGCGCATAGGCCCAGGCTCCAGTAGCTGATCTTTTTTATAGCTTCTAATACCAGGTCTTCACGTTTTTGCCCCATCAGGTTACTCACCATTGCATTGCTTGTACTGGCAAATGCCCAGACAAATACCCCAACCAACCCAAATACATTACGCATAACATTGCTGATAGATTTGGCCATAATGCCTTTCGATTCGATGAGCAGGAAAAATATCAGCCAGGTTGTTATGCTGATAATATATTGCATTACCAATGGTACAGCAACAGTAAATATTTCTTTACTTATCTTTTTATGGTATTTAAAATTTTTTAATAGCTGGTATTTTGATCTTAATCCGGTTTGGTAAATAACCAGATAAACTATAATCATTCCTACAAATTCAGCTATTACAGATGCAACAGCAGCCCCATTAAAACCAATTTGTGGAAATCCCCAATTGCCAAAGATCAATAAATAATCAAACAGAATATTCACAAGGGCTTCAATAATAAAACCGATCATCAGGTAACGACTGTTTAATGATGCAACAAGGAATGCATTTCCCATTTGAAAAAGGAATAAAAAGGGAAGCCCTATGATCCGGATCTTTAAAAAACTCATTTCCTGCGGGTAAGCTGCCGGATCAGCAACAGCTTTCATAATGAAAGGAGCAAGAAGCCATGTGAACAGGATGCATGCTAAAGCAAATTGTAAACAAATTCTGATTCCCTGGGTTAAGATTGTTTTGAATAAATCACTTTCACCACTTCCCGCATATTTGGAAAAGACTGTTTGTAATGCATTGTTAAGCCCATTTCCGGCTACTGCAAAGATCAGGTAGAAAACTCCGGTTATACCCGCATTGCCAAGGGCTTTATCACTGAGGTGACCAAGGAAAATGCTGTTGATAAGCATATTTAACTGGGGAATAAAGATAGCCAGCGTAATAGGTAAAGCAATAGAAAGAATTTGCCGGTTGTTTACTTTAACCTTTAAATCATTTATTACTGTTGTACTTTCCATAAAGTCAGCAAAATTATCTTATTTTGCCAGCCTAAATAATTTATTTGAAAATAGCTTTTAATATATTGCCGGTAATTACCGATTATGAAAATGTGAATTTGCTTGTAGAAGCAGGAAATTATGGTATTTCATTTGTCTGGTTTAAGAAAGATCCATTAAATGTATTGGGCATTTCAGTGTATCATTTAACTGATCGGATGTTGCCCGGTGAAGTGGCAGATGAAATTGAAAAAACTTTACATGCCAGCCCCGTATTTAATAAAATACATGCTTCCATAACAATTTGCTATGATTTTAAAGAATCAATGCTGGTGCCTGAGTTGTATCATAAACCGGCAAAAACGGCTGAAATGCTTAACCTGGTGTATGCTACAGATAATGACTACAATGTAAAAACGGAAGATGTTAAGCGTTATAATGTAGTTAATATATATGCAGTGCATAAAAAAATTGAGGAAGTACTTGCACGTCAATTCCCGTATGCAGTAATTTATCATTCAACCAGTTTACAATTAGAAAAGATACATACTCTTGATAAATATCTTTATTGCATCTTTTCACATAACAGCATTAAAGTTATTATGTTCAATGGTAATGCAATTCAATTGGTTCAGCATTTCAACTATAATACACCAGTTGATGCAGCATATCATTTATTGAATTGTTGCAAGCAATTTGATTTTAAGCCATCAGAAGTTTCTTTGATGTTAAGTGGTATGATTGATGAAATATCTAAACTGTATACAGAGTTGTATCGGTATTTTTTGAAAATTGAGTTTGAAAAAATCGATGAGGGAATCGTTTATCATGACAGGATTAAATTTTACCCTTCACATTTCTTCAGCCATTTAACCGGTTTAGTAACATGCGTATCATAAGTGGATTACATGGAGGCAGAAAGATATCTCCACCTGCAAAGATGCCTTTCACCAGGCCTACTACTGATATTGCGAAAGAAGGATTATTTAATATCCTGCAGAATAACTTTGAAATCGAAACCTTAAAAACACTGGATCTTTTTGGGGGAACCGGTTGTATTAGTTACGAACTTGCAAGCAGGGGTGTAACAGATCTTACTATTATAGAAAAAGACAGCAATATGGTTGAATTTATTAAAAAAACCGTCTCGTTACTGAATTTTGAAAATATTAAAGTATTAAAATCTGATGTTTTTAAATATATCGAAAACTGTAAAGAGTCATTTGATTTTATTTTTGCCGGACCGCCATATGCACTTACGCGTATTGATGAACTTCCCAGACTTATATTTGAGAAGAATTTATTAACACCGGGAGGTTGTTTTGTACTCGAACACACGCCACGTAATGACTATAAGAAAATGGCGCATTTCAAGACTGAGCGAAATTATGGAACAACCATATTTTCTATCTTTATTATGGATAAGTAGCATTCATTTAAAGAATTAAACTATCAGATCAGTAATAATACATTAAAAAATAATTTTCAACGATTGCTTAAAAGTTTTAGATACCTGCTTTTCCCCTTTGCATTTATTTATAGTGCTGTTATATGGGTAAGAAATTTACTTTTTGATAAAAATATATTAAAGTCTGCTTCATTTAATTTCCCGGTAATATGTGTAGGCAATCTTGCGGTTGGAGGAACCGGCAAAACACCTATGGTAGAATACCTGGTAGAATTGCTGAAGGATGATTTTAAAACAGCTACACTTAGTCGTGGTTATAAAAGAAAAACTAAGGGTTTTGCAATAGCTGATGAAAAAACAACGGCAATAGATATTGGAGATGAACCAATGCAGTTTCATCAGAAGTTTCCGGATATAACTGTAGCAGTAGGTGAGGAACGGCTTGTTGCTATTCCGCAAATACTTTATCAAAAACCGGAAACAGAAGTTATTATACTGGATGATGCTTTTCAGCACAGATCTGTAAAAGCCGGGTTGAATATTTTACTTACTGATTACAAAAATCTTTATACCAGAGACTTCATGATGCCTGCCGGAGATCTTAGGGATATCAGATCAAGCAGTAAAAGAACAGACATCATTATTGTTACAAAATGCAGTAAGAATCTTTCAATAGAAGAAAGGAATATGCTGATCAGCGAATTGAAACCGTTGCCACATCAGCGGGTATTTTTTACTGAAACATTTTACAAACAACCTTATCACTTATTCAATAAAAGGCAGATCAATATTGGCATTGATACAGATGTATTGCTATTGTGTGGTATTGCCAATCCCAGGCCAATGATGGATTTTTTAACGATGCATGTTCGCTCTTATGATATGAACAGGTATCCTGATCATCATATTTTTACAATTGATGACATGAAGGAAATCAAAAAGCATTTTGAAAAACTTGAGTCTAAGAATAAGATCATTCTTACTACCGAAAAGGACGCAGTACGGCTTGAGAAGTATATCAATGAACTTTCAGCTTATCCCATATATGTATTACCTGTTAAACATAGTTTCCTGTTTGAGGAAGCACCTGTTTTTAATAAAGTAATTATTGATTTTATCAGGTCATTCCAAACAAAATAGACATTTTATTGTTTTGTTCAATCTACCCCATATGAAAATTAATGGATGAAAGGTAGCATAGTCTTGCATGTATGAACTACTTTCGTAGATTATTAGTAATCAGTATTATAAATCTTTTATTAAAATATACCAGATGAGGATCATACTTTTATTTGTTACATTATTTTTATTTAGTATACAAGGAATCGCTCAATCTGGTATTAACATTCGTGGTTTCGTTAAAACAGCGGATGGGAAACCCTTATCAAATGCTACCGTACTTCTTTATTATAAAGGACAAAAAGATACATTGAAAACGGTAAGTAATGATAAGGCTGTTTTTGTTTTTAATAATGTAACACCCCAAAATATTGGTATTATCGTATCATTTATTGGGTATAAGAAATTTATTAACAGCTATGATTACAGCAAAGCATCTGGAGAACAGGAAATATTTGATATTGTAATGAATCCAGGCGATAACATGCTACAGGGCATCACATTGGAATCAAATAAAGTTCAGATAAAAGAGGATACCGTTTCATTTGTTATAGATAGCACCATGTACCGCAAGAACGATAATGTGGAAGAGGTACTTAAAAAATTACCCGGCGTTCAGGTTGATAAAGATGGTAATGTAACAGCTCAGGGGAAACAGGTAACTAAAGTAAAAGTAAATGGAAAGGAATTTTTTGGAGGTGATGTAACTACCGCAACGCGTGAACTAAATGCCGACATGGTTGACAAGATTCAGATCATCGATGATTATGGAGACCAGTCTGCCTTTACCGGAGTAAAAGATGGAGATCCTACCAAAACAATGAATATTCAGTTAAAGAAAGAAAAGAATAAAGGATATTTTGGAAACGTAACTGCCGGAGCTGGAACTGATGAACGGTATCTTGGTTCGGTTTCAATTAATAAATTCAATAATAACCAGCAGATATCTTTAATTGGCAACCTGAATAATACCAATGCCAGTACTTTTAATTTTGGTGGTGGTGGTGCTGTTGGTAATATGGTCGGCGGAATGATGCGAAGTATGGGAATAGGAAGGGGAGGAGGAGGTGTGGCTTCTGCTCTTGGTAATTTTGCAAATAATGATGGCATTGCAACAACAAAATCGATCGGACTTAATTACCGTGATGAATGGGGGCCGAAAATTTCTGCATATGGAAGCTATAGTTTTTCAAGGAAAGCTGTTAATACAATAAAAGATGTTACACAACAAAATATATTTCAATTTGTCAGTAATACTAATATCCAAAAATCTAATGATTATACCGTAAACGACAATCACAGGTTTTCTTTCAATATGGAATATAAAATAGATTCATTTAATTATATAAAATTTACTCCTTCAGTTTCTTATAATAAGGCAGAAACTGAAAATATTTCAAGTTTTTTGTTCAATGGACCCGCTGGATCAAAAACCAATGAAGGAACAACCAGCCAAAATAGTAATTCAGTATCGCCAAATTTAAATGGTAATTTATTGTTTAATCATAGGTTTAAGAAAAGAGGCAGGTCGATGTCAATGAATTTTAGTGCCGGTAAATCATCTACAGATTCTGAAAGTGATTATGTAAACCTCAGTACTATTTATCCACCCAATAACGTTCCTCGTGATACTAACCAATATCAGTTCATTACCCAGGATAATAACAATCACAATATTGGTCTGCGTGCTTCCTATATTGAACCGATCAATAAGAAAAGAAGCCTGGAATTCAATTATGCATATAATAAACAGTTTACAGGTATTGATAAAGAAACTTTCAATGTAGATCCTTTATCAGGGAAAAAGAATTATGTAGATACCTTAAGTAATATTAATGATAACATTTATGTCACAAACAAATTTGGTTTAAATTTCAGGACAACCGAAAAGAAATATAATTATACAATCGGGCTTGCAGTACAACCTGCAACCATTGAGAGTAATTCAATAACCGGTAAATATGCATATAAGCAACAATTGTTGAACTTTTTTCCTGTTTTAAGATTTGCATATAATTTTTCAAGAAGCCGTTCTTTCAATGTAAATTATAATGGCAGTACCAACCAGCCAAGTTTTAGTCAATTACAGCCCGTGTATGATTATTCAAATCCGCAATATATCACTATTGGTAACCCTAATTTAAGACCTGAGTTTACAAACACATTGAGCATGCGGTATAATAATTTTGATTTTATTTCCGGAAATGTTTTTTTCAGTAATATATCTTTTTCATTTACAAATGATAAAATTGTAAACAACACCATTAATCGTGGATTGGGTATACAGGAAACACAATACCTGAACAGCGACGGTTTTTTTACTGCTTTTGGTTTTTACAATTATTCCAAACCAATTCAAAACAGAAAATTTGTTTTTAACCTGGGAGGAAACATTACTTACAATAACAATGTTTCTTTTGTAAACAGCCAGGAAAACAAAGGTAAGAACTGGATTTTAGGTCAAAGATTTGCAACAGATATAAAAATTAAAAAATGGTTGGAAACTACAGTAGGTGTGAATTACAGTCTTAATAGTTCAAAATATTCATTACAAAATCAATTCAATTCTGATGCAAGTGTGTGGACGTTTAGCCATTCTGCAAGACTATTCTTCCCCGGGAATTGGAAATTTAATTACGATATGGATAAATCAATTAATTCTGGTTATGCCAGTAATGTAAATGCCAATCCTTTTATTATTAATGCAACGCTTGAAAAAGCCTTGTTTAAGAAACAAAATGCTTCAATAAAATTACAGGCATTCGACCTGCTTGATCAGAATACAAGTGTTAACAGATCTGTTACCGGAAGTGCCATTACAGATACAAGGACAAACAGGTTAGGACGTTATTTTATGCTTAGTTTTGTTTTCAGGTTAAATAAATTCAGTGGCCAGGCTCAACAAAATCAGATGATGCCGGGAGGAGGAAATATGCAGATGATGCGGCCACCTGGAATGTAATATTTAATTTTATCAAAAAATTTATTCTGGAGGTATAGTAAATCTGTCATTACTTTCTTAAAATATTTTTGTAAGTTGTAGTTTAAACATATAAAAATAATTTTTTTGGTTGAGCAGGAAATCATTGAACAATTACGTAATGGTGATGAAACAGCTTTTAAGGAACTGGTAAATCTTTATCAGCAAAAAGTATTTAACACAGCCCTGAATTTTTTACAGAATCAACACGATGCGGAAGATATAGCCCAGGAGGTTTTTATCCAGGTATGTCATTCAATAAAGCAGTTTAAAGGCAATGCCAGGCTTTCAACATGGCTATATAGAATTACCATAACCAAATGCCTGGATCACCTGCGAAGTAAAAAACGCAAAAAGCGCTTTGCTTTTATTAGTAGCCTGTTTTCTGAAAAAAATGAATTGTTATATGAAGCACCCGACTTTGAGCACCCCGGGGTACAATTAGACCGTAAAGAAGATGCTGCTATTCTTTTTAAACTCATAAATACCCTTCCTGAATCTCAAAAAACTGCTTTTTTGCTTAATAAGATCGATGCTTTGAGTTATGGAGAGATTGCACTTATTATGAAAATATCCGAATCGGCTGTAGATTCTTTATTGCAACGAGCCAGGCAGAACCTTCGGAAAAAAATAAAGGAGAAGAATATTTCCTAAATAAGAAGGTTTTTTTTAAAAATGTCGTCTAAAACTTATTGTAACATGAATATGAATTACGAATTTGAAAAAAAAGAGGCAGAAATACTATCCAGTCTGGACAATATAAAAAAAGTGGAAACACCTCCATTCTTTTATACCAGGTTAGTGGCCCGTATGCAAAATGAGTTAGACCTGAAAAAGAAACCTTTTTTTTACCTGAGGCCTGCTTTTATGATGGCTTCCTTGTCTTGCATACTTATTATAAATATCCTGTTTTTGTTTAGCAATAGTAGCAGTAAGGCTACTTTACCTTTTGATCAAACAAATGCTGAAGCAACAATAGAATCTTTTTCAAATAGCTATGATCTAGCTACAACTTCAGTTTATGAATAAAATTTTAATTCTATGGGGGGAATAAATAATAACCGTTGGCTTTCCATTGCAACTTTAATTCTATTAATTGCAAATATTGCCACTTTAACAGTTTTATGGACACAAAATAAAAAGCAGGGTTTTGAAAAGCCCGTGCTTCCTTCTCAGGGAGCTGTTTTTGAATTTCTTACAAAAGAATTACAATTAACTAAGCAACAGCAATTGGAATACAGGCAATTACGTGAAAAACATCAATCAGGCCAACGTCAATATAGGGATTCTATACGCAAAGCAAAAGATGCATTATTCTCATTGCTGAAACAAACGAATGTTCCTGATTCCCTTTTACAGGAATATAGCAAAAGGGCAACTGCCTTTGATCAACAATTAGATATATTAACTTTCAGACATTTTCAACAGGTAAGAGCTTTGTGTTCCCCAACACAACAAGAGAAGTTTGATGAGATCATAAAGGATGCCATGAGCAGGATGGGAGGACCGGGGGGGCGTCCACCTGGCCCGGGAAATCATCCACCAACACACGGAAATGATCATGAACCACCTCCACCACAGGAATAGATTTTATTCAGCAAAGGAAAATCAATATTTTATCGTCTAAATTAAAAAACATAAAACATGTACACTAAAAATCTGAGATCATTTACCGCAATAGTTATTATGCTTGTTGCAGTAACATCTTGTTCAAAAAACGACCCGCCGGTTAATACAACTGCCGGTATTTCTGCATTAGCTTGTGGAAGTGCTTCTTTCTCTGCTTCTGCAATTGTTAATGTGGCTTATTCTGCCACAGCTACTGTACCCTATAGCGGAGGTAACGGTGTTGTGTATGCAGCCGGTTCAACAATAGCTTCAACTGGTGTTACCGGTTTGAATGCAACTTTACAGTCAGGTGTTTTAGCCATAGGAAATGGAAATTTATCTTATACAGTAACAGGTACGCCAACTGCAACTGGTACAGCAATATTTAATATCAGTTTTGCAGGAAAATCCTGTAGTTTATCTTTAACAGTCAATAGTACAGCACCGGTGCTACCTGCTGTGTACAATAAGATTTATGGTGCAACCAGTATAACTTTTGACGGTACAATTGTAACGATCAAATGCCAGTCTTTACCGGATCATAAAAGTGCATATTACCCAACAACTAATTCGTTATATGAAAACTATACCGGTACCACGTTTGGAGGGGGGAATTTTGTTAGAAATCCCAATTCAATAATAGCTCAAAATATTACGCTAAAAATACCTGCAAATCCTGCAATGGCTGCAACACACGCAAATACTCCGGGTGGGGTCATAGGTGTTGCTTTGGATGGTGTGCCATTATTTAATCAATATGCAGCTGGTGGATCACCTTTAACAAATGAAATAAATGGATTTGATCAGTGGTGGGGACATCCGCAAATGTCAGGGATGTATCACTATCACGTAGAGCCGCTTTTTTTAACTACTGTTCGTGCGACCAAATCTTCCTTAATGGGATTTTTATTGGATGGGTTTCCGGTGTACGGTCCTGAAGAAACAGGCGGGTCTGCAGCAACAGGATTGGATGTATATCATGGTCATACACATGCAACAACTGATTACCCGGGCGGAATTTATCATTATCACTTTACCACAGCCGCACCATATCTTAACGGGAATGGCTTTTATGGAACAGCCGGTACAGTTACACAATAATGATCACCAACTATACGGGGTTACCGGTATAGTTAACCCCGTATAGTTAGCATCATGAGGAAAGGTTTAATTTTTCTTGGCTTTCTTTTTAGTATTGTATCATGCGATATTAAAAAGAAAGTTTTTGTTGCAGAGCCCAGGATTTCCAAAACGGTTCCTTTGAAATTTATTAATTCTTCTGATAATCGTTTCAGCAATCAACAGGATACAATTTACTTTGATCAAATTTATTTCACTGGCTACCGTTTTACTTTATACCCAAATGGAGATACAGCCTTGTTGCAATCTTATTTTAACGGCGTAGAAGAAGGGATACAAAAAAAATGGTATCCGAATAAACAACTGGCAGAAGATAGGTTTTATATCAATGGCCAAAAGCAAGGCATTCACAAGGGATGGTGGCCCGATGGAAAGCAAAAATTTTATTTTGAAGTGTATGATGATGATTACAATGGGGTTTTTAAAGAATGGTATCCTTCAGGCATCTTAAGCAAGGAATTTCATTATATTAAAGGGCAGGAACAAGGAAGTGAAAGGCTTTGGTGGGATAATGGTACGGTTAGAGCAAATTATGTAATAAGAAATGGAAAAAAATACGGGTTGCTCGGTTTGAAAACATGTATAAATCCTTATGATTCGATTGTTAAGAAATAATGTATTGATCTTTCTGATCACACTGGCGGGCTGTAAAAACAAGCCTGCCACATTGCCTTTGCCGTTTATTAATAAACCAGATTTTACACCAGAATGGATCGGGAAAAGCGAAGCGTCTTATACATCCATTCATCAGATACCTTCATTTTCATTCATTAACCAGGATGGGGAAGCAATAACTGAAAAAACAGTTGAAGGGAAAATTTATGTGGCTGATTTCATTTTTACAAGATGTGCCAGTATTTGTCCGAAGATGACAGCTAATATGGGAGTATTACAGGATAAGTTTAAAAATGATGCTGGGGTTTTGTTACTTTCTCATTCAGTAACACCGGAAATGGATAGTGTATCGGTATTAAAAAAATATGCCATTGAAAGGGGAGTGGTCAGTGGCAAATGGCACTTACTCACTGGTAATAAAGATGATATTTATCGCCTTGCTAAGAAAGAATATTTTGCCGGGGATACGATTGGCTATTACCAGACAGGGAATGAATTTTTGCATACCGAAAATTTTATACTGGTTGATCAGCACCGGAGGATCCGGGGAGTTTATAATGGCACATTACCATTGGAAATGGAAAGGTTAATAGAAGATATCGGAGCATTGAAAAAAGAAGAATAAGTGTTGTCATTGCGAGCCACGTATTGTCGTCATTACGAGGAACGTATTTTCGTCATTGCGAGGCATGTATTTTCGTCATTGCGAGGCACGAAGCAATCGTTATTTATTATTGATATATAATTAGTTAGATTGCTTCGTGCCTCGCAATGACGAATCATTTTGCAACAGCGATCTTTACTTTCTTGTTTTTTATCTTTTCATTTTTTACCAACTCGATCACATTTCCGATCTTGGATTTTCTGACTGCAGCAAAAGCAGCAAAATCTTTTACATCGATCAGCCCGATCTCATCTTTTTTTAGATTCCCCTTATTGGATAAAAATCCAACAATATCTATTTTATTTATCTTATCTTTTTTCCCGGCTGCAATAAAAAGCGTGCTCCATTTTGGTTTTTCAGGTAATGACAGATCACCTGATATTATTAATTCCTTTGCAGAATCTACAACATAATCTGGTGTTTTCTCTTCGGGATTAATAATAAGGTATACGTTTCCGGTAGCATCCATCCTGGCAGTACGGCCATTGCGGTGAATAAATGCATCTTCATTTGCAGGCAGATGATAATGAATGATACTTCTGATATTGGCAATATCCAAACCACGGCTGGCAAGATCCGTAGTAACCAGTATATCCGAACTGGTGTTTTTAAATTTCACGAGTGCAACTTCCCGGTCATGTTGTTCCATGCCTCCATGATAAAAAACATTTACAATGCCTTTGTCTGATAAAAAATGGCTGGTTCGTTCAACAGATTCCCGGTGGTTGCAGAATATGATGGTAGAAGTGTTTTTAAGATAACATATAAGCCTGAAGAGTGTTTCTAATTTATCATTGTCAGGCGAATGGATCGTTTTGATAGTAAGCGCTTCAGGTTTATTGCTTTCTGAACCAAAGAAATTAAGTGTTACAGCGTTGTTCATTTTCACAAAAGAAGGAATTTCTACTGCAAATGTTGCAGAAGTCAGCATTCGCTTTTTTGTATCCGGGATCGATTGAATAATGAATTGCATTTCTTCAAGAAAACCAAGTTCGAGGCTTTTATCAAATTCATCCAATACGAGGAAACCTGTTACCGATAGATCAACATTTTTACGTCGAATATGGTCGGCCATCCGCCCGGGGGTTGCAATGATGATGGCAGGTGGCTGTACCAGATTATTTTCCTCAATTTCCCTTTTATGGCCTCCGTAGCAGCTGCTGATCTTATAACCTGTCTGGATCTTTTTCAAAACGTCTTCGATCTGTAACGCCAGTTCACGTGATGGAACAAGTATCAATGCCTGGATCTTTTTTACGGCCGGATCCAGGGATTGCAGAACCGGGATCAAAAAAGCCAGTGTTTTGCCTGAACCTGTGGCAGATAATAAAATGATCTCATCATTTTCATTTGCAGCTTTTATCGCAGCCTCCTGCATTGGATTCAATGATTTGATATTCAGTTTCTCTTGTATGTTCTCAATTATAGATTCCGCCTGTATTATCATGCGGCAAATGTACCACTATAAGTTGCAGCTTATTTAACTAGCTGTTATTTGTATATTATTTACTTATAATGAATAGCGTTATGTAACAGTAGGTTAGCTGTTTTTAGTGTGGGGTAGCAAAAATTTAATTTGAAAATGCGAAGCTGCGGAGCGGGATTTTGCAAAAATCCTCGTAATACTCTATATTGAGATATGAATGTATCAATAGAAACTATATATGTTACGGACATTAAGATTGACCTTACAGGTCATTTTAATTTTTCGGGTGGAATAGAGAAGTACTATATAGATTACGGGAAGAGTTTAAATGAGGATGGATTAATTTTTATAGTTACAGGCGGCTATAAGTTATTATCTCAAACTGATAAAAATAGTCTTCAAATACAAGTATCTATGATGTTTAAATTATTGTCAGTTAAGAGTATTGATAAAGACGATTTGTATTTATGCGTTATGTCAGTAAGAGAGAAGATGCAAGAAATTGCAAAAACATTGTTTTCTGATACCTTAAATCCTTTGGTAATTGATTTTAGTGGAAATTATGAAGAAATAATGGAAGGATTAGATGAGGTAGTTTTGTCTTTGGGTTAATAAGGACGTTTCCTTGTCCACTGTGCAAGTCGAACCATTTTTACTTTGGGGATAATATATTCTTTACGAGATACATTTGATGTATGCGCTATTAGTTCATCAACGGTTTGTTGTTTGGGTGCAGCGGGTGCATTT
>JANMMS010000005.1:0-77022 GCA_031373525.1 Ferruginibacter sp.
GTCTGGTTTCCGGTTACACCTGAATTATCCCAAGTAATGGTTTCAGCAGTTCCGGGATTAAAAGACTCTCCTCCATTGGGGAAAATAACCTCTATAAAGGGCATATCAATATTCCATGTGATTGAATATTGCTGTGGGCCAACAGGAATAGAAAAACCATCAACTTTTAAAGTATATGCACCTGCAGTTGGATTATCAATAGTTACCTGTTCAATATTACTTACGACATCTACTCCTTTGGTTGCAGGATTTGCAGGATTATTCGGATCCAATATCCAAGGCAGGGTAGTGTTAGCTCCATTGATCACAGAAAGATTAAGGTCATTTACCAATGCCGGGTTAGCATTTGCGGTACCTGCAGGATCATTCCAGGTTATCATAACCCTTAGTTTTGAAGCTCCGGCAGGAACATTGATATTAATATCATTGCTTACACCGGTAGAGATCGAAGTAACAGCATATCTGTTTTGTTCAAGTATTTTAACAGCAGCGAGAGCATTCAGCCTGCCATATCCGAAACGGTAATCGGGGCCAACATTTCCAAGATCCTGCGCTGCATTTAAAACTGTATTTTTTATTAATGAAGAAATAGGGTCAGCATTTGCATTTAACTGGCGATACCTTTGTACCAATAATGCAACTGTTCCTGCTACACCCGGAGCTGCCATAGATGTTCCAGAAATAGTACCATAAGCATTGTTTGGATAGGTAGATAAAACATTTGTACCTAAGGAAGTGATCTCAGGTTTAACCCTTCCATCTGCAACCGGACCGCAGCTACTGCTTCCCGAAAGTGTTTCTGTCGTTGTAATGTTACCAACAAGGATATTATTCTTTGCTGATTTACCACTTCCTGTTATGGTTCCCCAACCACCTGTACAGGAAGTCTGTGAATTACCTGAAGAATGACAATGTATGTGGTTAGGAAAATTATTTAGATTCAGATCAGTATTGCGGCTGGTGGTTGAATAAGCTACAGAAGCACCGGTAAGTCCACAGGTAGCTGAGCCGCCATAAGAATGGCTGCTGACCGACAGGCTCTGTGCTGCAATTGCAGTTGCCTGCTCAGTGGCAACATTACCATTAAAGTTCCAGGAATAGATCTTCGACTTAGAAGTCATTCCTTTCGCCTTTGGATTGATGACACCTCCACCACCGAAAATACCTGCACAATGGGTAGAATGACTTGCAGGAGCTCCTGGTTCCATTATTGTAACTCTTGTTGCAGCAGGTGCAAAATCAATATGTTTAAAAACTTCATCCGCATCCCAGATGCCAATATTCACACCTTCGCCTTTTAAATTTCTTACACCGTCATTCAAAACATTAACACGATGCAGGGTTCTGCCTTGTAAATCTTCTGAAACGTTTGGCGGATCTATTGCTTCTGCCCATTGAACAAAAGCAAGGCTGACAAGTGATTTGAAATTTTGTTGAGGTAATCGGATGACAAAATTCCTGAATACAGGATTGTCTTCCAACACAGTAACATTTAATTGTTCAAAAGCAGCTAATACCTGATCCAGGTTTAGTTTTTCATAAGTGGTGATCGTAAGATCTATGGTTCCGGCAGATTTCACTGCATGTAAAGGAAAACTGCCTTTGACCATCAATGGAACCGTTTTTTGATTCAGATCGAACTGAAAAATACTTCTTACGCCATAAGTGTTTAAAACCCTGATATCAAAATCATTTGAAATAACTGCCGTAAAAGCATTGTTAGGTATAAAATCCATTAATTTGATACCGGCATTCTTTAATTGTTCTTTTTCGGTATTAGTTGGCAAAGTTGAAAACTGCAACACTACATAGTAATTATCGCCAAACCTGCTGTTACTAAAAACATTGTTTGTTTTATTAAGACCCTGAATATTTTGTGTTGGAATAAAATCGCCTGAATTCAAACGAATGTTATACCTACCGGTATTTTGCGCTATCAATAATGCCGGAGAAAATACTATTATTAAGATCGAAATACAATGTGTAAAAAAATGTTTCATTTTATATGGTTTTTTTAGAGCATTAAAGATAGTTCAGAAATCACTGTTTAAACATAATTATGTGACTATTTGTTTTACCTGGAAATGAATTAGTTATGTATATCATGTGGTCTATTTTGCTAAATTATTTTTTGATATTGCTATCCGGCATATTGATATTATCTTCTTCCGTTACATTTAATAAATCCCCGTAAAAGATCGTTGCCAGGTTCTTTGCTTTATAAACCCCTCTGGAGAACCGATTACTCATCACAATAATGGTAGCATCTTCATCAATGATACGTATAAACGAAGCATTATTACCATGCCACCATCCATTGTGGTAGATCAGTTTCTTGCCATCAGGGTAAATATTCATGCGCCACCCCAATCCGTAATTTCTTATACCGGGCTTTTCATTGCTGTAAGGTGCATAAGCCTGTTGTAATATTTCAGATTTAAAAAGCAGGTTACTTGCCAATAACCGGTCCCATTTTAACAGATCACGGGGTGTTGAATAAATATTTTTATCACCATAAACCTGGTCTAAGGCATTCATCGGTATGGGTGTTCCTCTCCAGTCATAACTGGGATTCACCCTGGCAGAATCAGCACCAGTATATACAAAACTATTCGTCATGTGCAGGGGAATAAAGAAAGTTTGTTTAATAAACTGTGGGTAAGAAACAGCAGAGATCTTTTCTATCAGTAGTGCAAGCAGGGCATAGTTTGTATTACAATAAGTGAAATGAGTTCCGGGTGATGATATATCCTTTATTTCGTTTTTTCGGTTAACCAAATAATCAAAAACATCCTGATTCTTGATATATACGTTTTTATTCCAACCCAATTCATCCATAAAATAAAGATAATTAGGCAGGCCACTCCGATGACTTAACAGGTTACGTATGGTAACATCAGGATAATTGAAAGTGGGGAAGTATTTACTGAAAAGATCATCCAGTTGAACTTTACCATCCTGCACGAGTTTCAACACAGCCATGGCTGTAAAGGTTTTAGATACAGAGGCAATATGTGTAGGTGTGTTTGATGTAATGGTATCTGTTTGACCAAGATGTCCGGTACCGTTGTATCTTTCAAAAATAATATTCCCGTTTTTTGCTACAAGAATCCCTCCATTGAAATTAACCGGTTTCAGCATTGAATCATACCATAACTCGCAGGCTGCATTTATCCTGTTCAATTCGTTATTGCCAATTGGGTTGGGCACCGGCAAACTTATATAGGCAATACTGTCTTTTGAATTAAAAGTATTTCTTTTAGACGATCCGTTTTTACAGGAGCCGGCTATCAGTAAAATGACAAAATAAACAGCCGGTTTAATGATCCTCAGATTTAATTTGGGAATTACCTGAGACGAGTGATATTTTCCAATCTGCGGTTGTATCATAAAATATTAGGCTTTGATAGAATATATTTGTACAAAATAAGTGCTATTTACTATGCCAGAGAAAAAAAATACCAGTTATCCGAAAGAGAAGATAAACATTCTTTTTTTAGAGAATATTAGTGAAGTGGCTGTTCAGCAATTTTCTAAAGCCGGATATACCAATATCAAAAAAATAAATGCTGCCATTAATGAAACTGAATTAATTAAAGAAATAAAGAATGTTCACCTGCTGGGTATCCGAAGCAAAACACAGATAACAACAAATGTACTTCAGGCAGCGGGGAAGTTACAGGCCATCGGTTGCTTTTGTATAGGCGTAAACCAGGTCAACCTTTCGGAAGCAACGAAGAACGGAGTTGCCGTTTTTAATGCACCTTACAGTAATACGAGAAGTGTTGCTGAATTAGTGATCGGTGCATCCATTTTACTGGTAAGAAAGATCATTGACAAGAATAAAGCTGCACACGATGGAATCTGGATGAAAGATGCCAGTGGCAGCCATGAACTTCGCGGAAAGACCATGGGGATCATTGGCTATGGCAATATCGGCAGCCAGGTAAGTGTGCTGGCAGAGTCGCTGGGAATGAAAGTAATATTCTATGACACCGAAACCAAATTGCCATTGGGTAATGCTACCGATAGCAGAAACCTGAAAGAACTTTTGCAACTAAGCGATGTAGTTACATTGCATGTACCGGAATTGAAAAGTACGAAGAACCTGATCAATAAAAACAATATTAAATATTTTAAGAAGGGTGCCGTTTTGATAAATTATGCAAGGGGAGAAGTTGTTGATCTTACTGCATTACGCAATGCAATACTGTCAGGCGAAATTGGAGGAGCTGCCATTGATGTTTTTCCGCATGAACCAGAAAAGAACGGCGATATTTTTTCAACAGTATTACAAGGTTTACCGAATGTTTTACTTACACCACATATTGGAGGAAGTACACAGGAAGCTCAAAGCAATATTGGTCTGGATGTAAGCGCCAAACTTTTCAATTATCTGGAGAAAGGTATCAGTACCGGTTCGCACTCAATTCCGTCGCTTGCATTACCGGCACAGGAAGGAGCTCATCGGATTTTACATATACATAATAATGTACCCGGCGTTCTCAGCCAGATCAATACAACATTAAGTAAAAATAAAATCAACATCCTTGCTCAATACCTTAAAACCAATGATACGATCGGTTATGTTGTATTGGATGTTGATAAGAACCTGAGCAAAAATGCATTGGAATTATTAAGGAAAGTTGGGGAGACCATTAAAGTACGCATGCTCTATTAATGATATTTTATTCTGCTACAGGGGATTTGTTACAATGCTTTTATGTTACTTCACAATGTTTTATCATTACTATTGATCCGGCATAATGCCTTAAAGTTACAAAATATGAAACTGATCATCATTGGTGGCGGCTTCGGAGGTTTAAGATTAGCACGGAAACTAAGTAATGTTCCGGGTTTTGACATAATCATGATCGACCGTTTCAATTACCACCAATTTCAACCCTTATTTTACCAGGTGGCTACAGCCGGACTGGATGCAAGCAACATCTCATTTCCGTTGCGTAAAGTTTTTCATTCAAGTAAAAATATACATTTCCGCATGGCGGAAGTAAAGGAGATCCTCACGGATAAGCATGTTGTAAAAACGGATATCGGAGACTTCAGCTTCGATGTGCTTGTAATTGCAACGGGCGCAGATACCAATTTTTTTGGTAATGCATTGATGGAAGCTAATGCTTTCCCAATGAAGAGTACGGTTGAAGCACTTCAATTACGACACAGGTTACTTCACAATTTTGAAGATGCAGTGAATATAAAAGATGAAAAAAAGTTGCAACAATTGATGAATATCGTAATTGTTGGGGGCGGTCCAACAGGTGTTGAACTCAGTGGTGCTATTGCAGACATGAAACGAACCGTATTGCCGAAAGATTATCCTGAACTTGATTTTAGCAAAATGAATATCTACCTGCTGGAAGGAACTGGAAAAACGCTGGCAGCAATGAGTACAAAAAGCAGTGAACAATCTCAGCAATATTTAGAGCGGCTTGGCGTAACCGTATTAACCAATACCTTACTGAAAGAATATGATGGTCAGATGGCTACTTTACAAGATGGTAAAACCATTAATACCTCTTTGGTCATCTGGGCAGCAGGGATCAAAGGAAATGTGCCTCCGGGAATCAGCAAAGAACTGATCGCCAGAGGAAACAGGATAAAAGTTGACAGGCATTGCAGGGTATTTGGTTTTGATCAAGTGTATGCCATCGGTGATGTGGCTTATATGGAAGAACCTGCCTGGCCAAACGGGCACCCGCAGGTTGCACCTGTTGCAACACAACAAGCAGATATGCTTGCACTCAATCTTAAAAACACAATAAAGAATAATGAAAATTACCAGGTAAAAGAATTTGCATATCATGATAAAGGTTCCATGGCTACTGTTGGAAGAAACCTTGCAGTTGTTGATGTACCAAAACCGGCTTTACATTTTAAAGGTTTTATTGCATGGCTGATATGGATGTCGCTTCACCTGATGCTGATACTGGGTGTAAAAAACAGGTTCTTTGTTTTTATTAACTGGGTCTACAATTATTTTACAAGAGATCAAAACCTTCGCCTGATTTTCAAAGAATTTTACCGGGAATCAAAAAACAAATAATATGATAATTGATCAGCCAATATTACATAAATCAGTTTTTATCTGCCTTCAGAATTTTTAATACTTTCATTGCCCTGCTTTTAAAACCTGCCGACTGGTGCGGAAATTGCTCTTTAATCATAAAAGTTAATTCTGGTATGATATCCGGATAGATCCCGGCAAGATTTCCCAATACGGTCATAGAAAAGACTTTGATTGCAAGTGCTTCTTTAGGAGATTCCAGAGATGTAAAACACAAATTCATTATTTCACCATGATATTTCACCGGAATTTTTATATCCTGCATTAACCTTAAACCATTTCTTTTGACTGCGTCATGCAGGTTTTCTTTTTTTAAATGTTTGATCAGACTTTTCCAATGTGAATTGATCAATGCAGGATATTGCATAACACAATTACTTACCGGCCATGCAGCCCTTTGAACAACCCGGTATTCATCATGCAGGAACAGGTGAAACAAATCATTAAACCGTTCTTGATTTGCTCCAACCCAATGAACAATTTTATTGCATTGTGCTTTAGAATGTTCTTTTAGAATTTCTTGCCTTACATTCATGTTTCAAATGTATGCACTGAAATAATATAAACAAATAACCGGGTATATGTTACAAACAGTATTAAAGCAATTCGGAATTGACGGTGATGACTGTAAAACAGAATTATTTGGCAATGGGCTGATCCATTCAACCTGGCTTGTTGAAAGTAAAAATAAAAAATATATTCTTCAACGGATCAATAACCGGATTTTTATGCATCCGGAAGACATTTCATTTAATATTCAACAGATCAATAAATACTTAAAAGCTCATTTTCCCGGATACTTATTTATAGATCCTGTAGCTGCCTCCGATGGAAGTTTTCTTATAAAAGTTTGGGAAGGGTATTTTCGCCTGTTCCCTTTCTTAGAAGGTTCTCATACGATCGATGTAGTTGAAAAACCGCTACAGGCTTTTGAAGCAGCTAAGCAATTTGGCCGGTTCACCAAAATATTGTCAGGTTTCGATGCTTCAATGTTAAAAATTACCTTACCCGACTTTCATGATCTGTCCCTGCGTTACCGTCAATTTGAAATTGCTCTGCAAAATGGCAATAAGGAAAGGTTAAAGCAATCGAAAGAACTGATCACATTTATCAAACAACAAAAACATCTTGTTGCTGAATACGAATATTGCAAATTACATTTTAAGATCAGGTGCACACATCATGATACCAAGATCAGTAATATTTTACTGGATGATGATGATAATGGGATTTGTGTTATAGACCTGGATACAGTGATGCCGGGATATTTTGTCAGTGATGTGGGTGATATGATGCGTACTTATGTAAGCCCGGTAAGTGAGGAAGAAAAGGATTTTTCAAAAATTAAAATGAGAAAAGAAATCTATGAAGCCATTGTTCAAGGATATATGGATGAAATGGGAGAGGAGCTAACTGATCTTGAAAAAAAATATTTCAGCTTTGCAGCAAAGATGATGACCTATATGCAGGCCATTCGTTTTTTGACAGATCATCTGAATAATGACGTTTATTATGGTGCAAAATATGAGGGCCATAATTTTATCCGCGCCGGTAATCAAATTACACTATTGAAAAGATTACAGGAATTTAATTTCGGTTGATCTCAATCTTTTCTCCAACAGGATGTTCGCAAGTAAATTTTTGTCCAAGTATATTTGCAATTGTTTGCGCAAATTGTTTTTGAAATAATTGCTGGGTGGTTTTTACTTCTCCTCTTGCATTAATTCCGGGCCCAAGTAAAGCAAACCATATCTGGTGTGAGTCTTTGATCTTGTTATTATGGCTGGTCCACTCTTCTTTTACTGTATTTCCCCTTCCATGATCTGTTGTAATAAAAATAGCTGTTCTGTTTTGATAATACTTATTTGATTGTATATAATTCCATAGATCATGTATCCATTGGTCAACCTGAGATGCAGCATTCAGGTAATCCTTGTAATGCCCGCTGTGTGCCCATTCGTCTGTCTCTCCATAAGAGATATAGAAGACCTTCGGTTTGTTTACCTGCAGGTATTCAAATGCTGCATAATGTGTAAAAACATCCAGACATTCTTCTTCTCCAAATGGTTTGTAAGAATCTTTTGATAAGGTATTGATCATTCTTTCATTGACTGTTGGAGTTGCTCCACCAAAAAGATCAAAAGCGGAGTAAACCGGGATATTGCTCCTTTGTTCATTTAATATCCGGTCAAATGCATTCCATGCGCCAAAAACAGCGATCTTATTTTTAAACTTCGGTAAAGTATTTAAATACTCAAGCAGATTTGTGTTTGGATTTGGCGGATAAGCATTACTGTTAATTGCAGTGTCCGGATAACCAGTAAAGATCTCGTTGTAACCGGGGTAGGAGAACCAATATGGGTTAGCATTATCCACATTATTATTAAAATCGCGGTTGCCATAGATCTGGCCGTTTCGTTCAATGGTACTCCATAAGAATGGCATTAATTTTTTTCGCCGTTCATCATAGTTATTTCCCCAGTATTTTTTATAGATGTAAGCGCTGTCATCCTGGTTGAATTTTTTATTATTGGCAATAGCGCTGTCCATGCCTTTGAAAACTTCCTGCCAGCGCAAGCCATCCGTTGTAATGATAATGATGTTCTCTGCTGTTTGAGAGAAAACAGGCTGTAAAAGTGCCGACAGGATTATTGTAAAAATAAATTTCATAAAATGTATAATTTATTGCCATGAAAGAATATCATACAAGGAAATGATCTTCAATTTAGATAAAATTATTTTAGCTGAATGGATATTTTTGAAAGTAATTATTTTACTTACACCTGCTTTCAGGTCAAAATAATTATCAGATGGAAATAGTTCATTTCCCGCATAATTAAGATAAACATATTTTGCATCTGTGGCAGATGATATTGTAAGGGTATTTTCTACATTAGTCACATTGAACACAGGTTTCAGTAATTTCAGATATTTTGGATAAATCGAATCATTTGTCGGTATCACATCATCCCTGTAAGCCTCTTTAACAGCATACCAGGCTGCTTTGGGCTGCCTGCTGTAATCAGTGATACTCCAACTGGCTACCGGCCAGCAATCATCATATTGCCACAACAAAGTACCCATATTTACCGGGTACTTACTGCGATGAACTACAATTGTGTTCTTTAAAATATAATACTGCATACATTGAGTCAGGTAAGTATATTTTTCCAATGAAAGATTCTTTAAATGGAATGAATCAATAAAATACCTTACCAGGTAATGGTTTATTTTTTTAAAACCATCGCTTGCTTTCTGATGGGCTTTTATGACAGGTGAATATAAATACCTGTCTGTCGGATTGGTAAAATATTTTACCGTATTCATATTCGGCATTGCCTGCATGCCGTATTCACTGACGAATCTCCCAGTTTTGGTTTTAAATATCTCCCAATCTTCCAATCCCCACCACAAACCCCAGTAATGACTGTCGGCTTCCGTTAAACATTCCTTCCGCCCCCATCCATGTAAAGGTGAAGATGAGATATAAGGTCTTTTACCATCGAATTCATTGACCCACTTTGGCAAACTGTCAATGAACATTCTTTTATAATTATTCCAAACCCTGGCAGAATCAGTTCCATGCAAATTAAATTGGCCCTGCCATCCCCAGTTATGCCAGGCTTCATCTATTTCATTGTTGCCACACCAGACAACAATACAAGGATGCTTTCGTAAACGTTCTACCTGGTATTTCACTTCTTCTTTTACATTATTAAAAAAATATTCATCACCAGGTATCATGCCTCCGGCAAACATAAAATCCTGCCAAACCATTATTTCCAGAGAATCACAGAGGTCATAAAATTCATCTGCTTCGTAAATACCGCCACCCCAGACACGAAGCATATTCATATTAGCATCTTTGACGCTTTGCAAAATCTTCCGGTAATCCTCTTTTTTTAACCTGGGTAAAAAAACATCAGCAGGTATCCAGTTAGCCCCTTTGGCATAGATAGGTTTACCTTCTTTTTCAAAATAAAAGGTAGTACCTGTAGAATCTGCTTTTTGAATGAGTTTTATATTATTATCCGTGATTTGTATTGAAGGTTTTATCTTAACTCCATTCCATCCTTCGAGTTTTATTTTTTTCCAGATCCCACAGGTAATAAATGTTGGGCCCCAATCCCAGCCAAAATGATATTGAGCTTTTCTGGTGTATACCCGTGCATTGTCAGGTAAAATGAATGGAAGAATTGACTTGGCTATTGAATCTGTTTTGTTCTTTGCAGAAAAGAAAACGATCCTTAATTCATTGCCTGTTTTTTTAAGAAGAGATTTTACCGGAACTTTCCAGCCCCTGAACATATTATCGGCCTGTAAGATCAGTTTATCATTTAGGTAAACATTTGCGTAAGTATCTAAACCATCAAAGACCATTTCGATCTGTTGTTTTTTAAACAATTGCTCATCAACTTGAAAAAGTGATCTGTATTCCCAATCACTTGTACCGATCCATTGTAATTTACTTTCATTGATGCCAAAATACGGATCAGGAATGAGTTTGTTGGCAAACAGATCTGTATGCACCGTGCCGGGCACCGATGCTTTATACCATTTGGTTTCGTTTGATTTTTTGAATTGCCAGTTATGGTCTAGTTCAATTGTAAGAGGCTGGCCTTGAGCAGCAAGTGAAACAAATAAAATTAGTAATAATTTATAATTCTTTTTCATCAGGAAACACTTATTGTTAAATATAAAACCTGTCATTCTGAGGAACAGCCAGTCCCGACATTTCGGGAAAGCATCTCCTCTAAATATTTTTTCTGTGATAAATACCCTTCGGTGGCCATTCTCCCAATAATTCCTCATTCAGAAATTTCCATCCGGGATTAAAATTTGTGATCAGGTTATCTTTTTTATTCTTAACCAACCCTTTATTTCCTTCTCTCTTGCAATTGCATCATTCACATATTTATACGATTCATAAAATATCAAAAAATGACAATTGTATTTTCCGGTAAAGTGCTTTTTGTCTATTCTGTCTATGTAATGTTCGTTAATTCTTTGTTCTAAATTATTGGTCATACCGGTATATAAAACAGATTTGATTTTGTTTGTTAAAATGTAGACATAATATAATTTCTCGGTTATTCTCATGTCGTACGGTTTAAATACTTTGTCCTATTTATTTAACAGGATGAGATGCTTCGTTCCTCAGCGTGACAAATCCAGCTTAAGCGATTTATTGTAAATTTTCGAAATAGGATTGAGATAGATTTATTATTTTCATTATTTCTTCTTCATCAACAGTAACTGATCTTAGCTTTTCATTCATATTTTCATTACTATATTTCATTTTACTTTCTACCGAAATCCTGGCAGAAGTATGAAATTCAACAGCCTTTGTTCTTTTTGCAATTTCTATAATATTATCAGAACGAATACCACTTCCCGGCATGATAATGATCCGCTCATCTGACCGTTCAATTAATTTTGATATCAGCTCAGATCCGTCTAATGCATTAGGCATTTGCCCGGAAGTAAGTATCCTTTCACAACCGATGTCAATAATATCATCCAATGCCTTATATGCATCGGGTGTTCTGTCAAATGCCCGGTGAAAAGTCACACCCATCGGATAAGCTTGTTGAACCAACAATGAACATCGTTTTTTATCAACGGTACCATCTGCATTTAATATGCCAATAACAACACCATCACATCCCGATTCTTTGCAGACCTTAATATCCCTTTTCATGATTTCAAATTCCTCATCACTATATAAAAAATCTCCGCCACGTGGGCGGATAATAGGGTATAACTCAATATGCAGTATGTTCCTGGCTGTTTTAATAAAACCGTAAGAAGGCGTGGTGCCGCCATCTCCGGGGTTATCACACAGTTCAATTCTGTGGGCACCTGCGGATTGTGCTTTGATGCAGCTTTCTATATTAAAGCCAATGACTTCTAACTTGAAATTCATGGTAATTGTTCTATGATCAATATTATATCAAAAACTTCGACGGATGAATTTGATTCTCATTATTGCTCTTCACAGAAAATACAAACCCTTTTTGTATTGCATAGGCTCCGTATTGGCCTTTTTTATTCATAGCCAAAAATCCTACCTGTAATGTTTTAGCTTTTTCTTTATCCCGATGCACAATTCTTTCTACCGCTTTTTTACAGGCAGCTTCTGGTGAATAACCTTGTCGCATGAATTCCACCACCAAATGTGTTCCGCAAATACGGATCACTTCTTCGCCAACGCCACTGCTGGTTGCGGCTCCAATTTCATTGTCAACAAATAAACCGGCGCCAATGATAGGAGAGTCGCCCACACGGCCGTGCACTTTAAAAGCCATGCCGCTGGTTGTTACAGCGCCAGACATATTTCCGGATGCATCCATTGCGACCAACCCCATGGTATCATGATTGGCAGATCCATCTTCAAAAAAATTAGGCGCAAAAGGGCCATTCGATTTTTTATCCTGTCTCCCTGCAGGCTGGTTCTCAATATTGATCACCGGTTTATATTCACTTTTCTTAAGCCAATTATCATAAACCTTTTTTGATTCTCCGGATAATTCACCGGATTCCAATGTAAATCCATTCTCAAGGGCGAATTGTTGTGCACCTGCACCGACTAAAATAACATGAGGCGTTTTTTCCATTACTTTACGTGCTACAGAAACAGGATGTTTTATACGTTCCAGTCCTGCTACAGCACCACAATTGGCATGTTCGTCCATGATGCAACTATCCAGTGTTACTATGCCGTCCCTGTCGGGATAACCACCCAAACCAACACAACAATTGATCTCATTTTCAATATGCATAGCACCTGCTTCAACGGCATCCAAAGATCGCCCGTTCTTAGTGAGTATCTCCCAGGCAGCAGCATTTACTGCCATGCCACTATCCCAGGTAGAAATAACGATAGGTCTGGTCGTTTCTTCCATACCGTTAGCTAAAGAATTTTGAGCAGCAAAAAGCGGTGCTGATAAAGCAGATAGTTGTATGAATTTTCTTCTGTTAAGCATTTCTGATGTTTTTAATATTCATCCTCTAAACTAAATACCGGTTTCCTGGTTTTGTATTTTCCTCTTGTAAAATCCGGTATTTCCTGAACCTGGCCACCTTCCAGGATGCTTTTTTCACTTAACGGAGTTATAGAATACCAGGCTGCAAGGTCATATACATCTAAAGGAAATTCAACATCGCGCTTGATACATTCTATAAAAGCATTATCTACAAAAAAATCCATACCGCCATGCCCTGTTCCTTCTGCTATCTGGCCATATTTTTTCCAAAGAGGATGATCATATAGTTTCAGGTATTTTTCTGTATTGTCCCAACGATCATTTTTATTCATTTGATTTTCCATATAAAGAAAACCCTGATCCGGATCTCCCCAGCCAAAGTCCTGCCACAATCCCTCAGTACCCTGTATCCTGAAACCAAGATTATAGGGCCGTTGTAAAGAAGTATCATGCGTCAGCAGGATCGTTTCGCCATTGGCACACTGGATCTGAGTATTAACAACATCACCTTGTTTAAATTTCACTTTCGCATTGGGATGATTGATACCGCCTTTCGGATGCTCTGTAATATATTTATGTAAACCCCTGGCTTTTGAAGAAATAGATGATAGTTTGGTCATCCTGTTCCCACGGTTTATATCCATCATAACAGCCACCGGGCCGAGGCCATGTGTCGGGTACAATTCACCGTTACGATTCACATAATGATTGGTTCTCCATTGTGCCTCGCTATAAGCATTTTTGCCGAATTCCACCCCGCTGTTATAAGCCGTTTTCCCATCATTGAACAACACTCCACGAAGGTCGTGCTGGTAACCACCTTGCCCGTGAATCAACTCTCCAAACATTCCCTGTCGTACCATATTTAATATGGCCATAACATCTCTCCGGTAACAAACGTTTTCCATCATCATAACAGGTATCTTGGTTCTTTCTGATGTGTTGACCAGGTCCCAGCAATCCTGCAATTTCAAGGCACCACAAACTTCCATACCCACAGCTTTTCCCGCATTCATAGCATCAATACCCTGTATTGCATGCCATTCCCAGGGAGAACAAATTACGACTGCATCAATATCTTTTCTGAGTAACAGGTTCCTGTAATCGTAATCTCCGTTCTTATAAATTGCAGGAGATGTTTTTTCATATTTCTTAAAAACATTTAAAGCTTCATTTATACTCCTTTGTTGGGGATCAGCAATGGCAATGATCTCAACATCTTCCCTTTGTAAAAAATTTCCCATGTGTTCATGCGACCGAAAGCCGGCACCGATAATACCGATACGTACTTTGTCTTTCGGAGTTTTTGAAAAAGCTTTTGTTTGATTGGCAAGAGACACTGCCATTCCTGCCAAAGCAGATTTTTGTATGAAATTCCTTCTATCCATATTAAACGAAATTTAATTTTTTTATTATTTTATTTATGCATTGATAATTTTGAAAGCATTTCTGTTGATGCTGCATCTGCATACATTCCAAAAGCGCTGGTGATGATCCCTTTTAATTTTCCATCCCTTGATTCAACAGCATACAAAACATCTTCATCTGATGGATCTGAATTTCCTTCGAAACGATACATTTCTGTTATTTCAAAATCGGCCGGAGCAAGTACATGAATTCCATCATAACAGATCAACTTATCAAATGCCAGGTTAAAATCAATGGTATAACCTCTTTGTTTCATGCCTTTGACCGCATCAACAATTGTGTCGTATGAATACATTTTTTTCATTTCAGATAAAGTTAATCAAACATTTCCTTGATTGCTGCTAATCCGTTATCAGGTTTTTTTTACGAAACTTATTGAAGCCAGGTAGATCAAAGCTAACAGCGTAACTGCGGCAGTAACAATAAAAGTTACGGTAGCTCCAAAATTAAACCACAATAACCCACAAAGGCTACTAGCCATTAGTCCGCATAAACTCTGAAAACCGGAATAAGTACCAATGGCAGTGGCAGTCTCGTTCTTCGGAACCAAATTGCTGATCCAGGCTTTGCTGATGCCTTCTGTTGCCGCAGCATACAAACCATACAATGCAAAAAGTAATATGAAAATATATCCATTGTTATTTATAGCGAACCCAATATAGGTAAGTACAAATACAAAAAGTCCTGTAAGAAATATCCTTTTCAATCCTATTTTATCGGCTAGAATTCCAATCGGATATGCAAGTAAGGCATAAACCAGGTTGTAGAAAATGTAAATCCCGATTATGTATGAGTCTTCCAGTCCGCTTTCCTTCATTTTTAATAAAAGGAAAACATCTGAACTGTTAAACAATGCAAACAATAACAAACCGGTCATTAATTTTTTATATGCTTGCGGGCTATTCTTCCAGTAAGAAGTAAATGCAAAGAGATTGGCTTTTACTATAACCTTGCTTTGAGCTACTGGTTTTTTGATCTCTTTAATGAAAAAGGTACTGAGAATTGCAATCAGGCCTGGTGCAAAAGCAATGATAAAAAGAGTCTGATATTTTTCAGGATTAAAGTACAACCAGATAAGAGCTATTGCAGGACCAAAAACAGCACCCATTGTATCCATGCTTCGGTGAAAACCAAATACAGCTCCTTTTGTTTCAGGGCTACTTTCATCACTTAACAGAGCATCCCTTGCCCCCGTACGTATGCCTTTCCCTAACCTGTCGATGGTTCTTGAAAAAAATATCCACCAGGGATATATGAAAATGGCAAGCATGGGTTTACTTACAGCACTTAAAGTGTAACCGAGTTGCACAAAAGGTAACCGTTTACCCAACGCATCACTTCTTTTACCAAAATAACTTTTGCTTAAGCCAGCCACCGCTTCTGCAACACCTTCTAAAACACCTATAAAAACGGCAGAATAACCGATCTGTTTCAGGAATAAAGGCATTACAGGATAAAGCATTTCACTGGCCATATCGGTAAAAAGGCTGACCAGGGATAGTATCCAAACTGTTCTTGTAATGATCTTCATTGATATAAAGTTGAAGATTATTTATTTTCTAAATGCATAAACTTTTAAACATTTCATCATCAATGAGCTATGTAACTTATCAAAACAAATAGATTGTGTACATTGCACATATAAATAACCTGCCGCAAGGTCATTATCAAAGGCGAGTCATTTTATTGAAAAGCTGATAATATATTATGAATACACAAAAAAAGGAAGGCAAAAAAAAATCATCACAAACAAAAATCGTTAAAGGAAAACTTGACATTAGCAGGAGCGGTATGGGCTATGTGATCGTAGAAGGCATTGAAAAGGATATTTTGGTTAAGCCAAATGATTTTGGAAAAGCATTTCATGGAGATATAGTTCGGGTGGAAGTTTCCAATGATTCGGGCAGAGGGAAAAGGCTTGAGGGGAAAGTAATTGATGTGGCAGAAAGGAAACAACTAGAGTTTATCGGGAATGTACAAGTAAATAAGAACATAGCATTTTTTGTTGCAGGAGGAGAAAAGCCGATACCGGATTTTTTCATACCTGTTGAAAACCTTCACGGTGCAAAAGATGGTGAAAGGGTAGTTGTTAAATTGATCAAGTGGGATAAAGCTGATAAAAAGCCACAGGGAGAAGTAATTACGCTTTTAAATGCAGAAAATGAGGCAGACCTGGCTATGAAAGAAATATTGATCGGAGCTGGTTTCCCCATCACATTTGAGCCAGAGGTTTTAAAGGAAGCCGCTAAGCTTTCGGGGAAGATCAGCAGGGAAGAGATCAGTAAAAGAAAAGACTGCCGTGATTTTCTGACTTTTACCATTGACCCGGATGATGCGAAAGATTTTGATGATGCCATTTCCATCCGGAACCTGGATAATGGAAATTATGAGATAGGTGTTCATATTGCCGATGTAAGTCATTTTGTTACCCCTGACAGTATCCTGGATAAAGCAGCATACAAAAGGGCAACCAGTGTGTACCTGCCCGACAGGGTTAATCCAATGCTTCCAGAAAAGATATCTAATGAATTATGTTCTTTAAGGCCAAATGAGGATAAATATACTTTCTCCGTTATATTCCAGATAACAAACCGGGCAGAGATCAAACACAAATGGATCGGCAGAACGATCATTCACAGCAATCATCGCTTTACCTATGAGGAAGTTCAGCAAACGATAGAAATAAAGGATGGATTACATTATAAACCGATCTTATTGCTAAATGACCTGGCACATAAATTCAGGAAAGAACGATTTAAGAACGGAGCGATCAATTTCTCATCCCAGGAAGTAAAATTTAAACTGGATGACACCGGTAAACCTATTGGTGTTATGATAAAAGAAAGCAAGGACGCACATAAGCTGATCGAAGAATTCATGTTGCTGGCTAACCGAACCATTGCAGAATATGTTTCAAAGATAAAGATCAACCAGGAACCATTGCCATTTCCCTACCGCATACACGATACTCCGGATGACGAAAAATTAAAAGCCTTTGCAGCATACGCAAAAAAATTTGGGTATAAGTTTGACATTCACAATGAAAAAGAAATTGCCAACTCTTTCAATAAATTATTGGAAGAAGTTCAGGGAAAACCGGAGCAGCATGTTTTGGAACAACTGGGTATCAGAACCATGGCAAAAGCAGTTTATACTTCACAGAATGTAGGCCATTACGGTTTGGGTTTTGAGAATTATTGTCATTTCACTTCACCCATCCGCAGATATCCTGATGTGCTGGTACACCGGATCTTACAACATTGCCTCGATAAGAATGTAAAAGTTGATAAGAAGATGGATGAAAAATGCAAACATTGCAGCGACAGGGAAAGGTCTGCCATGGAATCTGAACGTGCAGGAAATAAGTACAAGCAGGTTCAATACATGCAACAATTCCTTGGAGAAGAATTTGAAGGAATTATAAGCGGTGTTTCAACTTTTGGATTTTGGGTAGAGACCGTAGAGCATAAATGTGAAGGGTTGATCAGTATCAGGGATCTGTATGAATTCGATGACTTTAAATATGATGAAACTGATTATGCATTGATAGGGATGCGTACTGGCAGGAAATTCAGGATGGGCGATAAAATAATGATCAAAGTAGTTGCGGCAAACCTTGCCAAACGACAACTTGATTATCATTGGGTATCGGAGGAGTTGGAACAACCTAAAAAAATTAAAAAAGCAGTTAAGAAAAAATAGTTCACAGTTTATAGTTCATAGTTATTGGCAGTTTTGCAACTATGAACTATAAACTCTAAACTTGTATTAACATATGCAATCTTTCACAGTATTGTCTAAATTATTTGAAGCGCAATTCAATAAAAGACATTTTCCAAAAGAGCCTCAGAATTTATATGATGCTTCCCAGTACATTTTAAGGATCGGCGGCAAACGTGTACGGCCGGTATGTGTATTGATGGGAAATGAACTTTTTGATGATATTGACCCCGATTCATTTGAAGTAGCAACAGCCATAGAACTTTTTCATAATTTCAGCCTGATTCACGATGATATCATGGACAAGGCACCGTTACGCCGTGGTATGGAAACGGTTCACACAAAATATGGTGATGCAACTGCTTTACTGGCAGGTGATGTAATGCTGGTAAGGGCATATGATTATATAAATAAAATAAAACCGGTTCACCTTCAGCGTATCATTTCATTATTCAATAAGACAGCTAAAGAAGTATGTGAAGGACAACAGCTTGACATGGATTTTGAAAAAAAGGATACCGTTAGTTTTGAAGAATATGAGCACATGATAACATTGAAGACCTCAGTATTACTCGCATCCAGTTTACAGATGGGAGCTATACTTGGAGGAGCAGGAGCAGGTAATCAACAGCATTTGTATGAATTCGGCAAAAAACTGGGGATCGCTTTCCAGTTGCAGGATGATTACCTGGATGCTTTTGGAGACCCGGAAAAATTTGGAAAACAACCCGGAGGTGATATTCTTGCAAACAAGAAGACATTTTTAATGATACATGCAATGGATGTTGCATCTGAAACTCAAAAAAAATTACTTGTAGAGTTAATGAATCGTTCAACGGAAGAAGATATTGACAAGGCGAATAAAATAAATACAGTTTTACAGATTTTTAAAAACTGTAAAGTGGATGACTGGGCTGAAGGATTGAAAGAAAAGTATTTTGCAGAGGCTATGAAACACCTGGATGAGATCGCAGTTTTATCGGCGAGAAAAAAAGAACTGGAGCTACTTGCAAAATATTTATTACAGCGGGATAAGTAGCATTAGGTCTGACGCCCTCGTCTGACCTAATGCATTGATTTTACAAAATGATCAGACAAGGCCGCTGATATTGATTAAAAAAAGCTGCATAGTAGTATACAGCACAAGAGGGCGATGCAACAATGATGACTGTTGATCAACTGCCCGGGCAATAAAAATTTCTCATCTAACCAATAATTCCATATTTTACTTTATTAAACCCTGACAATATGAGTAATTCCTTATTCAGAAGAAAAAATATCTCCAGCATTTTAGCTGAAGGAGGTGATGATCCTCATGGTGAACATGTGCTTCACCGGGTTTTGACTGTAAAGGATCTTACCTTTTTTGGCATTGCGGCAATTTTGGGTGCGGGTAGCTTTAGCAGCCTTGGCTATGCTGTTTTCCATGGTGGTCCGGGTGTCATATTATTATTTATAATAACCGGAATTGCCTGTGCTTTTACAGCTTTGTGTTATTCTGAATTTGCCAGCAGAATACCGGTTGCGGGTAGTGCTTACACATATGCTTATGCAAGCTTCGGCGAATTGTTTGCATGGGTGATCGGATGGGCATTGATCATGGAATATTCCATTGGTAATATTTATGTAGCATATAGCTGGAGTGATTATTTTACTTCACTGCTGAGTAAACTGAATATGCATATACCTGAATATCTTTCTACCAGTTATATGGAGGCAAAACATGCCATTGAGCGTGGCAGTACCAATGCAGAAGAATTGGCCGCATGGAATACGGCCCCGGTTATAAATGGATTAAGAATTATTTTGGATCTGCCCGCCCTTATTATCAATTTTCTGATAACTTATCTGGTTTATCGGGGTATAAAAGAAAGCAGGAATTTCAGTAATATCATGGTAATGCTGAAAATTGCGGTGGTAGCGCTTATTATTATTGTTGGCGGTTATCTTGTTTTTTCAAACGGTCTTATTTCAAACTGGACACCCCCGAATGATGAAGGCGTAAAGTCTTTTATGCCAAATGGCTTTAGTGGTGTAATGATGGCAGTAGCAAGTGTATTCTTTGCATATATTGGTTTTGATGCAGTTAGTGTACTGGCAGAAGAAAGTAAGAACCCGCAAAGAGATCTGCCAAGGGGAATGATCTATTCTTTAGTGATTTGTACTGTTATATATATTCTTTTAACCCTGGTATTAACCGGTGCAGTCAATTACAGGAATTTTGATGGTGTTGGTGACCCGTTGGCATTTATTTTTGAAAAGCAAAATCTAAACGTGGGTTGGATGCAATTACTGGTTGCCATTGTTGCAGTTGTTGCAATGACCAGTGTATTACTGGTTTTTCAAATGGGTCAACCGCGTATTTGGATGAGCATGAGCAGGGATGGTTTAATGCCACCTGTATTTCAAAAAATACACAAAAAATACAAGACGCCTTCTTTTGCAACGATCGTTACAGGTCTGGTGGTGGGTGTTCCAATTTTGTTTACGGATAAAACGTTTGTGCTTGATTTTACCAGTATTGCAACATTGTTTGCCTTTGTATTGGTGTGCGGTGGTGTTTTATTGATTCCACAAAAAGAAAAATTAAGTGGTAGATTTCACCTTCCTTATATCAATGGACAGTATATTTTTCCGTTTATAGTATTTGCTTCAATACTACTGGCATGGGTACTGTCAAAAAATTATTTCACCGGCATGATGAATTTTGATTTTAGCTCTGATGAAGATTATGTTTCGGGGAAAAAATCATTCATGGATTTGGCTTTACCGAATATTTCTTTAATAATTTTCTGGATCAGTGCAGTATTGCTGGCTTTATTCACATTCTTTAAAAAATATTCACTCATACCTTTAATGGGTGTTATTACCTGTATGTACCTGCTAACAGGGATGTCTAAAAGCAATTGGGTTTGGTTTATAGGCTGGCTGATCCTTGGAGTAATCATATATTTTTTATACGGCTATAAGAAAAGTAAACTTGCCATAACTACATAAGGTCATTAAATTAATATGAAATACGAAATAGGGGATAAGATCATAGTATTGCTTACTGATGAAGAAGGTACAGTAGTGGATCTGCTGAATGACAAAATGGTGATGATCGAAGTAAAAGGCGTTAAGTTCCCGGCTTATATGGACCAGATCGATTTTCCTTACTTTAAAATGTTTACACAAAAGAAACCGGTAGAAAAGAAAAAGATATATGTAGATAATATTAAAAAAGAGAAGTCGGTCGTAAAACAAAAGACCGGAGATGGGGTTTGGTTAAATTTTATCCCGGTATTTGATAAAGATGTTTTTGATGATGATATTGTTGAAAAAATGAAGATCTTTTTAGTGAATCACAATGAAGAAGAATATGAGTTTGATTATAAATTATTCTTTGGGGGAGAAAATCATTTTGAATTAAAAAATTCAATCCGGGGCAACAGTGATTTTTATTTACATGATGTAAATTTTGAAGACCTTAGTGATAATCCTAAATTTAATTTTGAGTTTTCTCTGGTTAAGGATAATAAGAAGAAAGCACCTTATTTTGAAACCTCTTTAAAACTGAAGGGAAAGCAGCTATTTAAAAAGATAGAAGAAATTCAACAGGAGAATAAAGCTTCCTTTTCTTATGAATTATTTACCGAATATCCAGATAAGCTTGAAGAAGAAAAAGTTGATCTTGGAAGATTAGGGAATGCAGGGTTTCGTGTGTTTGATGCAGCTAAGACAAGGGAGCATTTAGCACCAGCCAGGTCTGTTGTTGACCTGCATATTGAAAAACTTACCGAGACATGGACGCATCTGTCCAATTCTGATATCCTGAGTATGCAGCTTAGTGCTTTTGAAAAGTATTTTGAATTAGCTGTTGCTCACCATCAACCTGAATTAATTATTATACATGGAGTGGGCGAAGGAAGATTGAGAGATGAAATTCATGAACGCCTGCGTTTAAAAAATGAGGTAAAATCTTTTGTAAACCAGTTTCATACTTCTTATGGATATGGAGCTACGGAGATTTATTTTAAATAAGTTATTTCCAACTATTTCAAAAACAAGTAATAAAATAATTATTTAAGCCTGAAAGAAATTCCTGTCCCGATAAAATAAGAAGTAAAGGAATCACTCAGTCCTGTTCCACCAGCAATATCAAATTGAATATCTTTATTGATCAAAAATGTAACGCCGCCATCAATGCGATGATCAGCAGATGAATGCTGAGGAGCAAATCCATAAAGTTCGATGAAACACCCCATTCTTTTTGAAAGCGAAAACCCGCTGGTAACGGTATATATAAATGTAGGTTCAGGTGTAAATCCATCCCATTCAGCCCCAAGGTTATATCCCAATGATACCTTTTTACTTAGGGTATGCTGCATCGTAAATCTGAAAGATGGGGAATAATATTCACTTTTATTGCTATTGCTGGCCATATTGGGAAGCGAAAGATGGCCAATGAATGAAATGGTTGGCAAGATCCCTTTTTCCTGAAACAAATTTGTTTTAAATCCGATAATGACAGGGTTTAAACCGGTAACAGATTTTGAAGTGTTTTTTACTTGTTCAATTTCTGTAATTAACCTTAACTCAAATTTGTCTGAAATTCCGTACTTAAAAAGGCAAGATGGGATTAATAAAGCATTTTCACTGCTGCTAATATTCTCATATGCAAATCCAATTTCAGCCTGAAAGTATTTTTTCGGCACAATGAAAGGGCATTCGGTCTGATCAGGCCTGTCAGTTTGTATATTGGGAATTTCCTGAGCTGATGCAGTACTCATAAGCATAACAGAGAAGAGAAAAAGGTAATAGCGCATTGAATTTGTTTTATAAACTGAAATATGCATTTATTAAAGTTAGTTAAATAATATTAATATTGTTAGACTACTCTAACTATATTAATATTTAGATTTTCTGTAGCTTTACAGTATATGCTTTCATTTACAGAAGAGAATTATTTAAAAGGTCTCTTTCAGTTAACACTGGAAAAGGGAAATAAGCTTGGTGCCGGAACAAATGAACTGGCTGCACAGCTTAAAGTGAAACCTGCCACTACCAACGATATGCTGAAAAAACTAAAAGAAAAGAAATTAATTGAATATGAAAAATATGGAAAATCTTCCCTGACAAAGGAAGGAAAGAAGAAGGCAATAGAAGTTATTAGAAAACACAGGTTATGGGAAACTTTTTTATTTGAAAAACTTTCATTTAGCTGGCACGAAGTACATGAAGTAGCAGAACAACTGGAGCATATTCAAAGCGGAAAATTAATTGATAAACTGGATGAATTTTTGAATTTTCCTGCATTTGACCCCCATGGTGATGTTATACCTGATAAAAAAGGTGCAATGATTTTACTTTCAAAAAGAACGCTGGATGAGGAAGAGATTGGACATGAATGCACCATGATTGGCGTTAAAGATAATTCAGCTGCGTTTCTTAAATATGTTGATCAGGTTGGCCTTGGTATAAAGAAAAAGATAAAGCTGATTGCTAAACAGCCTTATGATGAACAAATGGAAATAGAAGTAAATGGTTTGAAAACTATTGTAAGTAAGAAATTTGCATCAAATATTTTGATCATATGCAAAACATGCTCCTGAAGAAAAAAATGTTAAACTGTTCAACCAATTTTTCTGATCACTTTTTCCACCCGTTTTAGTTTAGTTTCTTTTTCAATTTCAGGTAATCTTGTCTGAAGTGTTTTAATAAATAATTGCTTATTTTTTGCACCGATGATCCCTATCGCATTTTCAGCATACATCGGCAATTGATTTGTTGGGCAATCTTTGATCAGTTCTATGAATAATACAAATGCATGCGCTGCATATTGTTTTATGGTACATAGTTTTAAAAGGATACCTACCGCATGATCCTTGGTTATGACCGATCCTTTTTCTGCTGCATCCATTATTTTTGACAGATTAGTATATATCACTTTTGGATCTTCCAGAGTGATACAATCCAATGTGTGCATTGCTCCCCAAATGATTCGGTTGTGTTTATTTTCCAGAAGGTCAATAAAGTTCTTCGCATATTCTTTTATTAAAGAAGGCTGCAATTCTCCAATTTCATAAAGTACTTTGATGCAATCAAACTGAATATCTTTGCTTTTATGTTGCAAAAGTGTGATCAGTTCCTTTACTGCATTTTTATCTTTTTTTACTGCGATAGCTTTTGCAAGTTCCTGGTTTGGTTTCTCGTCTCTCCGATTGAGTGAAGTGGCTAATTTTTCTAAAACCAACATAATTTTTAGCTTTTAATAAAGATAATATTTGTTCAAATGATTTGGTCTTTATTTTTCCCTGGCAAAAACAATATCTTTCATCATAATTATAAAAATTATCTTTGCAGTTCTATCAGCCGGCTATCGTTCTCCCGTTTTGCGGGAGGAAGGAAAGTCCGGACAGCAAAGGGCAACACACCGGTTAACGACCGGCTTCATTTTGTTCAGTGGCAACATTGACAATTAGAAAGAGACAGTGCCACAGAAAATAACTATCCCGGCCCTGGTCGGGAAAAAGGTGAAAACGTGAGGTAAGAGCTCACGGTAAAGATTGGTAACAATCGTTACGGGTAAACCTTGTGTGCTGTAATGCCACGTAAATCAGCGGTTGAGGGCGGCCCGTCCAATCCCGATTATATCGGGAACGTTGAAGGGTAGGCAGCAAGATCCCGTCAGTAATGACGGGACCAGATAAATGATGGCCGTCCCGATTTTATCGGGATAACAGAATCCGGCTTATGGCTGATAGATTTTTTTTGAACACGAATTATTCAGGATTCTACTCTCTCTCCTTTGGAGAGGTTTGGGGTGAGGTTAATTAAAGGTATTCGCTAAATATCTTTTGCTTTATTTCAGGCCATTCTTCTCTGATGAAACTGAAATAAACAGTATCCCTCACTGTGCCATTCTCTGCGATCATATGTCTTCTTAAAACACCTTCTTTTACTGCACCGATCTTAAACATGGCTCCTTGAGATTTTAAATTTAATATACTTGTTTTTAATTCAATCCTGTTTAATTCCAGCTGTTCAAAACCAAAACTCAGCAATAAATATTTGCAGGCCTTGTTTATTCCGGTTCGCTGAAGGGAAGGCTGATACCATGTCCAGCCGATTTCCAATTTTTTATGTGGGAATGTTATATTGCCAAATCTGGTACAGCCTGCATATTGTTTAGCATGTTTATCATAAATGGCAAATGGATACGCACTGCCTGATTTTCTTTCTGAAAGTGCCTGATTAAAATAACGTTTAAAATCACCTTCATTTTTAATGTCAGCACTGGTGAATTCCCAAATTTCCTTTTGCATGGCAATGGGTAAAAGATGACTGAAATGCTCTTCTGATAAAGGCTCCAGCCTGGCACGCTCATTTTCCAAAATAAATTCCTTTTCGCAAAAAAGATCAGTATTCATTTTATATTTTTTTAATGCACGGGTTTATGTCTGATGTTGCTTCACCATATCAGCAACGATCTTGTCAATAGGCAATGTAACAGCATCAGATGTAAATTCTTCCCACTCAATAAACCTGAATGTTTCTGTTTCTTTTTTTATTTCATATATCCGTAATTGTTCATTATCAAAATCAAATGGTTTATTTCTCAGGGGTACTGTAATTTCTTCTAATGCTGATACGTAATAATAAATTGAAATGATCTGCTGTTCGGGATTAAATGCGCTTTGCTGGTAAAAATCTGTTGTGTAAAGATGACTGGTAATTGCTACTTTCAAATTCATTTCTTCGAGAAATTCTCTTTTAAGACAATCAATGGTTCCTTCACCTTTTTCAAGGCCACCTCCACAGAATTTTGTATAATAATTTCCACGGATAAACTCATCGCTTACCAGTACCTGCTTTTTTTCATTGATCAAAATACCATAAACTCTAATGTTGAACATCGTATATTATCTTTTGGTCCTGCGGATATAATTAAACATTACAAATGCCAGGATCAAAAAAGACAATATTACAGGAAGCCAGAAAGCATAAGGCGAATGTTGGTAAGGTAATGGTACATTCATTCCGTAAATACTTGCGATCAATACAGGGATACTAAGAAAAATAGTTATCGTACTCAGTCTTTTTAATACATCATTCTGGTTATTGCTGATTATACTGGCAAATGCATCCAATGTACTGCTTAATATATTTGTATATGTATTTGCTGTTTCCAAAGCCTGGGATGTTTCTATGATCAGGTCATCTAAAAAATCTTTTTCTTCCTGATCCATATGAAGAAAATCCGTTCTTGCCATTTTCATCATCAGGAGTTCATTACTACGCAAGGCATTAAGGAAATAAACAAGGCTTTTTTGAATGCGCATCAGCTGAAGTAATTCTTCATTGCGGATAGAATCATATAATTTTTGTTCCAGCATATTACGCCGTTGGTTGATCTCTTTCAAATGATCCTGGAAGGTCATGGTTATCTTTTCAAAGATCTTCAATACCATCATATTGGGTTTATCAGGCTGACGATTTTGAAAACTGTTCAGGAATTTTTTGATGGCTTCATTTTCAAATGAGTTAACCGTTACAAGCTGCGACCCCGTTAAAATAACACATATCGGTATAGTTATATAGAAAGCATCACTATCGTTGAATGAATTATTTTCAGTGGGTGTTTTAATTACGATCAGCTTTACATTACTTTCTGTTTCATACCGGCTGCGTTCATCTATATCCAGTGAATCTTTTAAAAAGTCAATAGGAATGGACAATGCATTACTTAATTCAGAAAATTCTTCCTGGCGCAGGGGAGGGAGCACATTTACCCATGTTCCCGGATCAGGTTTACTAACTTCAGTAGTATGATGAGAAATTATTTTAAAGTATTGAATCATATAATTTCATTTCAGTTTATTTCAATTTCACCCGAAAATACAAATTCTGCGGGCCCGCATAGCCAGATATTGTCAAATTGGGTATCACTAATTTTATTGAATTCTACACTCAGTTTTCCTCCCGTTGTTAATACGTCAACCCGGTTAAAGCCAAGTGGATTATGGGCTGAAACCAGTGCTGCAGCTGTAACTCCAGTACCACAACTCAATGTTTCATCTTCCACACCACGTTCATATGTCCTTACAAAAATAGAATCCTCGCCCGTACTTTCAACGAAATTTACATTTACGCCTGCTTCAGCAAACTTTTTACTATACCGGATCTCTCTTCCGGTTTCTACAACATCTACTTCCCTGACTTCATTTGCAAATTTTATTAAGTGAGGTGAACCTGTATTCAATAAGATATATGAAGCATGTTCTTCTATTTCATTCACATCATTCATTTTTAACCTTATCCAGTTGTTTTTATCTATTTCAGATTCATGCTCACCATCTGTTGCCAAAAACTTGTATGTGTATTTATGTATACCCATATTAAAAAAGAACCTGGTTATACAACGGCCTCCATTACCGCACATTGAACCTGCCTGGCCGTCGGCATTGAAATATAACATTTCAAAATCATAACCAGTTTTATTATTCAACATCATCAGTCCATCACCGCCAACGCCAAATCTCCGATCACATAATCTGTGTATTTGCTTTGTGGTCAATTGGCTGAACTCTTCATTACGGTTATCCAGTAATACAAAGTCATTTCCTGTTCCCTGGTATTTGTAGAATTTTATTTTCATGTTGGCTAGTGGTTAATGGGGGATGGCGAGTAGGGTTTTTGCTTCCATATTTGAAATCATTTTGCTGAGCATTTTAAAAGTTGACTCAAGGTATTTTTTAAATTCAGAAATACTTTCATTTTTTAAATATCCCAAAATCAATGAAATTTCAATTTGGGTATCAACTTCAACCAATGAGCTTCTTGATATTTCATAAAATCTCCTTTTTTCTTTGTTAGACTTTCTCGCAGCACCTTCTGCTAAATTACTACTTACAGAAACAGCAGCTCTTCGTAATTGTGTTACCAAAACAAATTGTTCTTCTCTAGGAAATGATTTTGTAAACTGGTAAACTTCTTTTACAAGTAACAAGGATGTTTTGTACACATCAAGGTTTTTGTGTGATAAATTAAGCATAGTATTCAATTTTAGGTTACGAATCATGATTTTCCTACTTGCCATTCCCCACTAGCCACTTGCCACTTGCTTCTCAACAATCCCCAAAGTTTTCTTTATCAAATTCTCCACTGCTGCATTCCCATCAGCACTAAATTCTTTTGATATTCTGTTTGCAACTATAGCACTTAAAGATAAACAATGATGTCCTAAAATTTTACCCATACCATAAATTGCTGATGTTTCCATTTCGAAATTGCTGATTCGGTGTTGCCCGAAATTAAAACTGGTAAGCCTGTCTATTAATTGTGGTTGTTTTAATCCCATGCGAAGCACTCGACCCTGTGGCCCGTAAAATCCGGGACATGTAACAGTTATTCCCTGGTGAAATCCCTGTACAAAATCTTTTAATAAGGAAACCCCTGCTCCATTGATATAAGGTTCTGAAATACCCTGGTGCATTTGAGTATGCGTATTAAAAGCATGTAATAACTGTTTTTCTTCTTCATTATTATTACTGATATAAAAGTGAAGCAGATTATCAATACCAAGACCGTGCGTACTTGCTACAAAACTGTCTACCGGAATTTCTTTTTGTAAAGAACCGGAAGTGCCAACACGGATAATATTCAGTGATGTAAGCTTTTCTTTGATCATTCTTGTTTCAAGGTTGATATTAACCAGTGCATCCAGTTCATTCATGACGATGTCAATATTATCGGGCCCAATTCCGGTACTTACCACAGATATTCTTTTTTTACCAAGAAAACCTGTATGTGTAATAAACTCACGATGCTGATTCTGATATTCAATACGATCAAAATATTTGCTGACTTCTTTCACCCTGTCAGGATCTCCAACCGTTAAGATCGTTTGTGCAATTTCTTCGGGCCGGCAGTTTAGGTGATAAATGGCCCCTCGGTTGTTGATGATCAGTTCTGAAGCAGCAATAATACTCATAGGGATTTGTTTTTTACAAAAAAATTAAATCGGGTTTTGCATATTAAAATATGAATAAAAATACCCTATTTTTGCAACACTGAAAATGAACTGCAATAAATTGTTTGTTAACGGTAAAAATGGTCCTTTGGCCGAGTGGCTAGGCAAAGCTCTGCAAAAGCTTCTACAGCGGTTCGAATCCGCTAGGGACCTCTTAAAAAATAAGGCTTGTAAGGATTCTCCTTATAAGCCTTTTAAGTTTTTCATATGAAGTATAGTAAATGGGTTGCCGCAATAGCCGGGTTGATATTAATAGTGGTCTGTTTTATGCCCTGGACCTATCATGCCGATGTTGGGAAAAATTTTACCGGTTTTTTTTCCGAGAAAAATGCTTACGGTAAGCCCGGTAACGCATTTGTTTTCTTTTCTATTATATTTCTGGTAATGAATTTTATTTCTAAAGTATGGGCTAAAAGGATCAATTTATTTGTCACCGCAATAATGGTAGCTTATGCCATTAAGACTTATATATTGTTTACCTCCTGTTATAACGCATACTGCCCTGAGAAAAAGCCAGGCATCTATTTGGTTTTGATCTTCAGTTTAGTGATGTTGTTAACGGCTGTTTTTCCTGAAATGAAAGTCGATAAAACGAACGGTGATAAAAAAGAACCTGTATAATTTTATCAAAAGAATTCATCGCAGCTTTGATGCAGGGAAATGAAATATTTAGATACCACGCAGCTTGCTGAGAGGGGTATTCATGCTATTTCTTAACTTCTTTTGCCCATGCATCTTTTAAAGTAACTGTTCTGTTAAAAACCAGTTTGCCGGCAGTACTGTCCTTATCCAAACAATAATATCCTTTACGTAAAAATTGGAAACGATCATTTACAGTTGCACTAGCAAGGGCAGGTTCTGCAAACCCTGTTACTGTTTTCAAAGAATCGGGGTTAATATAATCTTTAAAATCTCCTTCTTCACTTGATGGATTTTCTACTTTAAAAAGCCTGTCATATTCTTTTACTTCAACTTTTAATGCTCTGGCGGCATTTACCCAATGAATTGTTCCTTTAGGGCTCAGACCCGATGTATCATGCCCGCTTTTACTTTCCGGAAAATAGGTACAATGAATTTCTGTAACCAGTCCGTTGCTATCCTTTTCTATAGATTCACATTTAATGATACAGGCGCCTTTCAACCGCACAATTCCGCCTGGAAAAAGCCTGAAATATTTTTTTGGCGGAACTTCCATAAAATCATCCCTTTCTATCAGTAATTCTCTGCTGAAAGGTACCTCCCTGTATGTTTGGTTGGTATCATCAATTGTTTCTTCTATACTAAAAATTTCAGTTTCTCCTTCAGGGTAATTACTGATCACTACTTTTACAGGATCAAAAACAACCATCCTTCTTAATGCAATTTTATTCAGGTCTTCACGAACACAAAATTCCAGGAAACTCAGGTCTGTGATATTTTCTCTTTTGGCTATTCCGATCTTGTCGCAAAAATTCCGGATACTTTCTGCAGTAAATCCCCTGCGGCGCATACCGCTGATCGTTGGCATCCTGGGATCATCCCATCCTGCTACATGCCGGTCATTAACCAGCTGAAGTAATTTACGTTTGCTCATCACAGTATAGGAAAGATTTCTACGTGCAAACTCATATTGGTGAGAAGGATATATTTCAAGTTTATCAATGAACCAATCGTATAACTCACGGTGAGGTACAAATTCAAGTGTACAGATAGAGTGTGTGATATTTTCAATTGAATCACTTTGTCCATGCGCAAAATCGTACATGGGATAGATACACCATTTGTTGCCGGTTCGGTGATGATGTGCATGCTTTATCCGGTAAATCAATGGATCACGCATCAACATATTCGTACTGGCCATGTCTATCTTAGCACGAAGTATTTTGCTGCCATCTGTAAACTCGCCCTGCTTCATTCTTTCAAACAGGTCTAGGTTTTCTGCTATGCTGCGACTTCTATATTGGCTGTCTTTTCCCGGTTCAGTAGGTGTTCCCTTTAACAGAGCTATTTCTTCCGAACTTAAATCATCAACATAAGCAAGCCCTTTATGAATTAACTGAACAGCAAATTCATATAGTTTATCAAAATAATCAGATGCGTAGTATTCATTTTTCCATTCAAATCCCAACCACTTGATATCTTCTTTGATGCTATCTACATATTCTGTTTCTTCTGTAACCGGATTGGTATCATCAAAACGCAGGTTGGTATAACCGGGATATTTTTTAGTAAGGCCAAAATTCAGGCAGATAGCAGTAGCATGCCCCATGTGTAAATAGCCATTTGGTTCAGGAGGAAAACGGGTAACAATAGACTCATATTTTCCTGCTTCGAGATCTGTTTCAATGATTTCCTCTAAAAAGTTTAAATTTTTTTCTTCCGTCATATATTTCATTAAAAGGTAAATTTACGAATTCATATTTCAATAATCTTTGCTGTTATTAGAATCAGGCGCATGGGTTAATGTTTAGTAATGAAGGCAAATCTTTCTTTAAGCTTTAAGAACCAGCTTTCAAAATATCGGTAACTTAACCAGCTGATGAATATGCTTAGCAGCATGGAAAGTGGTAATTCTATAAGCCATATCTGCCAGCTAAACTGATTTAACGAAAGTTTCCTGATAATCGTAAGACTAACGAGGATAGCAATATAATGAAGGCAATATAAACCGTATGTATATTTACCCAATGTAGAAATAACCTTCCAGTTACCAACCTTAAACAAAGAGTTTTTCGAGAAATTTTGCTCAACTATTATCAATCCAAAAGTTACTCCCATGATTAACCGTTTAATAACTATCATAAATTCTACTGAAAATATTTCCTGTTTAAAAATGATAAAGCCAAATACCAGAATATATAATAGTGAAATAAACCATTTAGACATGTTTCGTATCAGCTCCAGAAATTTTAAATTGTAATATACCAGATAAGCAAATAAGCCACCAATACCCATATCTGTAATGACTCCTAATGTATGAATTTCTATGGGTAATTTCCCAACATACATAAACCTGAAAACATTTGAAATGACTATGACTGTTGCAACAAGGTGTAAGTAATATTTTTTTGGTGTAAAATAAAACAAGACCGGCCATATAAGATAGAATTGTTCTTCAATGGCAACACTCCACAAAACTGCTATGATGGATGCATCAGGAATGTGTACCATTCTGTCAAAATTATTAAGGAATGTAAAGCATAGAGCAGGATCGGCAGTTTCAATTCCTGATTGACCAAGTGAATGTTTTATAATAGGATAAATAAAAAAGCCAATGATCAAAACCAGATAATACAGTGGCCAGATCCTTAAAGCCCGGCGTATGTAAAATGAAAAAATATGTATCCGCCCGGTTGATTCTTTTTCTTTCATTAAAAGATATGTGATCAAAAACCCACTTAAAACAAAAAAGAAACTAACTCCGATATCACCATCTGAAAACATTCTGACTTTAATAACCTGATACCACAATGATTCCCTGATAGCAGGATTGTCGGAAGAAAAGCTATGTGCAAAAAAAACCAGTAAAAAAGAAAAGAATCTTAACCCATCTAAATTTGGAAAAAATACTTTTTGCTTGCCTGATTTATTCAATTCCATTGAAAGGGTTTACCTGGTTACAAATATGCAGCATTTATATGATTATAATAGATTGATCTTATGAAAATTGTTTCAGGAAATATTTTTTAGGTGGATAGCATAATATGCATCCTTATGTTAAAAAAAATACCGGATATATTACAACCGGTATTTTTTTATTATTTTATGGATATGATTAACCTTCCCTTCCCATTCTTTTTAAATATAATGCATGAGATATGATAGCATGCCTCATTCTCTTGTATTCAATATATTTAACATTGAATTCTTCACAGGTATTTTTAATGATCTTACTGATGGCAGGATAATGTACATGAGATATTTTTGGAAACAAGTGATGTTCGATCTGAAAATTCAAACCTCCGACGAGCCAGGATATTAACCTGTTTTTTGTAGCAAAATTTGCAGTTGTTTCGATCTGGTGAATAGCCCATTCATTCTCTATTTTATTTGAATCTTCGTCCGGGGTAGGGAAAGCTGTTTCTTCAACAGTATGAGCCAATTGAAATACAATACTTAAAATGAACCCGGCAAACATAGCCATAGCAAGGAATCCAACAAGCCATGGTAAAAACCCAACCAGATAAATAGGTAAGGCTATCATCATGAATGCATACCCGATCTTCGCGATCCAAAATGCAAAATGATCGAACAGGCTCATTTTTTTAATTGGAACGGGGCCTACTTTCTGTTTGAAATATTTTCTGTAATCAGATTCAAAAACCCAAACCAGCAATAACAGTGTATATAAGAACCATACATAAATATGCTGGAACCTGTGAATGAAATATTTTTTTTGCGTAGAACACATTCTTAACATCGGCTTGATCTCTATATCATCATCAATACCATCAATATTTGTATAAGTATGATGAATGATATTATGTTTGTTGTTCCACATGATTCCGCTTGCGCCCAATGCATTTACAGAAAATCCTGCGATCTTATTCCAGAATTTGCTGTTACTGAAACTGCCGTGCCCGCCGTCATGCATCACATTAAAACCAATAGCGGCAGTAAGTCCACCCATGGTTAGACATTCAAGCAGTGCGATCCATGAAGCAGGTGTGTAAAAAACCACATGCACATACAAGGCAACATAACAAAGCCAGAAAAGGACTGCCTTGAAATATAAACCAAAATTACCTGTGGATGCTTTTTTAGATTCGGTAAAATAATCGTTCACTCTTTTTTTCAATTCCTGGTGGAAATTTGAGCCCTGAACATTTAAAAATTTTGGTGTAGCCATGATATTGTATTTTAAGTATTTTCTTTTATTAATGTATCAAAATTTTTGATGCCAATCGTTTTATTAGTTATAAATCCTTCAGCATATTTGACTCCGATCATTTTACCGAACATTTTGTACCTGTTTATTACACTTTCCAAAAAATCCGGTGTCGAAATATATGTTTCCGGTCCTTCACCTGCTTCAGGATTATAAAACTGGGTTTTATACGCTTTAATTGACTCAAGTTTTGTTTCAAATACAGATGAAATGTCGACTACAAAATCCGGGTTTAAATACCTGTCTTGTATATAATGCATTACATATTTAGGACGCCATGCTTCCTGCAACTGACCATTATCTAAAGTTTCAATTTTCGCAAGCCCTGATAAAAATGCTGCATCAGAAACCAAACCGGCACTTCTGCCATGATCAGGGTGTCTGTCTTCAGGTGCATTACAAAGGATTACTTCCGGTTTGTATTTTCTTATTACACGAATAACCTTCCTTTGATGGTCTTCATCATTCTTAAAAAATCCATCTGCAAGCTGAAGATTTTCCCTGATATCGACCCGCAGGATCCTTGCAGCATCAGCAGCTTCAATGTACCTGACTTCTGATGAACCACGTGTACCAAGTTCGCCTTCTGTAAGATCTATAATTCCTGTTTTTTTTCCATTATTTTTTTCAACAAGTAATACACCCGAACAACTCAATTCTACATCATCTGGATGAACACCGAAAGCGAGTACATCTATCTTCATACTACATTGAAAAATTTAAGTTGCAAGATACGTGTAAATAGCTATATATATGTAGTACAAACCCTATAAACTATTAACGAAATTTTTATTATGTGGATAAGCAGGGAGGAATGACTTTTCAATTACATGAGTTCAATCTTACGAATGTCTTTGTAGCCGTACATTTGCTGAACTTCCTTTACTATTTTTTCAACTATTACATCTTCATTTTCTGCGTGATAAGGTTGCTTTAAATTACTGTTAAAGAAAAAAGCTACTGTTTGATAAAAGCGTGCAGTAAAGCCCCCCTTAAATTCTTTGATGATCTCATAACAATTATTTCCCGTTTCACGATTAATGAGTTTCATTAAAACCTTTCCCTGGTAAACAGACAAATTAGTAAGTGGGTCAGTAAATTCTTTTCTCAGAATGGCTTCCTTGGATTGTATAAATTTTTTTCTTTCAGATTTATTATTTATTAAAGCCAGTTTTTCATTCATTTCATTCATTACAAGCCCGGCTCTTCTTGCATAAGGATACGTTACATAAACTGCATTCCGAAGCCGGTTATATTTTGCTGCTGCTTCCCGTTGTGCAGGGGTCATTTTTGAATAGAAAAAAAGATTAGTCAGGGTTTTTAATTCAATGGTATCGCCATTATAAACGATCGCTTCATGAATAATCGAATCATTTACTCCATACTGAGCCTGAGCTTTTGCACAGTTACCTGAACTCATGAAAGCTACCAGGAGGAAAACTACATAATTTAATATTCTGATATGTTTACAAAAATACATTAGTGTAAATTTAAACAGTTCATTTCAAAGATTAATACTTTTAAATACTTAAAGTAACCTTAAATTTTAAAATAAGTTCATTTCATATATGACTGTATCAGATATACTTAACGCTGCTTACCTGTAATTAATATAACAAGAATACTATATTAATAAGTCTTGAAGATGCCCCTGTTAACTAATTGGCTAAAAGGAACATATAAAAAAGGGCTGTTACAAGGAGGATCAATGTAATGGCTGATTGAATTGTTGAGAACTCGGCTCTTTTGATCATGCTTATTATAAGGCCTGTTGCCATAATGATAAGACCGAGCCACACCAAATTTATATAGGGGAAAACATAAGATTTTACTGTTACAAAATCGATCATTGAATCGGATTGCTTAATACCTACTTTAATCTTCCGATTTTCAGTTACACCATTAAACCTCAAAAACAAATTCTGTGCATATAAAGTATCGTCTATATGAATAATACCAAAATCATCTACCTGCAATAAAGGCATGGCTTTATATTTTGTGCTGTCTTTACTGATAACCGTTATATCTGCCATCAGCGCAACATCTGTAGGTTTAAACTGGTATCTTTCATTAACCGGATTCTTGATTACCTTATTTAAAATCAAAAATCCATTATTAAAAAATGAAGTATCTCCTTCACTTAATTCAACTTCATTAAAGGAAGTGGTATCCTGCTGCTTTTTATCACTCATTGCATAAGAAATATACGTGAAGATATCTTTGGTCAGATACGACTTTGTTGAGGGATTGCTGCTCATGTTATTGTCCTTCATCAGATACACATCCGGTTTGAGCAAGAATTTTTCTGTAACTTTTTTGGTAACAGGATCTTTGGATTCAAATTGAAGTAAATAAAATTTCCGGCCTTTTTCATGGCCGGCAGAATCATTTAAGTAAGTCACTTCATAATTGGCCATCCTTGTTGGTATCTGTCTGAGCAGGGTAAGGTTTTCCCTGGGATCATCATTTTGCTTAGTCATGGGATCTTTACCTCCAGCAGGAAGATTGATCCCATTTACCATACTGCTGCTGATCACTTCCTTATTGCTTCCCGAGATAAGTATCCCAACCAACATCAAAGCAAATCCGGCATGAGCAATGGCAGCTCCTGCATTTTTCAGATTGCCTTTTAAACCAGACCATATATAAAAAGCATTGGCAATAAATGAATAGATTGTTGCAAATAATGCAGTATAGATAGCTCCTAAAAAACCTGCGCCATGTTTGTAAAATGTGATCGGGTAAAATATGGCCAACAAGGTTGTAATTACAGCAGCTACTAATGTTGGTAAGGCGATCTTTTTTAAAATAAAAGCGGTAGGAGTAGTCTTGTATTTTAAATATTGAGAAATGGCTGTAAATAAGCCAATGATGATGGCAACAAGAACTACCACCTTATTATATGAAAATTCAACTTCTTCCGGAGATGCTATATTGGTACCAAATATCTTATTGTAAACAGGTACAGAAGTTTTTGCAATGATGAACATAGCAGTAAGAAAAAATACAAGTGATCCTATGAACATCCAGAATTCTCTGGAACTGGTTTGTTCTTCTTTCTGAATATTGGGAATCTTTTTAAAATTCTTTATGAATAATAACAGCATCGGTATTGCAAAAGACAATACAAAAGTTATGATCATGATGTTTATAGCTTTGCCGGCTTCTGTAAAAGCGTGTACGGAAGTGTCTCCCAAAATTCCTGTGCGTGTAAGAAAAGTTGAATATAAAATAAAGACAAATGTAAGAATGGAAAATAAATAGCTTGCTCTTAATGAATGGCCTGTTGCTTTGTAAATGACCAATGTATGTAGTCCGGCAATTAATATCATCCACGGAACAAGGGAAGCATTTTCAACAGGGTCCCATGCCCAATAACCACCAAAGCTTAATGACTCATAGGCCCATTTTCCTCCCATCATGATCCCAACACCTAAAACACATGCACTGAACAAAGCCCAGGGTATTACAGGCTTTACCCAATCACCATATCGTTTTGTTTTTATACCGGCATAAGCATAAGCAAAAGGAATTATGGTTGATGCAAATCCCAGAAATAAAACAGGTGGATGAATCACCATCCAATAATTTCTTAAAAGCACATTTAAACCAATGCCATCCTTAATAAAGGTCAGGTAATTGGGCATGCTGAAGATGGGGCCTTCAATTTCGTTTCTTGTTAAAGTAAACGGACTGTTTCCGATCCTTACATCAAAAAAATAAATACCAAGTATCATCATCAGCAAAAAAAACTGAGCAAAACTGATAATGGTCATTACGGGAGCTTCCCATTCCTTACTTTTTAAGATCAGGAAGATTCCAAGTATGCTGTGCCAGATCGTCCACAGTAAAAAACTTCCTTCCTGTCCTTCCCAAATAGAAGCCAATAAATATTTAAATTCAAGTTCTTTGGATGTATGTTTATACGCATACATGTATTCGTAGTAGTGATTATAACAGATGAAGAAGATAATGGAAAATATGGCAAGTACACTGATCACCTGGATGAAGAATGAAATCCTTGCAAGGCGCAGCCAGTGGTCTGGCACTTCAGGTTGCCTGACCACAGAAGTCCGGGAAGCATTGAAAAAAGAGACGGTTGCAATAATGGAAGAAATAAAAGCAAGAATTACAAAAAAATGCCCTAATTGCCCTGCGAATAAATGTTCACCCTCAAATTTCATTATAGTGGTTTAGGATTGAAAACTAATTAACAGTGGTTTGTTCGTTCATATTTTTTTCCAACTGTTTTTTGTCATCTTTATATTTACTGGGGCATTTCAATAAAATGTCTTTACATTCAAACTGGTCATGCTGCATCTTTCCTTTCATTACAATTCGTTCGCTTTTTTCAAGGTCAGTTGGTTTACTGTTGTGGTAAACAACTTTTGTTCTTCCTCCAAGGCTGTCAACTGCATAAAATGAAAGATAGTTTGGATTATTAACCGGGTCATATTCGATTGGTTGGCTTTTATCGAGTTTTGCAATGATATGAACAAATTTTCCTTCTTTTTGTTTGGCAGAGGTTATGGAATCATAAGTTGAAAAATCAACGGAATAAGCCAACAATCCAACGATCAGTGCCGCAATTCCAACTAATATTATGATATGTGTTTTTTTCATATTGTATAAACTTTTAAAAAACCAGGTAAACGTATACCTTGCAGGTAAATCCGTTGCAAAGTTAACTCAAAACATGCTTGAATTTGATTTTAAAATATGATTTTTCTCAATTTCACATAAGATATACATTACTATATTTGCAGCGAATTTTAAATTAATGCAATGACCGACCTGTCAAATTTTGACCCTAGCTCAGTAGGAAATCCCAATAACAATATATTCGGTTTACCATTTTCTGAAGAAGATGCCAGACTGATCATTTTACCCATTCCATGGGAAGTAACCTGTAGTTACAATGCCGGAACAGCGAGGGCACCTGACCATATTTTTACAGCCAGCCTGCAGGTTGATCTTTTTGATCCCGAATCAAAAGATACCTGGAGGCAGGGGATCTTTATGCGTGAACCCAATAAAAAGATCCTTACAAAAAGTGATTACTTACGCAAAGAAGCTGAGTTGTATATCAATTATATTTCGCAGGGTGAAGATGTTGCGGTGAATAAGTTCATGTGCAAAACACTCAAAGAAATAAATGAAGGAAGTTTATTTTTAAACGATTGGGTTTACCAGCAGACAAAAGAATTGATGGATGCAGGTAAACTGGTAGCCTTACTGGGTGGTGACCATAGTACGCCATTTGGTTTCTTTAAAGCCATTGCAGATATCTATGAGGATTTTGGAATTTTACAGATCGATGCACATTGCGATCTCAGAAAGACATATGAAGGGTTTAATTATTCACATGCTTCGATCATGTACAATTCATTGGAACAAATTCCGGCTTTAAAGAAACTGGTACAGGTTGGTATCAGGGATTTTTGTGAAGAAGAACTTGATTATATAACCAACAGCAATGGCAGGATCGTTACTTTTTTCGATAAACTGATCAAAGAACGCCAGTATGAAGGAGAAACCTGGAAGAGTATTGTGAATGATATTGTAAGCCATTTGCCCCAAAATGTATTTGTAAGTTTTGATATCGATGGATTGGATCCAAAACTTTGTCCGCATACCGGAACTCCGGTGCATGGCGGATTTGAAACAGAACAGATCTATTACCTGTTGAAAAAACTGATAGAAAGCGGGCGCAAGATCATCGGATTTGACCTGAATGAAGTAGGAGTGAGCCACGATGAATGGGATGAAAATGTAGGTGCAAGGGTTTTATATAAATTATGTAATTTATTAATTGCTTCAAACAATTGATACAAAAAAAATACGTCATCCTGATTCCAAATGAAAAAGCAAGAACATACTGGTTTGTTACTTTGCTTATTTTGCTGATCAACTGTTTTGTTTTTAGCAGTGTTTTGATCAATTCAGAAGACCATACTAAGCAGATCAGCACCATGGGAACTATAATAAGTTTTTTGTCATTGATTTTTTTCCTTGTTAAGCACTTTACAAAAAAACTGACTTCTTTTAGCCCCGAAATTTCATTTATTATCCTTAGCATATGCTGGTTATTACTAAGCAAAATTTTATTTGCTGCATGCATTCTTTGTTTTGCGGTGATCGGATTTTATACGTACAAGCAATTCAAGATCATATTTTCACTTGAAAAAATATTGTATCCTTCTTTTCCGAATAAAACTTATTTGTGGAATGAAGTAAACAATGTGATGCTTAAAGACAATGTACTTACCATCGACCTCAAAAATAACAAGCTTATACAGGCTGTTATAGATAAGTCATCTGCTGATGAAATAGATGAAAAAGCGTTTAATGAATTTTGCATTTTCTCGCAAAGACGCAACGAAGCAAAGGCGCAATGAAATTAATACAATACATAAATTATTGATCTTTTATAGGTTGATTTAATTTCATGTAAAGGCATAAGGAAGCTAATACGAAAGTGTTTTATTTCCAAAGATTATTGAACAAATTTTGAGTCTTAGCGTTCTTTGCTCCTTAGCGTTCTTTGCGTGAAAATTAAGAGTATTTTTGCAACATGCAAATACTCACACAATCCCCACATCTATTATACTCAGATGGCAATGGAAATATCTTTGAAGATACCAGCCTGTTTGTAACCGGCCGCAGTGGCTGGGATGCTTTACCAATTCCCAACGATGAATGGATCTTATTACCTGAAGGCGGACAATTATATGAATTACCCGGCCGCCGTGGAATTGGCATAGATGTAAAGTCGGGCGAAATGCGTATTTGCGAGAAGGGCTGGGCTGTGGCCGCTTTTATTCCTCCTGCCCATACGGGTTTATACATGGCTGCTTATGAAACCCTGCCAGATGCACCCACATTACCTCTGTTCTGTTATACGGCCATTGGATGGCAGGATGATAAGACCTATGTTCCGGCAGTAAGGATAGAACAGGATATCAGACAGGAATCTGCCGGTTATGATGATGATAAGATTGAAGATGGCACTGCAAATTTATTAAATGCATATCCCGAAAATAGGCTCGTAAAACACCTGATGGAAAATTGTTGCATGACTTATACCTGTCCGGCTGCAAGGAATTTAGCATTGGGCAGGTGGGAGTGCCCGGTACCGGTATCGCCTGCCTGTAATGCTAATTGTATCGGTTGTATCAGTTTTCAGCCGCAGGAAGAAGAGATATTCAGTACGCAGGACAGGCTAACGTTTAAGCCTACATCCGAAGAGATCGTTGAGTTCACTGTACCACATTTAGAAACAGCCCCGTTTCCAATAATAAGTTTTGGGCAGGGATGTGAAGGAGAACCATTACTCATGTGGGAAACGATCCGGGATTCAATAATAGAAATAAGGAAGCATACAAAAAAGGGTAGCATCAATATCAATACGAACGGCAGTATGCCCGATGCTGTGAAGGCATTGTGCGAAGCAGGGTTGAACAGTATTCGTGTAAGTACCAACTCTGCCAGGGAATCTGTTTACCTTCCTTATTACAAGCCCAATAATTACGTATTTGCCGACCTAATAAAAAGCCTGAAGATAGCACGCAGTTATGGCGCCTGGACAAGCATTAATTATTTTGTTTTTCCCGGAATGACCGACAGTATTGAAGAATATGAAGCATTGAGGAAATTGATAAAAGAAACGGGTTTGTGCATGATACAATGGCGCAATTTCAATATTGATCCCGACTGGTACCTCGAAAAAATTGATATGGCAGAAACAGGGGAGTGTATGGGAGTAAAACAATTCATGGAACTGATACGGGAAGAATTTCCTGATCTGAAATTTGGTTATTTTAATCCTTCGATGGAAAGGATAAAGGGGAATTTTGAAATGGATTTTGCGCATTGATTTGTATTGCCACGAAGGCAGAAAGACACAAAGAGTCACAAAGAAAGCAAGGTGAAATAATATTTTGGATTCCTTTGTGCTGCTTAGCGTCTTTGAGTCTTTGTGGCCTTATCATTATTTATGCTCCCCAAATACTTTTCTCAACGTATCCGAAATTTCACCAAGTGTGCAATAATTTTCAACGGCATTTAAAACAAAGGGCATCAGGTTTTCGGTGCCAACTGCAGCTGAACTAAGTTTTTGTAAACATTCCTGTACAACAGCATTGTTCCGTTTTGCTTTTAATGCTTTTAATTTTTCCGTCTGCATTTTCTGAATGCTGGCATCAATTTTTAAAACCGGCGTATCATTTTTTTCTTCCGACTCAAATTTATTTACACCGACAATTATCTTTGACTGACTCTCAATGTCCTTCTGATATTGATATGCGCTCCGGGCGATCTCATCCTGCATAAATCCTTCTTCAATGGCTGACACACTTCCACCCATGGTATCGATCGTTTCAATCAACTGCCAGGCTTCTTTTTCAACTTCTGCTGTCAGTGATTCTATGAAATAGCTTCCGGCGAGTGGATCAGCGGTATCTGCCACACCACTTTCAAAGGCTACGATCTGCTGGGTACGCAGGGCGATCTTTGCAGCTTCTTCTGTTGGCAGGCTAAGCGCCTCATCAAAGCCGTTAGTATGTAAAGATTGTGTGCCGCCCAACACGGCAGCTAGCGTTTGTATGGTAACCCTGCTGATATTATTTTGAGGTTGCTGTGCAGTGAGTGTACTTCCTCCTGTCTGAGTATGAAAGCGAAGCATCATAGCCTTTTCATCAGTGGCACCGAGGCCTTTCATTATCGTAGCCCACATTTTCCTTGCAGCACGGAACTTTGCCACTTCTTCAAAAAGATTATTATGCGCATTGAAGAAGAAGGAGAGGCGTTTACCAAAAACATTGATATCAAGCCCCTTTTTTAATGCTGCTTCTACATAAGCCTTTCCATTGCTGAGTGTAAATGCTATTTCCTGTACAGCGGTACTACCGGCCTCACGGATATGGTAACCCGATATGGAAATGGTATTCCACTTAGGTACTTCCTTACTGCACCATTCAAAAATATCGGTAATGATCCGCATGGAAGGTTTTGGGGGATATATATACGTTCCTCTGGCAGCATATTCTTTTAAAATATCGTTTTGTATAGTTCCATTCAGATTTTTTAGGTCAACGCCTTGTTTTTTGGCAAGGGCCACATAAAAAGCCAGTAAGATAAACCCGGTAGCATTGATGGTCATGGAAGTTGAAACGGAATCGAGTTTAATTCCCTCAAATAATTTTTCCATTTCTTCCAGACTGTCAATTGCAACGCCCACTTTGCCTACTTCGCCATCTGCCAGTTCATGATCGCTGTCGTACCCGATCTGTGTTGGCAGGTCAAAAGCCACACTAAGTCCACTCACACCCTGGCTCAATAAATAGTGATACCGTTTATTGCTTTCTTCTGCTGTTGAAAATCCGGCATACTGGCGCATCGTCCATAGTTTACCGCGATACATGCTGGATTGTACGCCTCGTGTAAATGGGAATTCACCGGGTAAAGAAATTTCCTCTTTTGGCAAATCACTGGCAGTATAAACTTCTTTGATGTTTATGCCTGAGTCGGTGGTTTTATTTTTTTCTGACATATTTTGATTTCTTATAACACGAATTATAAAGCACGAATTACACGAATTTCAAAACGAAAATGTAATAATTCGTGTTTCAAATTCGTGTTATTATTTAAGAATTGCCCATTACTTTTTTAGCCTCAAACTGCAGCGCATCCAAAACGATCCTGTTCAACTCAGCATCTTTGGTCATGCTGTATTCCAGTATCCTTTTACTCAGGTCAATACCCGAAGCATCCGGTGAAAGATTAGACGCCAGTTGATTGATAATGTAGATATTCTGATCCTTTAAACGGGTAACTGCATTCCATATTTCCGGGCTCACATATATCTGCTGACTTATATTATAATCATATTCTGTTTTAAGGGAGTCGATCATTTCCGCATGAATACCGGCAGCATACATTCCGGTAGCGGAAATACGGCTTATCAGGTTTTTGAGTCCGGCTCTTTCAGAATAAACGGTAAGCCTTTCCAGGGCCTCCAGTTGAAGTTTCAGCGCATCCCTGTTGATGCCTGCCTTTTCTTTTATCAGGTCTTTCATAGCCCGAAATTCCATCAACAGTATCATGATTACAACAAAAAATATCAGCATTACTGTTACTTGTACATATTCAAATTTGAACTCAAATGCTAAAAAATGCATATCGGTGATTTAACTGCAAAAATAGCCAAGATGCATCAACAAATTCCTGCTTTCGAAAATTACATTTCATGATGACTTTTATTTTAATCTTAAATTTGCACAAATGATTTTTATGGAAACAACATTGAAAGCTCCGGTAAGTTTTACAGATCCTGCTGTAATCGAAATTAAAAGGTTGGTAAACAGCGAGGATTTTGATCATACAAAAGAATTACGCATTGGCGTAAAGGGTGGTGGCTGCAGCGGTATGACCTATGTACTGGAATTTGATTCAAAAAAAGAAAATGATGAAAGCTATGACCTGGAAGGCGTTTCATTTATTATAGACAAAGCACACAGCATTTATCTTATTGGCATGCAGGTTGACTGGCAGGGTGGTTTAAATTCAAGAGGATTTACTTTTAATAATCCCAATGCCAGCAGTACCTGTGGATGCGGGACGAGTTTTGCGGTATAGTCGTTTATTAGTTTATTGGTTTCTGGTTTATCTGTAAGAAAACCCACTAGCTACTAGCCATTCCCCCATTCAAATAAAAAACCCGTCGTTTCCGGCGGGTTTTTTATTGTAATTTATGAATCTATTAATGGATGATCTTTGTCCCACTTTTTGTAACCGTTGTAGTATGTTTTGTATCTGCAGCACCCAATGGCCTGTCTTTTGCAAAATCAACCAATACCGGTACACCTACAAATATAGATGAATAGGTTCCTGTAATAACACCGATCAACATTGCAAATGCAAATCCGCGTGTTACTTCACCACCAAAGATGAACAAGATCAATAAAACAAGGAATACAGTAACAGAGGTCATGATTGTACGGCTAAGCGTATCATTGATCGCACTGTTAATGATGGTGGTTTTATCAGAACCTTTTTTGTCTCGGGCATATTCACGGATCCTGTCAAATACAATTACTGTATCATTCATAGAGAAACCGATCACGGTAAGTACTGCTGCAATAAAATGCTGATCAATTTCAAGCGGGAATGGCACGATATCTTTAAAGAATGAGAATACAGCCAATGTTACCAAAACGTCATGCAATAAAGTAAGGATCGTTCCGGCAGAATATCTCCAGTCACGGAAACGGATAAAGATATACAGGAAGATGATCAACATTGCAAAGATGGTTGCTTTAACAGCGCCTCTCTTCAGATCATCTGAAATAGTTGGCTGAACAGTTATAGAACCTTGTTTATTGTTATTGATGAAATCATTATAGGTTGTATTTGGAGGCAACACCTTTTTTAGTCCTTCATACAATTTTGTTTGTACAGCGCTGTCTGCATTGTCAACACCTTTTAAATAAGACGTAGTAATATTCAGATGTTTTGAATCACCAACGGTTTTGATAACAGGATATTCACCAAATGCTGTTTTCAGGTCATCCCTGATAAGATCATTGTTCACAGGATTTTCAAAAACAATGGTATAGCTACGGCCACCTTTAAATTCAACTCCCTCATGAAAACCATAAAAGAATGACCCGACACCGGCAAGTAATACAAAAGCAGAAATAACATAAGCTACTTTCCTGTATTCTACAAACTTGTAACTGGCATGTTTGAATATGCGTCTTGAAAATCCGGTAAAATAATTAAAGTGACGGTTCTTATTTGTCCAGAATTCAGTGATAAGCCTTGATACAAGTATACCACAGAATAAAGATAATATGATACCGATGATCTGTGTCGTTGCAAAACCCAGTACAGGGCCAAGTCCGAAATAAACCAGGATAATAGCAGTTAATAAAGAAGTAACGTGTGCATCAATTACCGGTGCAAGTGAACGTTGATATCCGTCATTCACAGCCTGCTGATATGATTTTCCTTTTGTAAGTTCATCTTTGATCCTTTCAAAAATAATTACGTTGGTATCAACTGCAAGTCCGATAGTTAAAACAAGTCCGGCAATACCTGCAGCAGTTAAAGTAAAGCCCAATGCAGTAAGTACACCGATCGTAAATAAAAGGTTTAATATTAAAGCAATATTTGCGACCCATCCACCAGTGTTATAATAAACAAGCATTAGAATAAATATGACAGCGAATGCAATGATAAATGACATGGCACCTCCGCGTACAGCAGCCTTACCAAGAGTAGGGCCAACAACCTGCTCTGCAACAATTTTTGCAGGTGCATCCAGTTTTCCTGATTTTAAGATATTAGCAAGATCCTGCGCTTCTTCTACGGTAAAACTTCCTGATATCTCAGAATTTCCTCCTTCAATCGGACCATTAACATTCGGTGCAGTATAAACAATTTCATCCAATGCAATCGCAATAGGACGACCAACATTCTTTCCGGTTAATCTTGCCCATGTTTTACTTCCTACACTTGACATCTGCATTTTAATTGCCGGACGGCCCAATTCATCATAATCCTGTTTTGCTTCATCAACACCATCGCCTTCTAAAGGAGCTTTTTCTGAACCCGGAATTGTTTTAATGGCATATAAAGGAAGGAATCGGATATTTCCTTTATCAGATTTTTCTTCAACACCATATAGGAATTTAACATTCGTTGGAAAAGCAGATTGAACCACTTCATTGTTAAGATAAGTTAGAAATAATCCGGTATCCTTAAGAGCAACACGGCCAATAGCAGATGCAAAATACTGTTTGCCACTCTTATCCGTTTGCACATCTATAGGATTCATGATCCTTAATAAGGGATTTTGATTTAGTTTATCCTTGGTGCTGTCAACTTTTGCAGTGTCTCCGGCAGCGATCCCATTGAGGTAATTGTGTAAGTTATCATCAGCTATTTTTAAAGAAGTGGCCAGTTCATCAATTCGGTAAACTTCCCAGAACTGTAGGTTAGCGGATGATTGTAAATATTTACGAACCCTTACAGCATCTGTGATCCCTGCAAGTTCTACGTTTATCACACCTTTGTTTTCATCGAGGTTGATATTGGGTTGAGCAACACCAAATTTATCAATACGTTTTACAAGGATCTTATAGGTTTGTTTAATAGCTCCGTTTGCGATTGTTCTAATTTTATCAGTTACACTGGCATCACTTTCACCGATCTTAATTTCTTTACCAGGTCCTGCAAATAAAGTATTTAACTTTCCACCACCATTTTGTTGAATGTAAGCATCAGTAAATAAAGTAATAAAATTCTCTTCACTGTTTATTTTCTTAGCATTTGCAGTCTGAATTGCCTTAATTAATAATGGGTCCTTCGAATTATTACTCAGTGACTTGATCAGGCCTTCAAGGCTTACATCCATAGTTACACTGATACCGCCTTGCAGATCAAGACCCAGGTTTAACTCATTTTCTTTACATTTCTGATAAGTTGTTCCAACCAAAGGAAAGATCTCTTTATCTCTTGTGCTATCAAGAATTTGCCGCACTTTAGCCTTTACCAAAGCAGTACGGTCATCAGCAGATAAATTTGCAGACTCTTTTTTCACAAGGCGCTCTGCCTGAGTTTTCACTTTACCTTCATAACTGCGAACCACCCATGTGTATGAAAGTTCCCATAGAGATATTACAATCAAAGCGATGGTAAAAAACCAAACTAAACCTTTCAGTTTCATATTATTGTACTTTTATTATCTAAGTAGTTAATTTTTTTAGAGTGTGCAAAGATAGGGGAAAAAGCATTTGAAGATAGATGCATATTTATTTTAGATAATTAACCGGTTTTAACCCAAAAAACCTACAGATCCTGCAAATACAAATGAAAAATCATCAATTGGCATGATTGCCTTTTTTGATCCCATTAAAAATAAATACCTGCGATGAATTTTAATACTTAATTTACCCGGCAATTAATAATTAGTTTTGCAACTTATTATAATAAAAAAAATATGCAATTATCTTCTTTATTATCACGCTTCAATGAACCCGAAACATTGAAAATGGCCAAGCTTGGCAGGGAATTGAGAGCAAAAGGTAGCGATATTACAGATCTGAGCCTGGGCGAACCTGACTTTGATACCCCGCAGCATATCAAAGAAGCTGCAAAAAAAGCAATAGATGATAATTTCAGCCATTATACGCCTGTTTCGGGTTTTCTAGACCTTCGTCAGGCTATTTGTACCAAACTTGAAAGGGACAACGGGCTTCAATTTACACCTGAGCAGATCGTAGTGAGTACCGGCGCAAAACAAAGTATTGCCAATACAGTACTAGCCATTGTTGATTCGGGTGATGAAGTGATCATACCTACCCCTTATTGGGTAACTTATAGTGAGATCGTAAAATTGGCTGGAGGTACTGTAAAACTTGTAAAAACCTTATTTGAAAATGGATATAAAATAACTCCGGCACAACTGGAAGCACAGTTAACTGAAAAAACAAAACTTTTTATGTTTTCTTCACCGTGCAATCCAACGGGAGCAATTTATACCAAAGAAGAACTTGAAAAGCTTGTCATCGTTTTTGAAAAATACCCTAAGGTTTTTATCATGAGTGATGAGATATACGAACATATTAATTTTACCGGGCATCATGCAAGCATTGCAAAATTTGATTCTATAAAGAACAGGGTAATTGTGATCAATGGACTGAGCAAAGGTTTCGCCATGACCGGCTGGAGACTTGGTTATTCAGCCTCACCGGTTGAAATAGCAAAAGCCTGCGATAAGATACAGGGGCAGTTTACCAGTGGCCCGAATTCTATTACACAACGGGCAGCAGTAGCTGCACTTTTGGGAGACCTGAAACCTACTTTTAAAATGGTAGAAAAATTTAAAGAACGCCGCCAGAAAGTTATGGAACTGGTAAAAGAAATTCCCGGAATCATTTGCAGCGAACCTCCCGGAGCATTTTATATTTTCCCCGATGTAAGTTCTTATTTTGGAAAAACAACAGAAGCGGGTGAACTGATCAGTAACGCGGATGACCTGGCAATGTTTTTTTTACATACAGCTCATGTTTCTGTTGTTACCGGAAAAGCTTTTGGTGAACCCGATTGTATTCGTATATCTTTTGCAAATAGTACGGAGAATATTGTAAAGGGATTTGACAAAATTAAGAACGCATTGTTAACGCTTAAGTAATATTAGTTTATAGTTATTAGTTGAGTCTGTACCAATGGAAAATTACTGACAATATCGCTGCTTTACGATATGCAACGCTTCGAAAATAAATGTACCAAATAAACATTAAGAAATATGAACTAGTTTTTGATGCAACTCCACCACCTGTGGTATGAGCATTTGTTTTTCATCATTTGTTATAATAAAATTGCACAGGTTCATTTTCCTGGTCTCATCCATTTGCCGGTCCATTCTGGATTCAACTTCTTCTTTTGATAAATTATCACGCAACATGGCTCTCTGTAATCTAAGTTTGTATGGCGCATGAACACCAATAACATAATCCAATTTTTTTTGAGCACCACTCTCAAAAATAAGCGCAGCTTCTTTAATGGCATATGCTGTGATTTCTTTGCCTACTTTTGAAATCTTTTCCATCCATCTTTCCGCATCAGCTATCGTAGCAGGATGTACAATTGTATTTAATATGTCAAGCTTTTCTTTGTTATTAAAAACGATAGAAGAAAGTAACCCACGGTTCAAGGATCCATTTTCATAAATAGCTGATCCAAAAACTTTGGTAAGTTTTAACTTCAATGATTCATCTTCATTCATCAGCCTTTTTGCAGCATCATCAGCATAATATACAGGTACACCCAATACCTCAAATATTTTCGCAACAGTAGTTTTTCCGCTGCCAATACCGCCGGTTATTCCGATTCTAAGCATCTTAGATGTGTGATTTATGATGTATGATTTATGATGTAAAATCCGCACTGAAGGAAATCATACATCATAAATCATATTTCATATATTGATTTATTTCTTCGCCTCTTCTACAGGTTTATTAATATTTGCCGTCCATTCCATACTGATCGAACTTTTTTCGATCTTAATATAGCTACCGGGACTTGTTTCAAGCATCAATGTTCCGTCATCATTAACTTTATTGATAGTACCGTGTATTCCTGCAATACTCACGATCTTATCTCCTTTTTGCAGATTGCTGATAAAGGTTTTTTGTTGTTTTGCTTTTTTAGCTTGCGGACGTATCATGAACATCCAAAAAACCAGGATCATTAAACCCATCATGATCAATGTGCCTGTACTTCCGCCTTTTCCCTGCGGATCCATCATCAAAAAAATACTTAATAATTGCATTGTTGTTTTGTTTAATAGCTGCAAAAAACAGCCGGTTAAAATATAAAAAATTATTCCTTTTCTTTTTCTTTCCCAATAACTTCTCCCATCAACAGTAGCTCAGGAAAAGGAGGATTTGCATTTGAAGAAACCGTTACAGTTTTACGAGCCTCTCCAGGCCTGTTCTCACTGTTGAATTTCACTTTTATATAGCCGGTATCACCAGGCATAACAGGTTCTTCGGGCCGCTCTGCAATGGTACAACCACAACTGGCACGGGGCTGTTCGGTTATGACCAATGGTTTGTTGCCATTGTTTTTAAAACGATAACTATATTCAATGACTTCACCTTCGCTTACTTTTCCAAAATCATACACACTGTCTATGACCTGTACCGTTGTTGGATCTTTAACCTCAATTTTTGATGGGATATTTGCTTTTGTATCTTTTTTACGAACATCACATCCGGTGATCAGCAGGAAAAACCCCAGCAAAAAAAAAGAATCTTTTAACATAAATTCATTTTTTGTTTTATAAAACGCTGTTCTTAAAATTTCTTTTTTCGATCTTATTTTCTGCCATAAGTTCTTTATGAATATTATCAAGCAAACCATTTACAAACTGGCCACTTTGAGGTGTACTATAAGCTTTTGCTATATCAATATATTCATTGAGGGTACCTTTTGTCGGTTTCGTATCAAAAAATAAAAATTCGCTTACCCCCATGTGGAATATGATCAGGTCAAGTGTTGCAATCCGGTCTGCATCCCAGTTCTTTAATTTTGGTTTTATCATTTCCAGTGTAAAAGGAGCCTTTTCAATTACAGTATTCAAAAGTGATTTTGCATAATCCCATTTGTCTTTACTAAGAATATCTGAAAAATTATGTTGTGCCGGTTTATTGAAATAATTCAATACAAGCGCCTGCATCATTTCTGCATCATCATCCCAGTTAATGAAATGTTCTTCCATATGGCTGATGAAATTTTCATCAGGTAACATCAGGTCTGTGAAAATAAATTCAAGGATACGTTTTTCTGATTTTTTATCCCTTGTTTGAAGTTCAATATATTCTTTGTAATCCGGAGAATTTATGAGATTGATATATATTCTTTTGAAAAGGTCGGTATCTGCCTTTTGGGACAATTTTCCATCATTCAAAGCAGATTTAAAATCTTTGTCTTCAACTATTTTCCACAAAATATCATTTCCGGCGATCTTGGTATTTACTGAAAGGTCACCGGCAGTTGGAAGGTGTTTACTTGCTTTCTGTAGCGCATCGGCCTCGGAAAAACGGGCTACTTCTGTAATGAAATATATCAGATAGGTGAACAATTGCCGGCTCTCTTCAATTTTTTTTGTTAAAATAGCAATTGGTTCTCCCGGCTTTATTTCTCCGCTGCTGCTATCAAGACTATATAAAGTCTGCATCACTTTTACCCGGATATTTCTTCTGCTGATCATCTTAAAAGAACTTTATTTTAGTTTGCAAAATTAAGGGATTAAATTTTGTGGCAGAAGTTTAAAGACATAAATATTGCATCAATGCAAAATTGTCCTGATCCTGCTTTGCAAAACTGACATAGCTGGTTATAAACCTGTCAACAATGCTTTTAATCTTTTTTGGTATAATTATTAGAGTACCTTTGCAGTCCCAAAAATGGGTTTTAAACATTTTCATCAAATTAAAAACATAGAATTATGGCCAAAAAGTTAAACATTACGCCTTTGCATGATAGGGTAATTGTGAAACCTGCTGCTGCTGAAGTAAAAACGGCTGGCGGTATTATTATTCCTGATACTGCAAAAGAAAAACCACAACGTGGTACTGTGCTTGCCGCAGGCCCGGGTAAAAAAGATGAACCGGTAACTGTAAAAGCAGGCGATTCCGTTTTATATGGTAAATATGCCGGTACTGAAATAAATGTAGAAGGGGTGGATTACCTGATCATGAGGGAGAGTGATATTCTGGCGATCGTTTAAGAAAGCTATTAGCTATTAGCTGCAAGCTTTTAGCAATTCCCAATAATCAAATGCTTTGCTAACGGCTAACAGCTTGTGGCTTAAAGCTCAAAAAAATTACAAACTTAAAATAACTCGCACATGTCAAAAATGATTTTCTTCGATATAGAAGCAAGAAACAAAATGAAAAAAGGCGTTGATACATTGGCAAACGCTGTAAAAGTAACCCTCGGACCCAAAGGCCGTAACGTGGTTATTGAAAAGAAATTCGGTGCACCACAGGTAACCAAAGATGGTGTAACAGTTGCAAAAGAAATTGAACTGGAAGACCCGATCGAGAATATGGGTGCTCAAATGGTTAAAGAAGTAGCTTCAAAAACTGCTGATATTGCCGGTGATGGTACAACAACTGCAACAGTACTTGCACAAAGTATTATCAGTGAAGGTTTAAAAATGGTTGCTGCAGGTGCAAATCCAATGGATTTGAAACGTGGTATTGACAAGGCAGTTAGCCTGGTTGTAGCCAGTTTAAAAGCACAAAGCCAAACAGTTGGTAACGATGCTAAAAAAATTCAACAGGTAGCAACGATCTCTGCAAATAATGATGAAACAATTGGAAAGCTAATTGCAGAAGCATTTGGCAAAGTTGGAAAAGAAGGTGTTATCACCGTAGAAGAAGCAAAAGGAACAGACACTACTGTTGACATTGTAGAAGGTATGCAATTTGACCGTGGTTATATCAGCCCTTATTTTGTTACCAACAGTGAAAAAAATGCAGGCGGAATTGCAAAATCCTTACATATTAATTTATGATAAGAAGATCTCAGCAATGAAAGATATCCTGCATATACTTGAGAAAGTAGCACAAACAAGCCGCCCGTTATTGATCATTGCAGAAGATCTGGAAGGTGAAGCATTGGCAACACTGGTAGTAAATAAATTACGTGGCACCATTAAAGTTGCTGCCGTTAAAGCTCCCGGTTTTGGAGATCGCAGAAAAGAAATGCTGACCGATATTGCAATTTTAACTGCCGGTACTGTTATAAGTGAAGAACAAGGGTTTAATTTAGAAAATGCTGATCTTACTTATTTAGGCCAGGCTGCTTCAGTAACCATCGATAAAGACAATACAACGATCGTTGGTGGTAAAGGAGTTAAAAAAGATATTACTGCAAGGGTTAACCAGATCAAGGCTCAGGTAGAAAATACTACATCAGATTATGATAAAGAAAAATTACAGGAACGCCTGGCTAAATTGGCTGGTGGTGTTGCTGTACTTTATGTTGGTGCTGCAACAGAATTGGAAATGAAAGAAAAGAAAGACAGGGTAGATGATGCATTACATGCAACACGTGCTGCTGTTGAAGAAGGAATCGTACCTGGTGGCGGTGTAGCATATATCCGTGCAGTTGCAAGCCTTGATCCAAAAGTAAAAGGTCAGATCGCTGATGAGCAAACCGGTATGGCAATTGTTCGCCGTGCTTTGGAAGAACCCATTCGTGTTCTTACTCAGAATGCAGGTATAGATGGTTCGATCGTTATTCAGAAAATTCGTGAAGGCAAAGGCGACTTTGGATTCAATGCAAGAACTGAAGTGTACGAAAACCTTTTCAAAGCAGGTGTAATCGATCCAACCAAAGTTAGCCGTGTGGCACTTGAAAATGCTGCTTCTATAGCAGGTATGTTATTGACAACTGAATGTGTAGTTGCTGACAAACCAAAAGATGAAGCTCCTCATAGCCATGGTGCGCCTGATATGGGTGGCATGGGTTATTAAGAAATATACTAAACAAAAATTTAAAAACCGTTATTTGAAAGAATAGCGGTTTTTTTAATTAAATGACAAACTTTTTATTAGATTTATTTTCAATACTCATTGTTCAATATTCAGTTTAGCTTCGATAACAGCATTAATAAATATTTTCAATTATGAAAAAGACAGCTGACTATATTATCAAAAATAAAACAGCCTGGAATGATAAAACTGACCATCATTTTAATTCTGATTTTTATGATGTTGCCGGTTTTGTAAAAGGTAAAAATTCACTCAATGAAATTGAATTGGATCTGTTAGGTGATGTATCCGGTAAATCGATCCTTCACCTTCAATGTCATTTTGGAATGGATACCATTTCATTAAGCAGGATGGGGGCTTTGGTAACAGGTGCTGATCTTTCAGATAAAGCTATTGCAAGGGCAAAAGAACTGGCTGTACAAACGATCTCAAAAACAGAATTTATATGTTGTGATCTATATGATCTGCCTGAATATCTTGATAAGCAATTTGACATCGTATTCACCAGTTATGGAACGATCGGATGGCTTCCGGATATGAATAAATGGGCAGCGATCGTTTCAAGATATTTAAAACCGGGAGGCAAATTTATTTTTGCTGATTTTCATCCGGTGGTATGGATGTTTGATGACGATTTTGAAAAGATCACATTCAAATATGAAAAAGCTGAACCTATTGTTGAAACAATTTCCGGTACGTATGCCGACAGGTCTGCGCCAATAAAAACAGAAACAATTTCATGGAATCACAGTATCAGTGAAGTGCTGAATAGCCTGATTAAACATGGCCTGGAAATAAATCTTTTAAATGAGTATGATTATTCACCTTACAATTGTTTTAATAAAACGGAAGAATTTGAACCGGGCAAATTCAGGATTAAGCACCTGGAAAATAAAATACCGATGGTTTATGCGATAGTAGCAGTTAAGAGATGACATCTTTGAAAAGATGTCATCTCTTAACCATCATTAAAACCGTCAGCAAGTTCCTTAAAAAGCTGTCGCTGTTTTTCAGTCAGGTTTTGTGGCAACTTGATAGTATATATCACAAACAGGTCGCCAAACTGATCAGCAGATTTATAGATAGGAAACCCTTTGCCTTTAACTCTTATTTTTGTATTATTCTGTGTCTCCGGTTTTATTTTTAATTTTATTTTTCCATGCAAAGTATCAATAGTGATCTCACCACCAAGTATCGCTGTATACAGATCTATTTCCCGGGATAAATGTAAATCGTTTCCGGTTTTTTTAAATGGCGTATCATTTAAAATTGAAAAAGTAATATACAGATCGCCATTTGGCCCATCATTCATACCCGGCTCACCATGGCCACTCAATTTAATTACTTGTCCGTTCTCAATTCCTGCAGGTATGGTAATGCGAATATTTTTTCCATTTATTGTAATTGTTTTTTTATGAGTATTGAAAACTTCTGATAATTTCATTTGCAGAGATGCGTTTAGATCCTGCCCTCTGTATTTTGCTTTACTGCGCCTGCCGCCATTTCCAAAAAGGGATGAGAAAAAATCAGAAAAACGATCATCGTCAAAATCACCTGTATGTTGGTTTCCACCAAACCCATGAGACTGTTGATAATTCCTGCGTGCTTTTTCCTGTGCTTCACCATGCTGCCAATCCTTCCCGTATAAATCATATTTTTTTCTTTTTTCCGGATCGCCCAATACCTCATTTGCTTCATTGATCTCCTGAAACTTTTTATTCGCCTCCTTATCATTGGGATTTACATCGGGATGATATTTTCGTGCTAATTTGCGATAAGCTTTCTTTATGTCATCTGCAGTGGCAGTTTTTGTAAGGCCAAGGCTCTTATAATAATCTATATAATCCATGGTTCATTTTTTAATGTTTGAATCGCCTATACAAATTTAACTCAGTTCTGTAATTAATTTCGATTCCTGATGAACCCTTTAACAATATAATATTGTGCCAAACAATAAGTGAACATTACTATGGGAGCAGCAAAAGAAAATGGTTTGTAAAATTTATTCAAGGCAAGCAGGGAATCTGAGATCACAAAAGAAATAGTTCCAGCTAATATCAGGTAACGGGTAAATTTACTTATACTGTAAGATATACAAAAGCTCATATACAACATGATACTTATAATAATTGCATAAAGTATTACAGGTATTTTAAGTTCCCTTAAACCCGGCATGAGTAAGTATAACAAAGATGCGGTGTAAGTTATAATGACCAGGATCAAATAAGGATGATCTTTGATCAATGATTTTCGTGAGATACTCAATTGCCTGAACCAACTGATATAAAATAAATGTGTAACAAGAAAACCGATCAATCCAACAATAAAAAACAGCGGGTTCCTGTATTCAAACAATAAAAAGACATCCCCGAGAAATGAAAAGAATAAAGCAGGAATAATTTTTTTTCTCCCGTTTGTATTGTGTGTAAATAAGAAGATCGCTACAATTAACACAGGTATCAAAAAAGGTTTCAATATAAAGTGTACCGTGCCAAAGTTAAAAATCAATGCAATGATATCGAGCCATGCTATTATCCAGAAAAGATAAAAAATATATTTCTTACATAATAGCATCATAATTAATTTGATTAATTCATATCTACATATGTATTCGCTTTAAAATATTTGCGTAATGAATCTTTAACCTGTAATGTATCTTTTAAAGGGCGTGAAAAAGGCATGACTATTTTATAAGATGCCGAATCCTTTCTTAAAATCAATAATTTATGCCCGAAACTGGTTCCCCTGGCAAATGCCTTAGCAGCAGCTTCCTTCGTATTAAACTCGTTAATTACAATGTTGAAAGAATTTACAACAACTGCAGTTATTGGTTTTACCAGCGTATCTTTTACAACCGGTGGCTGAATAATAGCCGTATCTTTTGGTACAACAGTGGTATCCGTTACAGTTGTACTTACCGGCATAACCTGGGTTTCCTTATTGTCTTTTTTTACAAAATAATAGACCGTTGCGGCTGTTGCTGCAATAAGAAAAAATAAAAGCACCCATACCCATTTTTTTCCCGGTGTTTCTCTTGGAGGGGTTGAGAAACTGATTTCTTCTTTGCTTTTTTCTTTCAGAAGTACAGGGGCTGATTCCAGTTTTGCATTGATAGAATTGCCTTGTGAAAATTCAATCGCACCTTCCTGGGTTTTTTGTAATATTCCCAACCCTTCAATTGGAAAAGGTTTTCCGATGTTTAAGAATTGTTTTGCAAGCAAAGTATATGATTCAAGATCAGAAGTTGCAAGTGACTTTATTTTTCGTGTTTGAGAAACGATGAATGAAATCAATTCGTCATCCTGCCGTGCTTTCTTATTATATTCAAAACTGATAGCATTTAATGGCATTGCGGAGTCCTTGTCATTTTCAAAAGGAATGGCTACATCAGGCGATAAATTGAATGTGCCAATATCCTGAAGGGTAACACTTTTACTGTTGTAAAGTTGTTGAACGATGAGTTGTTCTATTTTCATTATGAATATTTGATATGAACAGTCCTAAAGATATTAACAATAATTCAAAGCAATAAAGTCAATTGCATTAATTTTACGTATGTATTTGCAAAAAGAAATAGATTTTATGAATCATTGGGAGATAGTGAGGGAAAAAGAAAGCCGTTTCATGAGTAAACTGGTAAGGGGTTTACCTGTTGCTTTGATATTCGGGTTACCGATCATTCTTTCATTGATTGCAGTTTATATATTATCTCCTGAATGGTATACTAAAATTTCAAATGCTGCTTCCGGCGTTCTTGGAACACTGATCATTGCAGTTATTATTACAATCCTATTTTTTTCTTATTTTCGAATGCATTTTAAATGGGAAATGAATGAACAGCTTTATCAGGAACTAAAAAGTAGGCAAAGCAAATCCCATTCAGATTAAAAAACATATTTTAAACCACAAAAAATAAAAATGAAAAATTGGTTATTTCTTATATCAGGCTTAATGGTAATTTTAAGTTCCTGCTCAAAATCGGATGAAAATAAATGCATTTATTCCAATTCACCTTTAACAGCTACTGCAGCTGAAATAGCATATCTGCAGAATTATATTACTTCAAATTCATTACCGGCAACAGAACATACCAGTGGTATATTTTATTCAATAGAAAACCCCGGAACAGGTGCAACTGCAAATGTTTGTTCAAATATCACTGTAACCTATACCGGTAATTTATTATCAAACGGATTTCAATTTGATTCTAATACAAGTGCAGCGGGCGTAAGTTTTATATTAGGCCAATTGATCGTTGGCTGGCAAAAAGGAATGCCACTGATTAAAAACGGCGGAAGGATCATTCTATATATTCCGCCATCATTAGGATATGGAGCTACAGCAAGAAATGATGCTAATGGAAATGTAATTATTCCGGCAAATTCATATTTAAAATTTACGATCAATTTAATGATTGTTCAATAAACGTTTTATTTTATTTAATTTAGGCTTTGATTATATTATCAAAGCCTTTTTTTAACCTATTCAATTGAGCCACGAAGCAATTTCTGTATTTGATATGTTTAAGATCGGCATTGGCCCCAGTAGCAGTCATACACTTGGCCCTTGGCGTGCTGCACAGCAGTTTACTGATTCCTTAAGAATTGCAGATAAACTTGAACAGGTAATCAGACTCGAAGTATTACTTTACGGATCGCTTGCTAAAACAGGTATTGGTCATGGAACTGATATTGCCATACAACTTGGTTTGAGCGGAGATGATCCCGTTACATTTGATGTGAATAGGATCAATGCCAAGATCAATGATATAAAACTGATGAAGAAAATATTGTTGGGAGCCAGGCATGAAATTGATTTTGACCCTGTAGAAGATATTGAATTTTTATATTCAGAATCATTGCCTTTTCATCCCAATGCATTAACGTTTTTAGTAGAATTGAGAAACGGTGAAACGCTGGCTGAAACCTATTATTCAATTGGAGGAGGGTTTGTACAGAAAGAAGGAGAGCGGTCTTTGGATAATGCATCAGCAATTGATCTGCCCTTTCCTGTAAATACTGCCGATGACCTGTTGCATTGGTGCAGAAAAACAGGTATGAGTATCAGTGAGATCGTCATGGAAAACGAGATCAGCTGGCGATCTGATAAAGTAGTAAAGGAAATGATATTGAATATTTGGCGTGTAATGAATGAATGTATCTATCGCGGTTCTACCACAGAAGGTTTTTTGCCTGGTGGTTTACAGGTAAAAAGAAGGGCTTTTGCCTTAAACAAAAAATTATTAAAAGATAAAAAATATCATGATTATAAAAGTTGGGTAACCGCCATAAAAGAAAACGGAAATCAATTTAATTATATTTTAGATTGGGTCAGTTGTTTTGCTTTAGCCGTTAATGAAGAAAATGCTTCTTTTGGAAGGGTAGTAACTGCACCTACCAATGGAGCAGCAGGAGTTATACCGGCAGTTTTACAATATTTTATTTTGTTTTGTGATGGTGATTCTGATGAAAAAATCATTCACTTCTTATTAACCGCTTCAGAGATCGGAAGTATTTTTAAAAAAGGAGCCACCATTTCAGCTGCCATGGGCGGTTGCCAGGCAGAAATTGGTGTAAGCAGTGCAATGGCAGCTGCGGCTCTTACCGAAAGCCTGGGCGGTACACAAAGACAGGCTATGATGGCAGCAGAAATTGCCATGGAACATCACCTGGGCATGACCTGTGATCCGATCGGCGGCCTGGTTCAAATTCCCTGCATTGAAAGAAATACAATGGGTGCTATTAAAGCAATAACAGCCTGTCAGCTTGCACTTCAAAGCACACCGGATTTTGCAAAAGTAAGCCTCGATAGTGTTATAAAAACTATGTGGGATACTGCACTTGATATGAACAGCAAATACAAAGAAACTTCTGATGGGGGATTGGCCGTAAATGTACCGTTGAGTTTGAGCGAATGCTAGCTATTTTGCAACTTAACCAAAAAAGATCCAAACGATAAGAACCGCCAGTTTGATCAGGTCTATTTTGGATACCAGCTTTTGGTCTTTAAATGCTTTATTAATTGACATGTTAGGGAATGTCATGGTTTTTGGATATTTGGTTACTAGCTTAACGTTCGTTTTGAAACGTTTAGTATGTGATATTTGATCAAATCCCATACTTTCTTTTAATATCCCTGTCCGTTTCCCTTTCCTTGATACTGTCTCTTTTGTCGTAGATCTTTTTCCCCTTTCCTAATCCAATTTCCATTTTTGCATAACCCTTTTCGCTGATGAATATTTTAAGCGGTATGATACTATATCCTTTTTCTTTGATCTTCGATTCCAGTTTACTCAATTCTCTTTTGGTGAGTAATAATTTTCTTTCCTGTAATGGTTCGTGATTGGTATAAGTTCCAAAAGCGTATTCGGAGATGTGCAAGCTTTTTACATATAATTCGCCTTTGCTAAAAATACAATAGCTGTCATTAAAACTCGCCTTTCCTGCACGCAAAGATTTAATTTCAGTTCCTTGTAAAACAATCCCAGCTATATAGGTTGATTCAAAAGAATATTCATAATATGCTTTCCGGTTACTGAGTTCCAAGCTGTTTTTTTATGTAAATCGTGATATTGTTTCCGGGACGAAGTGATTTAAAAATCAATTCTTAAATAATTCGATTAACGTACTCATCTTATCTTTCAGATCTTTACGGTGTATGATGAAATCCAGAAATCCATGTTCCAATAAAAATTCACTACGTTGAAATCCGGGAGGCAGATCTTTTTTAATGGTTTCTTTAATTACTCTTGGGCCCGCAAAACCAATCAAGGCATCAGGTTCGCCGCAAATAATATCACCCAACATAGCAAATGATGCAGTTGTACCGCCAAAAGTAGGATCGGTACAAAGTGAGAAGTAAGGAATTTTTGCTTCACTGAGTTGTGTTAGTTTACCGGATGTTTTGGCTAATTGCATCAAAGCAAAAGCACTTTCCATCATACGGGCACCACCACTTTTATTAATGATCATTAAAGGAATATGATGTTCAATACAATAATCGCAGGCCCTGCTTATTTTCTCTCCCATAACACTTCCAAGGCTTCCCCCGATAAATTCAAAATCCATGCATGCAACAACCAGATCATTACTATTTACCTGGCCATGAGCAACCGTAATTGAATCATGAATATCCATTTTGGAATAAGTGTCTTCCAGCCTTTTTGCATAAGGTTTCAGGTCAACGAAATTCAAATAGTCCTTCGATTTTACATTGCCAAAAAGTTCCGTGTATTTATTATCATCAAATAATATCTCAAAATATTCCTCACTGCCAATCCTGTGATGAAAGTCGCATTTAGGGCAAACAAATTTATTTTCGGCAAGTTCAGAAATGGTACAGGTATATTTACAATTCTGGCATTTTGACCACAATCCTTCAGGGGCATCTTTTTTATCCTTGGTAGATGTTAAGATCCCTTTCTTGATCCGTTTGAACCAACTAGCTTTTGCTTGTTCAGTAGTGCCTTCTTCTCCCGTAAGGTTGGCATCAAAATCTTCTTCTTGTCTCATAGTTGTCATATTTAGCTAGTGGCAAGTGGGTGATGGCTAGAAGGAGTTCCAGCGATTATGCCCTCTATTCAGATAGCAGTGAATTGGATATGCCAAGTCTGACATCTTATACTTATCTTTTCATAAACCAAAATAGTTAGCAGGGGAGCTCGTTTGCAGGAAAATTTTGTCTTTCCCACTAGCCTAACCCCACTATCTACTCGCTATGCGATTGTAATACTCTTATCCAAATATACATCCTGAATGGTATTCAGCAATTCAATTCCATCTTTCATCGGTTTTTGAAATGCTTTTCGGCCACTAATAAGCCCCATACCACCGGCACGTTTATTTATAACTGCTGTAGTAACTGCTTCAGCCATATCAGTAGCACCCTTACTTTCACCTCCGCTATTTATTAAACCCACACGTCCCATATAACAATTGGCAACCTGATACCTGTTTAGGTCTATCGGATGATCAGTTGTAAGTTTATCATAAACCAACGGAGATGTTTTACCATGCTTGGTAGCCAGGTAACCTCCATTATTGGTTGCCAATTTTTGTTTGATGATATCGGCCTGTATGGTAACACCTAAATGATTGGCCTGCCCTGTAAAATCTGCAGCGGTGCTGTAATCTACCCCTTCAATTTTAAAACCATTATTTCTAACATAGCACCAAAGTACGGTTGCCATTCCTAATTCATGTGCCATTTCAAATGCGGTTGCTACTTCATTCAATTGTCGGGCACTTTCCGGGCTTCCCCAGTAAACTGTTGCACCAACAGATGTAGCTCCCATGTTCCAGGCAGCTTTTACCTGGCCAAACATAACCTGGTCGAATTTATTTGGGTAACTTAAAAATTCATTGTGATTCAGTTTTACCATCATTGGAATTCTATGTGCATATTTTCTGCTGATAATTCCCAATACTCCAAAAGTGGAACAAACTGCATTACAACCTGCCTCAACAGCCAGTTTTACAATACTTTCGGGATCAAAAAAGGTTGGATTTGGAGCAAAAGAAGCCCCGGCACTGTGCTCAATGCCCTGGTCAACAGGTAGTATGGAAACATAACCTGTTCCTCCCAATCTGCCATGACTTAACATTGCCTGCAGGTTTTTGAGTGTCTGGTTACTACGGTTACTGTTGATCCAACTGTCTTCAACATGTGTTGGTGATGGTAAATGTATCTGGTCTTTAGTAATTGTTTTGCACTGATGGTTCAATAAACTGTCGGCATCTTTGCCTAATAATTCAATAATTTTATTTGCAGCCATATATGTTTGTTTTTTACAAAAGTAAGGAATGTGAGATTTATGATGGTTGATTTTAAGATTTATGATTTAAAACACGGTATTTCAATCATAAATCATATATCTCTTAATCATACATTCTTTTGTAGCCAGGTAAAGTAATCCGATGCCTGTAACAACCTGCTTCCATACCAACTAAACATTTCACCATCTGCAAGCATGATCTTTTTACCCGGTAATTCTTTTCGAAGTTCATCGATATCTTTTTGCTTAAAAGGGTAGGGTTCGGAAGAAAGCAGGATCAGTTCACAAACGGTATTTTTTAATTCAGATAATAAAATTTCCGGGTATCTTTTTTGATTGCTGTAGACATTTATTAGTCCGGCTTGTTCAAGCATATTACTGATAAAAGTATCTCCTCCAATTGTCATGAATGGGTTTTTCCATATCAGGTAAACAACTGAAATTCTTCGATTTACGTTTAGTAACTGAAATAATAATTCAAACCTTGTTTTAATATTATCAATAAGTTTTACAGCAATATCATTCCTGCCGGTTAGCAAACCAATATCAATGATCATGGTATATGCATCCGTTAAATTATTTACATCGGTAACCCATACCGGGAATTTTTCGGCCAGTAGTTCAACCTGTTCTTTTACATTTTCTTCTTTATTGGCAATGATCAGATCGGGTTCAAGAGAAATTATTTTATCCAGATCAAGTGTTTTGGTACCGCCGATCCTGGTCTTATTTTTAAACCATTCTTCGGGATGAACACAAAATTTTGTTATGGCAATGGTTTCTTCATCCAAACCCAGGTAATGAAGTAATTCTGTTTGCGAAGGAACCAGTGAAATGATTCGCTTTGGAGTATAAGATAATTGACCCGGGTTTGTTAATATCATTCTCAAAAATAAGAAAAGCCTAAAATAAAAAACTTCCACAGTAATTCGTTTTCGAAAATAACTGTGGAAGTCAATTTTTTAACCAATTCTAAGCTCATTGGTTTTTCAGGATTGGGGGTTACTATGCTAGTAAAATTATTTTATCCTGGTTTCAGTGCTTTGGTCTTTCGCCATCATCGCTGTGGTAAGCAGCATAGGCATTGGGATATTGGATATTCGTTGTTGGTTTGTTGCTATCATCGCTTTTTACAGCATAAGCAGGATATTGGCTTTGGTTTTTGCCATCTTCGCTTTTTAAGGCATAGGCCGGATAATGGTATTGGTTTTCATAGGTTAATCAGTTGGTTTTTACAGTGGATATATTGGATCTTAACTATGGTTATAAAAAAATAGAAGTTGACTGATATTGGATGATTCGGTTTTTCTCCTTTCGGATTCTCGGATATTGGATAAACTTAGTTGGTTTGTCTGGATCTTTGGATAATGATTGATATTTAATTTCTATCAATCAACTTCTGACACAAAGATGCGACACTATTGGCTCCTGTACAAGAGCGTTACTGCTCATTTTTCGCATTGTTGTATTTACACGTACAATCGTAAATTAACTACTGTCAGGAACGAATAGTTACTTGTTTTTTTACACGTAAAAATACCTCAAGAGCTAACTTACAAAAACCGATCATCACCTGAAACGCTCTATTTAATGATATTAGCAAAAAAACTTACTTCCAAAAAAGATTCAATAAACAACCTTGTCTGCCGAAAGGCAGGTATTCAACTATCAATTATCAATCATTCCGGCTGGTACTTTTTCTTAAATTAAAGTATTCAACATTAAATATTGACTACAAAATAATTGTATAAAATTGCAAGCGCTTGTTCATTTACTGTTGGCCAGCCAAACCAACATTGATTATTATGAATCGAAAATTGATCATTGAGAATTACAATATCCAACATAAAAAAAACTTCCACCATTTTTTTGCTTGTGGCAATTATAGGTGGAAGTTTAAATTTTTAACCAACTTTTTACGAGCTGGTCTTTCAGGACTGGTCTTTTTACTTTTCTGAGGGGGTCTCGTATGAGTAAAAAATGATTTTATCCTGGTTTCAGTGCTTTGGTCTTTCGCCATCATCGCTTTTACGGCATAGGCTTTAGGATAATGAATTCAATTGGTTTTTTAAAGGACTTGGTCTTTTAGTTTTGCTATTATCGCTTTTGACAGCATAAGCAGGACATTGGTTTTTTTGGTTTTTCGAATTGGATCTTTCGGCTTTAAACTGGATATATTGGATCTATATTGTTTTAAAAAAGTAGAAGTTGACTGATATTGGATTTAAGCTTTTCTCCTTGCGGATTTTTGGATATTGGTAAACCTTTTCGGTTTGTCTGGATTTTTGGATAACGATTGATATTTAACTTCTATCAATCAACTTCTGACACAAAGATGCGACAGTATTGAATCACATACAAGAGCATTACTGCTCTTTTTTCGTACTGATGTAATTACAGGTGCAATCGTATATCAACCTTACATTAAGGAAGGATAGATACGTATCGGGGATACGTATATCTACGATTATATTTGAATGGAAACTATTGAACATCTCTTAAAATGCTTTATCCGATAGGGTTTCAGGAGAATAAGACCATAATGTATCCAGTGGTAATTTTCAATGCTCAATTTTCAACCATCAATTTTTAATAAGACTGGGAGCATGCTTCTTTATTGAACACCTGCCAACCTGTAAGCAATGTTGAGTATTGAGCCTTGATCGCAATGTGTTTCCAAATGATTATTATTGTTAGCTGCAAGCAATGAGTCACTCTTCTGAATTCAATTCAAAAACTATTAAGTAGAATTTATGCTTCACTGTAATTTCCTTACTTTTATTAATTCGATATTTTTAAAAATATAAACAATACATATTTTATGAAAACGAGACCGTTAATGTTTCTTTTTTTTCTCTTTTTCTTAATAGGTAAAGTGAATGCACAATCCATTCACCATAGTATTGGAGGCACAATTTCAGTTATGGGATCAAAAGGAGAAACTATTACTCCTGGGTTTTTAGGATATTCTATTATTAAACAATATAATTTTATAATGTCTAAATATGAACTTACGTACTTCCCAAAAGTTAATTTTGAAACAGGAGGAAACTCTTCATTGAGTGTAGGCATACCACTATCCCTTGGGATAGGGTCAGCAAGTGATGCCAACAAAGAAAATAAAGGTGTTTATTTTAGTTATGATTTACCTTTAATAGCAGATTTAAATATTGGAATGGGATCAACAGAAGAAAATGAAAAACAATTTGGTTATTTTATCGGTGTTGGGTTTGGGTATAGTCATGTTTCTCTATCGCTAATAAGTGGTTCAGAAAAAATCAGTTCTTATGGACCTATAATTCATGGAGGTTTCAGGTTTAAAATGGGTAATACTTCCAATATTGTTATTGGCTTATTTTTCAAACCTGGGTTAGAATCAAATAAATATAAGACTGGAGGTATACAGGTTTTGACTGATTTATAATTTGTTATTACCGAGATTTCCATGATTGCTGAAATCACCAATTAGAACATTCTATAATTAAAATTTAATTTAAATCCCTTCCTGTATAAAGCCAAATACATTTGCAGCAAGCTACTAAAAGCTTTCTAAATATTTAAAATATTAAACATGAAAAATAATTTCTTCGCATGCATTGTACTTATTTTGACACTTCCTATTTGTACTGCTTTTTTGGGAAAGAAGAATAACGCAAGATTATCAAGAGAATTCAAATCTGAAAAAGTGACATTGAATGACACATCAAAATATGCCGTAATTTATATATATAGACCAAAGAAATGGAAATATCATGTGAATTCTTACAGTGTAAATGTCGGAGACAGTTTACTTAGCAAAGTTAAAAATAATTCCAAATTTATTTTTAAAGCCTACAAAGAAGGTTCTACAGAAATTTGGGCACAAATTGCAGATAAAAAATCAGTTATAAACCTTAATCTAAAATTTGGTCAGGAATACTACATTAAATGTTCCTTCAATATGGGATTTGCAATGAATTATCCTGATCTAATTCTTATGTCTAAAGGAGAAGGTAAAGAAGAATGTGATGCAATAAACGAAAAAAATTAATAAAGCCTGCAGCCAGAAAGCATTGGCAAAATTGCGGTGGGAGATTGTTAATTTAGCTGTTTATGGCAATTATTCTTCTGTTTACAGCTGTATAAATTCACAATTGGCTTTTATAGTTAAAATTTAATTTCTCATCTTTAGCTAGCAACAACATCAAATGCCAAAACTTCGCCTATGCTAATTGTTAGCTGCAAGTTTAAAATCGAAAATAATAAGTTATGAAAAAAAATATTCTTTTCTACATCTTCATCGCACTAAGTGCTTTGGGTTGTCTTAAAGTAGGTGAAGACAAAATAAAAATGGCAGTTGCTCCATCCAATTTACAAGCTCAAGTTTATGGGCCACATAATGTAGCCGTAACCTGGGTAGACAATTCTGATAATGAAGGTGGCTTTGAAGTAGAAGTCAAAATAGATTCAGGTGCTTTTTTGCCTTGCTTTTATACAGCTAAAAATGTAACAACATATTATAATGATGTCCTTAATATAGGTCATATATATACCTTCAGAGTTCGTGCCTCTAGTGCTGCCGGATATACAGCGTATTCAAATGAAGCCTCTGCGACATTATAAAATTTGACTAACAATAACATAAACCTGCAGCTAACAAAAACATTAACTCAAACCAAGGCTGACAGAAGTAAAATCGGTTTCACTTATCTTCTTCAGTTCCGACTTGACCGTTCATTACTTAAAATTAATTTCAAGTAAAATTTTCGTTCCTTTATCGAGCGACGAGCACCAGCTGACGGAATTCTTAACTTAAATTTAATCTGTTTGAACAGTATTTCCATTTGTAATTAATGTGGCTTTATCAGAAATCCCTTGACCTGTAGGTGGTGCTAATGGTGTGTTTTGATATAACAAAATCGATTTATTAGTAATAGGAGGATTAATTGAAACAAATTTGGACAATAAATAATTTACTTGAGAAGAAGGTAAAGATGAATTGACAACTTGGAATAGTGTATTTTTAAAAATTCCTAAATTATTCAAGGTTACTGAATGTAAGTTAGGACATGAAAATACCCCACTGCCATTTAGAGAATCGGTTAACTTTGTTAACGAAGGGAAACTTAATGATGGCAATGCAATATTTGACGTGAAATCGAAAGTTCCAGCAGAAGATAAAATTGGGAATGATACATTTGTTAAAAGATCGTCATATACAAATGTCAACTTTCCGGTAATATTTGTTAATGAAGGAAAAGACAATGTCCCAAGAGAAGAATTCCTAGCTATATAAATGGATTTACAATAAGCCAATAAAGGAACTGAAATAGTTGACAAATTTGAATTATCAGTAAGCCCAAATGAGCCGCCTTGACGAAGATTAGGTAAGTTTAAGCTTATTGTTCCATTAGAAACAAAACTAATTCCAGGAATTTTTTCTAAAGCTGTTAAGTTCAAATTAACTAGCGCTGGGCAATAACTTATATTCAATGTCATATCGCATGTTTTGAGGTTTTGCAAATTGACACTTTGAAGATTGCTATTTGAATATATTGCAATTTCAAGCGCCGAAGCTAATTTTGATAAGTCGACAGCTGTTAAATTTGAACAACCATAAATTTTAATAGTTTGGGTGTTTGGCCCCAAATCGTTATTAATTTTAGCTTGGGCCTCAGCATTTGTGATACTTTCATCATTTAATATTATTGTAGCTTTTCCTCCATTTACGCTTTGCCATTGTCCAGATGTAAAGTACCAATAGCCCACGGAATTATCAACCTGGTATATCATTAATCCTTCAGCTGGATTGGCAATTAGATCTCTTTGTGCCATTGTCATTCTTGGTATTAATATCCCTTTGCTATTATCTTTTATTTCTAATGCAGCACTCGCATGAGGAGAGATTGTTCCTATTCCTATTTGAGCATTTAATCGAAATGAAATTAGAATAAGGAGAAGTAGAAAATTTTTCATCAGGTAAAAATAATACTTTCGAGTATAAGCATCTTAAATTTCGAGGCTTACTTAGTCAGGAGTAGGTTCATTATTACACTAATTTCAAATATAGGTCGCGGACAACAAAAGCATATTAGCAAATTGGGATGAATTAGTTTCACCTTCTGTTCCGGACCGTTCATTAATTAAAATTTAATTTCAAGTAAAATTTCCGTTCCTTTATAGGCCGTCGAGCACTGGTAGAAGGAATTATAATTACCGTCCTGCGTAAATGCTAATCGTTGGCTGAAATTTAACCACAAATATTTTTAATATGAAACTATTATTAATCCTTCTCTTTTTAGGTTTGAATCTATTAGGACTTGGACAAACTCGAGGTTGCCAGTCTTTGCATGAAGGGAAATTCAAAATAACTACAAAGGAAACCGGAACCACTATATTTACAAGAACCAAAAATCTTCAAATTGAAGAAAATTCTGATTTTGGGTTTAAAATGATATTTAATGTTACTTGGATTGATGATTGCACATATGTATTACGACCCAAAAAAGTTACTAAAGGAGATCCTTCCTTAATGGGAAAAAAAGGAAACTTCTTAACAATACGAATAAAGGATGTAAAGGAAAACTCTTATGTAGGTGTGACAACTTCAAACTTTTTTGATACTACGCTAGAATTTAAAATCGAAGTATTAAAATAACTGTAGCCAACAAAACTTTGCAAATTTGCTGCGGGACATTGTAAATTCAGCAGCAGCATTGGGCAGACACTGCATCTAATTCCCAACTTGCGCCAATGCTCGTCGATACCAGAAAAAAATTGAAATATACACTGAAATCATATAAAAAAAACTTCCACAGTTTCATTGCGTTAGGCAAATGGACGGTGGAAGTTAATTTTTTAACCAACTTGTTAAGATTGGTTTCAGGTTCGGCTCTTACTTTTTCTGAGGGGGTCTCGTATAAGTAAAATAACTTTTTCCTGATTTCAGTTCCTGGTCTTTAGCCATCATCGCTTTTTACAGCATAGGCTAGGATATTGGTTTTTTGGTCTTTCGCGCCATCATCGCTTTTTACAGCATAGGCAGGATATTGGTTTTTTTGGTCTTTCGTGCCATAATCGCTTTTTACGGCATAGGCAGGATATTGGTTTTATATTTATCACGCTGATCTCTTTGGTTTTTAAATTGGATATTAATGATCTCAAGCGTTATGATTTCAAAGAAAAATAGAAGTTGACTGATATTGGATAATTCGGTTTTTCTTTTTCAAGTCAGATATTGGATAACTTGATGTGGTTTTGTCTGGATTTTGGACAATGATTGATATTTAATTCCTATCAATCAACTTCTGACACAAAGATGCGGCAGTAATGGTTCCGGTACAAGAGCGAACTTGCTCTTTTTTACTGATGAAGTAATTACCTGAAAAAAATATTTGGCACGTATTTTTAATGGTTCATTCTACGTATCTCCTTCTAGTAAATATACGTTTTCATTAAAGAAATGTAGGCGAAAATAAAAATGCTGCATCGTTTCAAATGCAGCATTGTAAAGGGTTTTAGCCGGAATCGTAGATACACGATCCGCTTATCTGGACAGGCTTTGTATGATGTCGTACTTGGTAACGATATGGTATATGCCGCTTTCATCCTTACTTAAAACTGCTCCGTTCTCCTTGTTAATAAAACTGCTTAAACGTTCAACAGGAGTGTCAAAAGCCACTTCCGGATATGCTTTTTCCATTACATCTTTAACAGGCTTATCCTTGATATCAGCGTTATGAAGGATCTTATTAAATAATCCACTTTCAGATATCGCACCGATATTACCTTCTCCGTTAAATACCGGGATATTCTCAATATCGAATTTTTTCATCATTTCGATGGCTTCTAAAACTGTTTGTTCAGGTTTTACAGACATCAGCCTTTGGCTTCCTCGCCCGCTGATAAGGTCTTTAAACGTCTTTACATCTAAAAAACCTCTTTCCATCATCCATTCATCGTTATATACTTTACCAACATAACGGCTACCGTGATCGTGAAAAATGCAAACAACCACATCATCTTTTTTAAGCTGGTCCTTTAATTGAAAAACACCTTGCAGACAACTGCCGGCACTATAACCACAAAACATGCCTTCTTCTTTTGCAATACGCCTGGCCATAACTGCACCATCTTTATCTGTTACTTTGGTAAATGCATCTATATACTGCATATCATAATTCTCCGGTACAAAATCTTCCCCAAAACCCTCACTTATATAGGGATAAACTTCTTTCTGATCAAGTTCACCAGTTTCAAAGTATTTTTTCAGCAATGAGCCATAACTATCTATAGCCCATACTTTTATATTTGGATTTTTTTCTTTTAAATATTTACCGGTTCCGATGATTGTACCGCCTGTTCCGGTTGCAACAACCAGGTGAGTAACCTTGCCTTCTGTTTGCTCCCATATCTCCGGGCCGGTTTGTTCATAATGTGCCTGCCTGTTGGCAAGGTTATCATATTGATTAACGTACCATGAGTTAGGAACTTCGGTTGCCAATCGTTTTGAAACGGAATAATAGGAGCGTGGGTCTTCAGGCTCAACATTGGTGGGACAGACAATGACTTCTGCTCCAACAGCTTTCAGTATATCGGCTTTTTCTTTTGACTGTTTATCAGTAGTGGTGAATATGCATTTATAGCCTTTTACACAAGCAGCAAGGGCAAGTCCCATACCTGTATTACCACTGGTTCCTTCAATAATTGTTCCTCCCGGTTTAATTTTTCCTTCTTTTTCGGCAACTTCCAGCATTTTCAAAGCCATCCTGTCTTTGATTGAATTACCCGGGTTGAAATACTCAACTTTTGCAAGTACTGTGCAGGGAAGGTCTTTGGTTATTTTATTTAGCTTGATCAAAGGAGTATTCCCGATCGTTTCAAGAATGCTGTTAAGCCACATATTGTATAGTTTTGCGCAAAGGTAATCAAGATGCCTGAAATTGAAAACTGATCAGGAAAACGCCATATTTTCACTTTATATATTATCAATAAAAGCCTGGTTTGTTTTTTATTCAATGATTTTCAGTGTATATTTAAATAAGTTCATTTCAAACAATAGTATGTCCAAAATATCAATTTTATTGATCTTATTACTACCGCTAATGCCGCTAAAAGTTTTTGCACAAAATTTTTCTACTGCTGAAATTAAAAAATGGCAGCAACAAGCTGATGGTATCACTATCATCCGAGACAATTGGGGTATCCCTCATATTTATGGTAAAAGGGATGCGGATGCCGTTTTTGGATTAATGTATGCACAATGTGAAGATGATTTTAAAAGAGTAGAAATGAATTATATTGAAAAACTGGGCAGGCTCTCTCAAATAAAAGGTAGTAAAAGAATATACGATGACCTATTAATTAAAATCCTGATTGATACTTCTGCCGCAATCTCTGATTACAAAAGAGCACCGGATTGGTTGAAGCAATTATTGGATGCTTTTTCAAACGGGATCAATTATTATTTGTACAAGCACCCAAATGAAAAAAAAATCTTACTCACCAGGTTTGAACCCTGGTTTCCATTATTATGGACCGATGGGAGCATTGGTGCTATCAATACTGCTGGTATCACATCTTCAGAACTTGAAAACTTTTACAATGGAAAAGAGTTGGGAGTTGTTCCAATTGAAAATAATACTGAATACAAATCAACAGGTTCAAATGGTTTTGCTATAGCTCCTTCAAAATCTGCAACAGGAAATGCACTCTTATATATCAATCCACATGTCACTTTTTACTTCAGGCCCGAAGTGCATATGGTGAGTGAAGAAGGCTTGAATGCTTATGGAGGAGTTACATGGGGGCAATTCTTTGTTTACCAGGGTTTCAATGAATTCTGTGGCTGGATGCACACTTCCAGTGAAGCTGATGTAACCGACTTGTATGAAGAAGCTGTTTCTAAAACTGTCAATGGTTATGTTTATCAATACGGCACAAAAAAGGAAATCCCTGTAAAAGAACAGCAAATCACTGTTCAATTTAAAGAGGAAAATCTCCTGTCTGCAAAAACCTTTACAGTTTATTCAACAAAACATGGGCCGGTAATGGCTAAACGAAATGGTAAATGGATCAGCCTGGCTTCTGAAAACCGCAACATGAAAGGATTGATACAAAGCTGGCAAAGAACAAAAGTAAAAAGTTTTTCTGGTTATAAAAAGATAATGGAGTTGGTTGCCAATAAAAGCAACAATACCGTTTATGCAGATGCGGCTGGAAATATTGCTTATTGGCATGGAAACTTCTTACCAAAGCGAAATACTGCTTTCGATTGGACAAAACCTGTGGATGGCAGCAATCCTTCAACAGACTGGCAGGGACTGCATACCGTAAATGAATCTGTTCATTTGTACAATCCGATTAATGGATGGTTGCAGAACTGTAATGCTACACCATTTACAGTAGCTGGAGAAAATAGTCCAAAGAAGGCAAATTACCCGGATTATATGGCGCCGGATGCTGAAAATTTCCGAGGTATAAATGCAGTACGGGTTTTGCAAAAAGAAAAATTATTTACCATAGACAAACTCATTGCAGCTGGATATGACACTCACATTACGGGTTTTGAAAAATTGATCTCGGCACTAATGGAGGCTTTTGAAAAAACGCAGAAATCAACTGAAATTTCCATGATATTATCTGAACCAATGGCTGTTATTAAAAACTGGGATTTTCGTTGCAGTGAAAATTCTATTGCAACAACCCTTGCAGTTGAATGGGGAACTCGTTTATTACCAACAATAAATTCGTATCCCAAAAAAACAGGAGAGGGGCTCATAGAATCAATCAATAAATTTCTTACTACTGCTACAACTAATGAATTATTGGAGCCTCTGCTTGCCGTTGTTAAAAAACTACAACTGGATTTTGGGAAATGGCAAATACCCTGGGGTGAAATAAATCGCTTTCAGAGATCTTCGGATGAGATTGAGGTGAAATTTAATGACAATGAACCAAGCCTTCCCGTTGCTTTTGTTTCTTCAACCTGGGGTATGTTGCCATCTTATTCTTCTATCCGCTTTGCCAATACAAAAAAATGGTATGGTGTTCATGGGAATAGTTTCATTTGTGCAGTTGAGTTTGGTAAAAAAATTAAAGCAAAATCACTGCTAGCCGGTGGAGAAAGCGGCCATAAAAATTCTCCACATTTTGATGATCAGGGCCAAATGTATACCAAAGGGAAATTTAAAGAAATATTGTTTTATAAAGAAGATATATTAAAGCATGTCGAAAGAAATTATCATCCTGGTGAATGAGCGCTGACTTAAGCCATTTAATAATTTTGGTATAACCGGTAGCCTTGTTACAATAAAAATATATTTCTTTGTTGTTAAAACTATTGAGATGAAAAAAATAATCCTGTTCATTCCTTTTTTCTTTTTATTATCCTGCAATGAAAAAAAAGAAATAGAACCAACTGCTGATATTAACAGCCTTGCAGAACAATATGTAAAACTAGGTTTAAGCATAGGTGAGTATGATCCCGATTTTGTAGATGCCTATTATGGCCCGGATTCACTGAAACCAACTGCACCCAAACTTGCCAACTTTCCCAAAGACAGTTTACTCAGTTCTGTTAATGATCTCATCAATGATTTAAAAACATTTACAGCTAATAATAAAAATGATACACTAAACAAGCGTGCTGAATGGATGACAAATCAGTTGATTGCGTTCGGACGTCGTATAAAAATTTTCGCTGGTGAATCAACCTCATTTGAAATAGAGACAAAAGAATTATTTGGAGTAACAGCTCCTTTACATGATGAAAATTATTTTAAAACTTTGGTTGTTAAACTTGACAGTTCATTGCCCGGAAAGGGAACCATTGCTGAGAGATTTCAAAACATGGCGCAAAAATTTATTGTTCCCAAAAATAAGCTCGATACTGTTTTTAAAACTGCGATTGCGGAAGCAAGGAAGCGTACAATGGCACATTATGCTTTACCTGAATCAGAGAATTTCACACTTGAATTGCTGAAAAATAAACCCTGGAGTGGTTACAATTGGTACAAAGGAAATTTTCACAGCCTGATACAGATAAATACCGATCTGCAGATATTCATTGAGCGTGCTATTGATGTGGCATCGCATGAAAGCTACCCGGGCCATCATGTATATAATATGTTGCTGGAAGAAAAACTTTATAGAAAGAAGGGATGGATGGAAATTTCTTTATACCCGTTGTTCAGCCCACAGTCACTTATAGCCGAAGGAAGCGCCAACTACGGTATTGAAGTAGCTTTTCCCGGTAAAGAAAAAAATAAGTTTGCCAAAGAAATTTTATTACCGTTGGCCGGATTGGATACAACAGGATTGGATATTTATTTTAATGCACTTGCATTAAAAGGCGATCTGAATTTTGTACGCAATGAAGTTGCCCGCGGATTGATCAATAAAACAATGGACGAAAAAGAAGCCATGCGCTGGCTTACCGGATATGGATTATCCAATGAAGAATCTGCTTTAAAATCCATCAGCTTTATAAAAAAATACCGTAGCTATGTGATCAATTATAATTACGGGCAGCAATTGGTTAAAAATTATATTGAATCAAAAGAAGGCACTGATAAAACACCGGATAAACGCTGGGAATTATTCGGGTATTTGTTGAGCAATGAAATTACAACGGCAGAACTGCAAAAATAAAATAGTTCATAGTTCTTAGTTAATAGTTGTGAGCTTTCGAACTTGAACTATAAACTGTGAACTAAAAACTATAAAGACTGTAAAGTTTATTTATCTTAACTGCAAAATAAAACTAACATGCAATCATTTTCCCCTGTAAAAACAAATGAAAGAGAAATTTTCATGGATGTGTTGCGTGGCATTGCCATACTTGGAATCTTTATTGCCAACCTTAATGGACTTTCCTGGTATGGGTCTGCTGGACCCGATGCAACTGGTTCCCTGCTTTTACCAAAATGGGATCATACAATGAAGTCCATTCACCACATGTTCATAGAAGGTAAATTTTATTCCATTTTCAGTTTTTTATTTGGATGGGGTATTGCTTTGCAATTGGTTCGTTCGGAAGCAAAAGGACTAAAACCGGTTTCCTTCATTCGCAGAAGATTGACCATTATGCTTTTGCTGGGTGCTTTTCACTTGCTGCTATGGCCAGGTGATATCGTTTTTTTATACGCATTAATTGGTTTTATTTTAATACTACTTCGCCGCTTTTCAGATAAAACACTTTTGATCACTGCAGTGTTGCTTCTGCTGTCTCCGATATTATTATACTGGTTAAAAATGCAATTTCCTGTGTTGAAATATCCAACAGAATTATTCTTCGGTATCGGTGATAAATTAGATGCTAAACTAACCGGTGTCGTCAGCGAAGAAACATTTCAGGCATTTATTAAGAAGGCAAACTGGTTTGATGTTCTAAAAGCAGATATTTCCGGCTTCTTCTTTCGTTATGGTGACCTTTTCTTTCAAAGCCGGTTTCCAAAAGTATTGGGAATGATGCTGATCGGGCTTGTAGTTGGCCGAAGTAATTTTTATAAAAATATTTCACAACATAAAAAATCACTTTATTATATCATAGTGTTTGGAATACTGATCGCTCTTCCTGCTAATTATATGCTTGCAAAATATATGAATCTGCATGATGGTTCTTATAACAATTATAAAATGAATGGCCTGTACAGAACGATCGCTTATGCCATTGGAGTAGCTCCCTTGGCTGCTACTTATATTGCTTTATTTATGCTTGCATTTCAAAGAGAAGCGGGTAAAAAAATAATGTCTGTAACGGCACCGGTTGGCAAAATGGCTTTTAGTAATTACATCATGCATACCCTCATAGGTAATGTTGTTTTTTTAACTGCAGGTCTCGGTTATATGGGAAAAATTGGCCCTGTTTATTATACTTTATTTGCCCTACTGGTGTTTACCATGCAAATAATCATCAGTACCATTTGGCTGAAATATTTTAACTATGGTCCGTTAGAATGGATATGGAGAAGTGCAACTTACAGGCAATGGCAGCCTTTAAAAAAAACGAATTAATAAATTGAAAGGATTAATTAAAAAAAGGAATGCTGATGAAATGTTGAACCTATTTATTCAATAACTCCAAAGCTTTCTTTAC
>JANMMS010000013.1:0-2555 GCA_031373525.1 Ferruginibacter sp.
TTTGTTAGCGGAAGTGTTTTAACTCTGCAAGAAAATTTGTCAGAGTAACAATTTGTGCTTTTCCGAACATTTTTAAAGTTAAAAGGTCTTGGTCTCCAGTAATTATGAAATTAGCTTTGCCATCTTTTGATAAGGCTAATAAAAAATTATCATTTGGATCTCTACAAATATCAACTTTGCTTTTTACTTGAATAAGTTCAATGTAATCTTCTAGGTTTAAAAGCATTTCTTCAACGGCATGAGAAGAAAAATATTTTTTTAATTTTGGGAATGTAGCAACTCTATGTATTTCATCTAACAATTCATTACTGAAAAGGATTCTATTCTTAGGATGTGAAAGTATATTATCGAGTTTTCGGTATTTATCAGAAATAAGAAAGCTAATCCAAATATTTGTATCAATTATAATGCGCACATGATTATTTTTTGGAATATCTAGCTGATCTTACCTTTTCAACAATTTTAGTTATTTCCTCTAAGCTAGGAGCCGTAGATGAATTTTGTCTCATTCTTTTGAGGTAAGCTTTAAACTTTGTCGCAGGAGCATCACTTACCTTTATTAGATTGAGGTCTTGCATGCCCCTAATTAATTTGAGAGCTTTGGGATTTAGTATTTCTATTTTAAGCGCTTCCATAGTTCAAATTTAATACTTTTTAAGTTATAAAAGAGGCTCAATTTACATTTCCGCTAACGATTAGCATTTACGCAGGACGGGAATTAGAATTCCGTCAGCCGGTGCTCGTCGCCCGATAAAGGAACGAAAAATTTACTTGAAATTAAATTTTAATTAATGAACGGTCCAGCCGGAAGTGAAGAAGATTAAGGAAATGAAGCTGATTTTACTTCCGTCTGCCCGGCTTGCGTAAATGCTTTGTTAGCTGATGTTCTTTATTTTGTCTGCCCAATAAATTTTAGAATTAAAAGAATCATTGATATTAAAAAACCACCCAATGCTATTATAAAAGTAAACCAATAAGTTTTGTAAATTCTTTTAGCATTTTTTATGTCAATTTTAATTTTCTCTTTATTCAATTCAGCAAGTTCTCTTTCCTCTTCAAATTCCGAATTTTTTGTGAGTTGTTCGATTCTGTATTGTTCACACAACCCAGCGTAACCACCATTGTTAATAAATAAAATACCTTCACCGCCTAACATAAAATGGCTATTGCCACTAGTTTTTAAATAACCATCAGACATTAGTTTTTCGATTGCATTTGTAACAATATGATTATTTTTCCCACCACATTTTTCATAAATGGTTGTTGAATAGATAGCTGTTTCATTAGAAAAAAGATGTAAAATAGTGTCACAAGTTTTTAAAGGTTCGACATACTGCATACTTAGAAATTGATATTTAGTTATCTAAATTGTCGATACTAATTTAAGCTTAATAATCTATTACTTCTTCAAGAAATAATAAAGCTCAATGGTGGTTTCAATATTTTATTGCAACGCTGTGATTTAAAATTAAGTTTCTTTTTTTGTTTAACATGGGAAACGGATTAATTATAGTTTTTCAAGGATCAATTCTTCAAACACTTCCTTGGGAGTTCTGTAATCAAGGACATGTCTTGGTCTTTCATTAAGCTGATTTTGTACTTCTTTAATTCTGGCTTTGGATATTAAATTAAAATCTGTTCCTGCTGGAAAATAATCTCTTACAAGTCCATTGCTATTTTCATTTGTTGGCCTTTCCCATGGACTATATGGATGTGTAAAGTATACCTGGATCTTAGTATGCTTTGTAAAAAGTTTGTGCTGTGCCATTTCAGATCCATTATCATAAGTCAGCGTTTTCTTCATTTGCTTCGGTATTGATTGAAATTCTTTTTCAAAAGCTTTTCGAACAGTTTCAGCATCACGAGCTTTTAGCGGTACTAGGATAATAGTGCGTGTGGTTCGTTCAACAAGAGTTCCAACTGCACTTGCTCTTTCTTTACCCATCACCAAATCACCTTCCCAATGCCCTGGAATGAGCCTTCCTTTTACTTCTTCAGGCCTTTCATCAATACTGATAGCATCGATTATTTTTGGTTTTTTATTTACACCTCTACCAGCATTTCCCCTGTAATTTCTTTTTTGCCTGAGATGGGAGATAAGTAATTTTTTGAGTTCTGTTTTGCTGTGTAGGTAAACGTATAAATAAATTGCTTCGTGACTTAATTGCATGTTTTTATTTTCAGGAAAAGTTCTTTGCAAACTTATACTAATCTGTCTTGGTGACCATCTGAGATTTATTTTATCGTTGACATATTGCTGAAGAGCTTTACACTGATTCATTTTAGTTTTAAATCGCCGTCGATTGCTTGATTTATAAACCATATCCCAGTTAGCTTTCTGGCAAGAATATTTGTTCTTCTGCAATCGGTTAACTTCCCGCTGGATAGTACTTTTATGTCTATTTAATGTTCTGGCAATCTCCGAAAGGCTCTTATTATGACTAAGGAGTTTTTCGACCTGGATTCGCTCTTCAAAGCTGAAACGAGTGTAATTTGATGGCATCATACAAGCTAAGATTTTTGTCCTAGCGTTGCGTTAGATAATTGAACCGGCC
>JANMMS010000085.1:0-8395 GCA_031373525.1 Ferruginibacter sp.
AGAAGATAAGAATGATCCAACCCGTTCTTGTGAAACAGAGGCAACAGTAACGGTAGCGAGTGGCTGGCAGACACTGGAATTTAATTTTGCAAACCAGGCAACTGGAACAGCAGCATTAAACCTTACATATAATCTTAATAAGGCATCGATCTTCTTCAATTTTGGCGTAACGGGAGCAATAGCGGGCGAAAGGACTTATTATTTTGATGATGTGAATTTCGGTGCTATACCTCCTCCAGTTGCTCCAACTGTTACAACTCCGGTTAGCTATTGCCAATTTGCAACTGCCGTTAGTCTAAGTGCAACAGCATCTGCAGGAAATACTTTGCTCTGGTATACAGTGCCAACAGGTGGAACGGGTAACACAACAGCACCTATTCCTTCTACTGCTTCTGCCGGTACAACAAATTATTATGTTAGTCAGGTAAGTGCTGCAGGACTTGAGGGATCAAGAGCTTTGATTGGAGTAGTTGTAAATGCATCTCCAAATGTACCATCTGCAACTGCAGAAGTAACTTATTGTAAGAATAGTACTTCTCAAATATTAACTGCAACGGCTTCTGCAGGCAATACTTTGAATTGGTATACTGTTTCAACAGGTGGTATTGCCAGTATAAATGCTCCAACTCCTGTAACAAGTGTTGTTGGTAATACTTTATATTATGTGAGCCAGGCAAATGGATCGGGTTGTGAAAGTCAACGGGCAGTTATTACAGTTAAGATTGTTGCACCACCAACTGCAATGGTTATTGCTGCTTCGGTTACAAAATTATTCCCGGGTCAGACAACAACAATCACATCATCAGGTTCACCGGGTACAGGAAATTCTTTGGCATGGTATAGGAATGGTGTATTAATACCAGGGCAATCAGGAGATGCAGTGAATGTAAATATTGATGGGTTAGGAGATTATACATTACAAGTCACCAATCCTGAAGGATGTACAAATATTTCAAACACTGTTTCAATAGATGGATCATTAAGCGGAGAATTATTTATTTATCCGAATCCATCCAATGGAAGATTCCAGGTAAGATATTTTAGTAATAATAATAATCTGATACCGAAAACGATTGTTATTTATGATTCCAAAGGAGCTTTAGTTTACAACGCTAAGTTTGTAATGTTCGGTGCTTATACTCCAATGAATGTCAATTTAGAGGGTAAAAGCAGAGGTATTTATTATATCCATTTATTAGATGGTTTTGGAAAAAGTATCATAACTGAAAAAGTATCAATAATAAGGTAATGGTATGAATAATTATATCAAAAGGAGCTATCTCAAAAGTGTAGCTCCATTTTTTAAAGAAATATAAATTTGAAGAAATCCAGGTTAATTGAAATTGGTTTGGCTGTTATAAAAGAATGAAGAATCGGTTTAAATTATTTAGTATGACTCGTCAATTTATTATCATTCTCTTTTTGTTTATTTGTTCAGAAACAAATGCACAAAATAGCCGTGCAGGAAAGATGAATAATTTTATTGATTCACTGATGAAGGAAATGACGCTGGAAGAAAAAGTGGGCCAAATGAATCAGTATAATGGTTTTTGGGAAGTTACCGGCCCTGCACCTAAAGAAGGTAATGCTAAACTTAAATATGATCATCTTAGGAAAGGAATGGTTGGATCTGTTTTAAATGTAAAAGGGGCAGATAATGTAAGAAAATTGCAAGAGATCGTTGTTAAGGAAACACGATTGGGAATTCCATTGATTTTTGGCTTTGATGTAATTCATGGACACAAAACTCTTTCTCCAATTCCTTTGGGAGAGTCTGCCAGTTGGGATTTGGAGGCAATTGAAAAGTCGGCCAGGGTTGCTGCTATAGAAGCATCAGCAGTTGGGATCAATTGGACTTTTGCTCCCATGGTAGATATAACAAGGGATGCCCGTTGGGGTAGAGTCATGGAAGGAGCCGGTGAGGATCCTTATTTAGGATCAAAGATCGGTGTGGCAAGAATTAAAGGATTCCAGGGAGATGATCTGTCTGCAAATAATACGATAGCCGCAACTGCAAAACATTTTGCTGCCTATGGATTTGCTGAATCTGGCAGAGAATATAACACTGTTGATATTGGGACTTCAACATTGTACAATATTATATTCCCTCCTTTTAAAGCGGCTGTAGATCATGATGTGAAAACTGTAATGAATTCTTTTAACGTAGTAAACGGAATTCCTGCAACAGCCAATAAATATTTACAAAGAGATATTCTTAAAGATAAATGGCATTTTAAAGGGTTTGTGATCTCTGACTGGAGTTCAGGAATGGAAATGATCGATCATGGGTATGCAAAAGATCTGAAACAGGTAGCTGAACTTTCTGCAATTGCAGGTTCTGACATGGATATGGAGTCTTATGCATATGTTACTTATTTAAAGCAATTGGTTTTAGACGGCAAAGTAGATATCAAAGTCATTGATGATGCGGTAAAAAGGATACTGTGTGTAAAGTTTGAATTGGGTTTATTTGATGATCCTTACAGGTATTGTGATCCAAAAAGAGAAAAGGAATTAATTTATCATCCGGATCATTTAGCCGCTGCATTGGATATGGCCAAAAAATCAATTGTGCTTTTAAAGAATGATAGTCTTCAAGGCAAGAATAAAACCTTGTTACCCATAACTAAAGATCAAAAAAGAATTGCTGTTATTGGCACTTTGGCAAATGATAAAAATAGTCCACTAGGTAGTTGGAGAATTGGTTCAGACGATAGTACTGCGGTATCCGTTTTAGAAGGGCTTAAAAAATACACCGGAAATTTTAAATATGCAAAAGGCGCTGATCTTATAATTGGCAAGGCAGATTTTATCAATGAAGTAAAGATCAATGAAACGGATAAGAGTGGGTTTAAAGAAGCCATTAAATTAGCGAAGGAATCTGAAGTTGTGATCATGGTTTTAGGTGAACATGGGTTTCAAACGGGGGAAGGAAGAAGCAGGACTAAATTGGATCTGCCGGGTGTGCAACAGGAGTTATTGGAAGAAGTTTATAAGGTAAATAAAAATATTATTCTTGTTTTGATGAATGGCCGTCCATTGGCCATTACCTGGGCTGATGAACATATTCCTGCAATCATTGAAGCATGGCAATTGGGTTCTCAGGCTGGAAATGCCATTGCACAGGTTTTATTTGGTGATTATAATCCTGCGGGGAAATTACCAATGACCTTTCCAAGAAATGTGGGGCAAGTTCCGATTTATTACAATCATTATAATACAGGAAGGCCGGGACCGAAGAATGAGGTTTTCTGGTCTCATTTTTCAGATGAATCCAATAAACCTTTATATCCATTTGGTTACGGGTTAAGTTATTCGAAGTTCGATTACTCCAACCTGAAGATCGATGAAACGGATCAATTACAGATCAAAGTATCGGTTACCATTAAAAATGTTGGTCAGTTTAGGGGTGAAGAAGTGGCCCAGCTTTACATACATGATAAAGTGGCCAGCGTTGTACGTCCGGTTAAAGAATTGAAAGGCTTTAAAAAAATTAGTATTAACTCAGGTGAATCAGTTGTTGTAGATTTTATACTTACAGATGCTGAACTGGGTTTTTTTACAAATAGCGGTGAGTTTATTGTGGAACCGGGAGAGTTTGAAATAATGGTTGGTACTAATTCTCAAACAGGCCTGAAGGGTAAATTAATAAAAAAATAATTTCGTTTTCATTTACAGAAAGTCAATGTTTCAATTTTAGTTTTCTCATAGTGTTTATGTACCCGGATTTCTATCCGGGTTTTTCTTCTTTTTTTTATACTATTAGATAGTAATTTCAATAAAATATATTTACATGTGGTGTAAATTTTTTTCAGTACTGTTTTTTTTAATGAAATTATTTAATTTTTCACAGGCACAACTTTGTCAGGGCAATCTTGGAGACCCCATCATTAATATTAGTTTTGGAAGTGGTACAAATCCGGGCCCTTCATTAACTGCTGCTACGACTAATTACCAATATGTATCTGCTGATTGTCCGACAGACGGTTTTTATACTGTAAGAAATAGCACAAATGCATGTTTTAGTAATACCTGGCATAGTGTTTCATCAGATCATACCGGGGATCCTAATGGGTATAGTATGCTGGTAAATGCATCATTTCAGCCAAGTGTATTTTACCTGGATACAGCAAGGAATTTGTGTAGTAATACCACTTATGAATTTGCAGCTTGGATCATGAATTTGAATGTACCATCGGCCTGCAGTGGAAATACCATTCAGCCAAATATTACATTTAGTATTGAAAGAACAAATGGTACAATACTACAGATTTATAATACCTTAAGTATTCCGCCATCATCTGCTCCTACCTGGAAACAATATGGATTTTTTTTTACTGTACCGGTTGGCGTGTCAGATATTGTTATTCGTATTACAAATAACTCACAGGGAGGGTGTGGTAACGACATTGCTTTGGATGATATTACTTTTCGAAAATGCGGCCCATTGATAATAAATAGCATTGATGGAGCGCCGGCCACACCAAAATCTGTTTGTGAAGGTATTCTTAGTGAATTTCAATTAAGTTGTTCTATATCCGGGGGATTTAGTAATCCCGTTTTTCAATGGCAATCAAACAATCCGTCGAACAGCAATATTTGGACGGATGTTATACCTGCTGTTAATTCATCTTCACTTAATTTTATTATAACTGCACAATCTCTGCCTGGAGTTTACCGCATGAGACTTGCAGTTGCTGAATCCGGTAATATTAATGCGCTTCAGTGCAGGATATATTCTCAGCCTTTTAGCTTCACCGTTATTGCAAGTCCCGTAACAACAGCTATAAATGATGGACCTGTATGTGAAGGTAGTACAACAATATTAACTGCAACAGGAGGAACTCAATATACATGGAGCGGTCCTAATTCATTTACAGCAACAGGTTCTGCCATACAACTGGTGAATACTCAAATGAACCATGCTGGAAAATACTATGTCATTGTTAATAATGTAGCAGGATGTGTACATACGGATTCAACAACGATTATCATAAACCCGCTTCCATTGGCAAGCACCGGTTTTTTAAATACATCATTTTGTTTAAACGATAGTGTACAATTAATTGCTATGGGTGGGTCAACATATCATTGGATACCTGCTACAGGCCTGTCTGATGCTGATGTTTTTAACCCAAAAGCATCTCCTGCTGAAACCATTCAATATCTAGTTGTTGTTTCCAATCAATTCTCCTGTAAGGATACTTCTATTATTACTTTAAATGTCATACTTCCGCCAAAACCCGATGCAGGTCCCGATAAAATAATATTTCAGGGACAATCGATACAGCTATCCGGAAGTATTTCCGGGCCGGGCAATAATTTTTCATGGTCACCGCCGACTTATATTGATGATATACTTTCATTACAACCAACCATAAGCCCACCGTCCGATGCCAGTTATATTTTAAAGGCAACTTCAAACTTTGGTTGTGGTACATATTCGGATACTATGTTTGTAAAAGTGTATAAAAATATTTTTGTTCCCAATGCATTTTCCCCGAATGGCGATGGAATTAATGATACCTGGAACATTCCTGCACTTGCTACGTATTCATATTTTCAAGTGGCTGTTTACAACCGTTATGGTCAATTAGTCTTTCAAACAAATAATACCATTAAACCATGGGATGGTACTTTTAAAGGTAAACCTCTGCCTGTGGGTTCTTACAATTATTTTATCAATGTGGGAATAAGTCAGGATATCTTAAAAGGGTCTGTTTTGATCATAAGATAATAGAGTTTGATATTCTCACTTCGAAACATTTTTATTAACTCAATTCTTTTTATTTATTTTAATTTTTTAAAAATCAAAACTTAAAATACACAAACAGCCTTCCAAAATTCTTACTGTCATTTTCAATGCGGTGATACAATGGTTTTATATGCGGCATTTGCAAGAACCGTTCAACTTTTTTTCGCAACTGGCCGCTTCCTTTACCGGGGATGATCTCTACTTCTTTTATCTTTTTGTCAATAGCATCTTCAAAGGCCTGTTGTAAAGCTTTGTCAATGGCTTTGCTGTTATTGTAAATATCGTGGAGATCGACTTTAATGCGGCCCATAGAAAATTTATGATTTATGATATATGATTTATGAAATGGATATATATGCTCTATTTTGATCTGAACGATAAGTATGATGATTAGTATACTGTTTTTAAATCATACATCATATATCATACATCATACATTCAATTTAATACCCGTTTTCTCGAAACTAACGATCCGCTGTTTATATAAATTCCCGATCGTCATTTTAAAAGTTTTCTTGCTCATTCCAAAAAACGAATATATTTCTTCGGGATCGCTTTTATCATAATATGGCAGGTAGCCATCGTTTTCTTTTAACAATCTTATGATCTTTTCACCTTCATCTTCCACCCGGTTATAACCCGGTTTTCCGGCTGCAACATCTATTTTATTATCTGTCGGGTAGATCTTTTTTATGAAGCCTGTAAACTTATCGCCGCCAGTGATGTTCCTGTATATCTCATTGAAATGTAATACGCCAGTATGTTTATTATTAATGATGACCACATAACCGATGTCGGTTCTTCTGTAAACGATGAGGTCAACAACATCCAGTTCTTTTACGGTCAGATGTTCGTTGCTTAAAAAAGGTTCCAGTTTTTCAGTAGCAGCAATTCGCCCGGTTTGTTCATCCAGGTAAATTTTTACCAGGTATTCACCCTGGGGTATCATTGTGGTTTGTTGCTTTGATTTGGGAACAAAAATATCCTTCATAAGTCCCCAGTCGAGAAATGCACCTTGTGGGGTAACACTAATAGTTCTGAGTTTTACGATATCACCCAATATTCCCAATGGTTCCTGTGTGGTTGCAATGATCCTGTCTTCACCATCATGATAAACAAAAACTTTTAATTCATCTCCTTCTTTAGTGCCGGGAGGTACAAATCGCTTAGGAAGTAATATGCCTTCATTGCCATCATCGAGGTAAACTCCAAAATCTACTGTTCGCAAAACTATTAATAGATTATATTCTCCAACCTTTACCATGATCCTTGTTTAAAGTGCAAGTTAAACAAAACCCGATCGGGATGTATGATATATGATGTAAGATGTATGATTTTAGTGCGGATAACATATAACATAAATCACACATCATATATCACACATCATAAATCATACATTTAAAAGCGTTATCTTCACGAACTAAAAACGATTTTTTTGAATTTTTCAACATTTGGATTCGACAGCAGGCTAATGGAAGGCATAGATGCTTCCGGCTATGAAGAAGCAACACCGGTACAACAACAGGTAATTCCTCAGATATTAGAAGGTAAAGATATTATTGCATCGGCCCAGACAGGTACGGGTAAAACTGCTGCTTTTTTACTTCCCCTTATTAATAAGATCATAACTTCTGTTCACGATCAACATACAATTAATGCGTTGATCATTGTGCCAACAAGAGAGCTGGCAATACAAATAGCACAGCACCTGGAAGGCCTTTCTTATTTTGCCGGTGTATCTTCTATTCCTGTATATGGCGGGGGAGACGGGAATGCTTTTGTGCAGGAAAAGAAAGCATTGAGCATGGGCGCTGATATCGTTGTCTGCACTCCGGGGAAAATGATGGCTCATATTAAAATGGGGTATGTAAAACTGGATGGGTTGAAATATTTGGTATTGGATGAAGCTGACCGGATGCTTGATATGGGTTTTTATGATGATATCATGTTCATCATCAAACATCTGCCAGCTAAAAGGCAAAATCTGTTGTTTTCTGCAACTATGCCACACAAGATCAGGGAAATGGCTAGGAAGATCCTTCACAATCCAGTGGAAGTAAATATCTCTATTAGTAAACCGCCCGAGAAAATAATTCAGGCTGCTTTTATGGTTTATGATGCTCAGAAAATACCATTGGTATTGCATTTATTAAGAGAGAAAAATTTCAAAAGTGTTTTGATCTTCTGCAGCAGTAAACTCAGTGTAAAGCAACTCACCCGCGACCTTAAACGAAATAAACTTTTGGCCGATGAGATCCACAGTGACCTTGACCAGGATAAAAGAGAGGATGTGCTGATACAGTTTAAAAGTGGCCGCCTGCCGATATTGGTTGCTACCGACATTTTAAGCAGGGGAATAGATATTGATAATATTGACCTGGTCATTAATTTTGATGTACCACACGATGGTGAAGATTATGTGCATCGAATAGGCCGAACAGCACGAGCAGCAGCAGATGGAACTGCTTATACACTGGTAAGTGTAAAAGAACAAAGAAAATTAATTGCCATTGAAAAACTCCTTGGCAAGCCTGTTCCAAAAGCAGCGGTACCTCCTGAGTTTGGCGAAGTGCCTGAATACAATCCTGCTGCCAGCAGATCTGCCGGTAACAACCGTTTTTCAAAAAAACCACCAAACAG
>JANMMS010000043.1:0-3932 GCA_031373525.1 Ferruginibacter sp.
CAAAATAACTGTATCTTCAAAAAATGGCTCCAAAATCAAAGTTGAACCTCTTCGACTTTACCATGATCATGGTAAGTTTTGTTATAGGAATGGGAATTTTCCGTACACCGGTAAATGTTGCTGCGGCATCTCCCACACCTACAATCTTTTATGCTGCATGGATCTCGGGTGGGTTGATAGCATTATGCGGTGCACTCACCTATGCTGAGATCGGCAGCCGTTACCCGGTAACCGGCGGATACTATAAAGTATTCTCATATGCATATCATCCATCCATTGCTTTTGCAGTCAATTGTATTATACTGATTTCCAATGCTGCATCCCTGGCGGGAGTTGCCCTAATTGGGGCAGAATATATTATTAAAGTGATCATGCCGGATACTGGAAATGCAGAGAATGTTCAGATTATTATTGCTATTAGTTCAATCCTGCTCTTTTATGGCATAAATCTTTTGGGATTAAAAATGAGTGCACGTACTCAAAATGTTTTAACCATTATTAAGATCAGCATGATATTGCTGCTTATTTCGCCCCTCTTTTTTGCAGATATACATCAAACCGTTTCTTTAACTGTTACCTCAATTGACCCAACATTAAAGGAATATATTAAAGCATTTGGTATCGGTCTTGTTGCCGTATCATTTACCTATGGCGGATATCAGCAATCTATCAATTTTGGTGAAGAAGTTAAGGATCCGGCTAAAAATATTCCCCGCGGAATATTCATAGGTATGTTTATTATTATTATACTATACCTCACTATTAATTATGCATATATTAATATTATCGGATTTGATAACTTGAAACATGCATCAGGCATTGCGGCATTAATGGCAAGCCATGTTTTTGGTTCTGCTGCAGGAAATATCTTATCTGTATTTCTTTTTTTATCTGTTCTTGCATATGTGAATGTATTACTGATGAGTAATCCCCGTGTAATGCAGGCCATGAGTGAAGAAGGGGTTTTGCCTAAAAAATTCGGGCAAAGGACTGTAAGAACAGAAGTATTACTTACCTCACTCAGTGTATTTGCTTCCATTTGTGCACTGATCGTTTTTTGGGCAAAGACCTTTGATGAGATATTAAGCTTCACCATTTTTTTAGATTGCTTTGGGATGGTCTTATCAGCCGCCACTATATTTATTTTGAGAAAACGAACAGCTCAGCTTGACAATACAGGTATTTATAAAATGAAACTGTATCCGCTAATGCCTGTTTTATTCATAGCGGCATATGTTTTTGTAGCAATCAGTATTTTTATTGATAAACCTAATACAGCACTAACTGGACTTGGAATATTGGGAGTATTTATTGCATTGTATTTCATTGTAAAAACATTTACAAGAAATAAGGGTTAAAGTTTTAAAATTGCTTTAACCTTTAGGTCGGTATAAAAAATACAAAATGGACATCTCTTACATCATCAATGAACTGGCAGAGGACCGTGAAAATTATTTTAATGCAATTTCACCTCCTATCATTCAAACCAGTAATTTTTCATTTAGTACAGTTGATGCCATGCGAAATGCACTGGCAGATGAATATTCAGCCTTTCTATACAGCAGGGGAAAAAATCCCACAGTTGATATCCTTTGTAAAAAATTAGCCGCATTAGATGGTGCAGAAGATTGCCTTGTTTTTAACAGCGGAGCCGCTGCCATTTTTGCTTCTGTATTTGCCAATGTAAAAGCGGGTGATCATATTGTTAGTGTTGAAAAACCATATACCTGGGCACAAAAGATGTTCAATGATATCTTACCAAAGTTTGGAGTAACAACTACCTATATTGATGGCCGCTATATTGAAAATTTTGAACGGGCCATTTTACCAAATACTACAGTCATATACCTGGAAAGTCCCAATAGCTGGGATTATGCATTACAAGACCTCAAAGCTGTTGCTGAACTGGCACGTGCAGAAAATATTATTACAATTTGCGACAACAGTTATTGCACCCCAATTTTCCAACGACCAATTGAATTAGGAATTGATATAGTGATACAATCTGCAACAAAATATATCAGCGGCCATAGTGATACAGTTGCCGGTGTACTTTGTGGCAGCGGGAAAATGATCGAACGTATCTTCAAAAGTGAATATATGAATATCGGCAGCGGGATTCAACCATTCAATGCATGGATGCTTATCCGTGGATTAAGGACATTGCCTGTAAGACTGGAACATATCAGCAAGTCAACAAAAAAAATAGTTGAGTTTTTAAAGCAGCATCAAAAAGTAGAAGAAGTGATCTTCCCTTTTGATGAAAGCTTTTCGCAATTTGAACTAGCTAAGCAACAAATGACGGGCGCATGTGGTTTACTAACATTTATTATTAAAGCAAATACCCTTCACCAGATAGAAGCATTTTGTGAAAAACTGCAACATATATTGATGGCTGTAAGCTGGGGAGGTCATGAAAGCCTTATTATCCCAAAAATTGTTAGTATAAAACCCGGAGAATTTGAAAATAGCAATAAAGACCACCGAATGCTAAGAATGTATATTGGCCTCGAAGATCCTGTTTACCTTATCAATGACCTCGAACAGGCATTTTCAGTCTTATAAAAGATTGTTATGCAATTCTATATCAAAAACGGCCGTTAATTACCGTTTATAAAATTGAACCTCCTTTATTAAATCAGGAAATTATATTTTTGCGCTATGCTTAAATCAATGTTTACTGCTTTACTATTCTGCATAATATGCCAGGGCATTACCGCTCAGCAGAAATGGGATCTGAAATCTGTTGTAGAGTATGCTATGGCTAATAATATTTCAGTAAAACTTAGCGATGTGCAGGTAAAAGTATCAGCACTCAGTTTAAAGCAAAGTAAATTGTCGCAAATACCAAATGCCAATTTTAGCGGAAATTCAGGATACAGCAGTGGAAGTAACCAGGATCCCACCACGTTTAGCCGTATAACACAAACTTATTTCTCTGCCGGGATGCAATTACAAAGCAGTGCGGATATTTTTAATTTTTTCAGTAAACGAAATACGATCACGGGGAACGAATGGGAACTAAAAGCAGCAAGAGCAAATGTAGATAAATTAAAGAACGACATTGCGCTAACTGCCGCAAATGCATACCTGCAGGTATTGCTGGCAAAAGAACAGGAAAAAATTACACTTGTCCAGTTAAAACAGACCGAAGCACAACTTGATAATACGAGGAAGTTGGTTAATGCAGGTGCTTTGCCGGAATTGAATGCTTCGCAGCTGGAAGCACAACTGGCATTGGATAGCGGGAATTATATTTCTGCCAAAGGAAATGTAACAATATCCCTGCTTACCCTTAAATCATTTATGAATATTGATGCAGCTGCACCTTTTGAAGTTGACACACCACCCGTTGAAATGATACCCATAGAACCCATAGCAGATCTTTTACCGGAAAATGTTTATAAGTTAGCTATGGCCAACCAGCCATTACAACGTTTTAATGACTATCGTATTAAAGCAGCACAAAATTTCAAATCGGCTGCAAAAGGAGCTATGTTACCCACTTTGTCTGCCTATGGTAGTTTGGGAAGCAACTATAATAATAGAGCACAGGAAATTATATCAAGTACACCTGTTATTGTTCCAATTGGAAATGTGACGATTGCCGGCGCTGATTATAGTGTATTCCCCTTACAGCCTTTCAGTGATTATACATATGGCAAAACAAATTTTTCAAACCAAATGGCTGATAATTTCCGTCAATCTGTTGGATTAAGTCTGAGTATTCCGATATTTAATTCATATAATTTCAAGACACAATACCTGCGAAGCAAACTAAACATCAGTACACTTAGATTACAGAAAGAACAGGATGATCAAAAATTGAAACAGGATATTTACCAGGCTTATACAGCAGCCATAATTGCTTTGGAAAAATTCAACGCATCGAAGAAAGCCGTTGAGACAAATGAAAAAACATACTTGTTTGC
>JANMMS010000099.1:0-27401 GCA_031373525.1 Ferruginibacter sp.
CACGAATGTGCTCTCATCTCTTTTCACTTCTAATAAACAAATCTACAAGCAACCTGGTGTTTAAGAATTATAAAACAAAGTCATAATTTTTCCTATTTTGCAAACATAGGAGACACGAACCGGGGCACACGAACCGGGGCACACGAACCGGGGGGCAAGAAAAAACCGGCATATTTTCATGTGCCGGTTTTTATCATATTAAACATTGTATTTTATTACAAAAATTATTGCTCTTTAGCCATTGTCAACCTGGTGAACTCAGAACCGCTGAATATTTTAGATAATTTACTGTCATTGGTCTTCTTCCATTCCGGTATCTTTACTTCAGATACAATTCTCCAGAAATTCTTTGATTTCAGATCTTCATAATCATTTGATTTTACGAAGATACCGATCATGGTATTTCTTTTCTTAAACTCAATTTTAACTGCTTTCTTTTCCAGATGAGCAGGCTCCAAAAACTTAGTGATCATGTCATTTATCATGTGCAAATTTCTTGCAAATGTAATGTAATTAGGGCTTACCTGTGGATTTAGTTTTCCACTAACGCACATTGGGAAGAAAACAGGGGTCATATCCTGTAACAGAAAGCATTGATATTCATACCAGCGCCAACGGATGCGAACAAAACAACATCCCCGGAATGTAACAAATGATCTTCCATTTTATTTTTCCGCACACTGTCGAAAAGTGTAGGCACCGTTGCTACAGAACTATTACCCAGTTTATGGATACTCATGGGCATAATATGAGGGGGTAATTCATCCATATCATATAATTTATAAAAAGCCTTGATGATGCTTTCGTCCATTTTTTCATTAGCCTGGTGCAGAAAAACCTTTTTTATATTTTTTATATTTACGGAAGCTTTATCTACACATTGCTTCATGGCCATTGGTACATACTTCAGGGCATACTCATACACTTTTCTGCCCTTCATTTTCATAAACAAGGTATCGGAGCCCGGATTGGGATGATAAGATTTCCCATATTGCAGATAATTAACCTCGTCAATACAATGTGACATACCGGCTGTAGCAAGGATGCCTGCGCTGGCATTATCTCCTTCTTTTGCTTCAAGAACACTTGCTCCTGCCCCATCAGAAAAGATCATACTATCCCTGTCATATTCATCAATAACACGTGAAAGGGTTTCAGCTCCTATTACCAGGCATTTTTTTGCTTCGCCGGCTTTTAAAAAAGCATCGGCCTGAATAACTCCCTGTATCCATCCGGGACAACCAAAAAGCAGATCATAAGGAATACAAAATGGATTTTTAATATTCAAAGTATGTTTTACCCGTGACGATAAAGCCGGTAAAACATCTGTTTGAATGGTATGTTTGGTAACATTTCCAAAATTATGTGCCATAATGATCTGGTCGATCGTTTCGGGATCACAACCGGCATCCGCAATGGCAATTTGTGCTGCAATAACAGCCATGTCAGAAGTATTCATATCTTCCGCGGCATACCTTCTTTCTTCAATACCTGTTATCTGGCGAAATTTTTCCACTATCAACTCAGGGTCGGTTTTGATAAGGATGCCGTCTTCTCCATAGAAATTATGAGCCGCAAAATCTCTATTTCGTTTTATTATTGGAGGAATAAAACTACCTGTACCAGTTATAACCGTTCGAATTTTTTGCATCAAATATTAAAAATTAAGTCCTTATTTTATAACCCATCAGCAATTCCTGCAAATATATTTTTCTTTAACAAATATAGAAAATGCCGATATACAGTAACAATATACAAAAGGGTACCCATTTTCTAAAAAAATAAAATCATATCTGTTATTTAAAAATAAACCCTTACCTTTGCACTTTATTAATACAATACAAACTAAAAAATGGACACTAAAAATCAAGGCATCGTAAAATTTTTCAATTCTGAAAAAGGTTTCGGTTTTATCAAGCACGACGAATCTGACAAAGAAACATTTGTACATGTAAGCGGCTTAATTAATGACATTAAAGAAGGCGACAAAGTAGAATTTGAGCTTCAGAATGGCAAAAAAGGAATGAATGCTGTTAATGTAACAGTTATTGGATAAATTAAAGTCATTTAAATTCTAAGGGTTATTGTGTAAAAACAATAACCCATTTTTTTATCCCGGAATTTTCAGTTTATTTTTATAACCTACTATTTTAAACATACAAGATGAGAAGGATATTTTTATTAATTACATTAATAACTGCATTACATGCAAACAGCCAAACAAAAGATGCAGGGATCCGTTTAACCAAAGGGCAAAAATTTATTGTACGTATAACCAGCACCCAGGATGCTGACATGGGAATGGGTATGGAAATGAAAAATTTTACTTCTTCTCAGAATAATATCTATGTAATAGATGCTGTTGATAAAAAATATACGGTAAGCAACACATTAACCGGTTTAAAGGTTTCAATGGATGCGATGGGACAGCAGACAGATTATGATTCTGACCTGAAAAAAGACAGCGCATCCGACATTGGAAAATCTATTAAGAATCTGAATGTACCGGATACTTTTTTTGTAAATAAATATACCGGGGAGATCAGTTCTACAAAAAAGGATACGGCCATGTTAAAAGTAAATGATTCAAATCCATTGGGAGGGCTGTTTGAATCACTGGGTGATAAAGGAACCGACCAGGCACTTTCTGATGCATTTTTTATGATACCTGCAGGAAAAAAAACCGGAGATAGCTGGTACGATTCTTCCGCAACAAAAGACCAGAAGATCAGCAACAACTATCAAATACATACTATTGAAAAAAATAATGCAACTGTTCTCATTACCGGAATTGTGATCAGTAATATTCAAACTGAAACAAATGGCATGCAACTTAATATAACAATGACCACCAAAAGAAATACCGAAGTTATCGTTGATATGATGAGTTCTCTGGTAAGTAAAAAGATCTCAAAAGCAACGATCGAAGGTACTTTTGAAATGATGGGACAGTCGCTTCCAATAACAGGAACGGCTTCAACCACTTCGCTTTATGAATATTAAATATCCTTCCGGTCAACAGAGATGACAACTTACATAGATAGAAGTCGTCACTGATTATTTTTATTTCTAAGTAGCAGGTAATAACCTGCTGCAGTTATAAAACATACCGTTCCAACTATCACCCATAAATTAAAAAACCCAAAGTTATAGGCAATGATCGCTCCGCAACTACTGCCAATCACCTGGGCAACACTCCAGGCCATTGTATACATTCCGGCATATTGTCCACGGTTTTGATCAGAACTGAGACTAATATAATGGCTGTTCATAAACGGCATGCCTACCATTTCAGCTATGGTAATTACCAACATGGAAGTCAATGCGATGACAAACCCATTCCCTATAGGAAGGTTCAATACAAAAAATGCCAGGCCCATAATAACAGATCCATAACACATCAGCAAAAGATAGGGTTTACGTCCTTCTAATTTATACACAAGCACCATTTCAATTATTGCGATCAGGATACCATTTACAGCCATAATAGACCCGATTGAAAATTCATTTAACCGCAATCCTTCTTTAAAATAAATGGGTATGGTAGAAAACATTTGAAAAAAACAAATGGCGAACAAAACAGTTAATACTAAAAATTGTAAAAATGCTTTATTCCTGTATGGTGAAACAGACTTCGTTTTAGACTCCACGTTATGTTGCATTTTTTTCTGCTGTACCAATGAAACCCTGGGCAAAATGATCAACAAGGAAACCGCCCCTGCAATATTTGTAAAACCATCTGTCCAGAACAGCAGGTGATAATTTATGGATGCCAAAAAACCACCCAATGCAACGCCTATACCCCACCCGATGTTAATGGCAAGCCTGACCAAAGAAAAAGATTGCGTTCTGTTTTTTGCAGTACTGTAATGTGCAATAGCTGCTGCATTTGCCGGCCTGAAAGATTCATTTACCATACTCAAAAAAAAAGTACAAATACAGATCGATTCATAACTACGCATTTGACCCAGCGTTATAAATAAAATGCCGCCAAAAAATAATGAGATGAACTGATTATAATAAAACCCGAATTTATCCGTGATCTTACCTCCTAAAAAAGCGCCGGCAACAGATCCAATTCCATAAATGGCCACCACAAACCCACCCTGCTTGGTGGTATAGCCGAGATACTTACAATACAATGTCATAAATGCTAATACCATTGTACCACTTCGGTTTATAAGCATTACAATGCTTAATAGCCAGATACGCCGAGACAAACCGTTGTATGCATTTTTGTATAACCGGATGGTGGGTGTAATCATAAACTAAAGAAACAGGCTTGGTAAAACATAAAACTAATTTCTGGCAGGCTCTCGCTCAAAGTTAATTGTTTCGGCAGAACTTGCAGTACATCAGGCATGATTCGCATTTTAATTTATGCTATACTAAACATGGAGGTGATGACTGTTCCTTTTTGTTTGGTCAGCGACCAACAAAGGCATGGAAGTGAAGACTGATTCTGTTTGTTTGGTCAGGCGACCACATGTGTTCGGAAGTTCGTTTAATTGATATGTTCTTTTTTGCTTGTCCAAAAAAGAACCAAAAAAAGACCCCCGAAATCGATATACTGCCCGATTTCGGGAAGTAGCTATGTGGCAAAGTTATGCAAAGTAGGCTCAGCAGTAGTAATCCTACTCTTAAGGACGAAGTTTATATAGTTTAAATGCCTTTTTTCAATTCGAATGTATTTGATTCAAAAAGATCTAAATCTTCCGAACACTTATGGTCAGGCGACCAACAAAGGCATGATATTTATTTATACATTATTTCATAATATTCTTTAGCCATCCTGTTGCTGTCAAATTGCCAGCGTACATCACGCATACCGTTCTTCGTTATTTGCCTCCACACATCAGGGTTATCATAATACATTGGCAGTACCTGGTTCTCCAGTATTTCATACATTTTCTCCAGGTCATATTCATCCTGTTCATGAACATTCATATTGTCGTAATCTGCCATAGGCACTACAAAACCATTGTTACCGTGATTAATGAACTCACAGATCCAGCCATCATTGGTACTGAAGTTTACCGCACCGTTCATGGCTGCAGTCATTCCACTGGTTCCGCTGGCTTCTCTTGGAACACGGGGATTATTCAACCATATATCAGCAGCCTGCTTCAATCTTTTACTCAATGAAAGTTCATAACCGATACACACTGCAACATTCTTATATTTTTTGCTCAGGTCGACCAAAAAATTAAAATCACTGATTGCAGGATAATCAACCGGGTAAGGCTTCCCGGCCCAGATGATCTGTATCGGATATTTAGTGCTGCTAAGTAATGCTTCAAAACGCTCCAGGTCCCTGGTTATCAATTCAGCTCTTTTATATCCTGCAAACCTTCTGGCCCAAACAATGGTCAATACATCGGGATTCAATAATTTCCCGGTCTGATCTGCCACAATATCCATGGCTCTTTTTTTCAAGAATCTTTTCCGGTCTATGAATGCATCCGTTTTATGATCATCCATAAAACTATACAATTGTTTATCGGCCCAATAATGCCAGTTCTGAGCATTGGTGATCGATTTTATCTCACAAATACCTTCGAATTTTTTCCACATCAACCTGCTGACTTCACCGTGCAACTTGCTTACACCATTGGCAATTTTTGCAAAACGCAATGCTGCCAATGAATGATTGAACTGATCATCTTCAATACCGGTAAGTTTCCTGACTTCTTCCAGGGGTACGCCGCAGAAATAACTCATTTTCTCACATAAGAAAATATCATGTTTTTCATTTCCTGCTTCTTCAGGTGTATGTGTGGTAAATACCAGTCTTTTCTTAACTTCTTCTTTACTGCCATATTTTTTATACAAATAAAAGGCAGCACTTACTGCATGCGCTTCATTCAGATGATATAATTCGGGATTGAAATTAAGTTCATCGATCAATTTAGCACCACCAACACCTAACAAAATGAATTGGGCAACTTTTGTGGCAACATTTGCATCATACAACCTGTGAGTGATTGTTTGTGATACATAATCATTTTCAGGCAGATCGGTACTAAGCAGAAACAACGGAGCACTTTTAAATGTTTCCGGATTCAAATAATACACTTTTACCCAGACCGGGTTCTCATGAATATCAATTTGAAATTTTATACCAGTATCCTCAAGGAAATTATATATTTTCTCATTCCACTGCACCTGTAATGTCTGGTCCTGGTTGCGGGCCTGGTCGTAATAACCATATTTCCAAAGAATGCCAATTCCAATGAGGTTTTGCCTCAGTTCATAGGCACTTCTTAAATGCGACCCGCTTAAGAAACCAAGGCCGCCACTATATATCTTCAACGGCTGATGAATGGCAAATTCCATTGAAAAATAAGCGATACGTTTTTGGTAAGCATGATCGACAGGGTAAGGGATCTTGTACTTGGTAAAATTCATTGTGGTTTTTTTTTGGCTGCAATATAAAACCGTTTTTTTAAATCCCGGCAGGTTATACAGTATATGTGAAAAACTATCAAAACGACAATAAATGTTCTAATTTAGGTAAATAGAAATTTTATTTTTAGATTTGTCTAAATTTATTTTTTGATGAATCATACTGCTACAGAAGAAAACTATATCAAGTCGATATACCATTTACAATACAGCCGTGATAAAGTGAGCACGACATTGCTTTCTGATGAAATGAAAACAAGGCCGGCTTCTGTAACGGATATGCTGAAAAAACTACGTGCCAAAAGAATTGTTCATTACCAGCGATATAAAGGATTCACCTTAACAGAAGCAGGTAATAAAACAGCCCTGTCTGTGATCCGCAAGCACCGCCTATGGGAATATTTCCTGGTAAATAAACTGGGATTTGACTGGGATGAGGTTCATACCATGGCAGAAGAACTGGAACATATCACAAGCATTGAACTGATTACCCGGCTGGATAATTTTTTGGGAAACCCTGCATTTGATCCGCATGGTGACCCGATTCCGGATCATAAAGGAAAGATCAGGATCATCAAACAGGTAAACCTTTCTCAGGTGCCATTAAAAAAAACCGTGTCTGTAAGTTCAGTAAAAAATCAGAGTCCTGAAATGCTGGACCTGCTCAATCATTTTAAAATAGGCATTGGCACAAAATTAAAAGTGAATAAACGATTTGAATTTGACGGTTCTGTTGAAATAAAAATTGACAAATTACCCGCAACCATCATCAGTAACCAGGTTGCACAAAATGTTTTTTGCATCTTATGAATCTTACAACAAAAAATGATCAGTCACTGAGTGAGGTACATGAATCTGTAGACACTACCTTAAAACCCAAAGGCTGGAAGAAAATGTTTTCATTTTTAGGACCTGCTTACCTGGTAAGTGTCGGATACATGGATCCGGGAAACTGGGCTACAGATCTTGCCGGTGGCAGCAAATACGGTTATACATTAATATGGGTATTGCTGATGAGTAACCTGATGGCACTGTTGTTACAAAGCCTGAGTGCCAGGCTGGGCATTGTCAGGGGCCGTGACCTTGCCCAGGCCAACCGCGAAACATATCCAAGGGGTATTAATTTTATTTTATGGCTGCTGGCCGAAATTGCCATTGCTGCAACTGACCTTGCTGAAGTACTTGGTATGGCCATCGGTATACAATTACTCACTGGACTGCCTTTGATATGGGGAGTTTCTATAACGGTACTGGATACCTTTTTATTACTCTATTTGCAACGGCTTGGTATTCGCAAAATGGAAGCATTCATCATTTCATTAATTGCAGTCATCGCTGTTTGTTTTCTTGTAAATATAATCATCGCACAGCCCTATATTTTCGATGTACTGAAGGGTTTTATCCCTTCCCTGCCTGAAGCAAAAGATCTTTATGCAGCAAAAAACATGAGCAATGCATTACCTAAAGAAACCGCTTTATACCTGGCAATAGGAATCATTGGTGCCACCGTAATGCCTCATAATTTATACCTGCACTCGGCATTGGTACAAACAAGAAAGATCAAAAAAGATACAAAGGGAATCAAAGAAGCATTGAAATTCAGTTTCATTGACAGTACCATTGCTTTGAATATTGCCTTTTTGATCAATGCAGCCATTCTTATCCTGGCTGCAACGGTCTTTTTCAAAACAGGAAGGACAGATGTTGGCGAAATAAAACAGGCACATGAATTACTTTCCCCGATGCTGGGCTCAACGGTAGCCTCTACCCTTTTTGCCATTGCTTTAATTGCATCCGGACAAAGTTCAACAGTAACCGGAACACTGGCGGGGCAGATCGTCATGGAAGGTTACCTTCGATTGAGGATCAATCCGCTGATGCGCAGGCTGATCACCCGTTTACTGGCCATTATTCCGGCTATTCTTGTGATTGCCATTTCGGGTGAAGAAAAAGTTGACAGCCTGTTGATTTTTAGCCAGGTAATTTTAAGTTTACAATTAGGCTTTGCCGTTATTCCCCTGATCCATTTTACCAGTGATAAGAAAACCATGGGTACATTTGCTATTAAACCTGTTATTAAGTTCCTTGCATGGCTTGTTGCAGCAATACTTGTATACCTGAATGTAAAAATGGTAACAGGTGAAGCCGGCGATTACTTTGCTAATTCAGACAGCTTTGCCGGAAAAGCGGTGATCATCATCGCCGGAATATTATTTGCTGCTTTACTGATCTACTCGATCGTATTTCCCCTTTTAGGTAAAAAGAAAATCATACCTTCTATACAAATGCATGATGAAATCAAAGGTTTACAAGAAGTAGCAATACCAGTTTACAGGAAAATAGCTGTTGCTGTAGATTTCAGTGAAAGAGATCCCAAATTGCTGGCCGCAGCCATGGGACAGGCAAAGGAAGACACCCAATTCATTTTGATCCACGTGGTTGAAAGCGCATCTGCCTTATTGTTAGGCGATCAGGCCGCCGATTATGAAACACAAAAAGACAAAGAAAGACTGGATCTGTATGCAACTATATTTATTGAGAAGGGATACCAGGCAACCGGAATACTGGGTTTCCGTAACAGGGCAAAAGAAATTGTAAGAATTGTTCATGAAACAAATGCCGAATTACTGGTTGCCGGTGCACATGGTCATTCGGGACTCAAAGATTTTATTTATGGTGAAACTGTGAATGCAGTAAGACATGAATTGAAAATACCGGTATTGGTTGTTACTTTGTAACAGCTGACATTTTCTCACCGATCAGGTCATTCCATTTTTCCTGTATGGCTGTTTCCCTTCCGTTACGGGTTTCACCATCATACTCTTCCTGCATGCTATCCATAGATGTAACACATTCATCATAGATACGTGGGAGTAATGTGTTATAATCCTTTATTGTTAACACTGATTTTTTTATCCTGTCAATAAAAATACAGGCTGCGATATAACTGATGTCAAAATGATGTTGTTCATGATTTAAAATATATGCTGTCTTTTTAAGTGGTCTTACCCAGGATCTCTTTTTATTAAAAAAGCAATATACTTTTATCTTTAATTCAGCTTTACCCCCGGAAGAATTTGAACTTGCTGTATATCCGAAACCCGACATGGTAATGGCTGCAATATTGCTATTTTCAGCCGGAACCTGCCCCTTAAAATTTTCCCATAGCAATTTATTTACAGGCGAATAATAGATCACTTCTGATGCAGGCATGGTTGTCTGCATGGTCCATTCTACTTTTACAGTCAATTGTGCAAACAAACTCAAAGGAAATACCAACCAACAGATAAAAAATGATCTTTTCATAACCCTGTTTCTTTTCAATATCTCAAAAGAACTATCATTCCTGCAATAATTGTATTAAAGCGGGTACAATTATAAAAAGCTTAACAACCTGAGTTCGGGATAAGATATTTTATAAGTTGTTTGAAAGTAATTACTTGTTGTTCTCAACTTTTTTCTCTTAAGTAACAAGTTTCTAACTTATTGATTTCTATGTTCTTCTTTTCCTTGATGAAAAGAAGCAAAAATCAAGGGCTGCAGAAAAAAAAGCTAAAAATTTAAAAGCTGGCTAAAATGAAATAAGTCACAACAGTTGAATATAACCCAAGCTGTTGTAAGACTTACCGACTAAGAATATTTCCAAACTTCAGTAACATCAATTTCATTTTTTAACCTGCCTACCGGCAGGCAGGCGCCAGCTTTTAAATTTTCTTAACGCATTTTTTTCTGAGGCCCAAACTTCAAGACTCTTTGCTGAATAGGAAGCGATGGGTTCGTGAATACTGTTGTTACTTTACCAAGCTTGGAGATTTTACTACTGTAAACTTGACAAAAAAGTAGCAAAAAAGTCAAGGCAGGAACCCCGCCCGAACGTGCCGTTCGGTACGGGCGGGGATTACAGCCTCCCGAAACAATCGGGACAGGCTGTTCCTGCCATATAGCTTTAAACATCTTTTGTACTCCTGTAACTTCAGCATTAGTTCTTTACTCTTAAATTCATAACATTCCAATTGATAGAAATCAAATTTCTCTTTGTTTCTTATCCAGAACTAAGGTTTACAAGCTTTAAGCCTTTTAAGGCCATTTATTTTTTCAACCTGTCATATATCTTTAAAAGAATGGAATCTATATCCTGTTTTTCCATACAATTAAAATGTTCAAGCGGGCAGGTATGTGTGCCAAATTTGCTACAGGGCTGGCAAGGCAGGTTCAATAAAATATTTTCGTAAACAGGCCTTGATTGACTTTCCATAAAAAGTTTTCCATAATATGGTTCTACATCCAGTTTTGGAGAAGTGCCGCCCCATATAGCCAAAATGGGTTTTTTAAAAGCACATGCAATGTATTGTAAACCCGTATCATGAGAAATAACAAGTTTAGATTGCCTTACCAGGTCTGCGGATTCATTCAGGTTAAATTTACCACAGGCATTGTAAATCTTAACATTGTCAGCTGAAGCAATTTCTTCTCCTGCAGCCGCATCTTCTTTTCCCCCTAATAATATAACAGGATGCTGAATCTTTGTGCACAATTCTTTTAGCTTATGAACCGGTAATTTTTTTGTAAAATAAGTGGCACCGATAACAATAGCTATAAATCCGGCAATATGTGAAGTAGGAATATCATGCTCACTTACAATATCCTTTTGAGGAATAAAATAATCGAGCCCAAGGCCATCGTCATTTATCCCCAAAGGTTCTACTGTTTTCAAACTTCTTTGGGTAATGTGCATCCCGGGCATGATATTAATGTTGAGTTGGGTAAGCAGAAATTTTTCAACATTCAGTTTATCAATGGTAAAAGATCTTTTACGCAAGGCCAACTTGATCTTCAGGCTTCTTACATTATTCTGCAGGTCTACAACATAATCGTAATTCTCTTTTTTCAGTTCCTTTATCAAAAGGGCAAGGTCATTATCGAAGTAATGAAATTTATCGATATACGGATTGTGAGCAGTAACAATTTTGTAACTCAGTTTTGTAACAAAATGAAGTTCAACATCCGTCAGTTGTTTTTTGATACAACGGAACACAGGAGTTGTGAGAACTATATCCCCGATAGATGAAAATCGTATTACTAGTATCTTAGGCACAAACTTTTAAATTATGTTTCAATATAATCAAGGTCTTTCCCGAATGTTTCCTGGATCAGTAAAGCGGCCACGATTGTCATAAACATAACAATTACGGTTATTACCCAGCCTCCTGTATAATAATCTGTTGCATTTCGTAATACTTTAAACAAAGGCAAAATGAATATTGCCAGCATTCCCCTGACCATGTTGGGTATCGTTGTTGCGGCCGTTGCACGCAGGTTTGTACCAAACTGTTCGGCAGCCATGGTAACAAAAATGGCCCAAAAACCTGTACCAAAACCAAGTCCGGCACAGATCCAGTACATACGGTTTGCCGACCCATTCCATTGAGTTGTAAAAAATAAGATCATAAATACAACAGTGATCCCATAAAAAATAAATAAAGCTTTTTTCCTGCTTCGTAACCATTGACTCACAAAACCAATAATAATATCACCTGCAGCAATGGCGGCATAAGCATACATGATCGCTTTACCGGGATCGATTTTTTCCTTAATCCCCATTTCTTCAGCAAATTTATCGGAGAAAGTAACCAGCACTCCGATGACTAACCAGGTTGGAAGCCCGATAAATATATTCAGTAAATAACGTTTCAAACGGTTGGCATTGGTAAATAACATGAAAAAATTTCCCCGTTGAACTTCCATTTTTTTAACCTGGTGAAACATACCCGATTCAAAAACAGAAATGCGCATTACCAATAACAATAACCCCAAACCCCCGCCAATAAAATAACAGGTTCGCCAATGGAAATTTTCTTTCATGATAAAAGCAACCACTGCACCCGTAATGCCAATTCCTGCAACCATAGATGTGGCAATCCCTCTTTTTTCTTTTGAGATCAATTCTGAAACAAGCGTAATGCCTGCACCCAATTCGCCCGCCAGGCCTACACCCGCTATAAAACGTATCAATTTATACTGATCAACATTTTGAACAAATCCATTTGCAATATTGGCAACAGAATATAAAATGATAGAACCAAACAAAACACTTAACCTTCCCTTTTTATCTCCCATTACACCCCAAATGATACCCCCGATAAGCAAGCCAACCATTTGCCAGATAATAATACCTTCGCCATCAGTAGTGATCTGTGCTTTGGACAATCCCAACGACTGCAGGCTTGGTATCCGTATGATACTAAATAACAACAGATCATAGATATCAACAAAATATCCAAGAGCTGCCACAAGTACAGAAATATTAAAAATGGAAATAGAAGACTTCTGCATGAAGAAAAATTAAGAAGAAGTATTGGTTTTTGTTTTACCAAAAAATAATTTAATAAATACAGGAGCTGTGGTTACCAGTACAATACCAATTACAATGATCTCGAGGTGTTTTTCAAGATCAATACCAAATTGCTTTTTTGTAAAAGCATTTAAATAATGCCCGATAAAAAGCATAGAAACCACCCAGGCAATACAACCAACAATATTATAAAAACTGAATTTCTTTTTATCCATATTTACAATGCCTGCAACAATGGGTGCAAAAGTCCGGATAAAAGGAAGAAAACGGGCAAACACAATTGCACCACCACCATGCTTATCATAAAAATCCTTTGCCTGGTGTAAATACTTTTTCTTGAATAATAACCGATCTCTCCAGTTAAACATAGCAGGACCCACTTTATGGCCGGTAATAAATCCAACCGTATTACCCAGAACACCTGCAATAATACACAATCCGGCAATGATGAGCAGGTTAATAAAATCACTGCCGGTATTCAATGATATAGAATCAACCAATGGCGTACTTAATATTCCGGCAACAAACAATAATGAATCACCCGGAAAAAAGAAACCAATGAACAAGCCCGTTTCAGCAAAAATTATGAATAATAATAACCAGATACCGCCGTATAAAATATAGAACATAGGAGTTAACAGATCGGTCCAGGTGAATTTCTTATTGATGATTAGTTGCTGCGATCTGCTAACATCTTTTATTGCTACTGTTTTATCATTATACCCTTCCATTATAATAATGATTGAATCAACCTGGGCATTTTTGATGCTTACATTTCCTGAATGATCCGTAGTATAACCCAACTCATTTATTGTAACAGCTCTGTTCTCAATGGGTTGTTTGTACTGATTAATTAAATTCAAAGAAATTGAATCTTGTGCAAACGAAAATGTAATTGTTATTATGAATAAAAGTAAGAAAACAAAATGCTTCATAAATCTGGCTTAGTTTCAGGTTATATATTTCTACAAATTATATTAATCTTCCAATTCCCCTTCCCATTTACTTACAACAGCAGTAGCAATGCTGTTACCTACAACATTTGTTGCGCTTCTACCCATATCTAATAAAGGATCAATACCGATCAATAAGGCAATCCCTGCTTCCGGAATATTGAAAGTTGCTAAAGTTCCTGCAATAACAACCAAAGATGCCCTTGGTACTCCAGCAATTCCTTTGCTGGTAAGCATTAAAACTAGAAGCATACTTATTTGTGTAGGAAAGTCAAGGTGAATTCCAAAACTCTGTGCAATAAAAATTGATGCAAAGGTCATGTACATCATACTTCCGTCGAGGTTAAAGGAATACCCCAATGGCAAAACAAAACTTACGATCTTATCTTTACAACCAAATCGTTCCAGTTCCATCATTGTTTTAGGGAATGCTGCTTCACTGCTGGAAGTACTGAATGCCAGCATGATGGGTTCCCTGATCCTTTGTAACAGCGTAAATACCCTTTTCTTTAAGAACAATGAACCTGCAAAGATCAAAATGATCCAAAGCAGTGCCAATCCAAAATAAAATTCCCCGATAAAAATAGAATACGTTTTCAAAATGCCCAGACCTTGTTTTGCAATGATTGCAGTCATGGCACCAAATACGGCTATAGGAGCAAAATGCATGACATACCCGGTAACTTTTAAAATAATATGCGCAACAGCATCCAACGCATGAATCACCGGTCCGGTAATATGCCCTAATGCTGCAGCAGCCACTCCAAAGAAAAGAGAAAAAACAACGATCTGCAGGATCTCATTTTTCGCCATGGCATCAATAAAGCTTGCGGGGAAAACATGATAGAAAAAATCTTTCACTGACATAGCGGCTTTATCTATTCCAATATTTGTAACACTATCGGGTAATGGCAGGTGCATATTACTTCCGGGTTCGAAAAAATTAACCAATAGCATACCCAGCAATAAACTCATTAAAGATGCGGAAATGAACCACAAGAGTGTTTTTCCTCCAATTCTGCCAACCGCTTTTATGTCGCCCAATTTAGCAACTCCAACCACCAGGGTTGTAAAAACCAGTGGCGCCACGATCATTTTTATCAGGCGGATAAAGATATCGGCGAGGAGGCTGAACCATTCCAGTTTTTTATCTCTTGCTTTTAAGCTCTCGCCTTTTTGGGCATCCACAAATTCTTTTTGTTTTTGCAAAGATTTATACCCTGAACTTGCTGTGTCAAGCAATAAAGCGATCCGGTTATTAATTTTTTTAATAGAGTCAGAATAGAACAGCATGTCATCAACCCCGTTTGTATTTGTGCTGTAATCCAGGATCGCTTTTTCAGCAGCTTTCTTTTTAGCAGTGAGTACGTCTTTCAATTTAGTTAGGTCTCGAAAAGAAACGGTATCAACCGGCGTTTCATACAACTTCATTTTATCCCGCAATAATTTTTGTTGCGCCTCTGCATTCATGATACGGTTGTTCTCTGTACCAACATATTGCTTGTTTAATATAAATCCTGTTGCGATACCAATGATCAAAGCAATTCCGATATATAAAGTAAGCCTGTTCTTTTTGGAACTCCCTTTATGCATAGTAAAAAATTAGTTTTGCAATATATGATTTAATGCTTGTTGTGCACAAACAGTTGGGTAAAAATGTACCAATGGTTGCATTAATAAAGATTTATTGCTTATTTTCCGTTTCCATTACTAATAAAAACCAACATACTTATGAGTTTATTTGTAAGAAAACCAATGGCGGCTTTAATGAATGAAGCCCAGGAAACAGGAACCCATACCCTTAAAAGAACATTGGGTGCTGGTGGCCTGGTTGCCTTAGGAATAGGTGCCATTATTGGCGCAGGTTTATTTTCCATTACCGGTATGGCAGCTGCAAATCATGCCGGCCCTGCTATTACCTTATCTTTCGTTGTTGCAGCATTGGGTTGTCTTTTTGCCGGTTTGTGTTATGCAGAATTTGCATCAATGATTCCTGTTGCCGGTAGTGCTTATACCTATTCTTATGCAACCATGGGTGAGTTCATTGCATGGATCATTGGATGGGACCTGGTGCTGGAATATGCAGTTGGTGCTGCTACGGTAGGTATCAGTTGGAGCAGGTACCTGGTTAAATTCCTGGAAGGGTTCGATATTCATTTGCCTCAAAGCCTGACTGTTGGCCCCTGGGATGGTGGGATCATCAACCTGCCTGCTGTATTTATCATTGTTTTAATGAGTTTATTGTTAATTAAAGGCACAAAAGAAAGTGCCACTGTAAATGCGGTCATTGTTAGTTTAAAAATTACTGTTGTTCTTGTATTTATCTTCCTTGGATGGAAATATATTAATAACACTAATTATACTCCTTACATACCCGATAACAGTGGTACGTTTGGCGAATTTGGTTTCAGTGGCATCATTCGTGCTGCTGCAATTGTGTTCTTTGCATATATAGGTTTTGATGCAGTAAGTACTGCAGCGCAGGAAGCAAAAAATCCCAAGAGAGATATGCCCATCGGAATTTTAGGTTCGCTTGCAATTTGTACGGTATTATATATACTTTTTGCACATGTTATGACCGGCGTTACCAGCTATACGACTTTTGCAGGCAAAGATGGTATAGCACCAGTTGCCATAGCAATTGATCATATGGGAACCAATACGGATGCTGCCGGTGTTATACAACCGGATTACCCCTGGTTAAACCGGGCAATCGTTGTAGCTATCCTTGCAGGTTATGCTTCTGTAATTCTTGTAATGTTAATGGGACAAACTCGTGTATTTTTTAGTATGAGTAAAGATGGTCTGATCCCAAGAATATTTTCTACCGTTAACCCTAAAACGCAAACACCTGCAAAAAGTAATTTATTATTCATGGTTTTTGTAAGCCTGTTTGCTGCCTTCGTTCCGGCAAGGGTTGTTGGTGAAATGACAAGTATCGGAACCCTTTTCGCATTTATTTTGGTTTGTATAGGTGTATGGGTCATGCGCAAAAAGATGCCAGAACTTCCCAGGGCTTTCAAAACACCGATGGTACCATTAGTTCCTATATTAGGGATTGCAGTTTGTCTTTTCATGATGGTTTTCTTACCAATGGATACCTGGATCCGTTTACTGGTATGGATGTTGATTGGAATGGATATTTATCTTGTATACGGAGCAAAAAACAGTCATCTTGGTAATGGCACGAACAATAGAAAAGGTATGCGGATAGCCCGTTATACCAGCCTGGCACTTTGTCTTTTGCTGATCGTTGCAGGTTTCTTACATCAATACACGGTAGGATTTGAAACGGACAGGACCTTGTTTTATGTTTCACTGATTTTCGCAGCTATTCACCTGGTTGTTTTTGGAAGGAAATTAGGAAGAGTTGAACCAACTTCATAAAATATTAAGTATTAACTAACGTGTTGTACTATTGATGAAATTAATGACCCAATATATTTTTGAATTTTATTAAAGATATTAGTCTTTACTTTTTTGCTTCTCCAAAAAAGTAACAAAAAAAGAGCCCCGAAAACGATTACATCCCGTTTTCGGGAAGGAGCCTTGATTAAGCTTTAGTACTACTGTAGATTCAACATATTTACCTTGACAATGAAATCGAATCTTTTTAATACCACAACACTTTAGCATTAATTTTAAAAACGGCTTATATAAAGCCTGTTTTTTAAAATTCCGGAGAACGTGCAGAACCTATTAGATCTGTTATTCCCGAAAGATCCCTCGTGCCCCTGATAGTTAAGTAAGGTATTTTAAGGCAGTCTCTTTATTATTCTATCATTATTTCATCCACAAAAATATGTGTATCGCCACCGGCACCTAAATGCCAGTCAGGAAGCTTACCAAACTGCAAAGCCTTTATTCGTATATACCTTGCTGTTACAGGTATAAAGCTTGGCTCAATTTCCATAATCTGTGGCTCCGTATTTTCGATATTCAGAAATTCTTTCCCTGAATACAACTGGGTGAATTTTTTCCCATCCTGAGATGTTTCGATCATTATTTCTTTTGGCATCACGATCCATGAACGGGTATCCTGTAAAAAAGTTGCTATGATCTTTGAAACAGTTCTGATCTTTTTCAGGTCTATTAAAACATCCATATCTGTTTTTTGAAACCCCTGCCAGCTACCTTTATGCCAGTCTGTGGTACCCCTGATACCATCAATCAGTCCATCGGAACCTCCTGCATTAAATTGTTGTTCATATTTGGAATTGTACTGGACTGTCCAATTGTGTTGGATCATTTTATAATTTGCAGTTGTAACAAAACTGTTCATTCCCTTTTCATCAATTGCAATTGCTTTTAGTGTGACTGATGAATCAATGATCAAAGGTGAAAAATAATTCACATCATTTGCAGAAGGCTCTGTACCATCAATTGTATAAAATATTTTTACATTTTTTTGAGCTGATGATATTGAAACCTGTTTATTATTTTTATATGGAATACCTCCACCATGGATAACCGGGTTCAAAACAAAATTCATATTCTTTTCTGAAATTGTTGTGGGCACATTCCTGTTTGAGAATATATTTGAAGGTTTATCCCCCATCATAAAAGTAACGAGGCCTCCATTGGCTATATCATCATGTTGCAGATAAGGCAATTCCAGTTTTTTGGGCATTAACGAAGCTGTTGTGCTTAATAATACACTTTTTATATAAAAATTTTTATCGCTTACAGCTGGTGCATTGATAACAAATGACTTTCCGTTTTCCAAATGTATCTCCGCCAGGCTGAATTGTGGAGTACCGATCATGTAATTATTTGAACCGGGTGTTACCGGGTAAAAGCCTAATGCACTCAATACATACCAGGCACTCATTTGGCCGCAATCTTCATTTCCAATAAGCCCATCCGGTTCATTCTTATACATTTCTGTCATTACCTTATGAGCCAGTTCCTGGGTCTTGTATTGTTTATTGGTATAGTCATATAAATAAATGATGTGGTGGCTTGGTTCATTACCATGTGCATACTGTCCTATCAAACCGGTAATATCACTCTGATCCCTCCCTGTTGTTTGTGAAGGAGCTGAAAATAGTTTATCCAGCTTCTGTTCCAGTTTTTTTGCTCCGCCGGTAAGTTTTAAATAACCGTCAATATCCTGTGGCATATAAAAAGAGTATTGCCAACTGTTAGCTTCGGTAAAATTATTATTCACTTCCCGGGGATCAAAAGGATTTAACCAATCGCCGTTTTTCCTGGGCCTCATAAACCCTGTTTTCGTATCCAACACATTTTTATAATACTGTGCCCGTTTCATATATATTGCGTAATCTGTTTCATTGCCGGTCATTTTAGCAAACATCGCAATACACCAATCATCGTAAGCATACTCCAGTGTTTTACTTACACTTTCAGATTCATCATCAACTTCTATTAACCCGTTCTTTATGTATGCGGGTAATCCAAGATGATCCCAGGTTGCACTTTTTTTCATGGCTTCAAGGGCAAGTGTTGTATCAAAATCATTTATTCCCTTGGCATAAGCATCAACAATAACGGGTACACTATGATAACCGATCATACAATCAGTTTCGCAACTTGCCAGTTCCCATACAGGTAAGCGCCCACCTTGTTGGTACTGAATTAAAAATGTTTTTATATAATCCAATGTACGCGCCTGATCAATGATGGTATAGAGCGGATGTGCTGCACGGTATGTATCCCAAAGTGAAAAAACAGAATAATAGGTAAACCCTTCTGCAGTATGGATCTTTTGATCCCTGCCCCGGTATTGTCCATCTACATCCATATTTATATTTGGTACAATTGCTGTATGATATAAGGCGGTATAAAATATTTTCAATTTATTTTCATCGGTACTTTTTACTTCGATCTTTGATAATTCTGTATCCCATTTTTTTTCAGCGTTTAATTTTATTGCAGAAAAATTCCAGCCTGGCATTTCACTTTCCATATTTCTTTTTGCACCATCTATACTAACGGGAGAAATAGCAAGTTTTACATAAATATCTTTTGATCTGCCAAGATCAAATTGAAAATATGCTTTTAAATTTTTTGATTGCTCTATCCTATTGATTTTGTCCGGCACCAGCGAATCTTTTTCCCAAAAGCCATAATTCAACATTGGTTTTGAAAATTTCATCACAAAATATACATATTGATCCTTTGCCCATGCCTTACTTCTTCGCAGGCCGGAAACGGTTACACTATCTTCAATTAAAAGGGAAGATTCTATTACTTCATCCCTGTGTTTGAGATCTAATATGATATTGTTCTGATCATTTGATGAAAAAGTATAATGATGAAAACCTACCCTTTCTGTTGCAGTAAATTCAGTTTGAATTTTATTATCGTCTAAAAAAACACTATAATAACCTGCGGATGCTTTTTCATTGTTATGACTGAATGCAGAACCATATACTTTATTATCTGCTGAAGGTTTTCCGTTCATTGGCATCAATAAAATATCACCAAAATCACTTACACCGGTACCGCTCAGGTGTGTATGAGAAAACCCATAAATAAAACTGTCGGAATAATGATAGCCTCCACATCCATCCCAGCCATCCATTCGGGTATCGGGACTCAATTGCACCATACCGTGAGGAAGAGTAGCTCCCGGGTATGTATGTCCATGGCCACCTGTTCCTATAAATGGATTTACATACTGTACAAAATTCTGTTGTGCAAATATTGGAAGATTGAAAAAAACGGCGATAATTACTACTAAATTTTTTTTTCTGATCATGAGTATATACAATTAACCTGAGTTAGGGATAATGATTTACAAATTTCCTTTTATTAACTATTTGTTACATTCTATTTTTTTTCTCTTAAGTAACAACTTTCTAACTGATTGATTTTTATACACTTCTTTTCCTTAATGAAAAGAAGCAAAAATCAAGGGCTGCAGAAAAAAAAGCTAAACTTTCCTACATTACGCTACGCCGAAAGAGCTATAGCCAAACATTTAATTTCATTCAGCCGACATACATTCAACATTAGAATATTACCTAATCGCTTTCGCCGTTAACTCACCTGCGGTTAGGCGCTCCATTCCGGAAAGTTCTTAACGCATTTTTTTCTGAGGCCCAAGCTTCAAAACTCTTTGCTGAATAGGAAGCGATGGGTTCGTTAATACTATTGTTACTTTACCCCGTTTGGAGTTTTTACTTCTATATACTTGACAAAAAAAAGTAGCAAAAAAGTCAAGGCAGGAACGATTACAGCCTCCCGAAAAAATCGGGACAGGCTATTCCTGCCGCATAGCTTTAATAAACTTTTGTACTACTGTAGATTCAGTATTTGATCTTTACTCTTAACTTCATAATATTATAATTAATATAGATCAATTTATACTTTATTACTTATCTCAACTCATGCTATTAATAAAAAAGCTTCTCAAAATGAGAAGCTAAGTTAATTTAATAAAATGTTTTAATTAGAATGGAAGGTCATCATCTGTAGAAACACTTTGAGTCATTGGCTGTGCTTTCAAAACAGGCGTGACACCCGAGCCTGCATTGCTTACATTGCCCTGATTATAACCCTGGCCTTGCTGGGTTTCTGTATTTCCACCAAGTAATTGGATATTTTGTACCCGCATGCGCAAAGTACCGGCTAGCTGGCCTTCTTTATTTGTGTAAGCATCTGCTTCGGGAGCGCCCTCAGCGTAAACGGTCTTACCCTTTGTAAGGTATTGCGCTACGGCAGTTTTGTCAGTCCAATATGCACATTCAACCCAGGTAGTTTTTTCCTTAGGATTACCCTGGCTGTCCTTGTACTTTTCAGAATGTGCCACGCTGAAATTGATGACATTTTTTCCATTCACTTCTTTTACGATGCAATCTTTTCCAAGATTGCCTACAATCTGTAACTTGATCATAACATTTGTTTTTAATTATTAATCGATGTATCTGGTTTGCTTAAATTATAATCATGCATTTTAGTTCATTTTTTTCTTTAATGTGCTTACCTGGTCCTGCAAGTTATTAACAAGATTTGCCAAAGAATTTACATCCCATCTTTGCTGCTGTGCTATCTTACCGATAACTACCTGTGCCTGCCATAATTCGGCAATATCTTCTGAATTTACCTGGTAAGGCTGGTAAGAAGGGTTATCGCTTACCAACGATACCTTGCTTTTACTGCGGTTGTTTTTTACAATTCTTTTGTAAACAATTCCTTCATTACGGCTTACCACAATATAAGCCAGGTTATTTTTTATGTCATCCAATGATTCTACCTTTTCGCCAACAATAATACTGCCACTAGGCGTAGGCAGCATACTATCGCCAATTATTTCGAATGCACGGTAATTTCCTCCACTAAGCATGGGTAAGGTAAATGTATTCAGTTCATCGATAAACTCGCTATCGGCATAACTGGTAAGATATCCAGCTGCTGCTTTAACCGGAACAAAATGAATGAGATTCCGGTCTGCCGACATCATTTTTTGTTGCCTGCGTTTCATAAGGTAACTGCTGCCTGCGTTGCTTGTATGACTTACATCCTGAAGCAACAATTCATCGAGGCTTAATTTAAACATATCTGCAACGATCTCGAGGACATCGAGTCTCGGATCGGCCCGTTCTTCTTCATATGCACCGATCAGCGAACGTTTAATGTTTAATTTATTGGCAAATTCTTCCTGCGTCCAACCACGCAGTTTGCGCAAGTATTTCAAGTTTAATCCGGCTCTGGACATGATTTAACTAATTTGATTAGCACAAATATACTAAATAGTTTAGTTCTGCAAAATTTATTTTTCACTGATGGTTTTTAACTGTTGAAATTGTTGAGAAGCTGACATATCATAGTTAATATCTGATTGTAGCAGGTGTTAAATAGTTATTTTGTAGCTATCGCATACTCTGTTGGATTATTAGTTTATTTTTAGCCCCAAACTTAATAAATGAAAAAAATATATACACTTTTAGTGTTAACAATGATTGCTGTTGGTTCTTTTGCGCAGCAAACGGGCTCTTATGATGAATTAATGAAAAAATCACGCAGTGCCAGAACGATTAGTACAATACTGGTTGCAACCGGGCCGGTAATTGCTGCAGCTGGCGTTGGTACAATGGTTTACGGACTGATAGAGAACGAGTTGTCAGAACCAGAATTTATTTTTGATGCAAATGGCAATTCTATAACAATTCCACCCAGGAAGTATGATAGTGAGATTGTAATTGGTGCCGTAGCTGCAGTAGTAGGATTAGGGGTTGCACTCACCAGTATTGTTTTTTCAAACAAAGCATCTGACCTAAAACGTCAGGCCAGAAAAATGAAATTAAAGACTACTTCCGATAACCTTTCTATTCCCGGCTTTCAGGGCAATTATGTAAAAAACCGTATAACACAATATAAACTTTCATTGATTATTCCATTAGGCAAGTAAAATCAAATCTTAATCTTCCAGTGCTTATTTTTGCTACAAAACAATAATATGCAAACAATTCTCGTATTACATAATATCCTGCGGTGGGCTATCTTGCTTTTTGGCTTTTGGACATTAATGAATGCACTGAGTGGGCTAATGAGTAAAAGGCCTTATAGTACAAATGACAACAGGAGCAACCTTTTATTTATGATCGGTTGTGATATACAGTTATTATTGGGGCTTGTTTTATACTTTTCCAATGCCTGGTTCGATAAACTTAAAAGCGGCATGGGACCGGTAATGAAAAATACTACAGACAGGTTCTTTACGATAGAGCATGCACTAATGATGATCATTGCATGGGTATTGGTGCATGTTGGCAGAACCTCAGTAAAAAGAGCTGCAACTGATGCAGCCAGGCACAGAAAAATGCTGTTGTTCTTTGGCTTGGCTTTATTACTGATACTGGCTGCTATACCCTGGCCTTTCCGTGCAGAAATAGCTAAGCCATTATTCAGGTGGTTCAATTAATATAAAAAATAAGGAAGAAAAAAATAATGACGAAAAAGAAAGAAAAACCGGTCATACTTATTACAAATGATGATGACATAACATCTCCGGGTATACGAAACCTGGTTGAAGCTGTAAAAGATCTTGGAAAAGTCGTGGTGGTGGCTCCGGATAAACCCCAGAGCGGAATGGGACATGCTATTACCATCGGTTCTCCCCTGCGAATGAATAAAATGAATCTCTTTGGAGATATTGAGGCCTGGCAAACTACCGGCACACCGGTTGATTGTGTAAAACTGGCAGTAGACAAGATCCTTCACCGAAAGCCGGACCTGTGTTTAAGCGGCATCAATCACGGAGCCAATCATTCGATCAATGTATTATACAGCGGAACCATGTCGGCTGCTATGGAAGCATCTATTGAAGGCATTCCCAGCATTGGATTTTCTTTGCTCGATTACCGGTATGAAGCAGATTTTACTGCCTCCAGGCAAATTGTAAGCACGATCGTTAAAAAAATACTGTTGCAAAAAATTATTGATAAGCACCTGTTATTAAACGTTAATATCCCTTCTGTTCCTCCCAAAGAGATCATGGGCATTAAGATCTGCAGGCAGGCTTATGCAAAATATGAAGAGGATTTTGATGAACGTCTGGACCCTCATGGGAAAAAATATTACTGGCTTACCGGTGAATTTGTAAATTTTGATAAGGGTAAAGATACAGATGTATGGGCATTGGCACACAATTATGCAAGCGTAGTCCCCGTTCAGTTCGACCTGACGAATTATACATTGAAAAAAGAACTGGAAAAAAGTAAAATATTCAAATGATATTTAAGAAAGACAGCCTTCCATTTGGCTTTGTGCTGGGAATGATCGCACCGGTTCTAGGACTCCTTTTATTTAAACTATATAAATTCGGCATATTTACTTATAAAGAAACTTTTGATTTTATGCGCTTTGAACCGGGCCATAAAACACTTTCTGTTGCACTCACACTTTCACTTTTATTGAATGCATTATTATTTACCATCTACATTAATTCGATGAAAGATAAAACAGCCAAGGGCATTTTTATTTCAACTGTATTGTATGGTATGGCGATCTTGCTGATAAAGACTTTTGGATAATTAACCTGGGGCCGGGATAAGAAGTTTTATTAATCGTTGGTTACTAATATATTGTTGTTCTCTACTTTTTCCTCTTAAGTAACAAGTTTCTAACTGATTGATTTTTATACTCTTCTTTTCCTTGATGAAAAGAAGCAAAAATCAAGGGCTGCAGAAAAAAAAGCTAAACTTTCCTTCATTACGCTACGCCGAAAGAGCTATAGCCGAACATTTAATTTCATTCAGCCGACATACAATCAACATTAGAATATTATCTGATCGCTTTCGCCGTTAACCCACCTACGGTGGGGCGCTCCATTCCGGAAAGTTCTTAACGCATTTTTTCTGAGGCCCAAGCTTCAAGACTCTTTGCTGAATAGGAAGCAATGGGTTCGTGAATACTGTTGTTATTATACCAGGTTTGGAGATTTTACTACTGTATACTTGACAAAAAAAGTAACCTGCCTAACGGCAGTCAGGCAAAAAAGTCAAGGCAGGAACGATTACAACCTCCCGAAACAATCGGGACAGGCTGTTCCTGCCGTATAGACTTAATCAGCTTTTGCACTACTGTAACTTCGGCATTTGATCTTTACTCTTAAATTCATACCAATTCGATTAATAGAAATCAACTTTCAGTTTGTTAATTATATTGAGATCATGTTAATTATTTTTTTGAAATTTTTCTTAACATCATTTAAGTAAAATTGGCCATTTCTTAACAGCCAAATTCATTTTTGTGTCCGTACTTTGTATAGCAATTACGAAATAATAATTTTCTCATAAGCAGTTAGTTTTGGTAAACGGAGCCCTTATTCTTAGGGGCTCTTCTTTATTCAGGCAAGTGAAACAAACCTTCAACGAATTGCTGTTTATCAAATACAAGCAGGTCGGTGGCTTTTTCACCCACACCGATAAACTTAACGGGTATTTTAAACTGGTCTGCAATTGCCAGCACTACGCCCCCTTTGGCAGTTCCATCTAATTTTGTAATAGCAAGTGCGGTTACTTCAGTAGCGGCAGTAAAATGTTTAGCCTGTTCCAGCGCATTCTGGCCGGTGCTACCATCCAGCACCAATAATACTTCATGAGGAGCTTCCGGTATAACCTTTTGGATCACCTTTTTAATTTTGATCAGTTCATCCATTAAATGAATTTTGTTGTGAAGCCTTCCTGCTGTATCAATGATAATAACATCAGACTTTCTTGCAACACCACTAATAATTGTATCGTAGGCCACAGATGCAGGATCACTACCCATTTCTTTTTTTACGATCGGTACATTGGTTCTTTCACTCCAGATCGTTAACTGGTCAACTGCTGCTGCCCTGAAAGTATCGGCTGCACCTAATAAGACTGATTTCCCTGCCAAAGAAAAATTGTGTGCCAATTTTCCTATGGTCGTTGTTTTTCCAACACCGTTGACACCAACAACCAAAATCACATGTGGTTTATGGCCGGCCGGCAATTCATAATTTATATAACTGCTATCCTGAATGGCTGGTACCAGCAAATCCTGTATTTCCTGTTTTAAAATGCCATTCAATTCTTTTGTATTCAGGTATTTATCTTTGGCAACTCTTTTTTCTATTTGCTCAATGATCTTTACGGTAGTTTCAATACCAACATCTGCACTTACCAAAGCTTGTTCCAGGTTATCCAACACTTCTTCATCTACGGTACTTTTACCTGCAATGGCTTTTGTGAGCTTTCCAAAAAAGCCTTCCCTGGTCTTTTGCAAACCCTGATCAAGCGTTTCTTTTTGTTCCTTTTTGCCGAATAATTTATCGAAAATACCCATGGTTGATGATTTTAATGGAAGTTAATGCTGGATACCTGATGCCGGATGTTGATAAGCACTTCAAAACCTGGTGATCTATCTAGTATCAAGTATCCAGTATCAAGTATCCAGTATCTCCGTTAAACAAACAAAGCCATTCTGAATAAACAGAACAGCTTTAAATATCATTTCATAAAAGAAAACTTAGTTTGCTAAAAAATCTTTTATCTTTTCTTTGTGTATGATCGCTTCTTTAAAAGTGTATGCACCAGTTTTCGGACTGCGAACAGTTTTAATGACTTTTGTCCAGTTTTTTGCATCCGCTGCTGCTTTCTGATCTTTGGTTTTTATCGCGGTTTTAGCTGCTTTTGCCATGTTTGTTTATTTGAAGATTTGGAAATTTGAAAATTTGAAAATGTTGGCCAACTATAGCTCAAATCCAAATTCACAAATAGGTTAATTATTTAATTTCTTTGTGAACCGTTACTTTTTTAAGGATCGGGTTAAATTTCTTTAACTCCAAACGTTCCGGAGAATTTTTTTTGTTTTTGGTAGTGATATAACGGCTTGTACCAGGCTTACCACTGGTCTTGTGTTCAGTACACTCCATAATTACCTGTACCCTGTTTCCTTTCTTTGCCATGTTTATTTATTTTAAAAAACGCTGATTAAATTTTTACACCCGCAGCACGCATCCCTTTAACAACAGCATACAAACCGTTCTTATTGATGGTCCTGATCGCTTCTGAAGATATTTTCATGGTTACCCATTTATCTTCTTCTGCTAAAAAATAACGCTTGGTTTGTAAATTGGGCAAAAACCTGCGTTTGGTCTTTATATTTGAATGCGAAACCTTATTACCTGTGATTGGTTTCTTTCCTGTTACCTGACATACTCTGGCCATATTCCTTATTTTTGGACGGCAAAGGTA
>JANMMS010000056.1:0-51696 GCA_031373525.1 Ferruginibacter sp.
TGAGTTTTAAAATCCAATATATAAGCAGCAAATCTTGCCAATAACAAATGTGTAGAATTGCGGGAATATTTCATTCCTTAATGGAAATAAAGCAGCAGGAAGAAATTGTGTTGCAGATGTGTAAACTTCAGCAACATGGGGGCCCGGATGATGAAGGTTTATATTGTTCAGCTTCGGATAAAATAGTGTTGGGTAACCGCCGGCTTGCTTTGTTTGATCTTACAAGTGCCGGGCATCAGCCAATGCAATACGAAAACCGTTATTGGATAACTTATAATGGCGAGATTTATAATTTCCATGAGATCAGGGATGAATTGTCTGCACTTGGTCACCGGTTCATCACTCATACAGATACTGAAGTAATACTTGCAGCGTATAGCCGTTGGGGTGTTCAGAGTTTTACGAAACTGAACGGGATGTTTGCCTTTGCCATTTGGGATACTGTTGAAAAAGAATTATTGCTTGTAAGGGATCCGGCCGGAATGAAACCACTTTATTACAGCAGTGAGGAACAGGGAATTTCTTTTGCATCGGAGATCAGGGCATTGGAAATTATACCTGGTTTGCAGGAGCACAATGACAAATGGCCTGTTTACCTGATGGCTTACGGGCACATACCCGAACCTGTTACAACACTAAAAAAAGTAATCCCATTACCCAAAGGTTGTTTTTTAAAATACAGTACTGTAAAAAAAGATTTCATTCTTCAGCATTATAAACATTATAATTATTATGCTAAAATAAATGATGAGTCATTCGCTATTACATCCTTAATGCAACAGTTAAGCAAATCAGTAAAGCGCCATATGCTGTCAGATGCACCGATCGGTATTTTTTTAAGTGGAGGTGTTGATTCGGGCATATTATCATTATTGGCTGCTGCTGATGATCCGGGCCAGTTAAAAAGCCTTTCACTTTATTTTGAGGAAGCTGAATATTCTGAAAAAAAATACCAGGATATACTGATAAAAAAGATCGGATGCAGTAACAGGCAATATCTTTTAAAGGAATCTGAATTCCATAATAGTTTTCCAGGCATATTAAATGCAATGGATATGCCTTGTTGTGATGGGATCAATACATGGTTCATTAGTAAGTATGCCAGGCAGGAAGGATTAAAAGCTGTTTTGTCTGGTATTGGAGGAGATGAGCTTTTTGGCGGTTACCCTTCTTTTAACAGGATGGGATTAGCTTCGTTTTTGCAAAAATTGCCGGCTGTCAGTATCAATGCAATGCGGCGAAGCAATTATAAGCAATTAAACAGGTTGTCTTACCTCAATATGGAAGGCATTAAAGGGAATTATCTGTTTTTACGAGGGCATTTTACTCCGTTGGAAATTGCAAAACAACTGGATACATCAGAAAATGAAGTTTGGGATATTTTGAATGATCTGCCGGTATTTCCTGATCTTCTCAATTTACCACTGAAGGAAAAGGCCAGTTGGATGGAATGGAATATTTATATGCAAAACCAGTTATTGAGAGATGCAGATGTGATGGGAATGGCAAATGGAGTTGAGATCAGGGTGCCTTTTTTGGATAACGATTTCATTAAACTGGCTCTTTCAATAAACCCCGAAGTAAAGTATGAAGGGAATGGCCCCAAACCTTTACTGATCAAATCATATAAGAATGAATTACCGGAAGCGATCTGGAACCGGCCAAAAATGGGTTTCAGTTTTCCTTTTGCTTCATGGTTATCAAAAAGTGTTTTTGTAAAAGAATTGATGGAAGATGGAAATAAAAGCACCTTATTGAATTATCAGCGGTTCAAGAAAGGTGAAATGCACTGGTCTCACCTGATGTCGCTTATCCTTATCAATAACAAGGAGTATGCATAATGATGTTCTATTTCTTACGTTAAAGATTTTTTCTTCAACAGGGGGGATTGAAAAAGTATGTCGTATTGCCGGCAAAGCTATGTATGAGAACTGTATTCGTTTAAATAAGAGAATGAAGATTTTCAGTATGCATGACAGCTTTGCATCATCAGATGATAATGCATATTTCCCCATGGAAATCTTTAATGGCTTCAATGCACATAAGATTAATTTCATGTGGCATACAGTAAAACATGGCCGAAAAAGTAAGGTTATCATTTTAAGCCATATTAATCTGTTGCTGGCAGCATGGCTTATAAAAAAATTTAATCCATCTGTGAAGATCATTTTATTTGCGCATGGAATTGAAGTTTGGCCAAAGCTGAGCAACACTAAAAGGAAAATGTTGGATTGTTGTAATGAGATTGTTTCCGTGAGTAATTATACCCGTAAAAAGATCATTGAAGTACATGGAATAAACCCGTTAAAATGTACGGTTATGAATAATTGCCTGGATCCGTTTTTACCATTGTCGAAAAATATTGAAATTAAGCCATCATTGAAAGAAAAATATGGTTTCCGTTCAACTGATAAAATTCTTTTTACTTTGAGCAGGATTTCAGCCAAAGAAAGATACAAGGGTTATGACAAGGTAATGGAAGCAATGGTTCAAATTGATGATAATAATGTAAAATACCTGTTAGCAGGAAGTTATGATGCTGTAGAAAAAGAATTTCTTGATAAATTAATTGTAAAATTAAAATTAGAAGGGCGTGTTGTTTTAGCCGGATTTGTTCCTGAAGAAGAAGTGGCATCATATTTTGCGATGTCGGATTGTTACGTAATGCCTAGTGTAAAAGAAGGATTTGGTATTGTTTTTATTGAAGCGATGTATTATGGAATACCAGTTATTGGAGGTAATGCTGATGGGTCAGTTGATGCATTACAACATGGACATTTGGGCTTATTGGTAGATCCTTTCAATGTTACAGAAATAAAAAATGCCATACAGGATATATTAGTGAATAAAGAAAAATATTTGCCGGATAAAAAAATATTGACGGAGAATTTTAGCTATGATTCCTATAAGCTAAAATTGGGTACTCTTTTTAACAGAATCGGTATGAATTAAAGATGTGATCAGTTGCTGATAATAAATAATAGAAAAGCGAAACTGAAATTTTATAATGATAAGTACAGAAAATAAGTTTGCAGATTCTGAAATAAAAGGACAGTGGGATCTTACTATTGAACCCGGTCGTGCAGAAAAAAATTATTGGAAAGATCTCTGGAGATATAGGGAACTTTTTTATATATTAAGTTGGCGGGATATAAAAGTACGATATAAGCAGACGATTGTCGGTGCAGCATGGAGTGTGATACGTCCGGTTCTTACTACTGTTATTTTTACTATTTTGTTCAGCCGTATTGCAGATCTTAAAAACCCCGGAAATGCACCTTATGCATTGATGGTGTTTGCAGGTATGTTACCCTGGCAGTTCTTTAGCAATGCATTAAGTGAAAGCAGCAGCAGCCTGATCGGCAATGCCAACCTGATCACTAAAGTGTATTTTCCGAGGATGATCATTCCGGCCAGTTCTGTTATTACCAGCCTGGTTGATCTTGCCATTTCATTTATCATTATGATTGGGATGTTTATTTGGTATGGTTACATGCCCTCCTGGCATATTGTTTTTTTACCATTGTTTGTGGTATTGGCATTTACCTGTGCATTTGGTATTGGTTTATATCTAACGGCAGTAAATGTGAAGTTTAGAGATTTTAGATATATCATACCGTTTATTGTTCAATTTGGATTATATGTTAGCCCGGTTGGTTTCAATAGTTTTGTTGTAACTGATAAATGGAGGATGTTATATTCTCTTAACCCTATGGTTGGCGTAATTGATGGATTTCGATGGTGTTTGCTTGGTGATCCGATGCATTGGCGTTCATTTATTGTATCAGTCGCCATTACGATAAGTTTTTTGCGGTTTGGAATTTATTACTTTAGGAAAATGGAGCGGACGTTTGCGGATAATATTTAGGAGATAGGAGATGGGAGATGGGAGATAGGAGATGGGAGATGGGAGATTTTTAGAGTATGAAAGTTATTATTTATTATGATTAAAAGGTTTGAAGATTTGCTGGTGTGGCAAAAATCGAGAGAGATAGTCAAAATGATCTATGATCTTACCAGACAAGATTTTATCTCAAGAGATTATGGGTTAGTGAACCAGTTACAAAGATCTTCTATAAGTATGATGACAAATATTGCAGAAGGTTTTGAAAGAATACATTTAAAAGAGAAGATCCAATTTTATAATATAGCAAGAGCATCTTGTGGAGAAGTAAGATCTCTTTTATATGTTGTAGTAGATATTTATCCCGATTTGAAAATATTTTTTGATAAGATAAATGTGGAACTTGAAATTGCAGGAAAATTAATTACAGGGCTTATTAAATCAACTGAGATGAGAACAAAGCCGGCTAACCCCAACTCCCATCTTCTAACTCTTAACTCCTAACATGGCTTCTATTATCCAGGTCTCAAATCTCTCTAAGAGCTACATGATCACTCATGAAGGGAAAGAAAACTATACAGCACTGCGTGATGTAGTATCAAAAAAAGCAAAGGGTTTATTTTCATCTTCCAGATCAAAAATCATTACACCTGATTCAACAGAGGAATTCTGGGCTTTAAAGGATATCAGTTTTAATATTGAACAGGGTGATAGGGTTGGAATCATTGGCAGGAACGGTGCCGGGAAGTCAACTTTATTAAAGATACTTAGCAGGATTACGGAACCCACCAGTGGCAAAATTAAAATAAGGGGGCGTGTTGCTTCTTTGTTAGAAGTAGGAACTGGATTTCATCCGGAATTAACCGGCAAGGAAAATATATTCCTGAACGGTGCCATACTTGGAATGAGCCGGGCAGAGATAAAAAAACACTTTGATGCTATTGTTGATTTTGCCGAAATAGAAAAATTTTTAGATACACCGGTTAAAAGATACAGTAGCGGTATGTACATGCGTTTAGCCTTTGCAGTTGCTGCTCATCTTGAACCTGAGATACTTGTGGTGGATGAAGTACTTGCAGTTGGTGATGCACAATTTCAAAAGAAATGCCTGGGTAAAATGGAGGATGTTAGTAAGAATGAAGGGAGAACTGTATTGTTTGTGAGCCATAATATGGCAGCCATACAGGTTTTGACAAATGTGGGTCTTTTTTTAAACGAAGGAAGGTTGGAATATTTTGGGAACATAGACAATACGATCAAGGCTTATAGCGATACATTTATCGCAAACCGCAGTTTAGTCAATCAAAAAAAACTTGGGAAGGGGACTCATTCCAGGATCATTAAGATTGGCCTGGTTAATAACGACGGAGAGCAGACGCATCATTATGCTTTAGGAGAATATTTAATTGTTGAGGCAATCATTGCAACTGACGGTAAAGAAAATATGTCATTTGAATTATTTCTGACCGATAGCAGTTCGCAGGTCAAACTGGGTTTAATGTCTTTTTACCAGTTTGAAAGTATTACACTTCCCGGTAGTCCGGGAGTTTATAAATACACGATTAAAATTAATCCGATCAATCTCGCTTCAGGAAATTACCATTTAGATGCTGCAACCTCATTTGCTAATGTGGGGTGGGACCATATGATAGTCCAGGCAGTTGATTTTGAAATTAATTTTTCAAACCCCACAGGAACCGTTTGGGATTTTAAAAGTTCTTACGGTTATGGAAGTATTGCACTTACCTGTAAGGAAATAAAAAATGATCTGATTCAGCATATCAATTCCATCCATGAGTATGTTGATTAAAAAGATACAGAATCGTATCAAAATTCATACATACCGTACAAAATATGCGCTACGTATGTTTTGGTACAGGTTTCTAATGAAAGCAGGGAGGTTTGATAATAATAATAGAATTGAAGAATTGACTTTTGATGATGAATGGGAATACAGAATCAAAATAGCACTTGAATCAAAGTACAATTCTTATATCCCCAGGATAGCCAAAGCAGGGAATATTGAAAATGGTTACCAGGTCATGCACAATGGCATTCTCGTTTCAATTGGAGATTATTATGGATTGCCGATCACTAAAATGCTTCACATGAATAAAGGTGTTCATGAACCTGAAGAGGAAAAGATCTTTCTGGATGTGATCAATAAAATGCCTCAAAACCCTGTTATGATCGAAATGGGTTCATTTTGGGCTTTCTATTCCATGTGGTTCTTAAAAGCAACTGTTCACGGTCAGGTTTATATGATAGAGCCCGAAAAAAAAAATTTAATAGTAGGAGAAAGAAATCTTAAAAAGAATAATTTAAAAGCATCATTCGATAATTATTTTATTGGAAAAATAAGTTCAATTACCGGAGATACTCCAGTGATCTGCCTGGATGATTATGTAAAAGAAAAGAAGATCAAGCATATCAATATTGCTCATGCTGATATTCAGGGATTTGAATCCGATATGCTGGAAGGTGCTGTAAATTGTCTGTCGGAAAGAATGATCGATTATTTTTTTGTGAGTACACATACCAATGAATTGCATTATAAGTGTATTGACTTTTTGAAAGATGCTGATTACAAAATTGTGTTCCAGGTTGATCTAATTAAGGCAGCTTCTTTTGATGGTTTTATACTGGCAATATCTCCAGCTGTACATTGGGATTAGTTTTATTAATTATCAACTCCTTTATCTGATTTAATTTAATGTCAAATTCTTATTTTAAAAAAATAATTAAGTCAACAGTGTATAAATGGTTCCTCAATCTAAGAGGATCTTTTGGATATTATGGGGAACCCGTTTTCTTTCCAAAAAATTCAACCACTTTTAACCTTGCCATAAGAGATGGTATTTATGAACAGGATATCCTTAAGTTTATTAATGAATTTGTAAAGGATCAGTCTGTTTATATTGATATCGGCGCAAACATTGGCCTGATGAGCATCCCTGTGTTAAAAAGACATCCAATGGTCAGAGCACTTTCTTTTGAAGCATCTCCTAATACATTTAAATACTTAAAAAAGACCTGGGAAAATTCGTCAGTTAAAGACCGTTGGACAATTTATAATAATGCAGTAAGTAATAGCAATGATGAAATGGATTTCTTTACAACTACAGATGCTGATGGCGCATATGAAAGTATAAAAGACACCAAAAGAGTCAGTTTTTCCGGGAAAATAAAAGTGCAGGGGATTACAATTGATGAAGTATGGACAAATTTAAATAAACCCCTCATTTCGTTTATTAAAAGTGATATTGAAGGAGCTGACCTCATGGCTTTACAGGGAGCACTAACCTGTATAAATGAATGTAAGCCAATGATCATTTTAGAATGGAACAGGATCAATATACAGGCTTTTCAATTCAAGCATAATGACCTTTTGGGTTTTTGCAGTAACAATAAATATAAATGTTATGCGGTTCCTTCACTGATTGTTATTACTAATGAAAAGGAATTGGAATTGCATTCCGTTGTTACGGAGAATTTTCTGTTAATACCCCAATAGTTGTTTAGAAATTAACTTCAAGAAACTAAATTCATACATTTAAGGATGAAAAAAATACTGGTAACCGGTTCTTCAGGTTTGATTGGTTCTGAAGTTTGTGTTCATTTTGCAAATTTGGGATGGGAGATTCATGGCATCGATAATAACCAGCGGGCAGTTTTTTTTGGTTCCAGTGGCGATACAAGATGGAACCAGGAACGTTTGCAAAGCAGCCTGGAATATTTTAATCATCATGAACTGGATGTTAGAAACCGTGAAGGGATCATTTCACTTATCAGTGAAATAGAACCTGATGCAATTGTGCATGCTGCTGCTCAACCAAGCCATGATAAAGCTGCAAACATACCTTTTGATGACTTTGATACCAATGCAACCGGTACGCTGAATATGCTGGAAGCTACCCGTCGTTATAGCAGCGAAGTTCCTTTTGTACACATGAGTACCAATAAAGTTTATGGGGATGCTCCCAACAGGATCGTTATGAAAGAACTCGAAACCCGTTGGGAATATGATGATGAGCATTATGAACATGGTATCCCGGAAACATTATCGATCGATCAAAGCAAACATTCATTATTTGGAGCATCAAAAGTTGCAGCAGATGTTATGGTGCAGGAATATGGTAAATACTTTAATATGCCAACCTGTTCAATCAGGGGAGGTTGCCTTACCGGCCCCAATCATAGTGGTGTTGAATTGCATGGTTTTTTAAGTTACCTCGTTAAATGTAACCTGGAAAGAAAAAAATATAGCATTTTTGGTTATAAAGGAAAACAGGTCAGAGACAATATACATTCATACGATGTTGCCAGGTTCATAGAAGAATTCATAAAGGCTCCACGTAACGGTGAAGTATATAATATTGGTGGAGGAAAGGAAAACACCTGCTCCATTCTGGAAGCTTTTCATATCACAGAATCATTTACCGGGATACCGATGGAATACATATATGATGAGAAGAACAGGGATGGCGATCATATTTGTTATTATACAGATCTGCGCAAGGTCAGATCACATTATCCGGGATGGAATATTACAAAGTCGCTTACAGAAACAATTGAAGAGATCGTTGAAAACAGGAAAGCACGTATCTGATTCATGCCTTTAAAGGATCTTCCTAAAATATTATACCTGGCTGATGTACCTGTTGAATTGAGTTCAGCCGGGGCAACATTATTATACAGGTTATTACAACATTACCCTAAAGAAAAATTACTCATCATTCAGGGGGTTGGGATAGATGAAAACCAGCCAAGAATAGCAGGTGTGCAATACCACGTTTCAAAGTCCAGGTTAGAAAGGCTCAGGTACACCCGTTTTGCAAAATACAGTAAAGGTCTTTTTTTAGCCGACCAATTATTGCTTTCGGGTAAATCGAAAAATATCATTCAGTCTTTTAAGCCCGATGTAATTCTTACTGCAACAATGAGGTTAATGTGGCTGAGTGCATTCCGTTTTTCGGAACAGTTTAATATTCCACTCTATGTAATATTGCATGATGACTGGCTTACTTCTGAAGATCATGGAAAATGGCAAAAGTATCTGGCTGAAATGTTTGGAAAAATGTACCGGCATGCTTCGGGCAGGTTTTGTATTTCTCCTACAATGGAAAAATATTATTATTCATTATATGGGGTACAAGGCGATATCGTTTACCCATCAAGAGGGAAAGACGATAATATTTTTCCGGTTGAGTTGAAAAAAAAAGATAATCGAAAAGGGCTAAAATTCTGTTATGCAGGTTCATTGTATACAGGTGATTTTGCCCCGATGCTGGACCTGATCTCATATCATATCGGAAAACAAAAAGGGGAACTGCATATTTTTTCTTATTGGGATAGGGAGATGCTGGCACAATATGTTAATCTGTCTGAAAAGCATGTGACCTTTCATCCATTTATGCATTCTGCCGATCTGATGCGAAAAATGAATGAAGAGATGGATGTCGCAATACTGCTCAATTCCTTTGTTAATGAAGAATCATTTAAATATAATTTTTCAAGCAAACTGGTGGATTATATTTCTGCGGGGTTGCCCGTTTTATTTTGGGGACCAGCTTCTTCAGGTTCTATTGCCTGGGCTTTTTCAAAAGGCTATGGTGCTATTGTTACAGAACAGGATTCAAAACTTACCGGAAACCTTATAAAGGAATTTTATAAAGATGATAAACGTTTAGCGTGGGCGAAGCAGATACAGGAGCTGGGATTGCAGGAATTCAGTTATGAACAGAATTACAATACATTCATTAAAAGAATTTCTACCTGATATTATTACTGAATGAAACTTACGGACGAAAATTACTGGAATGATGGTTATACCGGGCAACAATTTGGTGAAGCGAAGGAAGGTGCATTGATCGATTTTCTGAACTGTCATTTAGATAGCTGTACACTTAAAACCTGTCTTGAAATTGGCAGTTTTCCAGGATCTTACATTCCTGCGATCGGTAGAAAAGGTTACCAGTTGAATGGTATCGATTATAATAAAAGAAATGAGGAAGATCTTCCAAAATGGTTGAATTCATTGGGCTTAACAGTTGGTGAATTCCGGTCGGGAGATTTTTTTGAATTTAGAAAAATGCATAACACCCGGTATGACCTTGTTTGTTCATTTGGATTTATTGAGCATTTTGAAAACTACAAAGAAGTAATTCAATCGCATATAGATCTGCTTAAACCTTCCGGAAAAATTATTATAACAACACCAAATTTCAGTGGTTGGATGCAGTACATTCCTCATAAGATATTTGATAATGAGAATCTGAAAAAGCATAATTTAAAAAGTATGAACCCGGGCGAATGGCGCAAAATCCTGGAATCGAATGGATTTGAAATCAAATTTTACGGTTGGTTTGGAAAATATGAATTCTGGGTTGACCTGAATCAAAAAAGATCGAAACTGGAACTTTTTATGCTTAAAAATGTTAGTCGATTCATTTTTAATTTCAATAAAATTATAACAAAAACCGGGAAAGAAGCAAAAAGTTATTCTGCTTTTTGCGGAATAGTAGCTGAAAGAGAATAATGAAAATTGCCCTTGTAACGAATTTTTTATATCCTGACGGGCTTGGTGGTACTGAATTATATTGTTACCAATTGGCTAATGCGCTGATTGAAAGAGGAAATGAGGTTTATTGGTTTGTGCCAAATTTCAATTCAGCAAACACTATATCTGAAAAAAGAGGCAGAGGAATTAACATAGTGAAATTTGCAGCCATTGATCATGATGGTAAACCCTTGTTGAATTTTATTACAGGTTCGTTCATAAAGGAAATGAAAACACGTGGTATCCGTATTGCGCATTTTAATGAATTTGGAGGGGATGATGGGATCAGCGCAGGATTACTCGAAGCAACAAAAAAGCAGGGGATTGTTACAATTGTAACACTTCATTTGGCAAGTTATGTTTGCCAGACCGGAACTTTGCATTTTGGGGGTACAGAACCGTGTAATGGTAAAATGATACCCGGTCGTTGCAGTAGTTGTCATCTTTTTTCAAACCGGACATCTGTTTCCATGTTGAATATTACTATGGCCCGCTTGTTTGAAAATGTTTTAAAGATAAATGTTGTGAATTCTCTGCCAAGAATAAAACGTTTAACAACAGGTATTAACTTAAAGCAGGTATTTATTTCGGCTGTAGGAAAACATGCAGATAAGGTTGTTTCATTAACGCACTGGTTCAGGGATGTACTGATGATAAATAATGTTCCGGATCATAAGATCGTTTATTTGCCTCAGGTTTCACCTGATTTAGGAAAACTGTTACCCGGTTCAAATGATATGAAGCGCAATGGATATGTTTTTGTCGGAAGAGTAAATAAGGAAAAAGGTATTGACCTTATACTGGATCTTGCAACAAAACTTAAAAAACATTTACCCTCTGTTGTTATTGACTTGTACGGCCCTTACACTCCAACAGATGTTCTGCCTCATACTAAGATATCAAACCTTGCCAGTTTTGAAAATGTTCGTTATAAAGGAATATTACATCCAGATGAGGTTTTAGCGGTTATGAATAAATATAAAGCGGTTATATTACCTTCAAGGGTTGCTGAAATGGCTCCCCTGATCATCATGGAAGCCAATATACTTAAGTTGCCGGTGATCGCTTCTGATGTACCGGGATCAGCAGAATTGATCAGTCAATTTGAATGTGGGCTGATATTTAAGTACTTATCTGCAGATGATCTTTATAATAAAATTGTTGAAGTGGAAAATAATGTACATCAATTTACTTTTAAACAGCCGTTTGAAAATAGCTTTTATGATCTTGCTAAGAAATATGAACAGATCTATGAAAGTGTTTAAATTTTTCAGCATAAATATGTGTAACATAAATATCATTATTCCTGGATCAATCAAAACTGAACTATTGATCAATGAATAGTATCATTAAAGGTATCTGGAGATTTCTTCAGCCACTGAGATCATACGGATTAGGATATCCTGTAAAGATTTGGGGAGCCTACTTTTCTTTTTATAAAAGCTGGAAGCAATATAAAAAGTTGGGCGGACAACTATCATTCCGTTACAATTACCCTTACCTGAATTTGAGCAACCATGATGTTCAGAGTGGTGGCGGCCAGTATTTTTACCAGGACATCTGGGCACTTAAAATACTTTCTAAACTTAAGCCTGAGATGCATTTTGATATTGGCAGCAGGTTTGATGGTTTTACCGGCCAGGCTACAGCCATTTGCCCTGTTACATCTATTGATATTCGTCCACCATCATTTGTGTTGCCGGGTTTACATTTTTTAAAAGGTGATATTCTGGCTTTGCCTTTTGAAAATGATACGATCAGCACATTATCCTGTCTGCATACAATTGAGCATATCGGTCTTGGAAGATATGGAGATGCAATCAATCCAAAGGGATTTGAACAGTCGCTTACCGAAATGCAAAGAGTAATTGCTCCGGGCGGACACCTGCTGTTAAGCATGCCTGTTGGTAAGGAACGAACAGAGTTTAATGCACAAAGGATACTGGACCCATTATGCTGCATACATTTACTTGATCACATGCAGTTAAAAGAATTCAGTATCATTAATGACAAAGACGAATTTATTGACAATGCTGTTCCGGGCGATTATTGTTATGCAAAGAACAGTTGCGGGTTATACTTGTTTCAAAAAAAGCAAACAGGAATTAAGTAGATTTTATCATGAATATCATTAACAATCATTTTTTCAGGCGCGTATATCAAAAGATTACAGGCATTCCATACAATATTTCTTATGCACAAACCGGGGAAGATATTATTATTGATTTTTTGATTGGAGCAAAAAAAATTAAGGACTTTACATATCTTGATATCGGAGCCAATCATCCCGTAAAATTCAATAATACTTATAAATTTTATGAAGCAGGATATACGGGAGTATGCATTGAACCTGATCCATATGTTTACGCTGTTTTATCAAAAAAAAGGCCAAAGGATACCTGCCTCAATATTGGTATTGCCGGTACTGCAGCCGGCAAGGCAAATTTATATATCATGAATTATCCCGGGCTCAATACCTTTTCAAAAGATGAGGCAGAAGCACATGAAAAAAATAAACATGGAAAGATCAAAGAAATAATCCAGGTCCCTTTAAAAACAGTTGAGCAGGTAATTGACGAGAATTTTTCAGGCAGATCACCGGTATTTGTAAACCTGGATGTGGAAGGGCTGGACGAAGAGATTTTAAAAAGTTTTCCTTTTCATAAATATAAGCCTTCCATCTTTTGTATTGAAACAGTTCATTATACGGAAGATGCGAGTTCTGATAAGCGAACAGAAATATTTGAACTGATGCATGAACAAGGTTACCGTGCCTTTGCAGATACATATATCAATACCATATTTATCAAAACAAATATTTAATCTGTGTTTGTATTTCAATTTATGGGAGGATTGGGTAACCAGCTGTTTCAATATGCAGCAGCAAGAGCGCTTTCGATGAAACGGAACATTTCTTTCAAGATCGATTTTGATGATCCTTATAAGTTTGTTAAAAGGGAACTCAATTTATTTCCTTTTAACCTGGAAGTTGAACAGGCTTCCTGGTGGGAACTGCAAAAATGCAAACCCAAACGCCGCTTTGAAAAGCGTCTATGGATGTTGGCAGGTAAAGATCCTTCTGCCGGTTTATTCAGGGAGAAAGCTGATTATTCATTTGATCCGGGTTTCTTTTCATGCCCGGATGGAGCTTACCTTTCAGGATTCTGGCAATCAGAAAAATACTTTCTTGATATTGAAGGTACCATACGTTCAGATTTTAAGTTCAATGTACTGCCATCTGAAAAGAATAAAATATGGTTACAACAGATCAACTCTTGCAATGCTGTTTCTGTGCATATAAGAAGGGGAGATGTGGTTTCTGTAGCAAAGACAAATAGGATCTATGGTACAATTACACCTGAGTTCTATGAAGCAGCAATGAAAAGTATGCTTGAGTCTTTCCCTGACGCGGTATTTTTCTTTTTTTCTGATGATATAGAATGGGTAAAGGAAAATATTAGAACTGAATTTCCTGCATATTATGTTGATGCCAATGATGATGCACATAACTATGAAGATCTTCGCCTTATGAGTTCATGCAGGCATCATATCATTGCCAACAGTTCATTTAGCTGGTGGGGGGCCTGGTTAAATCCTGACAAACAAAAAAAAGTGATCGGTCCTGTAAAGTGGATGAGTACACGAAACATCAGTGATACGGATCATATTCCTGCATCGTGGCTACTTTTATAACCTGAGTTCGGGATAAGATATTTTATAAGTTGTTAGATACTAATTACTTGTTGTTCTCAACTTTTTTTCTTAACAAAAAAAGTAGCAAAAAAGTCAAGGCAGGAACGATTACAGCCCGTTCCTGCCATATAGCTGTAATCATCTTTTGTACTACTGTAGCTTCCACATTAGTTCTTTACTTTTAATTTCATAACACCCAATTAATAGAAAACAAATTTATCTTCGTTTCTTATCCCGAACTCAGGTTTTTATAATATTAAAATGAGTACAACACTTCGGAAAATACGATTAAAAATTATTAAGTCTACCGGGGTTAAGTATTTTAAAGCGGTTAGTAATTTCAACGTTCCATATATCATATGTTCAGGAGATTATTATAGTGAAAATCCATTTTTTAGGCCAGAGATTTGCAGTGAGGAAATTATTAGTTGTGCCGCATGGTGTTTTGATAAAAACAGGCCGGTGATCTTTGACATTGGTGCACATTGTGGTTATCATAGTACACACTTTGCTGCACTGTTAAAGCATAATAATCCGCAGATTTATTCTTTTGAGCCTGTAACACAAACTTATTTTGATCTTGTAATGACTATTAAAAAGTTGAAACTACAGAATAATGTATTTCCAATTCATGCTGCACTTTCAAATATTGACGGAGTTTTGACATTAAATTCCTCAAAGTGGTTATCTATGATGGCACAGGTTATTTCTGATGATAAAAAAGAGTCAATTTCAATTGAGAATAAAAATATAGCTATAGCCACTACCATCGATAAATTATCTGATTCATTAAGTATTTTTCCCGACATGATAAAACTAGATGTAGAAGGATATGAAAGTTTTGTATTGCAGGGAGCTGATCAGGTTATACAAGCTGATAATAAACCTGCCATTTGTATAGAATGGAATCCTGCTACCTTAGCGCAATGTGGCAGTTCTGTCAGTGCATTAGCTTCTCAGTTGAAAGGGTATGACATTTATTATATCAATGATTATGAATTTGGCAAGAAGAAATTCCTTGAAAAAATAAATGATGTAACCGCTATTCCATGGGTGTGTAATTTATTTGCATTGCCTCCCGGGGCTCCTATATTTGAACAGTGGAAAAATAATATTGAAAAAATACAACGACTGTATCATATCTCAATTCCTTAGCAGTGCTGGCAGCTATAACTTCAATAATACCCACAGCTAACCGTGCGCTGGTTTTACAAAAAACACTGGAAAGCCTGGCTTTACAGGAAATGCAACCGGCAGAAATAATCATTATTGATGCCTCTGATGATAGGGAAACAGAAAAAATAGCCGGTTTGGTAATTCATGGATTGGAGTCTTCCATTATTTATGAAAAGGCCGGGCAAAAAGGTGCCGCAACCCAACGTAACCAGGGTGTGGAGAAAAATACAAATCAGGTTATTTTTTTTTTAGATGATGATATCATTCTTGAAACAGGTTGTGTAGAAAAACTGTGGAATGTTCTTCACTCTGATAATAATATCGGCGCTGTGAATGCCATGATAACAAATCAGCAGTATCATAAACCGGGAAAACTTACTAAATTCATGTATCGTTTAATGAGCGGAAAAGATATGTTAACATATGCAGGAAAATGTATCGGGCCGGCATGGAACTTATTACCGGAAGACAATTCGCAATTGCCGGAATACAATGAAGTTGAATGGCTGAATACTACCTGTACGCTTTACCGGAAGGAAGCTTTGCCAAGCCCTCCATTCCCGGCTCCATTTAAGGGATATTCATTAATGGAAGACCTGGCACTTTCACTTGAAGTTGGTAAAAAATGGAAATTATACAATGTGCGAAATGCTAAAATATTTCATAACAGCCAGACCGGTGATCATAAAACTAATGTGAGTGCTTTATCCGAAATGGAATTATTAAATCGTCACTATATAATGGTAAGAATTCTTGGACGGTCTTCCTTTTCTAACTATTGTAAATTATTCTTATTTGAATTATTCGGGATAACCGTTGTATTAACTACTGCTGCCGGGTGGAAAAATCTTATCCCTGTAATTTGGGGTAAGTTAAAAGCGATGCGTACAATCTTTTTTACAAAAAATAAATATGAGTAGTAAAATACTGATTGGTATAACATCAAAAAACAGGTTCTCCATACTGCCAAAGGCAATTGATTCTGCTTTGAATCAAAAATATGACTGCAAGGAGGTAGCTGTTTTTGATGACAATTCTACAGATGCTACTGAAACTTTAGCTCAACATTATACGAATGTAAAGTGGTATTTTTCAAAGGAAGAAAAAGGATATCTTTTTGGAAGGAATATGTTTCTCCAAACAACTGACGCAGATTATTATTGCAGCCTGGATGATGATTCATGGTTTTTGGATAATGAATATTTGAAACAGGCAATTGAATATATGAACGCTTCGCCTTCAGTGGCAGTTCTTGCATTTAAAATACTAAGTAATGACCTGAGAAGTGAAATTAAAAGAGGGAATGATATTGTTGAAACAAATGCATTTATCGGTTGTGGGCATATGTTAAGGGTGTCGGCAGCTAAAAGTGTTGGATATTATGCTGTAAACCCCGGGTATTATGGAGCTGAAGAAAAAGACCTCTGCATTCGCTTAATGGAAAAAGGGTATTCTATTATTCGTTTTCCGCTCGTTGAGATATGGCATGATAAAACAAGTGTTGCCAGGGATTTTCATCTTCAACATCGTTCAGCTGTTTGTAACGACCTCGTATTTATGTGGAGAAGGACACCCTCCTTTTATTTAATTCCCTCATTTTTTTTAAAATTGTATAAGCATTTATCTTTTTCTATACGATATAGTGGAGATAAACTTACAAAACCATGTTTGTCTGGAATAAGCGATTTTTTTCGTTCATTGATAGCCGGTGATATAAAACGAGATCCTGTTTCTGTAAAAGCATTTAAAAAATATTTAAGTTTTAATTAGATGTCAGTACTTGCAAAATTTGAATCAATAGTACTGCGTGTACCTTATGGCATAAGCAGCAGATTCAGGATTGGCTTATACCGGTTACTCGGTATGCGTTTAGGTATTAAAAACCGAATGGAGAAAAGCAGGTGCAGGCGGGTTGTTCAGATCAGTATCGGAAACAATAATGCATTTACACAGGGCATCATGTTATGGCCTGAAGATGCACCATATAAAGGTATCAGGATAAAGATCGGGGATAAAAATTATTTCAACCGCAATGTAATGTTGGATGCCTGTGGTTATATAGAAATTGGAAGTAATAATATGTTCGGGCCGGATATTTATATTACTGATTCCAATCACCAGTTTGGTATGGGGTTATCACCTGGTTCAATGCCAATGCAAAAAGGGAAAGTCTGCATAGGTAATCATTGCTGGATAGGCGCAAAAGCAATTATTCTGAAAGATGTTGTTTTAGGAGATCATTGTGTAGTGGCTGCAGGCGCTGTTGTTACAAAAAGTTTCCCTGCAGGTAGTGTTATTGGAGGAGTGCCTGCCAGGTTAATCAGAACACTATAATCCTTTAATTCTTTTTTCTAAAGTGGTTCTCCATGAAAAAATATTTTAAACATTTACTTTTTCCGGACCTCAATAAACAAAAGATCCTGTCAGGTCCGGCAAGAGGAATGTTTGTAAAGTATGATGTAAACCATCGCTCTCAGCACTTGTTAGGGTTGTATGAAAGGGAAATATATCCTTACTTAAAAAAAGGTATTCAGAAATCAACTGTTTTAATTGATATTGGTGCCAATGATGGTTATTATGTATTGGCATTTTTAAAATCGGGTAAAAAAGTAATTGCCTGTGAGCCTGGACAGATATCGGATGAACTGATCTATAATTCAAATCTGAATGGTTTTTATGAATCTCAGAATTTTATTGTTGAAAAGAGAATGATTGGGTCAAAGATCTCACCTGAATTTGTTTCCGTTGAATTATTGGTTAAAAATGTGCAGGGAAATAATTTTTTCCTTGTAGATATAGATGGGGGCGAATATGATCTGCTTGGTTCTTGCGGGAAAGATTTTGATCACTCAGCTTCTGCCTGGTTGATTGAAACACATTCAAAAGAATTGGAAGATCTCTGTTGTGATTTTTTGAAAAAAAGAAATTACAGGGTCATCATTATAAAAAATGCATGGTGGCGAAAATTCATTCCTGAACAACGTCCTTTGGAACATAACAGGTGGTTGTACGCCGAACAGATTTAATTTTTTTAAATTAATTAATTTATTTTTTGAAAGTATTATTAGCACATCCCGGAACACAATACTCTTTTCAACTGGCAAAACAGCTTGAAAAATCAGGGTTACTATTTCAGTTTTATACCGGGCTGGCTATTAATAAAAATAGTTTTAATGCCAGAATATTACATTTTTTACCTGCAAACATCTATAAAAAAATAAGTAACAGGATCATTGATAATATTCCGGTAAAAAAACTTAAAACATTACCCTTTCTTGAATACCAGACAATATTGGGAATGCGTAATACGATTAATCCGGAGGATCTTATTTATATAAGAAATTTGAAATTTCAGCAATCAATTCCGGACAAGGCAATCATTGAAAGTGATGTGGTAATTGGTTTTGATACTTCTAGCTGGATATTGGCACATCGATGTAAAGCTTTAGGAAAAAAATTTTTCCTGGATGTTAGTATCGGGCATCCGTTAAGTAAGGAAAAAATTTATGATGATTTAAGTAAATTATATCCTGATTGGAAAGAGCAAATAGCACCCAAAAGAAAAGAATTTATTAACCTCGAATGCCGGGAAATGGAGCTTGCTGATCTGATTGTTGTACCAAGTGAATTTGTAAAACAAACATTGGTGGAGAATGGGATATTAAGTGATAAAATAAAATTAAATCCGTTTGGGACCTTTATAGAGGAATTCAGATTTACCCCAAATAAAGAAATAGTCAATGGCGAGATATCCTTTCTCTTTTTAGGTTCCTTTTCTCCGCGAAAAGGATTGCCTTTGCTTTTAGAAGCATGGAGCGAAATGAATATTCCCAGGGCCAAACTGATCATTGCCGGTTATGGCAAAATTCCGGATGGTATAAAACTCCCAAATAATGTAATTAATAAGGGAGTTATTGCAAAAGATGAAAGACAGTCACTTTTTAACAGTGCAAATGTTTTTCTTTTTCCCAGTTATTTTGAAGGATTGGCACAAGTACAGCTTGAAGCAATGGCTTGCGGGTTACCGGTAGTTGGTACAAAAAATTCAGGTTCCAGTGAGCTGGTAAGTGATGCTGTTAACGGATATACCATTAATGCAGGAAATAAAAATGAACTAAAACAGGCGATACAATTCTTTTTGGATCATCCGAAAAAAATTGAAGAAATGGCGGTTGCTGCAAGAAAAAAAGTAGAAGAATTTAGCTGGGATAATTATGGAGAAAGATGGAAAGAATTACTGGAAAAAGCTTTAATTGATCAATAATAATTATTGTGATGCATAACGAAAGCGAAAAAGAAAAACTATATAACGATTGGCATAAATCTTTGGGCATTTCTGAAAGTGATTTTGAAACACTTCATCATCCCTGGTACCAGACCGTAATGAAATTACTGCCAGATTTAAATGGCAAGAAAGTATTGGAAATTGGAGCAGGAAGAGGAGATTTTTCAATTTGGCTGGCAAATAAATTCAAGAATGCAAATATTGTAGGTACAGATTTTTCACACACTGCTATAGAACTGGCAAAAAGAAAAATGGATGGGGAATTAACTAATCTTGAATTTCAGGTTCAAAATGCTGAAATGTTAACTTTTGAAAATGAAAGTTTTGATTTTATAATATCATGCGAAACAATGGAGCATGTTTTGAATCCGGCTGTTATGGCTAAAGAGATGGAGCGGTTATTAAAAAGAGACGGTATGTTTATTGTAACAACGGAAAACTATTTCAATGGAATGATCTTGATGTGGTTAAAAACCTGGATAACCGGAAAGCCTTTTAATTCCGGTAGCGGCATACAGCCACATGAGAATTTCTTTACTTTCTTTCATATCAAGTCATATTTTCGAAAAGCAGGTTTAAAGCTTACACATACTGAAAGTAATCATTTTCAGTTTTTGTTACTTCCCGGAATTGCTCCTTCTATGTTATGTGTAAAGGATTTTAAGAATTCTTTTTTTAAAAAATTATGTAAGCCTTTTGGAAGGCATTATACTTATGTGGGGAAGAAACCGATCAATAATAAATAATAGCCCGCCGGCATGGCTTTACAGAAGGCCACGGGTACTCAACCTGTTGCATTCATTGGGAATTGCAAATCCTCACAGCCAGATGAACCAGATCGAAAAGGACGGTTTAAGAAAATATGCTACCGGTAAAAAGAATGCTTTGGAAATAGGTACATATATGGGCGTCACTGCATCTATCATAGCAATGTCGCTGGATGAGAAAGGGGAATTGATTTGTGTTGACCCATTTGAATCAAAGAACAATAAACAAAACCCCGGATTGGTAATGGCTACGAGGGAGTTGAATAGACATCATGTTTTTCATAAAACAAAATTCTTATTGGGATTCAGTAACAACAGGGAAATCATTAACAAGATACCAGAACGGTTAGATTTTATTTTAGTAGATGGGGATCATTCGTATAAAGGTCTTGAAAATGACTGGCAAATCGTATTATCCAAACTTGATAATAATGGCATTGTTTGCCTTCATGATACAACAATACCTGAAAAGGAACCATACAGAGACTTTGGTTCTGTTGCCTATTTTAATGATGTTATAAAGTACGATACAGAATTTGTATTCCTGGAAACAGTTTATAGTATGAATATCCTTCGGAAGAAATGATGCTGAATTTCATTTTTGATAAAAATAAATATGTTGTGCTATTGATAAAACTAACGAACCTACTGTATTTCTTAATTTTATAAAAGATTTTAGTCTTTACTTTTTTGCTTCTCCAAAAAAGTAACAAAAAAAGAGCCCCGAAAACGATTACACCCCGTTTTCGGGAAGGAGCTCTGTTTGAGCTTTATTACTACTGTAACCTCAACAACTGTTCCCTGACTATGAAACTGATTCTTGGTAATAGCATAAATAGCACAACACGTTAAAAATTATAATATTATCCGGTATTTTTTATGAGAATAGTCATCATTTGCGGGGCAGGTTATATTTCAGGCAAAGAAAAAATAATGTTATCATTATTAAAAGGATTGGCCGCGGAAGGAAATGAAGTATTTTGTATTACTTCAAAGTGGAGTAACGGGCAATTTGAAGATTTATTAATCAAATGGAATATTAATTATTCCAAGATCAGGTTAGGATTTATTTCAAAAACCATGAATTGGAACTCTATCAGGATGACAATGGAGCAGCTGATTTATTGGCCGAAACTGCTTTTTGATTATAAACGAATTGTTTCGAAATTTAGACCTGATGTGGTTATTCATACAAATTTTCACCACCTCTTTCTGTTATACCCTGTTGTAGGTACACGAAATACAATAAATATTTATCACAGTCATGAATCAATCGGGAATTCAGGATTTTATAATAAATTATTTTCTTTATTTAGTAAAAAGATCAAACTCTTTATTGGCGTATCTGATTATGTGACAAATAAATTAAGGGATCTGGGAATTTGGAATGATAAATTAAAGACAATACACAATGGTCTGGAAATTATTCAATGGAAACCAAATCTTTTGAAGCAGGAAAGTATATTTAAAATCGGAATCGTTGGGCAGGTTGGAAGATGGAAAGGGCATGAAGATGTATTGCTGGCTCTGGATATTCTGAAAAGGAAATATAATTTGTCGCAGTTTAAACTCTCCATATTCGGTACCGGTGATCCTTCATTTATACAAGAGCTGAATAAATTAATTGAAGAGAAACATTTAAAAGATCAGGTGGAATGGAAAGGATTTGTAAATAATATTGAACAAATTTATGCAGATCTTCAGGTTGTTTGTATTCCAAGCCGTTCAGAAGAACCATTTGCAACATCAGCGCTTGAAGCAGGCTTGTTTGCTGTACCGGTGATTGTTTCGAACAGGGGAGGATTTCCCGAGATCGTCAAACATCAACACAATGGTTTTATTGTTGAAGCAAATGCTCCGGAAGAAATAGCGAAATTCCTGGCTATACTGATTGAAGATCCATCCATGGCATTACAAAAAGGTTTGAATCATCAACAAATTGTAAGTCAATTATTTTCTTATAACAAATTTATCAGTAATTGGGAAAATAAGCTTGAAGAAGTTTCTTCTTAAAATATAAACTCCACTTAAGAATTATCCATCATTTACACAATCGTTAGAATAGTAAATGCCTGCATTAACTGATTATCCCTTTTATTATTCAATTGTGTTATTATCCTGAATTATTTCCTTATAAAAAACTAACTGACCTTGTACGGTAAAGCTAAAATACCATTCAGCATCATTGTACTTATTTTTGCTGCACTGATATTGATATTCATGTTGTCGTCTAATTTTTTATTAGCGATACCAATTTTTTTATATATCCCATTTGTTTACCGGCTCTTTTTTATAAAGGGGAATACCAATATACTTTTCTTTGGATTGCTATTACAATGGTTGGCTGTATCCATTCAGTTGATATATTGTGTTATAGTAGGGATGCCCTTAAATGATCTTTTTAAGAATACTATTTTTCCTGCACAATTAATGGAGTACACCAATTATCTTTCAGTATTCGGGATCTATTTCTATACATTGGGCATTTATGTAGTAGTAAAGAAATTAAGAATTGTTGTCCCGGAAAAATTATGGGATATATATGACCCCAGAAAGATATTCCAGGTGTATATTGTTATAAGTCTTATTATCAATGCCAGCCAGGCTGCTATTTGGGCATTCCCAAACCTTGTTCAGTATTTTTTCTTTTTATTTTATATTAAGTGGGGATTTTTTCTGATAACATTTATTTCAGTTTTTAAAAGAGCTCCGGATCTTAAGATATTTATGTTTCTCGTTATAGGTGTTGAATTCGTACTGGGGCTTTCTTCTTTCTTTGCAAGTAATTTTATCAATATTTTAATATTTTCTGTGATTGCATATGCATCACTTAGCCAAAAAATATCTTTTACTAAAGGCGCCGTATTTGTTATTGTCGGAGCACTTTTTTTACATATGGCCATCTTGTGGACAGCGAGTAAAACAAGTTACCGTACATTTCTAAACAAAGGTCAATTAAGTCAATCGGTAACAGTTTCCAAAGAAGAAGCCCGTAAAAAATTACTGGAACTCATCGTTCAGGTAGATGCAAGAACATATAACCTGGCTTTAGAAGATCTGATCAACAGGATTGGATATGTTCAATACTTTGCAGCATCTGTGCGTCTCGTTCCATCCCGGATACCATATGAAGATGGTAAATTATACCTTGCTGCCATTGGCCATTACCTTGTGCCAAGATTTATCAATCCCGATAAAGAAGTGCTGGACGATAGCAAGCATACAAATAAATATACTGGACTTGGTTTAAGCGGAAGAAGCAGGGCAACTTCGTTTAGCCTTGGTAGTTTTGCTGATGCTTATATAGATTTCGGGCCAATATTCATGTTTATTCCTATATTTTTATTTGGCACTATGGTAGGGCTATTTTTTAAACTCTTATATAAAGATAATTTGTGGGGAATCATACTTACGGGTCCGTTTTTTCTTCTAATACCAATTTATGGAATTGATACAACCAAGGCATTGGGATTCTTTTTGATCTATTTCCTGGTAATATTTGTGTTGAAAAAATCCCTGATTAAATTTATTGATCCACTATTAAGGCATAAGGAAATTTAATGAAGCAAGTTGTCATTTTAAACTCGCACCCTATTCAGTACTTTTCCCCGTTGTACAAGCAAATGACTGATAGTGACTTGCAACTTTCGGTTTGTTACTGCTCAGATGAAAGTATTAAGGGAAAATTCGATAGGGGATTTGGAAAAGAAGTAAAATGGAATATACCCCTGGTAGATGGTTATCATGCAGTTTTTTTAAAAAATCATTCATGGAAGCCATCCATCCATAATGGTTTTTTCGGTTTATTTAACCCGGGTATCATTTCATTTCTTCAGAAACAACAAAAATCAATAGTTGTAATCCATGGATGGGCCTATTGTACTCATATTTTAGCTATTGTTTTTGCAAAATTATTCGGACATACTGTTTGCCTTAGATCAGAAACTCCCCTGAACCAGGAAAAAATGAAGCCCAGGATAACTACGTTCTTAAAGCATATTTATTTAAGGGCTTTATTTCTATTCGTTGACCGGTTCTTATATATCGGTAAACAGAATAAATTATTTTATAAATCGTTGGGTATCAAAGAAAGCAAACTTGTTTTTACGCCCTATGCTGTAGATAATAAACGCTTTCGGATAATTTATGAAACAACATCCATACAGCAAGCCAGGGAAATTTTAAAATTACCTGGAAATAAAAAAATTATTCTTTATTCAGGAAAATTTATATCAAAAAAAAGACCACTTGACCTGATCAAAGCTTTTCATCAGTCTTTAGAAGATAATGCAATATTGGTAATGACAGGTGAAGGAGCGTTAAGGGAAGAGATGGAAACATATATTTATAAGAACGATCTTGGTAAACAAATCATACTCACAGGTTTTATCAACCAGGCTGAGATCCCTTTGTATTACAGGGCTGCCGATATTTTCGTTATGTGCTCAGGGTTAGGAGAAACCTGGGGTTTATCAGTAAATGAAGCAATGAATTTCGGTTTACCGGTCATCGTTTCCGACACCTGCGGATGTGCATACGATCTTATAAGAGATAATATTAATGGTGCTGTTTTTGAAACAGGAAATATTTCTCAGTTGGTTAATTTACTTCATGAGTTTTTGCATCTTACACCTGAAAGAAAAACATCAGCATTTAACAACTCTCTTTCCATTATTGATGAATACAGTTATGATCACATTATTTCGTCAATCCAAAGTTTGTGATGACTGATCTTAAAAAAAAACGATTATTAATTATTTATGATTACTTCTATCCTGCATATAAAGCAGGTGGTCCTATTCAGTCTTTAACTAACCTGATACTTTCATTACATGAAGAATACGAGATTTCGGTTTTAACAGGGGCTTATGACCTTCATAGTGACCAATTACCGGAAGAGATAAAAATAAACGTTTGGTGCAATGTACAGTTGCCAAAATCGCTGGTGTATATTAAAGTATGGTATGCTGGAAGGGGTGAACCGGGAATGCGTACTGTAAAAAATGTTATTCAGGATGTTGCTCCATTCGCTGTTTATTTAAATGGAATATTTTCTTTAAGATTTATTATAACTCCGTTATTAATATTAAAAAATGTAAGAATAATCATTTGTCCAAGAGGGATGCTCCAAAAAGGAGCGCTTGCTGGTAAATCTTTTAAAAAAAGAATATTCCTGACGTTATTAAAACTATCGGGCGTTCTTAAAAATGTTGTTTGGCATGCAACAAATACTGATGAGCAGTCTGATATTATCAGGGAATTTGGAAAAAGATCAGAAATATTTGTAGCTGGAAATATTCCCAAAAAACCGGTAGAGAAGATTGGTTCAATTAATAAATTCCCGGGCGAATTGAGGCTTGTATATTTATCACTCATAGCAGAGAAGAAAAATTTACTTCAATTAATAAATATTGTATGCGGCATAAAAGAAAACATTACCCTGGATATTTATGGCCCAGTTAAAGATGAGGTTTACTGGAAAAATTGTTTAAAAAATATAAATCTCTGTCAGGATAAAGTTGAATATAAAGGAGATGTAAAGCCTGAAATGGTTCAGGCAATATTTTCCAAATATCATTCTTCTGTACTTTTAACAAAGGGTGAAAATTTTGGCCATGCTTTATATGAATGTTTGAGTACCGGGCGGCCGGTTATTACAAGTCACTTTACCGCATGGAATCAATTGCAACTTAAGAAAGCAGGGTGGAATGTGAATATATCGGAAAAGGAAGAAATAAATAAGGTTTTCCTGGAAATGTATCATATGGATCAGTCTGCATATGACCTTTTTTGTACAGGTGCATATGATCTTGCCAATGAATATTATTGCAATGGTTTTGATACAATGAGTTATAAAAAAATGTTTTTAAAATAATAAACCGGGTGAAGGGAAAATTATTTTCTTAATTTTCTTTAAAATATTTTCTGTGAAAAAAATAATTTTTGATCTGGTAAAAAAAATGGGGTATGTTATTCAAAAAACGAACTCCAATAAACCTGTTCACTTTAAGGATATTAAAGAAAAAGAGTTTTGGGATATATATCAAAGTTGTAAGCCTTATACAATGACATCTGTGGAAAGGATGTATGCATTGTATTGTTCGGTGAATTATATTTTATTAAATAATATTGATGGAGTATTTGTAGAATGTGGAGTGTGGCGTGGCGGAAGTGCCATGATGATCGCAAAAATGCTGGTCAATCGTAAAAAGTTTGACAGGAAATTATATTTATATGACACCTTTGAAGGCATGACAGAACCTACCGGAAACGATGTGGGTATTAACGGAATAACTGCTGCTGATATGTTAAGCAATATTGAGCATGATAAAAATGATCCGATCTGGTGTGTAGCTTCAATGCAAGATGTGCAAAAAAATCTCCGGTCAACAAATATTCCAACTGAAAATGTAGTATATATAAAAGGTATGATAGAAAATACCATTCCGGCCGCAGTTCCGGAAGAAAGTATTGCCTTGCTTCGTTTAGATACAGATTGGTACGAATCTACCAAACACGAATTGATATACTTATTTCCAAAGTTGATATTGAACGGTGTTATCATTATTGATGACTATGGTCATTGGGATGGATGCAAAAAGGCCGTTGATGAATATTTTCAAGATCATAATATAAATATCCTTCTAAATCGAATAGATTATACTTGTAGAGTTGGAATAAAAATCCCTGCCAACTTACCGATAGTTCACTAATTTCCTTCCTGTCGGTTTCCCATTTAAATAAAATTTCGTTTCTTTAATATCTGGTGATTCACCGGGTATTGTTATTTCTTTGTATGAGACCCGTGTATCATTGATTATTTATTACAGGTTTAAAAAATAATATATTGAATTTTTTAAAAGATAGAGTATTCATACTTTTTGTATTTAAATTTCTTTTCGTATTTGCAATTTGTTATTACGGAACAATAGGAATCATTGGTTTAACTGTTCCGGGTGGCTACTATAGTTCGTTTATTCATCATTATTTCGATTACGTCAGCTGGATAAGAAATTCATTGTTATATGGTTCAAAAGCAGTTATGACTATTTTTGGATTTGACACTTATGTGGTGGCCGGCCATAACCTGCGAATAGTAAATGGAAGGGGTATACGTATTGAGTATGTTTGCGTAGGATATGGCGTAATGAGTGTATGGATCGCACTGGTAGTAGCTTCTGCCGGAACGCTTAAAAAGAAATTATTTTGGGTCATCTTTGGTTTACTTTTTATATGGCTTTTGAATATTACACGGTTATGTCTTTTATTAGTAGCAACTAATAAAGGCTGGCCAATGCCCTTGGGTTGGGATCATCATACCTGGTTTAATATTTTTGCATATTTATTTGTTGTAATTTTTATGCTTATGTTCAATCGAAGCAGTGATTCAATCGTTAAGACAAAAACTGAAAAAGTATAATTTATGGCAACGGATCTTTCAGTTTATGATAATAAATGGTATAAGCCAGGTTCACTTTTTAAGCGATTGTGCTGGTATTGGATCAATACTGTTTTTTTTAAATCCGGTCTTTTTCCTTATTATGGGATAAAAGTTTTTTTATTAAGGTTGTTTGGTTCAAAAATTGGGCAAGGAGTATTGATTAAGCCATTTGTAAATATCAAGTATCCCTGGCAACTTGAATTGGGTGACCATATATGGATCGGTGAACATGTGTGGATTGACAACCTGGCTAAAGTAACCATTGGAAGTCATGTTTGCTTATCACAAGGAGCCTTTCTATTAACCGGGAACCATGATTTTACAAAAATCACTTTTGATCTGATCGTAAAGCCTATTATTCTGGAGGAAGGTGTTTGGATTGGAGCAAATGCCATCGTTTGCCCTGGTATTGTTTGCAAGGACCATTCGCTACTGACTGTAGGTTCAGTTGCAACAACCGATCTGATAGCTTATGGTATTTATGCAGGTAATCCTGCAATGAAAATAAAGGACCGTTTTTTTGAACCATAATATTAATTTAATTTGTACTCTTTTTTAGCTGAATGCAACGTTTAAAAAGTTTTTTATTTTTATGAAAGTCTCTATTATAACAGTAACTTATAATTCCGGTAAATATCTGGAAGACTGTATAAAGTCTGTTATTAAACAGAGTTATCATAATATTGAGCATATTATTGTTGATGGAAAATCAACCGACAATACGCTTGCAATTGTCAAAAAATACAAATCTCATATAACAAAAAGCATTTCTGAAACCGACAGGGGGATTTATGATGCTATAAATAAAGGGATATCTATGGCCACAGGTGAAATTATTGGCAATTTAAACAGTGATGATATTTTGGTTGACGATGATGTTATTGAAAGTATAGTGAAAGCTTTTGAAGAAAATAATGTTGATACCGTTTATGGGGATCTGGAATATGTATCTGCCACTGATACGAATAGAATTATCAGGATATGGAAAGGAAGGCCATATAATAGATTACGATTCAGATATGGTTGGATGCCTGCTCACCCAACGTTCTATATTAAAAGATCACTGGTAGAAAAGTATGGATATTATGAAAATCACTATTACACAGCTGCTGATTATGAATTTATGGCCCGATATCTATATAAAAACAGGCTTTCAGCATTTTACCTTCCCAAACTTATCGTTAAAATGAGGGTAGGTGGACAAAGTAATGTAACATTATATAAAAGGTTAAGGGCAAACAGAAGAGATTATCTTGCTATGCGAAAGAATAAGATCCCTTTAGCTTTTTTTGTCTCAATTTTAAAGCCTTTGATTAAGGTTCAACAGTTCTTTAAGAAATAAAATTGATCAACCAGGGCAATATCAAGTGATATGCCAGTTATTAATAATAGCCTCCTTCAATTAATGATACAAAATTTTCAACTTCTGTTTTTATCCTTTAATTAAGAACTATTAACTTCGGGTATGTTTTCCCTCTTTAAAAATAAGCAATCAAAGGAACCAGGTAATAATTATTTCCCCATTACTACAGATATTCATTCTCATATTTTGCCCGGTATTGATGATGGCTCACCGGATGTTGATACATCAATATCTTTGATTGAAGGGTTAATGGAACTTGGAATAAAAAAGTCAGTTGCAACGCCACATATTATCAGTGATATGTATCGCAATGATGCCGATTCTATTAATGCCGCATTAACTGTTTTAAAGAAAGAACTTATAAAAAGAAAAATACAGTTTGAAGTTTCGGCTGCGGCAGAATATATGATGGATGCATATTTTTTTGAATTGATACAAAGCAAAACAAAGCTTTTGACCATCCATGAAAATATAGTTCTTACTGAGTTCTCATATGCAACAATGCCTCAAAGCCCCGAGAAAATGTCATTTGCAATTATTACTGAAGGATATATACCAATCTTAGCACACCCTGAGCGATACCCATATTATTATCATGATTATAAAATGTTTGATCACCTGAAAGATCTTGGATTTTTATTGCAGGTGAATCTATTATCATTAACTGGATATTACGGAAAAGATGCTGCAAAAGCTGCAATTTATTTATTAAAAAACGATCTCGTTTCATACCTGGGTACAGATCTGCATCATGAAAGGCATATGGAAGCTTTTAAAGAAGCATTTCGAAAAGATATTTTCAGGAAATATTTGGGGGATAAGGAGTGGAATAGGTTTTAAGAAAGTTCATAGTTTATAGTTCATAGTTTATAGTTTGGTGTTTTATTTATGAAACCTTATTCTACATGCTGCAATGAAAATTTTGCTAATAATAACCATAAACTAAAAACTTTTAACTAAACCACCCAATCCACGATCTCATTTTCCCATTCAAGTTTATGCGGAGTTGAGATCTTAATATAATTATCCGTGTAACCTTCCATCATCCCGTTTTTATTAACATGCTCGAATAATACTTTCCTCGATTGCCCGATATGCATTTCTGTAAAAGCCTGCATTTTTAAATAACTGATATTTCGTAATATCTTATTTCTTTCATTACGGGTATGAACCGGAACAACAGGTTTTATTGACAAAGCATGTGTTTGATCTCTTTCAGAATATGTGAAGACATGCAGGTAAGATATATCCAGTTCGCGGATAAAATTAACGGTTTCGTTAAAATCCTCATCAGTTTCACCGGGAAAGCCTACGATAACATCTGCGCCAATACAGCAGTGTGGCATCATGATTTTGATAAGTCCAATTTTCTCTTTATACAATTCTTTTGTATACCTTCTGCGCATATTTGCCAATGTTCTGTTACTTCCGCTTTGTAGCGGAATATGAAAATGCGGCATGATTTTTTTTGAATTACATATAAATTCTATCATTGCATTGCTCAATAGATTTGGTTCAATAGAAGATATACGAAAACGTTCAATATTTGTCGATCTGTCAAGTTCCTGGATTAGGTCAAAAAAGTTTTCTTCATTTTTTTTGCCCCCTGAAAAGCCCTTTCCAAAATCTCCCAGGTTGATACCTGTTAGTACAATTTCTTTTGCTCCATTATCTGCAATTTCTTTAACTTCTTCTAAAACTTTATCAATACTATTACTCCTGCTTTTGCCTCTGGCCAAAGGGATGGTACAAAAACTACAGTTGTAATCACAACCGTCTTGTACTTTTAAAAATACCCTGGTACGTTCATGAAGTGAATGGGATGCGGTAAAAATATTTACGTCTTCAATATCACAACTGCAGATCTTTGCAGCATCATTTTTACTGATCTCTTTTAAATGAGCACTGATATTAAACTTTTCGGCTGCACCTAAAACCAGGTTAACTCCTGGTATGGACGCAATTTCTTTTGGTTTTAACTGTGCATAGCAACCTGTAATCACAACCATGGCTGCCGGTGCTTTACGTTGTATCCTTCGCACCAGTTGACGGCATTCTTTATCAGCATTTTCTGTTACTGAACAGGTATTGATTACATAAACATCTGCTACTTCATCAAACTCCTTTTTCACAAACCCGTCATTCTCAAGCATCCTGCCAATAGCGGTCGTTTCGCTGAAGTTAAGTTTGCATCCTAAAGTATGTAAGGCTACTGTTTTATTCATCGGCGCAAAAATAGCCAATTAATCAATTTGATGATTTGGAAATTTGGAAATGAGCCTGATTTCAGTGGATTTGAGCTCAAATGGTAAACAATTCAAAAATTGATCAAATATATTAACCTAAATGTGATCTGTTCATCTCCAAATCTTCAAATCAACTAATTTTCAAATTGATTAACTTGCAATATGCAAAAGAAATACTTTCCTTTCATAGCCTTGATTGCAGCAGTATTGCTGTTATTTTGGGTTAAAAAGAATCAGCATGGGAAGCAGGTTATTGTTCCTGTAAATGTTGAAATACCAGCTGCAGAGGCAGAACCAATTGACAGAAGTATTAAAAACATTGTTTACAGCAAACACGCCCGCTGCAGGATGGAATGCAGGCATATTGATGAATCGGAAATTAAGGAGATCCTGGAAGAAGGTAAGATCAATTACAATAAAATTGAATCGGGGGAGAAAGGGAAGACTTATCCAATGGAAGGAATTACACACGATCATCAGTATGTCAGGATTGTTTTTGCCCCCCATGATAATGAACTGGTTGTTGTAACTGCCATTGACCTGGAAAAAGAATGGCCTTGTGAATGTAATTAACAATTTTTGTTAGACATTGTTTACTAATTTTGACCGTGTTTTAAATTTGTTTTTGTTTAAGCGAGTAACGAAATGAAGATTAAGTCTTTCCTGGCAAAACCATTTGCCAACTATATATACAGGCAGATAAAAAAAGAAATGACCACCGCTGTTGCTGATCAACAGGGTTTACTTAATTATTTAATTAAGATCGGTTCTAAAACAGAATTTGGGAAAGACCATCAATTCAGCTCAATAAAAAATCATGAAGATTATGTAAAGCAGGTGCCCATCCGGGATTACGAAGCATTCAAATCTTATATTGAAAAAATTAAAGAAGGCAAGCACAATGTATTATGGAAAGGTGTTCCAATTTATTTTGCAAAAACCAGTGGCACCACAAGCGGAGCAAAATATATTCCAATAACGAAAGATTCTATTCCCAATCATATCAATTCAGCACGCAATGCATTATTATGCTATATGGCTGAGACCGGGAATACAAAATTTGCTGATGGAAAATTGATCTTTTTAAGCGGATCTCCCGTGCTAGAAAGGGTTGGCGGAATTCCAACCGGCAGGTTAAGCGGTATTGTAAACCATCATGTACCAAAATACCTTCGGGCAAATCAACTGCCTTCATTTGAAACAAACTGTATTGAAGACTGGGAAGAAAAACTGGATAAGATCGTTACTGAAACTATTACACAGGATATGACCTTGATCAGTGGAATACCGCCATGGATGCAAATGTATTTTGACAGGCTGATAGAAAGATCAGGGAAAAAGATAGGTGAATTGTTTCCAAATTTCAGTGTGATGGTTCAGGGAGGAGTGAATTTTGAACCATACAAGGCTAAACTAACGGAAAGTATTGGCCGCAATATTGATACGATAGAACTTTTTCCTGCAAGTGAGGGTTTCTTTGCTTTCCAGGATTCACAGAAAGAAGCCGGCATGTTACTGAATACCAATAGCGGTATCTTTTATGAATTTGTTCCGGTTGCAGAGATCAATAAAGAAAATCCAACAAGGCTGATGTTGCAGGATGTAAAAATAGGTGAGAATTATGCACTCATCATCAGTAGTAATGCGGGTTTATGGGCATATAATATTGGCGACACGGTAAAATTTGTTTCATCCGATCCTTACCGGTTGGTGGTAAGCGGACGAACAAAACATTTTATCTCAGCTTTTGGTGAACATGTTATTGTAGAAGAAGTGGAATCTGCGATTTTAACAGCTGCAAAAGAAGAGAATATCAAACTCACCGAATTTACTGTAGCTCCATATATCAGTACCGACAATGGAAAAAGTTATCATGAATGGTTCATTGAATTTGAAAATACACCTGAAAACCTGCGTGCTTTTGCTAAAAAAATTGATGATCATCTTCGGTCTAAAAATGTTTATTATGATGATCTCATAACCGGTAATATCCTTCAGACACTTAAAATAACCCCTGTTCAAAAAAATGGTTTTGTTGATTACATGAAAAGTATCGGAAAATTGGGCGGGCAGAATAAGGTTGCCAGGCTAGGCAATGACCGGAAGATTGCAGAAGGGCTTCAGCCTTTTACTTTGAATTCTCATCTTCAACAATGAAAATAATTAATACTGCGCTATGTTCATTTGGCTCAAGTGGACTTGTATTTCATGCTCCATTCATCAATGCACATCCCGGATTTAGTTTATATGCAGTTTGGGAACGTTCGAAAAAAACAGCTGCAGAAATCTATCCGGAGGTCCGGTCATTTAATACACTGGAATCAATGCTTGCAGAGGAAGCCATTGAACTGGTTATTGTAAATACCCCGAATTATACACATTTTGAATTTGCAAAAAAAGCTTTACTTGCAGGAAAGCATGTACTGGTTGAAAAATCGTTTACCGTTACAGTTACAGAAGCAGAAGAACTCATTCGTATTGCAATAAAAATGAACAGACAACTTTCTGTTTTTCATAACCGGCGGTATGACAGTGATTTCAAAACCGTTAAAAGAATTGTTGATAAGGGGATACTGGGCGAGATCAGCAAAGCTGAATTTCATTTTGACAGGTATAAGCCGGAATTAAGTCCAAAGTTGCATAAAGAATCACTCACACCAGGATCAGGGTTGTTGCATGATCTTGGCCCACATTTGATTGACCAGGCTTTATTCCTTTTTGGTTTACCGGAATCTTTGACTGGATCTTTAAAAAAATTAAGGCAGCGGTCTGAGGTTAATGATTACTTTGATATTTCGCTTTTTTATCCATCATTAACTGTATGTTTAAAAGCAAGTCTGCTGGTTAAGGAAATATTGCCCGCATATATTTTACAAGGCACAAAAGGAATATTCACAAAAGTACGTGCAGATTTACAGGAAGATCATTTAAAAAAAGGGCAAAAACCGGGTTCTGCTGATTGGGGTATTGAACCGCTTTCAGCAGATGGTAAATTAATTATAAATGAAAACGGAAAAAGAACCAGTACAAATATCCAATCTCTACACGGGAACTATATGGAGTTTTATGATGGTTTATATGAATCCATTGTCCATGGGAAAAATTTACCTGTTACAGCACAGGATGGATTGAACGTAATGGTTGTGATTGAGGCAATACAGCTATCCGATCAATTGGAAAAAGTAATTTATTTATAACATAATTTCAACTATATCAACTTTTAACCTTTTAGCTGACTAATTTTATTTACCCTGATGCTGCTATACAACGATAATACTGTAAATTGCCGCACATATATTAATTAATTTAATTTAAAATAAAAGTATGGCGGAAGCGAATGCGAAAAAACGCATAGCCATTTTTGGTTCAACTGGTTCAATTGGCACACAGGCACTCGAAGTGATCAGGGCATATCCTGACCTGATGGAAGTTGAGATTTTAACAGCTCAGACAAAAGATGATCTCCTCATTTCACAGGCGTTGGAATTTTTACCAAATGCAGTTGTGATCGGTGATGAGAAGAAATATGAAAAAGTAAAGGCAGCACTGGCTTCAACTGATATTAAAGTTTTCAGTGGTGAAGCGGCGCTTGAAGAAGCAGCTGATTTTGACACGTATGATATCATGCTGGCAGCCATTGTTGGATTTGCCGGATTAAAACCAACATTAAAAGCTGTTTCTAAAGGAAAATTGATCGCTCTCGCTAACAAGGAAACATTGGTTGTAGCGGGTGATATTGTAATGAAAATGGCTCTTGAAAACAGGTCTCCGATCATTCCGGTAGATAGTGAACATTCAGCCATATTTCAATGTCTTGTTGGAGAATCACGAAACCCGATCGAAAAGATCATTTTAACGGCAAGCGGTGGTCCATTTCTTGGAAAAAAACCAAATTTTCTTGTGAATGTTAAGAGGGATCATGCGCTTCAGCATCCAAACTGGAGTATGGGAGCAAAGATCACCATTGACTCTGCAACGTTGATGAATAAAGGGCTTGAAATGATTGAAGCCAAATGGTTATTCAATTTAAAACCAGAACAGATCGAAGTGGTCATTCATCCGCAAAGCATTATACACAGTATGGTTCAGTTTGGTGACGGAAGTATCAAAGCACAAATGGGATTACCGGATATGAAATTGCCAATTCAATATGCCCTTGGCTTTCCGGAACGTTTGCCAAGTAATTATCCGAGATTAAATTTTAGAAAATACCCCGTACTTAATTTCGAAGAACCCGATCTGAAAACATTTAGAAACCTGGGGCTGGCAACAGAAGCATTACAAAAGGGAGGCAATATGGCTTGTGTATTAAATGCCGCCAATGAAATTGCAGTTTGGGCATTCTTAAAGAACCGGATCGGGTTTTTAGACATTACTGCAGTAGTTGAAAAAACAATGGAAGAGATCATCTTTATTGAAAAACCAACTTTACAGGAATATTTTGACAGCGATGGTGAGGCACGTAACTTTGCCGCCTCATTGATGAAACTATAAGCGTTTAAAGCGTTTCATACGTTTAAAAAGTTCAAGGATTAGAAACCTCTTAAACCTTTTGAACCTCTTGAACCTTTTGAATCTCTTGAACTTTTTCTATAACAATTAAAAATTAGCTTTAGGGCTTGGTTTATGACATTATTAGCAATTGACTGGAGCAGTGTGGGTTTAAAAGCAGCACAATTATTATTATCACTTTCCATACTTGTTTTATTACACGAATTTGGGCATTATATCACTGCAAAGTGGTTCAAATGCAGGGTTGAAAAATTCTATTTGTTTTTTGATCCATGGTTTTCCATTTTTAAAAAGAAGATCGGAGATACCGAATATGGTGTGGGTTGGCTTCCATTAGGAGGCTATGTAAAAATTTCCGGAATGGTGGATGAGAGCATGGATAAGGAACAGATGAAACTTCCGCCACAGCCATGGGAGTTTCGCAGTAAACCGGCCTGGCAGCGTTTGATCATTATGGTTGGTGGTGTTACAGTAAATATTTTATTGGCATTTATAATATATGCTGGGATATTGATGGTATGGGGCGAAAAGAAAGTTCCGGCTTCCTCATTAAGGGATGGTATCACGTTCAATGATCCTATTTTTGCTGACCTTAATTTTAAAAACGGAGATAAGATACTGGCTATTGATGGCAAGCCTGTTGAAGAATATGGTGATATTCTGAGAAAATTATTGATCGTTGACAGTACCGTTTCAATTGTAAGAGAAGGTAAAACAATGGAACTCAGAATGCCTGTTGACCTGATCGGCAAACTCGTTGAGAAGAAAAAGAAAACAGAGGGCCCTATGATCAGTCCAAGAGTACCTGTAATAGTATTGGATGTTGAAGATACAAGTAAAGCATATAAAGCAGGTTTGCGTAACAGTGATATTATTCTGAGTGTAGATAGTGTTAGTACCCGTTTCTTTGATGAGTTTGAAGCGGTCATGCTTAAAAAGAAAAAAGGAGATACGATTCAACTTTCAGTTAATCGTCATGACAGCATCATACATTTCACATCTGTTCTTCCTGAAAAAGGAATGATTGGTTTCAGGCCTCCACGTGCATTTGAAACATTTGACAGCCTGGGTGTTTTTAAATTTACAGTAAAGAAGTATGGATTTTTTGCAGCTTTCCCTGCCGGTGTAAAAAGAGCCGGCGCTGAGTTGCAATATTATATTGATCAGTTCAAAAAAATATTATCTCCTAAAACCGGAGGTTATAAAGCAGTTGGAGGTTTTAAAGGAATGGCTTCCGTTTTTTCAGGCAATGAATGGGATTGGGAACATTTCTGGACCATCACTGCATTTTTCTCGATCGTACTGGCATTTATGAATATGCTTCCTATTCCTGCGTTGGATGGCGGACATGTATTGTTCACATTAATAGAAATGATCTCAGGTAGAAAACCCAATGAGAAATTCCTGGAATATGCACAGATCGTTGGAATGGTTTTGTTACTGGCATTGATGTTATATGCAAATGGAAATGATTGGTTTGGTTGGGGAAGGGGGAAGTAGTTCATGGTTCATGGTTCATGGTTCATAGTTCATAGTTCATAGTTCATAGTTGAAACTACAATTTTTAAAGATAGTTCAATTATTAAAGACCCAAACTATGAACTAAAAACTAAGAACTTGTTTAAGCTCGTTCTTCATATTAACCATTTACCCCTATCTATTAACCACCAACCATATTTTTACTACAGCAATACGATTCGTTGCTGTATTTTTGTTTTATGCGCAAAACGCTCACCATAATTGCCAATTCACTAAAGCTCACTTTACAAGAGCTTAAAGTAAATAAAATGCGCACGGCATTAAGCCTTACGGGTGTTGCATTTGGGATATTCTGTATCATTATTGTGCTGGCAATCGTTAATAGTTTCGAACGTAACATACAAACTGAAGTTAAAAGCCTCGGTAGTAACACAATCTATATTGATAAATGGGATTATAGTGGAGGTCCTGATCAGCCTATTTGGAAATTCAGAGCAAGACCAACACCCAAATATGAAGAAGCAGGCTTGATCAAAGAACGGTCATTACTATTAGATGATATTGCTTACCTGATGCAAACAGGCGGCACAATTTCTACAAGGGATTATGTAATACAAAATGCGGTTGTTTATGGTATCATTGAAGCACAGATGACAATACAGCCCATAAGTTTTGCTGAAGGCCGTTTTTTTTCAAATAGTGAATTTACTGCGGGTAGCCAGGTTTGCCTGATCGGGTTTTCAAATGCCGAAGAACTTTTTGGAACTACAGAAAGAGCTATCGGTAAGGAAATTGATATAAAAGGGAAAAAAGTAACTATTGTTGGTGTAATTAAGAAAGAAGGTACCAATTTTATAGGTTGGGATTATGATAAATGTGTCATGTTTCCGTACAATTTTTGTAAACAGGTTTTTGATGATGAATTCAGTAATCCGATATTAATTGCTAAAGGAAAAGAAGGCGTTACAACAGCTGCAATTATGGATGAATTAAAAGGTATTATGCGCCAGGTTAGGCGTTTATCTCCAACCCAGGAAGATAATTTTTCATTGAACAGTGTGGAAGCTTTTAGCCAGGCTTTGTCACAGTTTTTTGTAACACTGAATATTGTTGGTTCCATCATTGGTGGTATCAGCCTTATTGTGGGAATGTTCAGTATAGCAAACATCATGTTTGTAACTGTAAAGGAACGTACCAATGTTATCGGTTTAAAAAAAGCAGTAGGTGCCAAAAAAGGAACGATACTCTTTGAGTTTCTGATGGAAGCATCTTTACTTTGTCTGCTTGGTGGTGCTTTCGGATTACTTTTTGTTTGGATAGGGACATTGATCATTACCAAGGCTGCAGATTTTCCTGTTTATATTTCAATTCCAATGCTGATAACAACAATTATTATTTGCCTGGTTGTAGGAATACTTGCAGGTATCATCCCTGCATCCCAGGCGGCTAAGATGGATCCGGTAGTGGCGATTAGGAGTTAGGAGATAGGAGTTAGGAGATAGGAGTTTGAAGTTTGTCCGAAGGACTCCGGACTCCTTCGGAGAGGTTCGAAGTTTGAAGTTGCGAACATCCACTAACTTTGCAACCAATGAACCGGTAAACCAATAAACCAATAAACTTGCCCACTGTAATCCTTGCCATAGAATCTTCTTGCGATGAAACCGCTGCTTCCGTTTGTATTGACGGGCGTATTGTTTCAAATATCATTGCTACACAAAAGATCCATGAACAATATGGTGGTGTTGTGCCGGAACTTGCCAGCAGGGCTCACATGCAAAATATAGTGCCTGTTGTAGATGAAGCAATGAAACAATCCGGTTTGAAACTGCAGGAACTCGATGCAATTGCTTTTACACAGGCCCCGGGGCTTATTGGAGCTTTGTTGGTTGGAGCACAGTTTGCCAAATCAATTTCACTTGCATTACAAATTCCTTTGATAGCAGTACATCATATGCAGGCTCATGTAATGGCGAATCTGATCGATGATCCAAAACCGGCATTCCCTTTCTTATGCCTGACCGTTAGTGGCGGGCATACTCAAATTGTAAAATGCAATTCTCCAACAGATATGCAGGTGATCGGCCAAACGATCGATGATGCTGCAGGAGAGGCTTTTGATAAATCAGCCAAACTGCTTGGGTTGCCGTATCCCGGAGGTCCATTGGTAGATAAATATGCAAAACAAGGCAATGCTGCGGCGTATAAATTTCCGGAACCAAGAATTGATGGACTTGATTTTAGTTTTTCGGGTCTGAAAACTTCTATACTTTATTTTTTACAGAATGCCGGAAGGTCGAATGTTTTTAAGGAAGAATTTTTGGCTACAGAAGCTGAAAAAAAACATTTCATAGAAAATAATTTACCGGATATATGTGCGTCTATTCAACAACGTATTGTAACTATATTATTGAATAAATTGAAAAAAGCATCCGATGAAACCGGGATAAAAAATATTTGTATCGCAGGAGGAGTAAGTGCTAACAGTGGCTTACGCAATGGGTTGCAGGTATTTGGAAAAATAGAAGGCTGGAATGTATTCATCCCGGCTTTTGAATATTGTACAGACAATGCAGCTATGATCGCCATAACTGGTTTTTATAAATTTCTTGATAAGGATTTTTCATCTCTTGATGTAATACCTACTGCCAGGGCTGAATGGTGATTGCTGAAATTTGTAAATCTAGAATTGAAATTTGGCTACGGTCTGGCTGATATTGAGTATTTTCTGCCAACCCCGGAAAATAAAATATTCAATATGCAATGTTCTACTCTCTATTCTCAATTTTGTTAACCAAGGTCATGCCTAACGATTACTTTCAATTCAAACAATTTAAGATCCACCAGGATAAGTGTGCCATGAAAGTTTGTACAGATGCTTCTATGCTTGGAGCATGGACGGCAAGTAAAATGGATGGGGAATTTATTAATGATGTATTAGATATTGGATGCGGCACCGGTTTATTAAGCCTGATGCTTGCTCAAAAAATGAATGTTTCTATTGATGCTGTTGAAATAGAGCCAGATGCAGCTATACAGGCCAGTGAAAATATTTCTGCATCACCCTGGGCTGCACATATAAGGGTGTTTACAACTTCCCTGCAGGATTTCAAACCCGGGAAAAAATATGATCTCATTATTTGTAATCCGCCCTTTTATGAAAATGACCTGAGGTCAGTTAATGAAAATAAAAATATTGCCAAACATGATTCAGGTCTTACACTGGAAATGCTGGCTTGTTTTGTAAGATCATTTCTACATGACGAAGGCAGGTTTGTTTTGTTGTTGCCTTTTCACAGGACGGTTCAATTTGAAAAAATTGCAGAAGAGTTTGACTTTTTTCCACAGGAAAAATTATTGGTAAGGCAAACGCCCGGGCATGATCCGTTTCGTTCTATAATCATGTTTGGGAAAAAAGAAACCGGTAATGCCATAACAAATGAAATGATCATTCATACGGATGAAAGACAATATACAGATGATTTTGAATTATTGCTGAAGGACTACTATTTAAAATTGTGATCATTGAACACCCGCATATTCCTTCATATATGAAAAAGGTGCAGTAAGTATACCCTCTTTTATGATCGTTGCATTATCAATGATCGTACTGTTACCTTCAACCAGGTCTTTCAAAACGAATTTTATTAATTGCTCACCAAAATAACGGCTTGCATCCCTGGGAAGTTCGTTGGGTAAGTTTCCTACGGCCATAACATCAACTGAATCAGAAAGATAAGAGGCTGTTCTTACAAATGTTTTTTTGTCTACACCATAAATGGGGTCTTCAATGGTTGAATCACCGATATTCATGGAACAGAACCATATTGGTCATCTGTAATATCTGCAATGGTTTGAATCCTGAATGCAGGATTGCTGATTTCAGGCAATTCGAATAAACGGGGAATGGATTTTTCCCAGTAGATCCCATTCATTAAGATATCAGTATGAGCCAGATACTTTGAAAAAGTGCATGTATAGTCAGCAGGATTTTTGTGAAAGTCCAGCCTGGAATAACCGCCAGCTGATTTACGTTCATAAAGGTCAGCTCCTTTTAAATGTACATACACAGGGTAGGGGAAATTTTGCAACAGGTATTCTTCCGGTTCAACTTCATGTATACCCAGCAGGTTCATTACTTCCAATATGCCATGTGCAACTCTGCCACTACCCGTAACCGCAATTTTAATATTGGGAAGCTTAAGTCCGAAATATGTATGAATAAGATATTGCAGGTTCTTGGATGAATTCACTTTTTCAAGATTGAATATACCGGTCCTTTTTCCGTAAGCCATCATGCCGTTGTGTGCTCCAACGATGCCGGCAAAAAAGCCAAACCCGATGATCCTTTTTCCATCTTCATGCTCCAGGCATTCATAATCAATAAGGGTGATCTTTTTAGTAATGATGGCTTTGAGTAATTGTTGATTATGAAGCTGAAGTTTTTTTGTATGAGAGAAGAACAGGTATTTTTTTCCTTCGATGAGCATATTAACAGGGACTTCTTTTATTCCCATTAAAATATCACAATCACTGATATCTTCCGAAACTTTTATACCGGCCTGTTGGTATTCTTTGTCAGAAAAACACCTGTTATCACAATGCTGAACAGTGATACCGACTTCCGGGTGATTCATTTGTAACCATTTACATTGAGCAGGAGTAAGGGCAACACGGTTGTCAGCAGGTGTCTTCCCTTCTCTTATTAATCCGATTTTGAGCATCAGCAATCAAATTTTGCCGCAATTTAAGCAGTAATTGGCGAGAAGCAAGTGGGGAATAGTTCATAGTTCTTAGTTTATAGTTCATATTTTATAGGTAAATTTTAAAAGTAGTTCGAATTTTGAAGGCCTAACTATGAACTAAAAACTCTGAATCGGCTTTCCTACATTTGCATCATGAATTATTTTGAATTATTCGGATTGTCAAAAGCTCCTTCTATAGACCGGTCTTTACTGGCAAAAAAATATTTTGAATTACAAAAAGCCAGTCATCCTGATTTTTTTACACAAGCTACCGAGGCGGAAAAAGAACTTGCAGAGGAGCAATCAGCTTCGATAAATAAGGCATTTAATATTTTTCAAAATGAGGAAAGGACAATTGAATACTTTTTACAAATAGTTGGCCTCATTGAATCAGATGAGAAATACAACCTACCTCCCGATTTTTTAATGGAAATGATGGAACTCAATGAAGCTTTAACGGAAGAAGGAGTGGAATCGGTTCTTAAAAAAGTTGATCAGCATGAACATGACTTATTTAATAAGATCAGCCCGGTCATAGAACAGTATGATCCGGCCAAAACAACACAGGAAGACCTGTTAAAATTGAAGGAATATTACTACAAGAAAAAATACTTAAAACGTATTTTGGACAGGTTGGGTGATTGATGTAATATTGCAACCCGAAACGGTTTTAAGGTTTAAGGTTTAAGGTTTAAGGTTGAGGTTGAGGGTTGAAGCATTTAAGTTTTGAAATTTCCAAATGTACCGGACACTTCTTACAAGTAAACAAATAAACCTACAAACGAAATTGTTCGCCCAGATGGCGGAATTGGTAGACGCAACAGACTCAAAATCTGTCGTTCGCAAGGATGTGCAGGTTCGATTCCTGTTCTGGGCACGATTAAGGCAATCTTTTATTAGATTGCCTTTTTTAATTTACTTTTTTAAAATTTACTGGTAACCAAGCCAAAAGAAACAACAAATCCAGTTTGATTACCTGTGAATCGCCTTATTATCCAACAATTCAACATCAGGAAAAATGTATTCTTCCTTTTACCGGTCCTTCCTTCATCAGATCTGTACTTAAATATTTTTTATTACTGTCGGAAAAAACAATTACCACATTACAGATCTTTTTACCCGGTTTGTTGTGTAACCTTCGCCTTGGCTCGTTGCACACGAGACAATTTTGAGCCAAAATGTTAACAGTAATCATATCCCGACCTGATTTTCATCAGTTTTTCTTCAGGGCATATTTTATTTCTTTACACTTTGGTCAAATCCTTGAAAGCAGGATTGTAATTTTTAATTGAATGAAAAAATTCATTGTTGCCATATTAGCCATGTTGTACATCAGCACTTCTGCTGGTGCTACATTGCACATACACTATTGCATGGGCAAGCAGTCAGATTGGGGATTTGGCCTCAATAATGCTACAATTTGCAGCAGGTGTGGCATGGAGGAAAAAGTCAACGGGTGCTGTAAGAAAGAACACAGGTTTTTTAAAAATAATACTGATCAAAAAACTACCGAATCAGCCCTTCAGCTAATAAAGTTAATAGCCGTTGCGATACCCTTTTCTTTTGTTGAAATACCTTCCTTTTCTTTTGCTTCTAAAAAGGAAGTGAATCCCATAAACTATAAACCACCCAGAAGAATCAGTATAGCCCTTTATATACGCAACTGCGTTTTCCTTATTTAGATTTTGCTTCCTGTATTAGCCTCTCAAATTACTATCGGTATTTCTGTATGCCACATTCCTTGCTTTCTTTCTATTTAAAAATGAAGTCATTAAAATGCTGGTGAGTAGATTTAAAGTTGATTTGTTTGTGCAAAATAATAATTACAAAATAACGACCGGACTCCCTCTCCTTTTGGAGAACTTGTCCCGGCTTTTCAGAAGGGGATGCGGCCAAATAAAAAAATCATGGTTCAGAAATTAATTGAATTGGCTTTACGAAACAGGTTTATTGTCCTGTTGATAGCAGGATGCCTGTTTGCATGGGGCATATATTCGATAAAGAAAAATCCCATTGATGCCATTCCCGATCTGAGTGAGAACCAGGTAATCGTTTTTACTGAATGGATGGGTCGCAGTCCGCAGGTGATGGAAGACCAGGTTACATACCCGTTGGTGAGCAACCTGCAGGGTATTCCTAAGATCAAAAACATTAGGGGCACTTCTATGTTCGGGATGAGTTTTGTATATGTGATTTTTGAAGACGATGTAGATATCTATTGGGCAAGAACAAGGGTACTGGAGCGGTTGAATTTTGCACAACGTTTATTACCACCGGGCATAACACCCACGCTTGGACCCGATGGAACCGGTGTTGGCCATATCTTTTGGTATCACCTCGATGCACCAAAAATGGACCTGGGTGAACAAAGAGCGTTACAGGATTGGTATATAAAGTTTGCCCTGCAAACTGTACCCGGCGTTGCTGAAGTAGCTTCCTTTGGTGGTTTTGAAAAACAATACCAATTAGTAGTTGACCCGGTAAAATTACAGTTCTACAATATTTCATTAATGGATGTGATGAACAAAGTAAGAACCAATAACAATGATGTCGGGGGAAGAAAATTTGAAATGAGTGGAATGGGTTATATCATTCGTGGGCTGGGCTATATTAAAAACATTCAAGACATAGAAAATATTGCCGTTGGCAATAATAACGGTATTCCTGTTAGAGTAAAAGATCTTGGCAGTGTGCAGATGGGTGGCGATTTACGCCTCGGCATCTTTGATCAGAACGGTGAGGGAGAAGTGGTTGGAGGTATTGTAGTGATGCGCTACAATGAAAATGCAGACAAAGTAATTACTGCTGTCAAAGAAAAAATAAAAGAAGTTGAAAAGGGTTTGCCGGATGGGGTAAAATTTAAAACATCTTATGACAGAAGTTCATTGATACAGGAAGCAGTTGAATCGGTAAAGGGTACGCTGATCGAAGAATTAATTACAGTCTCTATCGTAGTGATCATTTTCCTCTTTCATTGGCGAAGTGCATTGGTTATCCTGATCCAATTACCCATTTCAGTTGCCATTGGCTTTATACTATTGGAAACGTTTGGTATTTCATCAAATATTATGTCGTTGACGGGCATTGCACTTGCAATTGGTGTAGTTGTGGATGATGGCATTGTGATGGTTGAAAATTGTTACCGGCATTTAAGTGTGGCACAAACAGAAAAATTAAACTCTTCTATTAAACAGTGATCATGGCTAAATGGTTTAAACATAGTAAAGATCCTTTGACGGCAAATGAAAGAATGGCCATTATTATGAAAGCATCCAAACAGGTTGGGCCGGGCGTTTTTTATTCTACCATTATTGTAGTTACTTCTTTTCTGCCTGTATTCCTGCTTACAGGCATGGAAGGAAAATTATTTCATCCCCTTGCCTGGACAAAAACTTTTATCCTTTTAGTAGATGCATTTCTTGCAATAACATTAGCACCGGTATTAATTTCTTTTTTACTAAAAGGAAGAATGAAGCCGGAATCTGCCAATCCGATTACAAGAACGTTAGAGAAAATTTATACACCCATTTTGAAAGCCTGTTTAAAATGGAGGAAAACAACCATCGGTATCAATCTCATTGCCCTGGCTTTAGGAATAGTTATGATGACCCGTCTCGGTTCAGAATTTATGCCCCCGTTAGATGAAGGCTCCCTGCTTTTCATGCCGGTTACTTTGCCGGATATTTCAAACTCAGAAGCAAAACGGTTACTGCAGGTGCAGGATAAGTTAATAAAATCTGTTCCGGAAGTGGAGCACGTTTTAGGTAAAGCCGGAAGGGCAAATACAGCAACAGATAATTCTCCGATAAGTATGATTGAAACTATTATCCTGTTAAAACCAAAATCTGAATGGCGTGCCGGTAAAACAAAAGATTCTATCATCAACGAGTTAAATACTAAACTGCAAATACCCGGTATTACCAATGGTTGGACACAACCCATCATCAACCGCATTAATATGCTGTCAACTGGTATTCGCACCGATGTAGGTATAAAAGTTTACGGGCAAAACTTAGACAGTATTTATGCTTTTGCACAAACCATCAAAAAACAACTGGAAGGGATCGACGGCGTAAAAGACTTGTATGTAGAACCAATCACCGGTGGCAAGTATGTTGACATTGAAATAAAACGGGAAGAGATCGGCCGTTATGGATTAACGGTAGATGATGTAAATACTGTTATTGAAATTGCATTGGGTGGTATGAAACTAACAACAACCATTGAAGGCCGTCAGCGTTTTTCTTTAAATGCCAGGTATGGCCAGGATTTCAGAAACAATCTTCAGTCGCTGAAAAAATTGCAGGTGCCCACTATGAGTTTTGGCCCTGTACCATTGGAAGCAGTTGCTGACATAAAATTAAGTGATGGCCCTCCCATGATCAATTCTGAAAATGCCATGCTGAGAGGTACGGTGTTGTTCAATGTAAGAGAAAGAGATCTGGGAAGCACAGTACAGGAAGCACAAAAGAAATTAAACCAGATGATAACCAAATTACCCAGGGGTTATTTTCTTGAATGGAGCGGGCAATGGGAAAACCAGATAAGGGCAAACAGAACACTTACGATGATATTACCGGTAGTAATACTCATCATATTCATGGTTCTGTATTTAACCTATCATTCATTCAAAGAGGCATTTGTTACAATGCTTACGGTACCCTTTGCTTTGATCGGTGGTGTGTTCATGGTATATTTTTATGGTGTCAATTTGTCCGTGGCAGTTGCAGTAGGTTTCATAGCATTGTTTGGAATGGCAATTGAAACGGCCATGCTTATGACGATCTATTTAAATGAAGCCATGCAAAATATGGTGGCCATACATGGCAATTCCAAAACAACATTAACTCCAGACATCATCAGGGAATTTGTTATTGAAGGTGCTGCAAAAAGATTGCGGCCAAAATTGATGACTGTATCCGTTGGCCTGTTTGGTTTGATTCCCATTTTATGGTCAACCGGAGTGGGCAGTGATATTATGCGGCCAATTACCATCCCATTGATAGGAGGAACGATAACATCCACCATTTATGTATTGCTGATCACGCCGGTGATATTTCAAATGATAAAGGAAAGAGAATTAAATCGTAAAGACAAAATCGAATTAATAGATGTTAAAGAATAAACTACTTCCGTTAATGATTGCCCTTACTGTTTCTTTCAGCAGCAAGGCACAAACATTGAAGCTGGATGCTATCATTGATAGTATTACTGCATCACATCCTGTTGTAAAAATGTATAACAATGAGATCCGTTCTATGGATGAAGCGGCTAAAGGCGCCAAAAGCTGGATGCCGCCCGAGATCAGCACGGGGCTATGGATGGTTCCCTATAATACCAGCCTTTGGAAGAAAGGAGATATGGGAGCAACCGGCATGGGACAGTACATGATCGGAGGTCAGCAGATGTTTCCAAACAGGAAAAAACAAAACGCAGATGCTGCCTATATGCAAGCTATGTCTTCTGTAGAAAAAGAAAAAAAGAATGCAACGCTCAATGAATTAATAAGTGAAGCTAAACTCTATTATTATGAATGGCTGATACTGGAAAAAAAATTAGCAATACTGCTGCAAAATGAAAAACTGCTCAACTTCATGATCAAAAATGCAGAGATACGCTACAGGAACGGGTTGGAAAAAATCAGCGCTTATTACAAAGCAAAAGCAGCCTTGGGTAATGTAATGAATATGCAACTGATGTTTGAAAGCGATATCAAAGAAAAACGGATACTCATTAATTCCCTGATGGGCAGAAATGCCATGATCGATTTTGACATTGATACCACTTACAAGTTAAATGATTATTCAACACTGGTATTTGACAGTTCGCTTTTTTACAAAAGCCGCAGCGACTTGAAAGCAATTGATAAAGACATCAATCTTACTTTCCTTAAACAGGAAACAGAAAAGAAAAGCCTAATACCTCAATTTGGAATCCGCTATGATCACATGTTTGGGTTTGGTGGTTTGCCTATGCAATACTCTTTAATGGGCATGATGAAAATACCTTTAGCCAGGTGGTCTTCAAAAATGAATAAGGCTAATATACAAAGCCTGAAATGGAAAGCCCATGCATTGCAATCGCAAAAAGAAATGATGGTAAATGAATATAGCGGCATGGCTTATAGTATGCGCAATGAAATTGAGTTAAAGAAAAAGCAGTTGAATTTATACGATGAAAATATCATTCCTGCATTGAAGAATAATTACAAAACCATGCAGTTGGGCTATGAGCAGAATACAGAAGAATTGTTTATGCTCTTTGATGCATGGGAAACATTGTATATGACCCAATTGGAATATACCGAAATATTGAACCAACTGCTTAAAATGCATGTATCACTGGAACGAATAATGGAAAAGAAATGAAAAGAATAATATTTATATCAACTGTTATCTTGCTGTTTATTATTTATGGCTGTAAAAGTAAAAATGACGATCATGCTCAACATCAAATGGAAGCAGCAAATGATGTTTATACCTGCCCGATGCACCCCGAGATCATCCGTGATAAGCCTGGGAATTGCCCTATCTGCGGAATGAAATTAGTGAAGAAAGAAACCGGTGGAAAAAAAATGACCGATGTAACATTAGAATCCTTGCTAAAACCAACCAATGAATTTGTTCTTTCCACCATACCCGTTACTGCTATTCAAAAAAAAGAAGAACAGGTAGAAATAGAAGCATTGGGCAATATTGCTTATGATACAAGGCAGGTTGGCAGTATTTCATCCAGGGTTGCAGGCAGGATAGAAAAACTATATGTGCGTTATCGCTACCAGAAAATAACCCAAGGCCAGCATATACTTGATATTTACAGTCCTGAATTACTCACAGCACAACAAAACCTTTTATTTCTATTAAAGAACGATGCTTCTAACAGCAGTTTTATACAGTCAGCCAAAGACAGACTGTTATTACTGGGCATGAGCAGCCAGCAGTTGCAACAGGTGATACGATCCGGCAAACCATCGTTGGCGATTGCAGTATACAGCAATTACGGTGGCCATATTCATGAAGCTCCCAACGGGAATAATATGAGCACTGCACCCGGTGCTATGAAAGATATTTCACTCATTACAGAAGAACTCTCATTAAAAGAAGGCATGTACCTTCAGAAAGGGCAATCCATTTTTACCGTATATGATCCCGACCGGGCATGGGCCATTTTAAATATCTACGCAGAGAACCAGGGATTGGTGAAAACAGGTAATTCAGTTAAGATCATTCCTGAAACAGCTCCGGGTAGTGATTTTATAGCAACAATTGATTTCATTGAGCCTTTCTATCAGAAGGAAAGTAAAACACTAACGGCAAGGGTTTACTTCAATAATAGTGTTTTGAAGATCCCGGTTGGCAGCCAGGTAAAAGCTACCATTTCAGGAAATACCAAAGAAGCCTATTGGTTACCTATAGAGGCTGTGTTGTCTTTGGGAATGGATAAAATAGTTTTCCAAAAATTAAACGACGGATTCAAGGCACACAAAGTAGGAACGGGTATCCTGCAGAAGGAGCACATTCAGATATTAAATGGTTTATCAGTTGCTGATTCCGTTGCTGTAAATGCACAATATTTAATGGACAGCGAAAGCTTTATTAAAATAAATGAATAGCCATGAAATATTTCACGATCATATTACTATCAATCTTTCTTTTAACAGCCTGCAAAAGCAGGAAGGAAACTGCTATGGAACCCGTGGCAGTAAAAAGTAATGTTGAAAATGTAGACGGGATCCTGTTGAGTGAACTACAAATACAGTTGGGAAATATTCAAACAGATACCATCCGAAACAGCAGTATTGGCGACCAGTTGGTTTTAACAGCTACCTTGAATTTCGACCAGGCAAAAATGTCCTCAGTCAGTTCAAGGGTTATGGGCAGAGTTGAAAAATTGTATTATAAGAACCTGGGAGATTTTGTCAGTAAAGGTTCTCCATTAATTGATTTATACAGCGAAGAATTAAATAATTCCAAGCAGGAATATTTATTGGCCGTAGACAGGAATAAAGAATTTGCCAACGAAACATCGATGGACTTTAGCCAGCTATTGCAGGCTGCAAAGTATAAATTACTGTTATGGGGCATGAGTGAATCACAGATAGCCGAACTGGCAAGGAGTAAAAAAGCTGCAGCCACCACAACTTTTTACAGCACCGCATCCGGTTATATTACCAACTTAGATATTCGCGAAGGCGATTACGTTATGGAAGGCGGTACCATCGTAAAACTAGCAGACCTTTCAACATTGTGGGCAGAAGCGCAGGTATATTCTTCGCAGCTTTCTGAAATAGACCGTAATGGAATAGCAACGGTACAAATACCGGATATGGAAGGCAAAGAAATTAAAGGCAGCATTGAATTTGTAAACCCCGAGATCAATCCTGATACACGGATCAATTTGATAAGGGTTTCAATTCCCAACACAGGCAACCAGCTAAAACCAGGTATGCCTGCCTATGTGTTTCTAAAAAATCAGCAACACAAATCACTAACCCTGCCTGCAGATGCAGTATTGCGTGATGGCAATGGAGCTACTGTTTGGGTTAGAACCGGTGAAAATACATTTAAAAACAAAATGGTAGAAGTGGGTATGGAGAACGATGACAGGATAGAAATTAAATCAGGATTAAATACAGGTGATGTAATAGTGATTTCTGGTGCATATTTATTGCAAAGCGAATATATTTTCAAAAAGGGCGCCAACCCGATGTCGGGAATGAAAATGTAAGAAGTACGGATTAAATCAGGATTTACAAAATTATCGTATATGGAATTTTACAAACAACCTATTGATGCAATAATTAAACTATTCAACAGCAATGCTGAACATGGTCTTGATGAAAATGCAATTAAGACAGCAAGACAAAAGTTTGGTAACAATGTTCTGAAAACAACCAATTCAAGAAGCTTTTTTAATATCCTTTTAGGCCAATTCACAAGTCCATTGGTTATCATATTGATTGTTGCATCATTGGTATCGTATTATTTAGGCCAGCCCCGTGATGGGTCCATTCTTTTAGTTATAGTGATAATGAATGCGCTGATCGGGTTCTACCAGGAATGGAAATCAGAAAATATTCTTGCTTCACTTAAAAAACTGGTTGTAGATAAATGTACGGTTATCAGGGATGGTAACACAATTGAAATATTAGCTCAAGACCTTTTACCCGGCGACATCGTAAAATTATATGAAGGTAATGGTGTTCCGGCCGACATTCGGTTGATTCAGTCAAATGGCTTTTCAGCTAACGAATTTATTCTCACAGGTGAATCATTACCTTCAGACAAAGATCATTTATTTGCTGCTGATAAAATATTACCTCTTGCTGAAATAAAAAATTGTATTTATATGGGTACCACTGTTGCAAGGGGCGAGGCAACAGGTATTGTGTATGCAACAGGAATTCAAACAGAGATCGGAAAAATAAGCTCATCATCACAAAAAATTAAATCTACCGATGCCCCGGTACAAACAGAGATCGCCGATGTTGCAAAAAAACTAACCTATGCTACGTTAATAATTGGTGCCTGTCTTTTTGCAACCCGGATGTTGCTGAATGATTCAATTGCTGTAGCAATTGTATTTGCAG
>JANMMS010000100.1:0-4995 GCA_031373525.1 Ferruginibacter sp.
CCCCATGTTGCTGAAGTTTACACATCTGCAACACAATTTCTTCCTGCTGCTTTATTTCCATTAAGGAATGAAATATTCCCGCAATTCTACACATTTGTTATTGGCAAGATTTGCTGCTTATATATTGGATTTTAAAACTCAATAAACTGGTATTAATAAGAATTGAAAATGTTTGCAATCCTATAAAACAGTTTCCAGGTTCTTTTTATCAAAAACGGCGCTTAACTGTATTCCCATACTTTCAATATTCACTTTGGCCTTATTGCCATGAATCTCAACTATAATGCCATGATAATTCATGAGTACTCCTTGTTTTATCAATACCTTCGAATTGATATCAAGTTGCCTTTCTATCACTTCTACTGAGCTGAATTCCTGTAAGAATTTTTTTATGGTAACAATTTCTGTTTCTCTGACAACAGCTGGTTTGCCAAGCCAATAAACAAAATTGAGTATTCCATCAATATTTTTAATTTCCCATTTAGTGGTTTCCTGTAGTTTAACAAAAATGTACCCTTTAAAAAGTGGTTCAAGTACAATTTTTTTACGATCACTCCATTGTTTCATTACCTTGTTGAGCGGGCAATAATGCTCAATTCCTTTACCCAGGAGTATGCCGGCAACTTTTTTTTCCCATCGCGGCCTGGTATAAACCACATACCATTTTTTAATTTCATTCATGAACTTTCAAAGCTTCGCTGCTCCTCAGTCACAGGTTTATTTGTAATTGAAGAGATTTTACAACAATAAATATATTATGCATTCAAAATAGCAGTTCCCCAAAATGGTCATTGTAAAGAATGTAAAACTTCCTGAGCTGTTTCATTCCTTAGTAAAAAATACAAATTGAGGTAATACTATATGACGGAATATTAAAATAGATGGAGCCTGCACCCGCATCTTAATATCTGCGCCGTTTTAATTTTTTTAATAATTTCTTGATATACGTTGTAAACCCAAACAGGTCTTTAAATCCGGGCAATCCTCCTTCTGCATGATAATAGGATCCACCATCACTACCATAACCGTAACCATAGCCATAACCATACCCGTAACCGTAACCATAACCATTTCCATAACCTCCAAAACCATAATTAAATAAAGAAACACCGCGTGGCTTGATCCCATTGAATACCACACACATATTGTTGAATTTTTTATCTTTCTTCAGGCTTTCTATTAACCTGAGAAAAAATGTTGGAGTTACAGCATGCCTGACAACAAAAAGCGTTATTTCTGCATATTTACTTAAAAGCTGGGCATCCGTAACCGGGCCTATCGGAGCAGAATCTATAATTATATAATCAAAATTTTTCTTTAAAGCATTGATCATTTCACCAAAAGCCGGGAGCTGGATCAGTTCTGTTGGGTTTGGAGGTATTGGGCCGGCAGTTACAAGGAAAAGATTTGGATAATTGGTTTCCTTGGTGATCTCTTCTATCGTTGCTTTTCCGATCAGGTAACTGGAAATTCCCGGATCTTTTTTTACACCCAGCTCTTTACTCAACTTAGGTTTGCGCAGATCCATTTCAAGTAATGCTACTTTTTTTCCCGTAAGCGTAATACTCATGGCAAGATTGGTGGCTATAAAACTTTTCCCCTCACCAGAAATACTCGAAGTTACCAGGATGGTTTTATTCTTATCACTTAACCCCATGAAGGTTAAGTTGGTTCTCATGGAACGAAACTGCTCTGCAATTACGGTACGTTTCCCTTCGGTGATCGCAATGGGATTCCTGTTATTTGATTGCAATATTTCTGCAACGATGGGGATTTTTGATTTATTTTCAACCTGTGTGCGAAACAATATCTTATTGTTGAATTGTTCCTGTACCTGAACATACAACAGGAATGCGATCAGGCCTATCAGAAAGCCGATCAGGTAATAATTTTTTGGTAAAGGCCTGATCGGGCCATACCAGAAACCATTTTCTAATATCCTAAGGTCAGCTGAAGTAGATGCAGAAGAAAGTGCAGTCTCTTCCCTTTTTTGTAAAAGGTACGTATAAATATTACTTTTAATGATCTGTTGCCTGCTGATCTCAAGCAATCCTCTTTCCTTCTTGGGTACTTCGTTAAGGATACTGTTGTTCAAAGCGATGTTTGAATTAATACTGGCAATCTCAGTATTGAGACTGTTGCGCACGTTACCGATATTTTCGCGGATATCTGTTTTTATACGCCGCACTTTTTCTTCTGACAGTAAAACAGATTCACTTTTATTACCGATAGTAGCTTTTGCTTTATCCATTTCAAATTCAGCAGTATACAATTGGCCTAAAAGGGATGACATTGTAGGGTCATTTATCAATAACAGTGAGGGAACAGTTCCGGGCTTACCTGCCTTCCTGTTAACATATGATTCGATATCTTTTAAAACTTCCAGTTGGAGGTCTACTTCACTCTTACGTTTATCCAGATCTTTTACATTGGTAAAATACAAAGAACTCTGCACCCCCAGATCAATGGCTGATTCCCTGGTCTTATAACTTTCAATATTCCTTTCAACACTATCTAATTGTCTTGCAACAGTATTCAGCCTGTCATCAATAAAACGAAGGGTTTTTGTTGCTATCTGGTTCTTATCTTCAATTCCGGCAATATTATATACTTCAAATAACTTGTTAAGGATCTTTACTCCTCTTTCGGGAACCGGGGTTTCAATTCCGAGATCTATAACTGTTGAATTATAAGATAACGGAGTGGCTTTTAAACTGCCAATGATAGTAGACGCAGCTGAAGGAACCGTATTGAAGACCACAAAGAAATTTTTTCCCGTGATCGTTCTTGAATAAAGCGGATTAATTCTTAAACGGTAGTTTGTATTGTTGATATTCAATTGTCCGTCAAAAGGAACTGTCTGTGCGGCAATTTCAACTGTCCCCTTTTTCCAGTCTATGAAAAAAGGGTATTTTCCACCACCAATGATGCTGTCTTTATTTTCCGCTTCAAATACCAGGGGTGAACTTTCGCCATATAATTCTTCGGTTTGTACATTCCCCTTGTTGTAAACTGTTGTATACAGGTCGAGTTGCTTAACAATTTCCTGCATGATGGTATTTGACCGTAATACGATGATCTCATTTTCAACGATCTTTTTTTCACTGAAAATATTCAGCGCATCCAACACTTTACTGTCTCCCCCGCTTTTCTGCGGATCCTTCAACAACACTTTTGCAGAAGCCACATAAATACGCGTTTGTGCCCGAAGATAAACATAGGCTATCGACATGGTTATTGCAACGAAAACAACAAATATGGGCCAGTACGGTAAGTAACGGTGAACGATCAGTGCCAGTATGTTTGTTGAAGGCTTCTCTTCAAGCAATTGTTCTTCACTCATAAAAATAAATAGTGTTGATTATCGTGTGATCCTGTCAAGAATGATAATCAATAAAGAAATAGATGATATAGCTAAAGCAAAATTAGTCTGGAACCTGGTTCTCTTTTCTTCACTTTGGCGTTTGGCTACATCCGGTACCACATAAACAATATCATTTGGTTGCAAATAATACCAGGGAGATGAAAATATAGAATGATCTTTGAAATTCAGGATCTTTACTTTTTTCTGATTTCCTTCCTCCCTTATTACTACTATATTATCACGTTTTGCATATTGTTTTACATCACCACAGATAACAATCGCATCAATTACAGACAGTTGTTCATCCAACATGTTAATAACCTGCGGCCTTTCCACTTCCCCCATGATTGTAACCTTGTGGTTTACGTATTGAACGCTAACAACCGGGTCTTTTAAAAATGCTGCCAGGTTTTTCTGTATTAATAGAGCCAGCTCTTTTCGGGTATTTCCGGCAGCTTTTACCAGGCCCAGTTTGTGTAACATAATATTGCCATCCTGGTCTACAGGAAAAATAGCTCCACCGCTTATTGGACTGATTCCCGAACCGGTATTATACATCATGTCTTCTTCTTTACTCAAACTACTAATGTTAATACCAAGATTATCGCCTTTGATGATCTTTGATTCCAGGTCTTTATTTACCAGCCCGCTAAGAGTGGTATCTTTTTGCAAAGTTTCAAAAAAATAGGAGTTTTTTGTAGTTGCACAGGATGCTAACAAACTAACAATCCCAAAGACAAATATTACAGCCAATGGAAATATAACGGGTTTTAAGAAAAAACCACTATAATATGCTTTCTTCATAATTTCAGGACTCAATAATACAACCTTATTTCTTATCCGGTTGCAATATGGTAAAATTCGTTAAAATAGTTGAGAAATAAAAAATTGAATAGAGACAGACTCGAAGTTCGAAGTTTGTCCAAAGGACTCCGGACTCCTTCCGAGAGGTTTGAGGTTTGCTATTACAAATAAGAATATTCTCCAAATGATAACCAGTAATTTATTTTAAAAACAAAAAGAGAGACGATTGATATAATCGTCTCTCTTATAAACCCTTATTAAAGTTCAGTTTACTTAAAAGATTAGTTACAGGTCCACTGAATTTTTCTTCTTATCATATGCTTTTTTAGCCCCCAATCCGATACCGGCAGCAATTAATAAACTCAGTCCGCCATCAATTGGGCATAACGGATCCAGAGGATCGCAACCGGGATCCGAAACTGCCTGGGACATTCCGTTAAATGGCAGTATCACATTTACCAGTAAAAACACAACCGCAAAAATCACATATTTATTTAATCGTATCATCGGTGTCTCTCTTTTTTACAAAATTAATGGAACATTATTAAAAAACAACTTTAAACGTGAAATTATTATTGTCCTCCCCTGTAATACTTACCAGGTAATTGCCATGTACCACTAATTTATCCATCAGGATGCTGTACACGCTGCTGCCTCCTGCATGGTTCAGTGTTTTCAGCATCACAGTCTGACCTTTGGCATTCAATAGTTTCACCTGGTAGGTTCCCGCCGCTTTATTGTCCAGGTTCACATACAGCATTCCATCCTCACGCACCGGGTTCGGAAATATTGTAATTGATGAAGGCAGTTTACCCATATTCACTTTT
>JANMMS010000035.1:0-1530 GCA_031373525.1 Ferruginibacter sp.
CTGATTTTGAAAATTAGGATTTTTAATAATATATGGGCTAATTAATATTTTGAGGTGCTAGAGATGAAAGTATAAGCTTCAGTCTTATTTTCTGGATAACCCCAACGGGGTGATATGATTATAGTAGAAATATGTTAACAGGAGACTAAAACCCCGAAGGGGTGACATAATTAAAATGCCCTATTAATCGTACCATTCAAATAAATATTTTTCATCAAATTCAACTTCAAACTTTTTCAGAAAATCAATGTATTCCAGTTTAAAGGTTTTCTTACTATGGTGCTATTCCTGATTAAGTATGTAATCATAAACTTTGCCAATTTGAGAATGTGAATAGGAAAATACACCGAAGCTATCCTGCCAAGCAAACTTTCCTTTTACAAAATGATGATCATTTACAAAATTGGATGCGTTGTTTTTAATATCCCTTACCAAATCTGATATTGCCATGGCAGGTTTTAAACCTACAAAGGCATGTATGTGGTTAGGCATGCCATTTACAATAATGCTTTTTTGTCCTTTGCCTTTAATTGTTCCGGCAATATATTTGTGTAATTCAGATTTCCAGCTATTTGCAATCAGGTTTTCCCTTCCTTTTACAGCAAAAACAATCTGGATATAAATTTGAGAAAATGTTCCCGGCATGATAAAAAATTTAATTGTTTATTATATCACCCCTTCGGGGTTTTTTGAAACACAAAATATAACTTTACTACAATAATTACAACCCTGCCCGTTCCGTTCAGGCGGGCCTTCGGGTTTAAGCACAGCATATCAAATTAACTGCTTTTAATTAATCGAAAAAATAAAGAAAAAACCAATAAATAAAAAACTTACCGGGTTTATCAAAAATGAAGACCTTGACAAATATGCTGACAATGTATTATTCAAGGACAAGGTAAAAATGGCTAGCCACATTTTAAAAACGGTTGGGCTTCCCAAGGCGTAGGAGTTTGGGGTTTTGTGTTTTGTGTTTTTGGTTGGGGTTAGCTCCCGTGGAGCAGATCATCAAAAGGAATGGCTGAAGAATTATAGAACAGTTAACGCTCACGCCTCACGTCTCATGTCTCACGCCTCACGATTCACGCCTCACGATTCACGCCCCACCACTCTCCTCTCACATCCTGTCCATATACCAGCTCAGTTCCCTTTCAATTTTTTTATAACTGAAGATAGAAGTGATTATTTTTTGCAGGCGCATAGAGGCGGATTCGCTTTTTACTACATAGTCAAAAGCCTGGTGGTGCATACAGTTTATGGCTACATCAATTTTATCCTGCGAGGAGAGCATAATTACCGGGATAGCCGGGTTAAAAGCTTTTATCTTATCCAGGGTTTCTATACCATTCATAGCGGTTTTATCAATGCCATCCAGGTAATAATCTAAAACAATTACATCGGGCTAAAAGACAACAACGGCAATCAAGATAACGGCAACGGCTGGGATGGAATTTATTTTGAAAGTGCTTTCGGGAATCGCATCGGCGGCGACACCGCAGCCAGCCGCAACGTCATCAGCGGCAACGACTC
>JANMMS010000044.1:0-41947 GCA_031373525.1 Ferruginibacter sp.
CTAAACCCTAAACCCTAAACCCTAAACCCTAAACCCTAAACCCTAAACCCTAAACCCTAAACCCTAAACCCTAAACCCTAAACCCTAAACCCTAAACCATTTATCCCTACATTTGCGCTATGACCCGCGAAGAAAAATTCATGCAAGAAGCGATTGCACTTTCACTACACGGCATCAATGAGAATCATGGTGGCCCTTTTGGATGTATCATTGTAAAAGCCGATACCATTGTAGGCCGCGGGAATAATAAAGTAACATCTACCAACGATCCTACAGCACATGCGGAAGTGGTTGCCATCAGGGATGCCTGTAAAAATTTAAATACTTTTCAATTGGAAGATTGTGAAATTTATTCAAGTTGTGAACCTTGCCCAATGTGTTTGGGTGCCATTTATTGGGCCCGGCCAAAAAAAATATTTTTTGCCAATAACCGCCAGGACGCGGCAAATATAGGATTTGACGACTCAATGATCTATGATGAAATGTCTGCAAAAATTGAAGACAGAAAGATCCCTATCATTTCTCTAGGAAGAGAAGAAGCTTTGAAAGTTTTTACTGAATGGATGAAAAAAGAAGATAAAACAATTTATTAAATATTGTTTTTTACTGAAATAATTTCTGCAGCTATACTAACGGCTATTTCTTCTGCAGTTTGACTTTTTATCTGTATCCCGATGGGTGAATATATTTTCTCTAAAAAATTCACATCTATATTTTTCTCCCGGTATTCAATAAACATTTTTTCCATTTTCTTTTTACTTCCCAATACTCCCAGGTACTTAAATTTTTCATTTAATAAAGCTTTTAAAGCTATATCATCTGTTCTATAACCAAAAGTCATGATCACAACATATACATTTTCGCCAGCTTTTATTAGCCCATCTAAGTCAGCATAAGAATCCAATATTTTTTTTTCATGCACAAAATGATTCTGTTCAATCGTATTTAAACCTGCTCTCTCATCATAAAGTGTAATATAAAAATCCATCCAACTCATCAGTTTTGATAACGCCAGGGCGCAATGGCCGCCTCCGATGATATGCAACTGATTCTTATAGCCGGTTTTTTCTATAAATAAAAAATGTTGTGAGTCATCCTGTTTAAAATAAAAATCCTGTCCGGGTATTTTTTCAGAGAACGATAAGCCGGCTGCTGTGAATTGAAGTGATCCATTCCGGTTAAACTGGAGACTTTTGATCAGTGTTGTTATGTGATTGATATCTTTCTCTTGCAAAAGATATAATAAAATTGTTTGCTCCCCTGAACATATCATACCACTTTGATTCATTGCAGAGGATTTATCATGAACCTGTTTATAAAGTGATGATGGGTCTGATTCTTCCTGCAACTTTGACTTGGCCATCTCCACAAACTTATGTTCCATGATACCACCTCCTATCGTTCCAATGAAATCATTATCTGCTGAAACCGCCATCTTAAATCCCTGCCTGCCCGGTGAACTTCCTTTACTATCCAATACATACAGTAATATTACATCAATGGATGCGGCTAGTTTCTTATGTATGAATTGCCATGTTTTCATATTAAATTCATTTGAAGAATTTCACGCAAAGTGCGCAAATAAAATACATAAGCCGCAAAGAGTCTTAAAGTTTTCATTGCGGCTTTGCTCCTTTGCGAACTTTGCGTGAAACAAAATTATTTCTTCCTGTTCTCCAAAATTTTCTTGAAAGAACGGCTTCTTATCTCTTCTAACGTTAGACCGGTAACCAATACTTCCTCTTCAGTGATCGCACCGCTGTTCAAAGCCCTTAAAAAATAATTCAATAACCCCTGCCCGGTTGCAGCGTCGTCAAAAACATCACCGATCAATGTTGCCCTTGCGGCTTTATCTACAAATGTTCTCAATCTTTCTACTGCGTCGTCATAACTTTCCAGGAAAAATGCAAACACTGCTGTATACCGCATTGGGAACTGGGCAGGATTCAGATCCCATCCCTGGTAAAATCCATTCCACAAAGAATGGCGGATATGGTCGTATCCCTTTTTCCATGAACGATGAACGGTGTCCCTGTTCTCCTGTAATTGTTCAGCAGTCATTGCTTCTCCACGATGCGGGCCAATTGGCATTGTATTGGTTGCGCCATCAGAAAGCCAGATACCTGTATGAGCCAATGCAACTTTGGTCATGTGATGGGCAAAATCACAAACAGGATGATCCATCTCCTGGTATTTTGCAGTGATGCTGCAGGAAGCTGTATAATCATACGTACCGAAATGCATTGCAATACAGCGCCCCTTACTAACGTTTACAAAACGATATAACGGATTGGTCCCATCTGCATCCATGATAGATTGAGTAGTTTCAACCATCATTTCCATTTTTAAAATACCGGCAGTTAGTCCTAATTCTTCTTCAAGAATTTCAAAGAAACTAACCAGTGTGCTTACCTGCTCCGGGATAGTTACTTTAGGCAACATCACTACAAAATTATCGGGCAGGAATCTCCCGGTTTCTTTTACAAGTGTTGTAATAAATATTTCCAGTGTACGCAACCCACGTTCTTTCATTTCCTCTGTAAAAGGTTTGATACGGATCCCGATAAAAGGGGGCAATGTTTTTGCCTTCATCCCTTTGGCAACTTCTTTTGCTGCATCTAAGGCTGTTGCATCTTCTTCCTCATTGCTGCGATTCCCATAACCATCTTCAAAATCTATTCTAAAATCTTCAATGGCCTCGGTTTGCAGTTTTTTGATCACTTTATGATACACTTCATAAGATAACCTGGCCGGGTGTTTTTTTCTTTCATTAACAGGAAGAGTTTCATATTGCCTGATCAATTCACCAGGTGAAACTGTTGTGTCCAATTGATTGATGCCATCCAGGCCAAATATTTTTCCGAAACTGATAAAGTCGGGTGCATACATTTTGAATGTATCCAGGGCTCTTTCACCCAATACCGCCGCCGCATTGTATTTAAACAGATTGGCACCTCCGTAAACGGTATGTACGGCCTGCCTGTCGGGTTTATCACCGGGATATATTTGTTGAAAAGCTGTATTAGCATTTTTCAATTTATCAAATAGCTTTTTTCGCTTTTTGGAAGGAATCGTTTGTTTCATTAATTATGTTTTAATATTTTTATTTAACCGCTAAGAAACAAAGGCGCTAAAACCCCTTTGCGATTTAGCGTCTTTGCGGTTATATTAACTGCCTCTATAAGTAGTATATCCAAATGGATTTATCAACAATGGTACATGATAATGCCCGTTATCAAAAACCGTAAAAATTATTTCCACTTCAGGGTAGAATCCTTTGGTATTATTTGCTGCAAAATAATTCCCAGTATCAAAAACCATCTTGTAATTTCCAGGTTTTACACTCCTGTTTGCAGGGAGAAGATCGACTATTCTTCCATCTGCATTGGTAATACCCTGAGCCATAGTTTCCCATTTTCCCTTAACAAGATGTTTCAAACGAATGGAAATATCCTTTCCGGGTTTTCCAACTGCAGTATCAAGTACATGGGTTGTCAATTGGCCAGGTTTCAGGTTTTGCCAGTGTGCTTCATCAATCATTTTGGTGAGCCGGATGATCGTTATCTTATGCTGTTCGCCCATGGCTATATTCAACTCTTCATTCCTGTTATTTGAGATCCTGTCATGTAATATGCGAAGCATTTCTTCTGCCCGTTTGCCAGTTGCGCAAACTATAAAAATGAACCCGAATGTATTTTCATAATAAGTATTGGCATTTAGCAATACTTCAATGATCTCATTTGAAGCAGTTCCTATTTCAGCCTGTTCTTTACCCGCAAATTTTTCTGACAGGCTTTTCACATCACCTATCCTTGGATGATGAGTGAATGATTCTAACCAATCTGCCTCTGCACATTGTTCATACCAGATATTTTCCGCTTTAGAAATCAAATCATTTTCATTGGCAAAAGGAAATTCCTGTATCATAAGCGATACCCACTTTGTTGATCCGCAACATGAAAATAATAATTCAGCAGCCTCTTCTTTACCCAGTTTATTAAAATCTGATAATGTCATGATATCCTGTATTAAATTTTATTATTTATTCAACCCCTTTGGGGTTTAGCAATCATTTTTTCTATTCCACTGAATTCTTCAGTGGTTATTAATATTAAAGCCCTTCGGGCTATTTTTGGATGAATTTTAATACCTTACAAAACAATATTCACTCCTAACTCCTAACTCCTAACTCCTAACTCCTAACTCCTAACTCCATCTACCTCAATCTTGCACCCTGGTCAATCCAACACCTGATCAGATCCCTTTCATTCTGAGTAATATTTGTTTTATTATTCTGGGGCATTGTCTTAGTAATAACTACCCGCTGCATGATCTTATCTTTCAGTTTTACAATATCCAACGGAGTATCATACATTACTCCATTGGGTGCTGCCGTATATACATTGTCGGTAGGTTTTGCCGAATGACAACTGACACAACGTTGTTGTATAATTGTATTCACTTCTGCAAAACTGACTTCTGATTTACAACTACCCGGTTTATCCGGTGCCGTCATAAATGCAGCTCCTAATAAAATCAAAACAGCAGCCGGCATTACCCAGACAGATAGCTGGCCTTTCTCTTTCAGGTTAAGATAATGCTTTACTCCTGCAGTTCCCAAAGTAATAATAGCCAATACCAGCCATGAATATTCATTACCGAATGTACTGGGAAAATGATTGCTGATCATCACAAATAAAACCGGCAAAGTAAAATAGTTATTATGTAAAGAACGTAAACCGGCATTCTTTCCCAATTGTGCGTCCAATGTCTTCCCTTCCCTGGCAGCTTTTACCATTGCTTTTTGTGCAGGAATGATGACGAAAAAAACATTTGCCACCATGATACTTCCCAGCATAGCACCGAAATGCATATAAGCGGCACGACTGCTGAATACATGGCTATAAAAATATGCAAATCCAATAGAAACAATAAATCCAATTAATGTAAACCATATACTTTTATTTATCAAAGGAGATTTACATAACAGATCATAAATTACCCATGCAACAAGGAATGATCCAATACCGATACCAATTCCCATCAGCGGACTGATATCCAGAATATTTTTATCGATCAGCATCGCTGATGCATTGAAATAATAGACTACAAACAACAAACAGAAACCTGATAACCAGGTAAAGTATGCTTCATATTTAAACCAATGCAAATGCTTTGGGATATTTTGCGGGGCTACTTTATACTTTTCTAAGTAATAAAATCCGCCGCCATGAATTGCCCACAAGTTTCCTGCAAGTTCATCCCGCACATCTTTTGTTCGGTTCAATGCGTTCTCCAAAAAAACAAAATAAAAGGAAGCACCGATCCATGCGATACCGAATGTAATATGCATTAAGCGGATAATAATATTCATCCACTCCATTAAATGCCCTTCCCAGACAGACCCTCGTAACATCAAATAAACAACGATAACCAGGGAAACTGAAATCAGGATAATGGAAGTGTAAACAAAGGTCTGAGAGTTTGAAATCCCTTCTTTATTCTCTTCTGCCCCCGATTCACCTGCTTCATCTGCCTCTTCATATTTCCCTTTTATTGTTCGCAGATAATAGGTCATGATAACCAGCATGAGTAACAGTACAGATAACACAATTAGTAAAATAACAGGAAACATAGATTTTAATTCTTTTTCTTCTTACCAAATAATCTTAACCTGCTGATTCCTCCATCCGGGAATATATTCAACCGTACATGAGAAATTGTTTCTTTTTTTTCTATCTCTTTGATAAATTCATGTTCTTTATCGGCACTTAATTTTTGTTGTGGCAACATTGTTTGCCAGGTAACTTCATTATTTATTACTGCAGCATCATCAAAACTCATACATGCCTCTATTGAACAAGTATCGGGATAATTTCCTTTAAAATGACAGGTATCAACAATGATCTTTTCAATGATTCCGGGTATGCTTAATTTTAAGATCACCCAATCCCGGTTTCCGGGTGTACGGTTACGCTTTGTTTCCCATCCATCACCCATATTGATACCTCGGTTAGGCATAGTCAGATTCCCCATGGCACTAAAGAACATATCATTACACGCAAGTGCCTTACCTCCATTTGTTGCAGCAAGCAGATCAATAATTTCATCATCGCCCACTGCATCCCAATTCTTATATACTTCACCATAAACCCTTAACCTTGCCACACCACCATCGGGATAGATATGTAAACGGATATGTGTAAATATATCATCACTGTTACATTCATAAAAATTTCGGCTACCTGCGTCTAAATGAGATTTGGATAATACTTCATCCCACTCAATTGCATCACTATTCCAATCCTTAATCGGTGCTGCATCATTTAAATAAACTGCTTCTATTGATGCATGAGGCGGATGATTGCCAAGGAAAAAATTGGTATCAATATCAAAGCCTGTGATCTTTCCTGGAGTTGCCAATTGAATAACAGCCCAATCGTGGCCGGGAATGCGTTTGCGCCGGCTTTCCCAACCATCCATCCATTTTCCGCGATCGGTATATTTATCTGTAATAAAAATTCCCCTGCCAGGTTTGATCAGGTTTTCCTTTTCTGCAAAAAAATCATCTGTAGCAAACAATACTATACCTCCCAGTCGTTCTGCAGCCAGATCGGTCATCTCTGAAAATGCAGGTGTTGTTTTGATGATCTCTGTTACTTTCGCAAAAGCCATTGTTTTAGTTTTGACCTCACCCCAGACCTCTCCAAAAGGAGAGGGAGGATGATTTGTTTAAAGAATATGAATACGGAATAAAATATAAAATTCGATTTACTTAAAAGTTACTTTAATGAATCACTCTCTAAAATTAAAGCTATCTTTTTCGATTCAAAATTGTTCTTCCTTTCTTTATTTCATTAATCAGCATTTTATCATTCCTATAAACTGTTTCTCCATTAACAATAGTTTGTTGAATGGTGCCAAACAGTTCTTCTCCAATATAAGGACTTATTTTATGCCTGTACAATATATCTTCCTGTCTTACAATTTTTTTTTCTTCCGGATCCCAAATAACAAGGTCAGCATCAAACCCTTTACTTATGAAACCCTTTCTGTTTTCTACTTTTAAAAATGTTGCAGGCTTTTCTGTTAACAATGGAATAAATTCCTCTAATGAATATTGTTCTTTCAATGCAGTCCAACTGGCAGGTAATAAGAACTGCAGGCCGGCAATACCTCCCCAGGCTTTTTGCAAATTGCCGGATTCGATTTCTTTGATTGCGGGCGATGCGGGAGAATGATCGGTTGTTATAAAATCAAGTGTGCCATCTTTATATGCTTTTCTCAATAAAATATTATTTTCTTTTTCACGAATGGGAGGAGCGCATTTATAAACGCATTTGCCATCTGTTATATCTTCCGCATTAAAGTAAAGATAATGTGCACAGGTTTCTGCTGTTAAAGGCAGACCTTCTTCCTTTGCTTTAGCAATAGCCCCAAGCGCTTCTGCTGAAGATACATGTACAATATGAGTAGGGCAATGATGTTTTCGGCAAAGTTGGACCATCAGATCTACTGCATCATTCTCCCATTTTTTCGGGCGGCTTTCCAGGTAATGTTTATAGCTCGTTGGATGTTTTGAGAATTCGCCTTTAACATCTTCTTCATTAATTTCACAATGCGCCAGTAAAGGGATATTGTATTTTGCCATTATAGGCATGGCTTTATCAATATCTTTTTCGCTCACATTGGGAAATTCATCAATACCGGAATGAACCAAAAAACATTTTATTCCAAGCACTCCTGCTTTGATCAAATCTTCCAGTTCGTTTTTATTACCAGGGATCAATCCACCATAAAAACCAACATTAACATGCAGTTTATTTTGTGATGCTTCCAGTTTTTCATTAAATGCATTAATATTAGTTGTAACCGGGCTTGCATTCAAAGGCATGTCAACAATCGTTGTGATACCTCCTGCAGCTGCTGCCTGTGTTGCGGTATCAAATCCCTCCCAGTCTGTTCTACCCGGTTCGTTAATGTGTACATGAGCATCTATAACACCCGGCATTAAAATATTATTCCCAACATCAGCTGATCCGGGTAACTTATATGAATGAATAGCGGTAATGATGCCATATTCAATACAGACGGTTGCCGGTTGAAGTTTCCCTTCATACCAGCATCGTTCACTATAAATACATTTACTATTTTTCAAATTATCTTTTTTTAAGACCTCACCCCAACCCCTCTCCCCCGAAATACTCCGGGGTCCTCGACAAAGGAGAGGGGCTAAGTTACTTTTAGTTACAGATATAAGAACTATGTTTATCCAGCACAGGTTAATCAGGGATTAACTTTTTGCCATCAGCAATTTCATCAGCGAAATTATCATTCACACTTTTATATAATGCCATCAAAACTTTTTCGGGTGTCATGGGAGCAGAAAATGGTATTTTATTGGTTGGATTAAATGCTTTAATTGCATTTCGCAATGCGAAATAAGTCCCAATGCCATACATCAATGGAGGTTCCCCAACAGCCTTTGATCTGAAGATGGCCAGGTTATCATTTTTTGTTTCCAGGAAATTCAACTCCAGCACTTTTGGTACTGAATAAATATCAGGAACCTTATAAGTTGATAATGCATTGCTGCGTAATTTACCTTCCGCATCATACACAATTTCTTCCATGGTCATCCAGCCAATACCCTGTACCAGTCCACCTTCTATTTGTCCTCGATCTATAACAGGATTCATTGTTGTTCCAAAATCATGTACCAGTTTCACCGCATCAATTTCATAAATGCCCCTGATACAATCAACCGTTACAGTTGTAATGGCAGTGCCATAAACATGATATGCAAAAGGATGGCCTTTCTCGATGGTATTGTCAAAATGAATTCCGGGTGTTGCATAATGACCATGTTCGCTGAGATTTACTCTTTTTAAATAACTGGCTATCACAAGTTCATTCCAGGTTAACTGAGTTGGTTTGTTATTTACATATACCAATTCATTTTTTATTTCTATATCTGAAATTTTACAAGTCAATATTTCTGCTGCTGATTCCTTTAATCTTAAAAGTATTTTATCACAAGCGATTTGAACTGCTTTGCCATTTAGATCAGCCGTAGCACTGGCGGCAGATGGAGATGTATTTGCAATACGATAGGTATTGGTACTGTTAATTTTTACTTTTTCAATGGAGATAGAAAATATGGTTGCAGCAACCTGCAACATCTTTGTATTAACGCCTTGTCCCATTTCTACTGCACCTGTACTTACATTCACACTACCGTCCATGTACACATGCACCAATGCCCTTGCCTGGTTCATCAGTATTTTTGTAAAAGAGATACCGAAACAAATGGGCATAAATGATAACCCTTTTTTGAACAATTTATTTTTTGCATTAAATTCTGTGATCTCCTGATTTATTTTTTGCAAGTCATAAAATGAAACTGCTTTATTCCAGCATTCGTTTGCTTCACTTTCTGCTTTTTGTCCATAAGGGAATTCATCACCGGACTTTATTAAATTCTTTTGTTGAATAACGGATGCATCTATACCCAAAACATCTGCAGCTTTTGCAATAGCTGCTTCTATGACGAACATTCCCTGGGGTCCGCCGAATCCCCTGAAAGCGGTATTGGGTGGCAGGTTAGTACGACAACTGTAAGCAATAGCCGTTACATTTGGAATGTAATAACTGTTGGTACAATGAAACAAAGTACGTTCTAAAACCGCAGGTGAAAGGTCTGCGGCAGCTCCTGCATTTTGATAAAAGGTTGCTTCATAAGCGAGTATGTTCAGATCAGCATCCAATCCAATTTTAAAATCAGAACTGTATGGATTTCTTTTCCCTGTCATACGCATGTCTTCCATCCGGTGCAAACTATACTTAACAGGTTTCTTTAAATGCCATGTTGCCAGAGCACAAAATATTGCCCAGGAAGTGGCCTGGTCTTCTTTCCCACCAAAGCCGCCACCGAGCCTGGTTGTATCCACTTCTATCCTATGCATGGGTATACCCAGCACAATTGCCATATGCTTCTGAACAGCTGTTGGGCCCTGGGTAGATGAATACACTTTGATACAACTATTTTCAGCAGGCAATGCATAAGCTCCCTGTGTTTCGATATATAAATGTTCCTGCCCGTTGGTTTCTGCAATGCCTTCAAAAACATGAACACAATTTTTAAAGGCATGCTCACTATCCCCCAATTTGAAAATCCTGGGAGGAACGATCAATGAACCATTGGCTTTTGCAACACGGGGGTCAGTAATAACCGGATAATTTTCAACTTCAAACTTAATTTTCTTTACTGCAGCATAAGCGATCTCCTGTGAAACAGCAACGACCAATGCAACGGGCATTCCGTTATAATGAACTTCGTTTTCAGCTAACAACGGCTCATCAGGAACAATTCCGCCGATCTGGTTCATGCCAGGTATATCTTTGTAAGTAAATATTCTCACTACTCCTTCCATTGATTTCGCATCGGAAAGATCAAGCTTCAATATTTTTCCATGAGCAACTGGTGAACCAAATGCCGCAGCAAAGAGTGTTCCGTAAATCACAGGGATATCATCCAGGTAAATGGATTCACCACGGGTATGAGTAAAGGAATCTATGTTATTAATTGACATTATTTTTTATTTACCTCACCCCAACCCTCTCCCAAGGAGAGGGAGGATGATCTGTATCATGACTGAATTAATTGATCTAATAACAAATCCGGAAATAATTTTATAAAGTGAGCTTTTATTAATTGTGATAAAAGCAATCGCTTATATGTTTCTGAGCCACGTACATCACTGATGGGTGATATTTCTGTTTGTGCCAATGTAACCAGTTCTACTATTAATTGAACTGATATTTTTTTTCCGATCAAAAATTCACTGCACTTGAAAAGATAAGCAGGTATCGGCCCAACACCTCCGGCAGATAAACCTGCATGAGTTACCAGGTCATTTTCTATCCTCAAATATATCGCCGTATTTACACTGGCAATATCGAGGTGAGTTCTTTTGCATACTTTTTCAAAATTGAACAGATCATCTTTACGGGGTAATTCAAAATATATTTTTTCAATTATTTCTTCCCGGGTTTTATCAAGTGATTTATACCCTTTGTAAAAATTCTTTAATTGTACTTCTCTGCTACTTTTTTCATCAGTTAATTGCAGGTTGGCATTGAGTGCCAGAAAAAAAACAGTAAGATCTCCGATTGGGGATGCATTGATAAAATTACCTGCAACTGTTGCCATATTTCTTATCTGTGTGGAAGAAACTAATTTTATGTACTGATCCAAATGAGGAAAATGATCTTTAAAGATACCTGATTCGGCAATATCTGTAACAGTAGCTGCAGCACCCATTTCACAGGTATTTCCATTTTTCGATATACCATTTAATGATGCTTGGTCGAAAAGGAAATCAATATCTTCATCAACAATAGTATCATGTTGCTGTACATAAAGATCAGTACCCCCACCTAATTTTTTTGCAGCTATGGCTTTTGTAATTTGTTTTTCCGATGAAACCGTTATTTTTTGCAGCCGTTCTTTTATAGTAAGAAAATAAGTAGGTGCCATTTTATTATCAACTGCAAACTGAAGTGCATCCTTATTATTCCGATCCTGCATTTTTTTATTGATCGTAGCTGCAGCTCTTTCAATCGATTTGTAACCTGTGCAGCGGCAAATATTTCCATTAACCGAATCAATGGCGTTGGAATAGGTCGGTTCTTTTTCACTCATACAAAAACCAGCCAGTGAAACAATAAATCCCGGTGTACAAAAACCACATTGAGTTGCTCCCTCTTCTGTAAAAGCGAGTTGCATTGCGTTTAACTTTTCCAGGTTGATCCCTTCAATGGTCACAATATGCTTAGCTTTTGCATTACCCAATGGCATCAGGCAACTGGTAGCACTGCTGTAAACCATTTTGTCATTTTTTATTTCACCCGTTAAAATAGTACATGCACCACAATCACCTTCCCTGCACCCTATCTTTGTACCGGTAAGATGCTGCTGGTACCTGATAAAATCCAATAGCGTTAGTCCGGGAGGCAGGGAAGTTTTAATTTCCTGATCATTTAATATAAATTGTATCAAACCTGTTTTTTAAATGTGCGTTAAAGTTAAGATAATTGAATAAATGAAGCATCCCGAAACTGAATATAATAAACAGGTTTATTATCGGTTAATTACCTTATGGGTCATTTGCGAAGCATTTGCAGGAGGCATTATGCATGCAGCTAAACTTCCATTTACAGGACTTATGGTAAGCAGCCTTGCCGTAACCTGTATCATATTGATCGGGTATTATGTTCCAACAAGATCAGCTATTATTAAAGCAACAGTGATCGTTGCCATATTTAAAATGATGCTCAGTCCGTACAGCCCTCCTACTGCATACATAGCCGTTTTTTTCCAGGGAATGATGGGACAGTTACTTATAAGTAAACATGGTTATTTCAATATTGCTGCTATCATATTGGCAATACTGGCATTGGTTGAATCAGCCATACAAAGAATATTAGTTTTGGTAATTGTATATGGTAATGATCTTTGGAAAGCAATAAACCTGTTCATTCAAAAATTAACCAAAGAAAAAGATCCAACCAATTACAGTTTCATCATTGCAGTTTCTTATATATTATTACATGCATTGATAGGCATATTTGTAGGCATCTATGCAGCAAGACTGGCAAAAGGATCATCCGGTTGGAAGAATATGTACGCCAATCTTGTTATTGATAAAAACGAACTAAAAACTGAAATAGAAAAAAATAAAAATAGAAATAGAAAAAAAATAAAAATACTATTTGTCTTTACCTGGCTTGTATTATTGGCATTATACATTCAATCTTATTGGGATCCAAAACATGCATTCATCCCATCAGGCATTGTAATAAATATAATACTCAGGTCGGTATTGATATTGTTGAGTTGGTTTTTGATCTTTTCCCCATTATTGATGTTATTGATAAAAAAATTATTAAGGTCGCAACAAATACAAAACAAACAAGAGATCAATGAAGTGATGTTATTGTTACCTCAAACGCGTTATATTTTTAAAAGATCATTTATTTTATCCGAAAATAAAAAGGGTCCAGCCCGGATAAAATTATTTTTTAAGATCCTGTTAATTAATATACTGGCGGATTGATTATTTTTTTCTTTGTGGTCTTGTGCTCTTGTGGTCCATAAAGCATTTATCCACAAAGTTGCACAAAGATTTATTTAATAACATAACTACAAAATGACATCAGTAGGAATATTTACTGCATTGGCCGGAACTGTTTGTTGGGCGATCTGTGTTTTCCCATTTACAAAAGCGGGGAGGTTAATGACGGTAGCAAGTATGAACCTGTTCAGGCTTGTTGTAGGAACTATGCTGGTGATACTGGTTGCATCCATATTTGAAACAAATAATTTCCTGTCTGTTTTTTCATTTGAGTATATAGAAGCATGGCTATGGCTGGGCCTTTCAGGAATACTTGCGCTTGGCATCGGAGATTATTTTAATTACAGGATGTACGTGATTCTTAGCCCGAGATACGGAAGCGTACTTTCAACTCTTTCACCTGCGGCTGCTTTATTGCTTGGAATAAAATTACTGGATGAACATATCAATTTTATTGGAATCATTGGAATGCTCATTACTATTGTTGGTGTAATGAGCATGAGTCTGGGCAGAACGGAGCGAAGTAAAATACCCGATCATGGGCACGGAAGTGTTTTTGCAGGAATTGTATTTGGGATCATTGCAGCCATTTGTAATGGCGCCGGACTTGTTATCAGTAAAAAAGGATTTTTAATGCAGGCAGCAACCGGGAATAGTATTCAGCCGATCACCGCTTCATTCATCAGATTTGTTGCCGGTACACTGGCAGTATTGCTTGTGACTTTTTTAAACAGAAAACTTTTAGCTAACTGGAATAATATCAAAGCTCAACCCTGGTCAACTTTACAAACAGCATTCACAGGTACTATCTTCGGCCCTTTGCTGGGAGTAAGTTTTGCTTTAACTGCCATCCAATATATTGATGTAGCAGTAGCACAAACCATTTTTGGATTGGTACCGGTAGTTGCTATTTTGATTTCACATGTTGTTTACAAAGAAAAAATCACAAAGTATTCTTTGGCGGGAGTGCTTGTAGCAATTTCAGGAGTAGTTATTTTAATTTGGCGAATAAAAATCGAAACCATGTTTGCATAAATTATCTTTAATATCCTCTTTCAAAAAACCACTTTGATGTATGTTGTTTTTTTGCCGCTTTTAGTCCAAACTTCTTGATAGATTTATCCTGTATGTGTTTTACGGCATCTGGAATAGAATCTGTAAAGAGGCAAAGTTCGAGGTCATTAACAGCAATGGCTCCTCTTTCCTTCATTCGTTCAATGTGTTCAATAATATCCTTGTGATATGCTTTATCAAATATTATGATGGGAAATTCATTGAGCATTTTTGTTTGTATCAGTGTTAATGCCTCAAAATATTCATCCAGTGTACCAAAACCACCAGGCATTACCACAAAAGCATAGGAGTATTTTATCAAAAGTGTTTTACGAACAAAAAAATACTTGATGCTAACCCACTTATCAAGGTATGGATTTGGTTTCTGTTCCATTGGCAATACAATATTACAGGCTACGCTTCTTCCCCCAACCTCTTTGGCTCCCCGGTTTGCCGCTTCCATTACACCCGGGCCTCCGCCGGTCATAATGGTAAATCCCAACTTCGCAATTTCACCCGCAAGGTCCTGTGTTTGTTTATAAGTAATATCGTTTTCCTTAAACCTTGCTGATCCAAAAATGGTAACACAAGGACCAACAAAATGTAATACTCTAAATCCTTTAATGAATTCCAGTAATACACTGAAACTAAACCTGAACTCCTTCCACCGGCTTTGCGGGCCCTCTAAGAATTTGATCTCGGATTTTGTCATTGGATAATTTTATTCAAATATATTGATAATAAAATTTCAGTTTATAAGGTACTTTGATGTAAATGTTATTAGAAATAACCTTGTAGTTTTTTTATATCGAACATAACAAAGTTTAATACCAATTTTTTTTTGAATAAATATTTGGAATTATAAATTATTCTACTATCTTTAGTTTATTATTACTTTTTTGATCCACTGGACAACTTCCTCTCCTACCACAGATAGTTTCAACGCTTACTTAGTTTTTTAAAGAATTCATTAAAGAATTTTATGACAAATTATGTCATAAACTGTAAGTCTGTTGTTTGAATTATGAAATAAAGGCTCTATACAACCTGGGGAAATAATCGATATTGTCATTCATGATTCTATTGGTATAAAATGATTAAAACACCTATAAATAAACGATAAACAGCATGAAAAAAAATATTAATTACATTAGAGAATTTAATTCTTCTTAATGAATTAATTAAGAATTTTATTTTGAATTATTCCAATGCTGGCGTGGAAATATTTATTTTGATTATAAACCATTTTTTAACCCTTAATACAATAAAATGAGTAAATTAAACCAAAAGATGATAATAGCATTCTCTGTTATTGCTATTTTTATCATTACAAGTTTGGTGCCTACAAAAATACTGGCACAAACTGTAACAGATCCATCCAATACACCTGGGTATGACTCACTGAAATTATCTAATGCTTCACCCGGATCATCTGGCAGAAGCATTCAAAACAGTGATTATAATTATACATTGCCAGGCTCGCCGGTAACGATTACTGGCAGACAGGCGACCAGTACCTGCTGGTTACCGAGTGATGGTACCTTTACCACTTTTGCCGGAAATGATGACGGCTCGATTGGCCCATTTGCTTTAGCTTTCCCATTTAATCTCTATGGAACCAATTACACACAGGTTTGGATCAACAACAACGGAAATCTGACTTTTACAGGAGCATATACTCCTTATACGGCATCAGGCTTCCCTTTTAACGTACCAATGGTTGCACCATTTTGGTCTGATGTAGATACACGACCGGTTGCAAGTGGCAAAGTAAAATATAAGATCAATCCTACCAACGTGATAGTAACATATGAAAATGTAGGATACTACAATAATAAATCAGATAAGCTCAATACTTTCGAGGTAATAATTACCAATGGCAATGATCCTATAATAGGCATTGGTAACAATGTGGCTTTTTATTATAAAGACATGCAGTGGACAACAGGAGATGTATCTGGCGGAGTTGGCGGATTTGGCGGAACACCTGCAACCGTTGGTGTAAACAAAGGAAACAGTATTAATTATGTACAGATTGGAAGATTCGGATTGAATAGTGATGTTTATGACGGTGGTGGTGGAAATACAGATGGAATAAACTATCTTGATAATGAATGTTTCACATTCAACGTTTCCAATGCTGTTAATCAACCACCGTCTGTTAACGGGGTGCCTCCTGGAAATATAGTTAACCTTGCCTGTGGTGAAACAAAAACATTTACCCTATCATTTAACCCTCCGGAAGTAGGCCAGTCCGTTTCAACTACTGTTAATACCGGAGGTCTTTGCAACACAACTGTTTCCACTACAAGTGGTGCAGTTTCAACTGCAACAGTTACCATCACAGGAACTCCATGTAATGAAGGTAGTAATACAATTACATATACTGCTACAGATAATTTCAATCCAACACCAGCTACAACAACGGTGAGTTTAACAATAAATGTAGCTCCTTGTTGTGTGAGCCCGGTTATAACCTGCCCTGCAAATATTAATGTAAATAACGATGCAGGTATTTGTGGAGCCACTGTTTCATTTGCTGCAACGGCAACAGGCACTTCTCCCGTTATTACTTATTCAAAAGATCCCGGAACTATTTTTAATGTTGGAACAACAACAGTTACCGCAACAGCAACAAACAGTTGTGGTACTTCTTCCTGTACATTTGATGTAATTGTTACTGACAACGAAACACCGGTACTTACTGCAGGAGCAGACCAGGATGTGAACCTGGATGGTTCATGTTCTTTAACAGTACCTGATGTTAGAGGAACTGCCACAGATAATTGCACGGTAAGTATAACACAAAGTCCTGCAGCCGGCACAGTGGTTTCATCTGCACACAACGGAACTGTTGCTGTGACGGTAACTGCAACAGATGGCGCAGGTTTAACTGATGTAAAAACAGTAACATTAACAGCGAAGGATATTTCTGCACCAGCTCTAACAGCAGGAGCAAACCAGGATGTGAATCTAAATGGTTCATGTTCTATAGTTGTTCCGGATGTTAGAGGAACTGCAACAGATAATTGTACTGTAAGTATAGCACAGAGCCCTGCAGCTGGTGATGTGGTTTCATCATCACACAACGGAAATGTTGTTGTTACAGTAACTGCAACAGACGCTGCAGGATTAACTGATGTAAAAACAGTAACACTAACAGCTAAAGATCTGACTGCACCGGCACTGACAGCTGGAGCAGACCAGGATGTGAATCTTGACGGTTCATGTTCAGTAACGATCCCTGATGTTAGAGGAACTGCAACAGATAATTGCACGGTAAGCATAACACAAAGCCCTGCAGCTGGCACAGTGGTATCATCTTTACACAATGGGACTATCAGTGTAACCGTAACTGCAACAGACGGCTCAGGTTTAACTGATGTAAAAACAGTAACACTAACAGCTAAAGATGTGACTGCACCGGCACTGACAGCTGGAGCAGACCAGGATGTGAATCTTGACGGTTCATGTTCAATAACGGTACCTGATGTTAGGGGAACTGCAACAGATAATTGTACTGTAAGTATAGCACAGAGTCCAGCAGCCGGCACAGTGGTTTCATCATCACACAACGGAACTGTTGCTGTGACGGTAACTGCAACAGATGGTGCTGGTTTAACTGATGTAAAAACTGTAACATTAACAGCTAAAGATGTGACTGCACCGGCACTGACAGCTGGAGCAAACCAGGATGTGAATCTAAATGGTTCATGTTCTATAGTTGTTCCGGATGTTAGAGGTACTGCAACAGATAATTGTACTGTAAGTATAGCACAAAGCCCTGCAGCTGGTGATGTGGTTTCATCATCACACAACGGAAATGTTGTTGTTACAGTAACTGCAACAGATGGTGCTGGTTTAACTGATGTAAAAAATGTAACATTAACTGCGAAGGATATTTCTGCACCAGCTCTTACAGCAGGAGCAAACCAGGATGTGAATCTGAATGGTTCATGTTCTATAATTGTTCCGGATGTTAGAGGAACTGCAACTGATAATTGTACAGTAAGCATAGCACAGAGTCCTGCTGCTGGTAATGTAGTTTCTTCTTCACACAATGGCACCATCAGTATAACAGTAACCGCAACAGATGGAGCAGGTTTAACTGATGTAAAAACTGTAACACTAACAGCTAAGGATGTTTCTGCACCAGCTCTTACTGCCGGAGCAGATCAGGATGTGAATCTGAATGGTTCATGTTCTATAGTTGTTCCTGATGTTAGAGGAACTGCAACAGATAATTGTACTGTAAGTATAGCACAGAGTCCAGCAGCCGGCACAGTGGTTTCATCATCACACAACGGAACTGTTGCTGTGACGGTAACTGCAACAGATGGTGCTGGTTTAACCGATGTGAAGACTGTAACACTGACTGCGAAAGATATTACAGCTCCAACAATTACTTGTCCTGGTAATATTGTATTGTCTGCCTGTCAAAGTACAGCAACATGGGCAGTACCAACAGGAAATGATAATTGTTCAGGTTGGACAATATCGAGATCAGGCCCTGCACCTGGATCTACATTTGCAAATGGCAGTACCACTACGATCACTTACACAGCGACTGACCTTGCTGGCAATACTGCCAATTGCTCATTTACCGTAAAAAGAGATGCAACGTTGGGTGCAACTGTAACAAATAATAACCCGGTTCTATATTTTGGATTTACCCTGGATCAACTGGCAAAGATAACAACGAAGCCTAGTGGCGGAACCGGACCATACACAGTAGCCTATACCATGAACAGGCCGATCAATTGTAACCTGGTTAACAGTTCTGGTGATGAAATATGGACACGTGGTGCAAATACAAGTTTAGATAGTAATATCACTTGTGTATCAACAACTAGTCCAAATACCAGGAAGCCCGGTTCTACTTCAACCAATACGATCACTTCGGCAACCGGCTATTCTTTAGATGTTACACTAATGCAGGATGCAACAATTTACATTACAGTAACCGATTCGAAGGGATGTAAATACCTGGATTCAACAAAAATCCATGCAGAAGATGTTCGATGCTTTGCAGGAAACAGCAATAACGCCAAAGTTACTGTTTGCCATAGAACAAATAGTGCAAGTAACCCATGTGTGAAGATCTGCATCGATCAGAATGCTGTACAAGAACACCTGAGTCATGGTGACTTCCTTGGTAATTGTACCCCTGGATGCGTTGCCCCTACATACACACGCGGAGTGCCAACATTTGTTGAAACTACGGCAGCTACATTAGATGCAACAGTTATGCCTAATCCAACAACTTCATTTTTCGAGGTTGCCATTTCTGCAAAGAAAGGTATACCGGTTACAATGACCGTAAATGATGTTTATGGAAGGTTGATCCAGAAGAATACAAAGGTTGATGCAAATAAATACAACCAACTAGGTCAGAATTGGAAAGCCGGCACATACTTTATAGAAGTAATGCAGGGCAATGAAAGAAAAGTATTGAAAGTGATAAAAACAAATTAAAGACAAACCCACTTTTTGATATTTTAAAGAGCTCCAGTAATGGGGCTCTTTTTTTTATAGATGTAGAACGTAAACGTAAAATGTATTACTGTATAAAGAATGTCTAACCCATTTTTAAACCTTACAATAAAAAAGGGTTTCAGTTTTTTTGCTGAAACCCTTTTCTGGTATTAAGTGGAGAGTATCGGGGTCGAACCGACGACCTTCCCGAAAGCATTCGGGACGCGCTAGCCAACTGAGCTAATCAACCATTCAATATATCTTTTGCTCTTTTTATTTTTAATCTCCCGTTCTCTATGCATGGCTTCTTGTCTCAACTCAAATTTCTCAGTGTATCTTATAACCCAATCATTTGCTTTTTTAGTTGATTTGCTACCCGAATTTGTATGCCGAAAAATTCGGTCCTCCAAATCTTTACTATGACCAACATAATATTGATCAAGACCTGAAGAATATAATATGTAAACATAAAATGACATAAAAAAGGCTCACTACTGTGAGCCCTTGTGGAGAGTATCGGGGTCGAACCGACGACCTCTTGCATGCCATGCAAGCGCTCTAGCCAACTGAGCTAACCCCCCATTAATTTTTCATTTTCTATTTAGAACCCACGACCTTCCCTACCTGTGCCGATTATTTCGGTATTATCATCGGAACGCTTTAGCCAACTGAGCTAACCCCAAATTAGGATTGCAAATATAATTTCATTCCTCTATGCATCAAAATGTATTTCAAAAAAAAGCGCCGGAATATTCAGCGCTTTAAAATATAAATTAAATAATTATCAATTATCCATTACAATCATCCTTCCCATATCTCATCTTTCCCTTCCAACCATGCTTTCACCAAAGGCGTTGTTACAGATTTAGGCCTTTCCAACGGGAAGCCCAGTGCCCTGTCCCAGCAAAGGCTTGCCAATACACCCAAAGATCTTGACACACCAAAAAGTACGGTGTAAAATTCATATTCCACCATGCCATAATGAACCAGTAAGGCACCGCTATGTGCATCTACATTTGGCCATGGATTTTTAATTTTTGCGATTGATTTTAATACAGGAGGTACGGCTTCATAAATATTCCATACAGTTTGTACCAACGGATCATCCGGCATGTGTTTTTTCCCAAATTCCATTTGGGCGGTAAAACGGGGATCGGTTTGCCTTAATACGGCATGGCCATATCCCGGAACTACTTTTCCTTCGCTCAGTGTTTTTTTCACATACTCTTCAATCTGAGTTTTAGTTGGTGCATCTGAACCGATCTCTTCCCTTAATTCGAATATCCATTTGATCACTTCCTGGTTTGCCAATCCGTGCAATGGGCCGGCCAGTCCGTTCATTCCGGCTGCGAGGCTCAGGTAAGGATCACTTAAAGCAGAACCTACGAGGTGTGTTGTATGCGCAGAAACATTTCCACCCTCATGATCGGCGTGAATAGTCATGTACAAACGCATCAGTTCTTTAAATCCTTCATCATCATATCCCATCATATGGGCAAAATTTCCGGCCCAGTCGAGCAACCCGTTTGGTTGTATATGCTCTCCATTCTTATACTTACGTCTATATATATACGCAGCTACTCTTGGCAGGCGGGCAATCAGATCCATAGTATCATCAAACACAGCATCCCAATAATCTTTTTTACTCATACCCGCAGCATATCTTTTCGAAAAATGGCTTTCAGTTTGTAATGCCATGATAGCAACTACAAACTGAGTCATGGGGTGTGTATTTACCGGTAAAGCCTCAATGGTGGTAAACACATGATTGGGTACATGGCTTCTGCGCTGCCAGGTACTGCTCAGGTGTTGAACATCTTCTTCACTAGGCAGTTCACCAACCAGCATCAGATAAAATAAACCTTCCGGTAAAGGTTCTGTACCATTTTTTATTTTAGGCAGTTTCTCTCTTAATTCAGGTATAGTATATCCCCTGAAACGAATTCCATCCTGTGCATCCAGCAAAGATGTTTCAGAAACCAAGCCGGTAATACCTCGCATACCCTGGTAAATCTGGCTTAAGGTAACTTCACCTATTTTCTTTTCTCCATGTTCTTTTAACAGATCCTTGATCTCTATGGCTACTTTATCGGCCTTTTCTTTGAACCTTTCTTTAATGATCCCCATTGTAATGTTGTTGTATGATAAAAGTTGATATTTTATTTTTGGAAAAGTATATTCTCTTACTCAACATAGATGTGCCTGGTAATCCCGGTTTGACCGGGGCTCACTTTTACAGCATCCCATTTTGCAGCAATAAAACGTGCCTAAAATTACGATGAGTATACCTGTTAAACAAAAGTTTTAAAAGAAAGTTGAGATATAAAATGGCAAAATTGATTTATTTAGGAGCAATTTTATAAAGATAGAATGCAAGGATGCCGAAAAGGATATTGGGTGTCCATGAAGCAAGCCAGGGCGTAAAATCGCCCTTAGTGGCGAAAACAACAGAAAACCTGCTGAACAAGATATATAAAACACTTATAACAACTCCAAGGGCAAGGTGGGAACCACTGCCTCCTCTTACTTTTTTTGAAGCCAGTACAGCACCAATTATGGTTAAAATAAGAACAGAAACCGGTATGGCATCTCTGTTATACCTTTCTACCTGTAAAGTATTCAGCATTTCTGAACCCCTCATTTTTTCCAGTTTAATAAAATTATCAAGGTCAGGTGTTGTCATCTGGTCTTTTAAATAATCGTCCTTTCGCAGATCTAAAGGCTTGAAATTATACAATTCAAATTTTTTATCGGTTCTTGTGACCGTTTCAGTTATTTCATTTATGGTACGTTCCAACACATTATTTAATGCCCATCTTCGTGAAGCTGAATCCCAATTAAAATTTAAGGCCCGCAGGTTATAGACCATTTTATTATTGATGAACTTTTGTATTGCAAAATTATTTCCTGTTTTTGAGACAGTATCATAACCCTTGATCGTTGCATATGTATTTGAATCAATTCGGAAATAAATATATTGTTTATAAGATCCACTCGTTGTTCCGGGAACTCCCGGGCCGTCAATATACTTTTTTTCAAAATCACCCCATTTCCTGTTTGCATTTGGAACAACATATTGATAACCCGCCCAAAGCATCGCTGATAGCATAAGTCCGCCGATAACATAAGGCAATAAAAATCTCCGATAGCTGACACCACTGCTGAGAATAGCTATAATTTCCGAACGGCCTGCCATTTTAGATGTGAAGAATATTACAGCAATGAATACAAATAGCGGGAATAGCATTGCATCTATACGCGGAATAAATCCTAAATAATAATCGGTAATGATCTGAGTAGCTGACAATTTAGATCTTACAAAATCATCTGTTTTTTCACTGATGTCCACCACAACAACGATAACTGTTAATAATAACAGGCAGAAGAAAAAACTCGATAGGTATTTTCCTAAAATGTATTTGTCAATTTTTTTCATGCCGGTTCGAAAGATACACAGTATGTATGATATATGATGTAAGATGTATGATTTATGCGATAGAAAGTATGATCAAGGATTCAGATTTACAGATTGCTTAACACTTCATAAATCATACATCAAATATCATACATTATTAACTATTCCCCTCGCTGCGATCCACCCCGTTGTCCAGGCATTCTGAAAATTAAACCCACCTGTTATCCCGTCAACATCCATTATCTCTCCGGCAAAATACAAACCCGGTATTATTTTACTTTGCATGGTATTTACATCAATCTCATTTAAATGAATACCACCAGCTGTAACGAATTCCTCCTTAAAAGTTGTTTTTCCCTTTACTTCAAATTCCTGGGTACATAAAATTTTTACAAGCTTGTTTTGTTCTTTTGCAGGAAGGTCTGCCCATCGGGTTTCATTACTTATCCCGGCTGTACTTATAAAATATTCCCACAACCGGGCAGGTAAATTAAACGGATTTCGATTATTTATTTTTTGCGCTGCCATTTCAAATCTCAGTTTCTGCATCTTTTCTCTTAAACTGATCTCATTATATAGCGGCAACCAGTTTAGGGAAATTTTGAAATCATAATTTTTTAATGCAAGTTCCCTTGCGCCCCATGCTGATAATTTTAAAACTGCAGGACCGCTCAGTCCCCAATGCGTTATCAATAGAGGGCCACTTTCCTGAAGTTTCGTTCCAGTGATCTTAACAGTTACATTCTCTAATGAAATACCCATCAAATCAGTGATATTGTTTTTCGGAATATTAAAGGTAAACAAAGAAGGTACCGGGATCTCTATTGAATGCCCTGTTTCTCTGATCCAATCAAACTGTTCCGGTTTGGAATAACCGCCACTGGCAATACAAACATAATCAGCAGAAATATTTTTATTGTTCAACATCAATTCCCAGCCTGCTGTTTTTTTATTGATCGATTTCACAGTTGCACTCATCATTATCTCAACATGATATTTATTCGCTTCATTTAGCAGGCAATCAATAATGGTTTGAGAAGAATTACTTTCAGGGAACATGCGTCCGTCTGTTTCTATTTTGAGTTCTACCCCTCTTTCATTAAACCAAGCGATGGTATCTGTTGTAAAAAACTGATGAAAAGCTTTTCTTAGAAATGAGCTGCCACGAGGATATTTTTTGATCATATCTGCAATGCTAAAGCAGGCATGCGTAACATTACAACGCCCGCCACCACTTACTTTTACTTTACTTAAAAGCCTGGAAGTCTTCTCTAATAAAATTACGTGAAGTTGTGGATTTAGCCTGGCAGCATTTACCGCACAAAAAAAACCTGCAGCTCCACCACCGATCACTACAAGTTTTTTTTTAGGCATATAAGAAATTCAAAAGTGAAAAGTCAAAACCAAAAACTATGATATAAATTACAATGCTTAAAGTATCTATTGAACTATGAACTATGAACTATGAACTATGAACTAAATTAATAACTCCAGGTCAGGTTAGGATTCGCCTTCTCTGCAGTTTCAATATCAATAAAAGAAGATAATATATCAGGCTCTCCTTTAGTAATACAAACATCATGTTCAAAATGTGCAGAAATCTTATGGTCTTTTGTTAATACGGTCCACCCATCATCCAGGTGTATCACATCTTTCACCCCAAGGTTTATCATTGGCTCAATAGCCAGCACCATTCCTTCTTTTAATTTTGCACCTGTTCCCTTTTTTCCATAGTTTGGCACTTGCGGATCTTCATGCAATTTTCTTCCTAAACCATGGCCAACCAATTCTCTGACAACGCCGTACCCATATTTTTTTTCTGTGTATTCCTGTATCGCATTGGCAATATCCCCGACACGATTTCCCTGCCTGGCTTTTTCAATACCAATATATAATGATTCTTTTGTCACTTTCAATAATTGTTTTACTTCAGCTGATATCTCCCCTACCGCGTAGGTATAGGCGCTATCGCCATGAAAACCGTTCTTATAAACACCAATATCAAGTGAAATGATATCTCCATCCCTGATAAGTTCATTTGACGGGAAACCATGTACGACCGCTTCATTCATTGAGATGCAGGTAGCATAAGGGAAACCATTGTAATTTTTAAAAGAAGGGGTTCCACCATTATCTTTAATAAATTCTTCAACAATATTATTCAGCTTCATACTGGTTATTCCTGCCTTCATAATTTTAACGGCTTCCGCATGTGCACCGCCTACCAGCAGACAGCTTTCCCGCATTATGGCAATTTCTTCCCGTGTCTTATATTGAATCATTTATTTTATAAATTAATTCTTATCGTAATTAAAACAAACCCCAACGATTGGTTCGTTAGGGTTATTAAAAGTTTATAGTTGTATTTTCTCTATCAGAAACAGATTGTTACATTCCGGAAGCTACTGCCTGACGGCCCTGTAATCTTCCTGAAGACATCAATCCATCATATTGACGCATCAATAGTTGTGTTTCAATCTGCTGCAACGTATCCAGGATAACGCCCACCATGATCAGCAATGATGTACCTCCAAAGAAAGTAGCAAAATTCTGCGACATATTAAATATCAACTGGATCAGGCCTGGTAAAATTCCAACAAATGCAAGTAATACTGCACCCGGTAAAGTGATCCTATCCATGATCGTTCCGATATAATCTGCTGTTGGCTGCCCGGGTTTTACACCCGGTATGAAACCATTATTCCTTTTTAATTCATCTGCCATTTGTTTAGGATTAAATATCAAAGCAGTATAAAGAAATGTAAATGCGATAACACAAGTTGAGTAAACAATCATGTAAACAATGTTCGTATGGTCGGTAAAATACCGTGCCCAACCTTCTCCTGTAAACCCCGTAAAAATGGTAGGTAAAAACAAGATCGCCTGAGCAAAAATGATCGGCATAACACCTGCGGCATTTACTTTTAATGGAAGAAAATTCCTTGCCCCTCCAACCTGGCGGTTACCAACAATTTGCTTGGCATAATTTACAGGAACTTTTCTTGTACCCTGTACCAGTAAAATCAGCCCCATAATAACTCCAATCAGGAAAAGAATTTCAACAAGCATGATCAATAACCCTCCAACACCTCTCTGTGCTATCCTGGCTGCCCACTCCTGTCCAAATGCTTGTGGAAGCCGTGCAAGGATTCCGATCATAATGATCAGTGATGTACCATTTCCCAAGCCTTTATCCGTTATTTTTTCACCAAGCCACATTACGAATAAAGTACCAACAGTTAAAATAATTACAGTTGAGATCCAGAAAAAATTACCATATGCGCTAATCAACGCTTCTGCATTTGCCGGGCTTTTCAAATAACCAATATATGCAGCTGCCTGGAAAGCGGTTACAATAACTGTCAGGTATCGTGTCCACTGATTGATTTTCTTTCTTCCGCTATCACCTTCTTTTTGAATTTTTGCCATTTGAGGAACCAGGATGGTCATCAACTGCATAAAGATAGAAGCAGAAATATAGGGCATGATCCCCAATGCAAAAATGGACGCTTTAGAAAAAGCGCCTCCAACAAATGCATCAAGCAAACCAAGCATACCACCCTGGGTACTGCTTTGAAGATTAGCTAATTTATTAGGATCGATACCTGGTAGAACAATAAAAGAACCGAGCCTGTAAATAAATAACAATACCAGTGTAAAAATTATTTTATTACGCAGCTCTTCAATGCTCCAGATATTTTTCAGTGTTGTAAGAAATTTCTTCACAGAATTAAATCGATTTAAATGTGTGCGCTATAATTAAAAACACGCATATTTTTTATGCGTGGGCAAATATCGGGATTTTATTTCACTATTTCCACAGTACCGCCGGTAGCTTCAATGGCAGCTTTCGCTTTTTCACTAATGGCATTTACCTTGAAAGAAAATTTCCCCTTTACCTCTCCATTACCTAAAATCTTGATATTATCAAACTGGCTTATCAGACTATTGATATATAAGTTCTGGTGATTGAATTCTGTTATACCATACTTTTCAGCATATTGATCTATTTGTCCAATGTTTATAACTTTGTATTCAACCCTGTTGATATTGGTAAATCCACGTTTTGGAACACGACGTTGAATAGGCATCTGTCCACCTTCATGTGCTTTTTTACTTTTATAACCTGCACGGCTTTGTCCACCTTTATTACCTTTCGTAGATGTTCCGCCCTTACCGCTTGCCTCACCACGGCCAATACGTTTTTCTTTGTGTGTTGCGCCTTTTGCAGGCTTGAGAGTGTGTAAATTCATTTTATTTGATTTTAGACTTACGGGGTATCACCCCTCGCTGTTTAATTTGAAAATTTGATGATTTGATGATTTGAATATTTTGTTTCCGGAAATTTGATTGTGTGTTATTATTAACACATCTTCAAATTTTCAAATCTTCAAATTACATTTCTTCCACTTTAACCAGGTGATGAACTTTCGTTACCATACCCAAAATTTGTGGAGTTGCTTCTACTTCAACCGAAGCATTCATTTTCTTTAAACCCAATGCAATCATAGTACGCTTCTGGCGTTCAGACCGGTCGATTACACTTTTTACCTGGGTTACTTTAATTTTTTTCATAACACTATTCAATTTATTATTTATGATCTATGATTTATGATGTGTTCTAAAAATCATACATCAAAAATCTAACATCATACATTTATATTATCCGTTAAATACTTTCTTTAATGAAACATTACGTGTTTTTGCAATGGCAATTGGTTCACGTAAAGTTGCCAGTGCTTTGATGGTTGCTTTAACAACGTTATGAGGATTGGCAGAACCCAAATTCTTTGCCAGTACATCTGTAAGGCCAACTGCTTCCAAAACAGCACGCATACTACCTCCGGCAATAACACTGGTACCATGTGAAGCAGGCTTAAGCAATATCTTGGCTGCGCCGTCTTTACTTAACTGATCATGAGGTATCGTACCATGCATAATAGGAACTTTTATCAGGTTCTTTTTTGCATCTTCAATTCCTTTGGTAATGGCTTCCTGTACTTCTTTAGCCTTACCCAATCCATGACCAACTACACCTGCGCCGTTACCCACTACAACCAACGCTGAAAAGCTGAAAGCACGACCACCTTTGGTTGTTTTTACAACACGGTTGATTGAAACTACTTTTTCTTTTAGTTCCAGGTCACCAGCCTTCATTTTATTTGCAATTATGTTTGACATTTAAACCTATTTAAGATTTGATATTAAATATTAGAATTCTAAACCTGCTTCTCTTGCGCCATCAGCTACTGCCTTTATGCGACCATGATAGATATAACCACTGCGGTCAAATACTACTTTTTTTACGCCTAATTCAACAGCTTTTTTTGCAAGGGACTCCCCAACCATTTTACTTTTTTCAATTTTAGGCGCTTTCTGTGCATTAATATCCTTTTGCCTGGATGAAGCTGCAGCTATGGTCGTACCACTGTTATCGTCTATCAATTGTGCATAAATATCACTGTTGCTTCTGAAAACAGTAAGACGGGGTATAGATGAACTACCACTTATCTTTTTACGGATACGATACCTGATGTTTTGTCTTGCACTTGATTTATTATTACTCATCTTCTTTTATTTATTTCCCCGATTCTGCCGGGGAAGGATTTGAAAATTATTTGATTTGAAGATTTGAAGATTAAGATTGAAATAAACTACATCAGCACTTTTTCAAATCTTCAAATTTTCAAATTCTTACTTACCGGCTGATTTACCTGCTTTTCTCCTCAACACCTCGCCTGCAAATTTCACACCTTTACCTTTGTATGGTTCTGGCTTACGAAGGCTGCGTATCTTGGCACAAACCTGGCCGATCAGTTGTTTATCGATGCTTTCAAAAATGATCATCGGATTCTTACCTTTTTCCTGTTCTGTTTTAACAGATAATTCTTTGGGTATCTCAAAAATGATATTATGGGAATATCCTAAAGCAAGGTCAAGTAAATTACCCTGGTTTGCAGCTTTAAAACCCACACCCACCAATTCAAGTTGTTTCTTATATCCCTCCGTTACACCTGTAACCATATTACTGATCAATGAACGATACAAACCATGCATAGCACGGTGGCGTATCTGGTCAGTTGGACGGGTAAATTCTATTTTACCATCTTTCAGTTCTACTTTAATATCCCTGTCAATTGCCTGTTTCAATTCTCCCTTGGGACCTTTAACTGTAACCATATTATCTGCACTAACAGAAAAAGTAACTCCTGTTGGAACATCTACCGGTTTTTTTCCTATACGACTCATTTTCTTTTAATTTGAAAATTTGAAAATTTGTTAGTTTGTTAATTTGAAAATGGGGTTTGATTGCGGTCAGCTATGTATAGAAAGCTTAATTCAATCTTATGTTGTGATTTGAAAACCATCTTCAAATTTTCAAATCATCTAATCATCAAATTAGAATATGTTACAAAGAACCTCACCACCTACATTATGCGCTTTTGCTTCTTTATCTGTCATTACACCTTTAGATGTAGAGATAATAGCAACGCCCAAACCATTCTTCACACGTTTAAAATCTTCCGGTTTTGAATAGGAACGCAAACCCGGGCGACTCACTCTTTCAAGACTTTGTATGACAGGTAATTTTGTAGACGGATCATATTTAAGTGCAATCTTGATCACACCTTGTTTACTATCGTCTTCAAATTTGTATTTTAATATGTAGCCTTTATCATACAGAATTTCAGTGATACGCTTTTTCAAATTGCTAGCAGGTATTTCTACAATACGGTGATTAGCCATTTGTGCGTTACGAATTCTTGTTAAATAATCTGCAATTGGATCAGTAACCATTGTTATGTCTGTTAATTGATTTAATAATTTTTTACAATGCGATATCCTTCGCTGGATGCTTGATCCTGGATGCTGGTAGCTGGATAAGAGCCTAGTAATTTGAAAAGTTTATCCAGTATCTGATATCCAGTATCGGCATTTTTTTTACCAACTGGCTTTAGTTACACCAGGAATTTTTCCGGCCAATGCCATGTCTCTGAACATGATACGGCTAACTCCAAAATGACGTATATAACCTCTGGGCCTTCCGGTAAGCTGACAACGGTTCTTTAAACGAACCGGTGAAGCATTTTTCGGTAAAAGGTCTAATGCAGCATAATCGCCTGCTGCTTTAAGTGCTGCTCTTTTTTCAGCATATTTTGCAACGATCTTTACCCGCTTTGCCTGCCTGGCTATGATTGATTTCTTTGCCATATTTTAATTGTCTGTTTTTTTAACGTTTTTAAAAGGCATACCCAATTCTTTTAATAATTCAAAAGCTTCTTCATTGGTACCTGCAGTTGTTACAAAAGTTATATCCATACCAGTGATCTTATTCACCTTGTCAATGTCGATCTCTGGAAAAATAATCTGCTCAGTTACTCCCAATGTATAGTTACCACGACCATCAAATGCTTTATCATTGATCCCTTTAAAATCACGTACACGTGGCAGTGATACCGATACCAGCCTGTCTAAGAATTCATACATTTTAACTCCGCGTAAGGTAACTCTTGCACCGATTGGCATGTTCTTACGAAGTTTAAAATTAGATATATCTTTTTTTGACATGGTAGATACTGCTTTCTGACCGGTAATGTTAGAAAGTTCATCAATAGCAATATCGATCAGTTTCTTATCTGTTACAGCTCCGTTCACACCACGATTTAAACAGATCTTGGTAAGCCTTGGAGCCTGCATTACAGTTTTGTAACTGAATTTTTTCATTAAAGCAGGTACAACTTCTTTTTTGTACTTATCTGCTAATCTTGGGTTATTTGTTGTTGTACTCATTACTTGATTACCTCCCCTGATTTTTTAGCTGTTCTTACTAATTTACCGTTATCACGCGAAAGTTTAACTTTACTTCCGCTACCTGATTTAGAATCCCATAACATCACATTACTGATAGCAATAGGTGCTTCTATTTTTTGAATTCCACCTTTTGTATTTTGTGCGGTGGGTTTTGTATGTTTGGTTACGATATTTACACCTTCAACCAATACACGGCTTTTTTCCAATATCACTTCCAACACTTTGCGTGGCTTCTTCAGATCTTTATCCTCACCGGTAATTACTACTACCTGGTCTCCCTTTTTAATGTTGAACTTTGGTTTAAATCTTGTATTCATTTTTTTTGCTTTTAGCTATTAGCGGTTAGCCGTTAGCTTGTTCTTTTAATTTTATATTTCCTGCTTATAGCTTGTAACTAATAGCTTGTATCTTTTTATAATACTTCCGGAGCCAATGAGATGATCTTCATGTAACCTTTATCTCTCAACTCACGAGCTACCGGTCCGAAAATACGGGTACCTCTTGGTTCGTCGGCATTGTTTAGTAATACAACAGCATTGTCATCAAAACGTATATAAGAACCATCTTTGCGACGCAATTTGTTTTTGGTTCTAACAATTACCGCTTTACTTACTGTACCTTTTTTAATACCACCAGCAGGCATGGCATCTTTTACCGTTACTACGATCTTATCACCTATTTTGGCATAATCCTGTCCGCTATTACCCAGTACACGAATACATAGTACTTGTTTGGCACCGCTGTTATCCGCTACGTTTAGTCTGCTCTCTTGCTGTATCATTTTTTTATTATTTTTGATTTATGATGTATGATATATGATATCGATACATCTAAACCAGTGTTTAATTTATTTGATAATGTAAAATGAAAGCAGATTAAATCATATATCTGATATCATACATCATACATCTTACTTCACTTTCTCCACAACTTCTACCAATCTCCAACGCTTTGTTTTACTCATCGGACGAGCTTCCATAATTTTTACGGTATCGCCAATGCTGCACTCATTTTTTTCGTCATGTGCATGAAACTTAGTTGTCTTTTTAAGGAACTTACCATAAAGCGGATGTTTGATCTTACGCTCTACATTTACAGTGATCGTTTTATCCATTTTATTACTGGATACTACGCCTACCCTGATCTTCCTTAAATTCCTATCAACTGTGTTTGTTGTTGTTGCTTCCATTTTCTTTTTATGTTTAAAAGGTTCAAGAGGTTTAAAAGGTTTAAGAAGTTATAGAACTTGTTGAACTTTTTGAACTTTAAACTTTTATTTATGCTCCGATTTGTATTTTTCTTAATGCTGTTTTTAAACGGGCAACATCTCTTCTCAGGAAGCGAATACTTTGCGGGTTTTCCAGTGGAGCTATTGCATGTGCAAAGCTTAACTTTTTCAAACGCAATTCATCTTCACGGATCTTTGCCGTTAAATCTGCCTCACTCATACCTGTAAGGCTTTTTACAAAATCAACTTTTTTTGACATCTTTATTTAAATTTGAAGATTTGGAAATTTGGAAATTTGAAGATGAAGGCCATTTTCAAATCGTACATTTTTTCAAACCAGTTTATGCTTCATAATCGTGACGTACTACAAATTTTGTTTGTATTGGCAATTTCTGTGCAGCCAAAGCAAATGCTTCTTTAGCAACCTGCATTGGTACACCATCGCATTCAAATAAGATTCTTCCCGGCTGAACAACAGCAGCCCATCCCTCAGGGTTACCCTTACCTTTACCCATCCTCACTTCAGCAGGTTTAGCAGTAATAGGCTTGTCAGGGAAAATACGGATCCACACATTCCCTTCACGTTTCATATGACGGGTCATTGCCTGGCGAGCACTTTCAATCTGACGTGCACTCATCCAAACCTCATCCATTGCTTTTAATCCAAAGGTTCCAAAAGCCAAGGTTGCTCCACGTTTGGTGTTACCCTTCATCATTCCTCTCTGAGCTTTTCTGTGTTTACTTCTTTTTGGTGATAACATCGTATTTCAATTTATGATGTAAGATCTATGATTTATGATTTTCAGAATTCTTAGATCGAACAGCTTTACAATTTTATTTTAAACTTTATCCCGGATGAAATCATACATCATACATCCGAAAATCATACATTTTATTTTATCTTCTTCCGCCTCCACCGCCACCTCTGCGATCGCCACCACCACCACCGCCTCTGCGATCATCTCCGCCTCTTCTATCCCTGTCACCACCACGTCCACCACGATCATCTCTTCTGTCAAATCCACCTTGCTGTCTGTCCGGCCCTTCATTTTTTGCTCCGGCAATCACATTAGGATTTAGATCTCTCTTACCTAAAACTTCACCTTTACATATCCAAACCTTAATACCTATTTTACCATAAACCGTTAAAGCAAATACGTTTGCATAATCAATATCCATACGTAAAGTATGTAACGGGGTACGCCCTTGTTTGATCTCTTCGCTACGTGCAATCTCAGCACCACCCAAACGTCCGCCAACTTTAACTTTGATCCCTTCAGCTCCCATACGTAATGCAGAAGCAATTGACATTTTAATAGCACGTTTGTAATTGATACGGTTTTCCAACTGGCGTGCAATGGTATCTGCTACAATATTTGCATCCAGTTCCGGCCTGCGTATCTCGAGAATATTTATCTGCACATCTTCCTTACCACATAATTTTTTCAATTCTTCTTTGATCCTGTCTACTTCGCCACCACCTTTACCGATAATGATCCCGGGTTTAGATGTATGTATCGTAACGATCAGCTTATTCAGTGTACGCTCAATAACAATTTTTGAGATCCCACCTTTGTTGATACGAGCATTCAGGTAATTCCTGATACGATCATCTTCAATCAGTTTATTTGCATAATCTTTTTTGTGTGCATACCAGTTGCTATCCCATCCACGAATGATTCCTAATCTTGCACCTATCGGATTTGTTTTCTGACCCATATTCGGTTTTTAATTATTTAGTTTTTTTTGTTGAAGCGTCTTTTTTAGGAGCCGCTTTTTTAGTGGCAGTTTTTTTTGCTGTTTCTTTTTTCTCAATAACAGTTTCCTCAGTTACTACTGCTTCCGCATTCATCATTTTAGATGCCTTTACAGATGATCCGGCAATGTCAACGACCAATGTAACATGGTTGCTGCGTTTCCTTACCCTGTATCCGCGACCTTGTGGTGCCGGACGCATACGCTTGATAACCCTGGCAGCATCTACCATAATTGTTTTTACCAACAGGGCTGTTTCATCGGCACCTTCATTCTTTGCTTTCCAGTTGCTGATCGCTGATAGTACCAGCTTACGCAATGGCACTGCCGGGTGTTTTGGATTATGTTCCAATACTGCCAATGCTTTATCTACTTTCAATCCACGTATCAGGTCTGCAAGCAAACGCATCTTGCGTGGGGAGGTAGGGTAATTATTAAGTTTTGCTACTGCTTCCATTTTATTTTTTAGTTTAAAAGGTTTAAGAAGTTTAAAAGGTTTAAGAAGTTAAATGAACTTATTGAACTCTTTGAACTCTTGAACTTTTTTTTATGCTATCTTTTTACTTGAGTGTCCCCTGAACTGCCTTGTTGGGGCAAATTCACCTAATTTATGACCAACCATGAATTCTGTTACATAAACCGGAATAAATTTATTACCGTTATGAACTGCAAAAGTCTGGCCTACAAAATCGGGTGTAATGGTACTTCTGCGGCTCCATGTTTTAATAACACCTTTTTTACTTTTCCCTTCGATCATTGCCATCACTTTTGCTTCAAGTTTAGCTTCGATATAAGGACCTTTTTTTAACGAACGAGACATATTGTTTTGTTTTCTGTTTATTTTCCTTTCTTAAGAAGGATATTTTAACAATTGATAATTACTTTTACATTCAGACCAACTAACAGCTTATAGCTATTAGCTTTTAGCTTACTTATTAGGCAATTTCTTACCGTTCCTTCTTTGTATGATCATCTTATCTGAACCTTTACCTCTGGTACGGGTGATCTGTCCTTTTGCATACTTTCCTTTTCTGCTACGTGGATGACCGCCGGATGCCCTTCCTTCACCACCACCCATCGGGTGATCAACCGGGTTCATCGCTACAGCTCTTGTACGTGGACGAATTCCCTTCCACCTGTTGCGGCCGGCTTTACCCATGCTTTCCAGGTTATGGTCGCTGTTACTGCTTACACCTACGGTAGCATAACAATTGATCAATACTTTTCTTAATTCACCACTTGGCATTTTAAGTACGGCATATTTACCTTCCTTATTGCTAAGTTGTGCTGAAGTGCCGGCACTGCGAACCAGTATACCTCCCTGGCCGGGCTGCATTTCAATATTGTGTACATTGGTACCCAACGGCATGTTCTTTAACATCAATGCATTTCCCAATTCAGGTACTGCATTATCTCCGCTAATAACGGTTTGCCCTACCTGTAAACCTTGCGGAGCAAGTATGTAACGTTTTTCACCATCTGCATAAGCCAGCAAGGCGATGAATGCAGTACGGTTTGGATCGTATTCTATTGTTTTAACAACAGCCGGAATGTCTTTCTTATTTCTTTTAAAATCTATTACACGGTACATGGTTTTATTTCCACCACCCATATAACGCATAGACCTTCTACCCTGTGCATTTCTTCCAGCAGTATTCTTTTGCGGTTCAAGCAAAGATTTTTCAGGAACATTTGTTGTAACCTCTGCATATGCATTTCCAATTCTCCACCTGGTTCCTGCTGTTACCGGTTTGTATTTTCTAAGTGCCATTTTAATTTACTTTATTTATTGTCAAAACTTTGCGGTGCTGACCACCATTCATTATTAAATTTATTATACTGTTCCGTACAGGTCAATTGTTTCCCCTTCGGCCACAGTAACCATCGCTTTCTTTTTTGCAGGCTTACGGCCAACAATAAATCCGGCTTTAGTATATTTTGCTTTCAGTTTGGAAGGAATGACAGCAGTATTTACTTCTTCCACCTGAACACCATAGAACTGTTCTACTGCTTTTTTGATCTCCAGTTTATTTGCCTTCCTGTCTACAACAAAAGTGTAACGGTTCATTTTCTCTGACTGCTTGTTAGCTTTTTCAGATAAGATCGGCTTTATTAATACGTCTGACAATTTCATGTCTTAATAATTTGTTTATTTAATAATCCTTTTAAAGTGCCTGGCCATTTGAATGACCTGACACGCCTGGCCTGATGATTAAGCTTCAGCTTCTGAAAACAATTTCGCTGTACTTTCAGTAAGCAACAATACGTTTGCATTTAAAATATCATACGTATTCATATCGCTTAACAAAGTTCCTTTTACTGCCGGCACATTACGCAAACTCAGGTACAGGTTAGTGTTATCTTCCGGTAAAACGAACAAGGTCTTTTTACGTCCGATGTTAAGGTTGTTCAAAATACCTGTAAATGTTTTTGTTTTTGGAGCTTCCATACTAACATCTTCCAGAACCATGATCGCATTATCCTTTGCCTTATAAGCCAATGCACTCATTTTAGCAAGATCCTTTACTTTACGGTTCAATTTGATATCATAAGCATGAGGTTTTGGCCCGAAGATAGTACCACCACCTTTGTACAGAGGGTTACGAAGGTTACCTTTACGGGCACCACCGGTTCCTTTTTGCTTATGCAGTTTCTTGGAAGAACCTTTTACTTCAGCACGCGTTTTCACCTTGTGCGATCCCTGGCGCTGAGCTCCCTGGTATTGCTTTACGGCAAGGTATATGACGTGATCATTTGGTTCAATTCCAAAAATATCATCCGGTAACTCAATCGTTCTTCCGGTCTTTTCGCCTTTTGTATTTATTATATCTAGTTGCATATTACTTCTGTATTAAAACGATTGAACCATTATGGCCCGGAACCGAACCACTTATTAATATGTAATTTTTTTCTGAGAATACCTTCATCACTTTCAGGCCTTTCAAAGTTACCCTGTCCTGACCCATACGACCACCCATGCGCATCCCTTTAAATACACGGCTTGCATCAGATGAGTTACCGATAGATCCAGGAGCCCTTGAACGGTCATGCTGACCATGCGACTGTCCGCCAACACCATGGAATCCATGACGTTTTACAACACCCTGGAAACCTCTTCCTTTGGTTGTACCGATCACCTGAACACTATCGCCTTCGGCAAAAATGTCAACTGTAATGGTATCACCAAGTGATTTATCTGATTCGCTATCGCGTATTTCCTGAACGAATTTTTTAGGAGCTGTATTAGCTTTTGCGAAGTGGTTTACTTCCGCTTTGATGGAGTGTTTCTCTTTCTTATCACCAAATGCAATCTGGAGTGCATTGTAACCGTCTGTTTCTACGGTCTTCTTTTGAGTGACTACACATGGACCTGCTTCGATGATCGTAACCGCAGTCTGTTTGCCGGTTGTGTCAAAGATACTGGTCATGCCAATCTTCTTACCAATAATACTTTTCATTGTATCTGTTTTATGCCCAGCGCTCCATTAACCGGAGTTAGGCGTTCATATTTTTCTTTTTAAGAGCTTACCTGGTGCCTTCCCGAAATATCGGGAGGTTCATCAAGCCTTTATCTCAACATCCACACCACTTGGTAAGTCAAGCTTACTTAACGCATCAACCGTACGGCTGCTGCTGGTGTAAATGTCTAACAAACGTTTGTGCGTACACAATTGAAACTGCTCACGTGCTTTCTTATTAGCGTGAGGCGAACGCAATACAGTAAAGATCTTCTTATGCGTAGGTAAAGGAATAGGTCCTGTTACCACTGCACCCGTACTGCGTACAGTTTTTACGATCTTTTCAGCAGATTTATCTACCAAATTGTGGTCGTAAGACTGTAATTTAATTCTGATTCGTTGTGACATATATAAAGAACTTTTAAAATTCCGTTTTTTAATTTGGAGTGCAAAGGTAAGGGTAGTATTTTAAATAGCAAACTATTAGAGGAAGTTTTTTTGAAATAAAGTACAATTTGAAGATTTGAGAATTTGAAGATTTGAGAATTTGAAGATTTGAAAATTTGAAAATTTGAAAATTTGAAAATGGGAGATATTATTGAAAGTAAAAATGCAAAACCAAGTAACGGCTAGAAATGACTTTATATCCTTTTAAGTGAGTTAATTATTAGCAGGTTATGTAAAAAAGATATAGACTATTCACCTTCTTTTTCTACTGAACCTCCGCTGCTGACCGATTTTTTAACTGTGCCGGCACCACGGTATTTAATATTTCCCCCACTACTGGCAGTGGCATTCATTGTTAAACTGGCATGAACTTCCGCTGTTGCACCACTACTAACTCTTGCAGTTGTGTTTTCACTTAGTAGTCCATTTGCATTTACAGTTGACCCACTGGATGATTCCGCATCAAAATTCCTTGTTTTACCCGATAAATCAATTTGTGATCCGCTACTGGCATCAGCAAATACATCCGGGGCATCAAGCTCGGCTTTTATTTCGCTACCGCTGGAAGAATGTAAACGGATAGCTTCGCCAGACTTTAAAACATCTTTTGCTTCTACATTGGCTGATGCAGATGTTTTTATATTGTTTATCTCAGGTGCTGTTATATAAACCTTTAAATGTGCATCATTCAGGTTTATTTGATCCATCCTTATTTTCAAAACACCATTTACCACATCCGTTCGTATGTATTTAATGATATTATCATCAGATTCTACAATAACATCAACCGGGCCATTTTTTACTTCTACTTCAAAGCCACCTGCAACCATAATACCGGTAAAGCTGCCGGTGTTTCTTTTTTCGGTTATGATATTCCCGCTTCCCCTTTTGTAACGACAGGCTCCCAAAACTGAAATCGCTAGAATGATCATTAATATTTTTTTCATGACATTGTTTTATTCTACAAAGATTTATAATATAATCGGCTATAACAAACCTTTTGTAAGCGATTGAAGCCATTGATAACGGATTGCTGGATGCTGGATGCTGGATGCTTGATGCTTGATGCTTGATGCTGGATGCTGGATTTTGAAATCTAGTATCCGGTATCTAGTATCTGCTTTCTTATATTACCTTTGCAGCCTTATGACAGAAAAGATAGTTATTCTTGATTTTGGATCACAATATACCCAGTTGATAGCCCGGGTGGTTAGAGAAGCAAATGTTTATTGCGAGATCATTCCGTTTCACAAAGAAATAAATTATGAACCATCGTTAAAAGGGATCATTTTATCTGGTTCTCCTTTTTCTGTTAACGAAGAAAATGCCCCTGCCCCTGACGTAAAAGCTATGGCAGCTAAACTTCCGGTATTGGGAATTTGCTATGGCGCCCAGCTTACTGCTAAAGCGTATGGCGGCCTGGTTGCAAAAAGTGATAAAAGGGAATATGGCCGTGCCCTGTTTACCATAACCAAAGAAGATAGCCTGCTAAAAGGATTGCCTGCTACCTCACAGGTTTGGATGAGCCACAGCGACAGCATACAGAAATTACCTCAAGGATTTGAATTACTGGGTACAACAGAAAGCATACCGGTTGCCGCATTCAAAAGCGAAAATACATCAGCTGATAAAATTTACGGCCTCCAGTTTCACCCGGAGGTCTTTCATTCCGCAGAAGGAAAAAATATTCTTAAGAATTTTTTAGTTCATGTTTGCGGATGCGTTTGCGACTGGACCCCGGCACATTACATAACGGATACGGTTGCATCTTTAAAAAAATTATTAGGCAACAGCAAAGTGGTGATGGGTTTAAGCGGCGGTGTTGACAGTACCGTTGCCGCCACACTCATTCACAGGGCCATTGGAAAAAACCTATTCGGCATTTTCGTTGACAACGGCGTTTTACGAAAAAATGAATTTGAAGAAGTATTAGAGACTTACAAGCAGTTAGGCCTAAACGTTAAAGGCGTAAATGCTTCCGAGCATTTTTACACAAAACTTGCCGGCAAGGTCTTACCGGAAGATAAAAGAAAAGCGATCGGCAACAGTTTCATAGAAATATTTGACCAGGAAGCACATACCATTCAGGATATCGAATTCCTGGGACAGGGGACCATTTACCCCGATGTGATAGAATCAGTTTCTGTACATGGTCCTTCAGTAACGATCAAATCGCATCACAATGTCGGCGGACTGCCCGAAACCATGAAACTGAAATTGGTAGAACCGCTTCGTTTTTTATTTAAAGATGAAGTAAGAAAGATCGGGCTGGAACTTGGTATTCCACGGGAATTGCTGTTCCGGCATCCTTTTCCGGGCCCGGGACTTGCCATCAGAATATTGGGAGAAGTGACTGAAGATAAGGTACGGTTATTGCAAGAGGCAGATCATATTTACACAACCTGTCTTAAAAAATATGATCTCTATGATAAAGTATGGCAGGCAGGAACCATTTTATTACCTGTTAAAAGCGTGGGTGTAATGGGTGATGAAAGAACTTATGAATTTACAATCGCTTTAAGAGCTGTAACTTCTGTCGATGGCATGACTGCAGACTGGGCACACCTGCCTTATGAATTCCTGGCAACAGTTTCCAATGAGATCATTAATAATGTAAAAGGAATTAACCGGGTTGTTTATGATATCAGTAGTAAACCGCCGGCTACGATTGAATGGGAGTAGGAAATACAAGTTTATAGTTCTTAGTTTATAGTTTTTAGTTCTTAGGTTATAGTTCTTAGGTTTTGAATAATTAATAATATGCAAAGAAAAATTATTGGTATTGTTTTGATGTTTCTTGTGTTTTTCAATTTACCGTTGATGGCACAGGAGAATAAATCTATTCCTTTAAGAACTTATAAAGTCGGGATCTTTGCTCCGCTTTATCTCGATTCTGTTTTTAACGGAAGTTATTATAAGTATGGAAGAAACTTCCCCCGTTTTACTTTACAGGGACTTGATTTTGTTCAGGGAGTTCAAATAGCATTGGATAGTTTACCTTTTTATGAAGGAAACTTAGATGCAGATATTTATGATACCCGGTCAATTACTAAAAACATTGATTCACTGATCCTCAATAAAAAATTAGACAGCCTTGACCTCATGATCGGTTCTGTAAAAGATGAAGATTTTTTTAAATTGTCAAATTTTGCCCACCAGAATAACATACCTTTTATCTCAGCAACATACCCAAATGATGCAGGAGTAACCGGTAATCCTTTCCTTGTGATCGTAAACTCAACGCTTAAGGCACATTGCGAAGCAATATATAGTTACATGCTGCAAAATCACGGCACAGACAGGATCTTTCTTTGCCGAAGATCCGGAAACCAGGAAGACAAGGTTTCCCGTTATTTTAAAATGATCAATGAGCCCGATGGTAAACCCCTGCTGGATATTCATACCATTCAATTCAATGACAGTAATTTTAATATTTTAAAAACAAGGCTCGACAGCAACAGCAAAAATATTATTATTGGCGGAAGCCTGGACGAAATATTTGCGTCCAAACTTGTAAATGAAGCCTATAATTTAAAAAATACTTACCCGTTAACGATCATTGGAATGCCAAACTGGGATGGATTTAAAGCAATTACCAGGTCAAAGAAACTGGTTGACTTCCCGGTTATTTTTACCTCACCTTTTTTTAATGAGAAATCAGATAAAAACAGTAAAATGATCCAGGATGTTTACCTGAAAAAATACAAGGGTATCCCTTCAGATTATACATACAAAGGTTTTGAATCCGTGCTGATGTTTACCAGGTTGTTAATGAAATACCCTTCCGATTTCATGAGCCACCTGAATGATTCCGCTTCAAAGATTTTTTGCGAATATCAATTTAAACCTGTTTTCAATAATAAAGCTTTCAGACCCGATTATTTTGAGAACAAGCATGTCTATTTTTTAAAAGCTGAGAATGGGAAGATCAGCAAAGCGTGGTAAAACAGTTTAATCGTTTATTTGTTTAATGGTTTATTCGGTTAATGGTTTTTTAGGTAGTTTGTTTGTTATCTTTATTAGTTACAATCTCCTAAACCCTAAACCCTAAACCCTAAACCCTAAACCCTAAACCCTAAACCCTAAACCCTAAACCCTAAACCCTAAACCCTAAACCCTAAACCCTAAACCCTAAACCCTAAACCCTAAACCCTAAACCCTAAACCCT